>JAKIVD010000029.1 GCA_021647205.1 Bacteroidales bacterium | reverse complement strand
GATTTGTTCCAGGTATTGCGCTCCAGCTTTTTCAATAAATACTTTTTCATCAATACCAACGATGTATCCTTTTTCGTCTGCCCCTTCCCCATGAAAAACAAGCTCTAACCCCAGCTCGGCAAACGACATGCGGATGAATTCACGGATTTCTGTTGTAACACCGGTTGCCAGCACGTAATCCTCCGGTTCATCCTGTTGAAGGATAAGGTACATTCCCTTGATATAGTCTTTGGCATGGCCCCAGTCACGTTTTGAACCCAGGTTTCCCAAAAACACTTTTTCCTGCATGCCCAAAGCTATTCTGCTCACAGCGCGGGTTATTTTTCGGGTAACGAAAGTTTCGCCGCGAATGGGCGATTCATGGTTAAAAAGAATCCCGTTGCAGGCATACATCCCGTAGGCCTCCCGGTAATTGACCGTTATCCAGTAGGCGTACATTTTGGCCACGCCGTAAGGGGAACGCGGATAAAAAGGGGTGCGCTCGTTTTGCGGCACTTCCTGCACCATGCCGTATAATTCGGAAGTAGATGCCTGGTATATTTTTGTTTTTTTTGTTAATCCCAGCAAGCGGACTGCTTCCAATATTCTCAAAGTTCCCAAGCCATCTGCATTGGCAGTGTATTCGGGTGTATCGAACGACACCTGCACATGGCTCATGGCAGCCAGGTTATAAATTTCGTCCGGCTGGGTTTCCTGGATTATCCGGGTCAGGTTCATGCTATCGGTCAAATCGCCATAGTGAAGCGTTAAGCGTTTATTTTCCACATGCGGGTCTTCATACAAATGGTCTATCCGGTCTGTATTAAACAAAGAAGACCGCCGTTTGATACCGTGAACGAGATATCCTTTTTTAATCAAATATTCCGCCAGGTAGGCGCCATCCTGTCCGGTGATGCCGGTGATGAGGGCTGTTTTTTTATTCATTTTAGTTGTGTATTATTCACTTTCAAACAGAATTCTGTTACCGTCGTGTTTTTGCAAGAATTCATGCTGTAATGTTTTGTCCAGTCCCTCCGATAAAGTAAAGGGTGCGACAAAGCCTGATGAATGGGCTTTCGTAGCGTCAAATTGTGTAGTTGCACAAAACTTCTTAACCCTTACCGAACTAATTGCAAACTTTTTTCCGGTTAAAACAGAAAGGATATCAAAGCCATAAGCGGCCAGCATGCCCAGCCAGTACGGAAGGCGTGTTGACGATATTTTTTTAGACAAACTTTTTTCAACCTGTCCTACCAGTTCATTCATGGTCATATCTGGTTTATCAATATAATTGAATACCTGAATTCCGGGCTGGTAATTGTGTATGCTGTATTTGATAAACTCAACTACATTGCCCACATAAGCCATTGATTTTTTATTGATCCCTTTTCCAACCATTTGAAAATTTCCGGAGGCGATTTGCTTTAATAAATTATACACATTCCCCCTGTTATTTTCCCCAAATATTACCGTTGGACGAATAATAGTAACAGACCTGTTTGCGTCTTCTTTTTGCCATTTAGTAAGAATTTCCTCTGCCTGGTATTTACTTTTTCCATAATGGTTAAACGGATCAACCGGATAATTCTCATCGGGGTTGGGTTTGTTCAAGCCAAAAACTGCAACCGAACTGGTGAAAATAATATTTTTTATGCCCTTACCGGCCATAACATCCAACACATTTCTGGTTCCTTCAACATTTACATCGTAGTACAAACGAGTTGGGGATACATTATCTCTGTGTTCGGCTGCCAGTAAGATCACTGTATCGGTTGATCCGATCACATCTGACAAATTCTTCTGATTACGAACATCGCAAATGCTGGTTATTTCAGGAAAAAAAGCACTGTTGTTTTTATCGATATTGTGAACAATAAAGTCGCTTTTTAAAAGATTGATTAGCCGGGTGCCAACAAAGCCCGATCCGCCTATAACTGTAACTTTTTTAGTCATTTTTTTTTAAATTCAATTATCCCCCTGGCAATTTTTTCAATTGGATCAAAGTTCTTCAGCTCTTCTACACTCAACCTTTTGAATTTATTGACCAATTGTTTTTCGCACAGCTCATTGTTGAGAAACATCTTAATTTCATTCTCTTTGTTTGTAACACATGATGCAAATTGATTGAAATACTCTGGCATATAATGGTTCTTTAAAGTCCAGATTAAAACATTTTCGCTTGTTTGTCTGGCAACTGCAAGCATAGCTGAATAGTGGCCAATATAATGTGTGCAAATAGGAAAATCATTTGTGAACTCAATATTATTTAAACCTTGCAAAATTTCAAAATTTTTCATCCTGGAACGTGGGTGGAGTTTTACATACAGCTTTTTGTATGGTACGACAAACTCTTTTAATATCTTTAAAAAATCATTAAAATCATTTGGCAGGTAACGACCATCTTCAACCAGTGTTTGGCAAATGTAACAGGCAGCATCTTCTTTTTCAACACCCAATTTATCTTTTAGTACCAAAAAGTCAGGATTTCCAATATAGATTAATTGATTCTTTTTATATCCATACTTGTTAATATAATAGTCGTCCCAACTTTCATCAAAAGCAAAAACAGTTTTTGCACGCAATTCATTTGATTTGATGTATTTTGTAGCAGGAATTTGAATATCCTCTTTAATTAGAAAATGATATAGTTCCTTTAATACCTTTGTAAATGGAAAGCTATTTATAGCACAAATCTCTTTTGTATAATTGACGTATTTGATAAACTTTGAAAACTTGCTCTTTAATAGTTTTATTAAAGAAATCCGCTCAAGTTTATCGGACCATAATCCATGCTGGACAATAAATGTTGGAATCCCTTTTTTATTAAAAATATTTAACATTAGCATATCGGGAATTCGCTGCGCTATTGTTGTTAATGAATTTGGTGGGTATTTTTGAATTAGCTTTTCAACTTTTTCAAATGATAAATCCGGAATAAAAAAAGCCTTGCTATTTTCTGGAATATTCTTTGGTTTATCATACCTGTATTTTTCGGAATAAATAAAGATAAATTTCGCCGTACTATTTATTTCTAAAATGCGATTTGCAATTTTGGCAGGATACCTGTCTATCAATACTTCATTTAGATCAAAAAAATAGTAGAATCTATCCATGTTATTTTTTTGACTTATCAATTTCTGTTCTCGCCTTTCTACCCATAAACAAAAAATCTGTGCTGAATGCTAAAAAATTATAGCCTGAATTTATTTTTTCATTTAAGAGATTTGAATCCGGTTCAATTACGTGAAATCCCATGGTAAAGTTTTTTTCTTTACACACTTTTTCAAACCGTGATAAAGCAGTTTTGACTTTCGGGTCATCAAATTTACCGGGGATTCCCATCGAGCCGCTTAAATCATAAGGGCCAATAATTACACCATCAATACCAGATGTAGATATTATTTCTTCAATATTGTTTACTGCATCAATATGTTCAATTTGTGCAATGATTACAGCATAATCAGACAGCCATTTTTTGTAATCCTCAAAACCATCATTCAAACCATATTTTTGTGCCCTGAACAAGCCAACCCCCCTTTTTCCTACCGGTGGGTATTTCACATATTCAACGGCTTTTTTTGCATCTTCTGCATTGTTGATCATCGGAACGATAACCCCATCTGCCCCGGCATCCATCACTCTTTTAATGACTACTTCTTCATTTTTGCTTACCCTTACCAGTGCTGCCATTCCCTTTGATTGTATTGTGCTGATGAGTACTTGTGCAGTTGAGTAACCAACGCTTGTGTGCTCCATGTCAATAGTCAGCCAGTCGAATCCGGCATTTGCTAATACTTCGATAACAGAAGGGTGGCCAATCGTAATCCATGAGCCTATTGTCAACTCATTGTTCTTCAGTTTTGATTTTAATGTAGTATTAAACATGATTTTGTTTATTATTCCTGATTAGCAATAACAGTTACCGGGGCCCCGTTACCATCTTCTACAATAATTGGAGCCACTATTAACCATTGAATATTTTTCGTGACATTTTTAAGCGACATATCTTCTATTGCCATTATCGGGTTTTTATTTCCTACGGGTGCCAGAAACGCCTTGTGACTTTCTCTTCCTGCCTTCCTGTATTTCCATGAGGTTATTGAAATAAAATCAAAACCAATGCATCTTAATTTTGGAAAGTGTTCTCTCAAATACTCTGCAATTTCAGGTGATAAACCCGGATTGTCGTTCCAATATTTGTCCGCACTCCTGTAATTTTCATAACCGGTGCGAATAAGCAGCATTTCCATTTCAAAATCCAAATCAAACTTAGAAATGTCAGTGTCATTTATCAGGCCGGCTTTGTTAAACGGCAGATCGATTAACGCCACCTTTTCAAAAAACCAATCCCTGGCAGGAATATCAATAACTTTTTTGCCTGTATTGCTAAAATGAAATGGCACATCAATGTGTGTACCGATGTGATTATTGGTAAAAACCCAGCAGGATGAATTTGCCGTCTCACCGGAACTTATTGAGGAATTGGCTGTAACTTTAACCATGTCCCGGTTTCCATACGACGGCGTTTCCGAAGTATAGGGGTGTGATAAAAATAATAAATCAGTTGCCTTCATCTTGTAACTTTCTCAATAAAAGAAACTCTGCCCAATAAAAATCTTCGATGTCATCAATATCAACTGCTTCCAGTCTGTCCATTGGAAACATCATCGGATTTGAGCCCAGTCTGTTTTTCGTTTTTTGATTTGTGGTTTTCGAAAACAGGTAAAGACAAGAGTTTTCTTCAAATACCGGTTCAAGGTCCTGTGTCCTGATCAAATGTTTGGGGTCATGATTTATGCCACTTCCATCGGGCCAGTAAAACCGCGTTTTTAAAGGTGTAACGGTAAATAAGGCATCGTGTTCGGTTTGGGCGAAAAAAGCTTCAATGGCTTTGTCGATCGTTTCGGTTGTGAGCAGTGGGTTTGTGCTATGGGTCTGCAAATAAAACTCACCATCTGTTTGCAATAAATCAAATTCAATGAGTGGTTGAATACTCACCATATCACCCAGTAAAAAGTCAGGCCTTTCAAGAATTGTTACTTCAAAGTTATCCCGTGCACTTTTTGCAATCTCTTCGGAGTCTGTATTAATGACAATTTCATTAACATATTTACTTTTAGACAGCGCTTCAACTATCCAGTGAAAACATGGCTTCCCGGCAATTGGTTTTATGTTTTTGTTTGCTACCCTTTCAGAATGCCCCTTCATGGGAACTAAGGCGATAATCTTTGGTATATTCATATTCAAACAGAAACCTTAATTGTTATTTTTTTAATGCGTTCAGACTGTGTTATATAATGCTGCGGACTATGCCCGTCTTCAGGAAACATGATTGCGAATATCCCATTACCAATATCGACGTGTGTGCCCTGGGGGGAAGGTGATTTAAAAAATGTTCTGTCTTTTACCGGATCGTAAGCAATATTGATCTCCATGCCTTCAATGGGTGACCACTTCACTCTTTCCAAACCCCGTACCGGATATTGAATATCAATCACATGTTTATGCGCTTCGTATCCCCTTTCAAATACTTCCACTGTGTCATATTCACTAACAATTGCCTTCACATTATTGTTAATCGGATATTCACCTACTTCTATTTCCGGTTTTACCTGTTGCAGAAAAAGAAGACCTGCATAAATGTCTTCCGACAGACTTTGGTAAACATCTATGTTTTTTAAACTATCAACTATCATCCCTTTATTTATTTTACTTCGTTTTTAAAATAATCTTCCAGCCAACTGCTGAAAGCATCATCGGCATCCATAATATTCTTGAAAATCTTCCCATAACCCTTGTTCAGTATGAGGCCGAGTTTTGTGCCTACATTTTTCTTGTCTTTACTTAGCGCTTTTTTGAAAGCGTCCAAATCAATATCATCAATGTTAAATCCTGTCCAGATGTTTTCGGTAACCTCCCTTATTTCATTCCTGACTTGTTGAGGGATCAGCCCCATTTTGACTGAAATAAAATTAGCCATATCCATTCCGTAACTCACGGCAATTCCATGAGGGACACGAAAATTTGTTAATGATTCAATAGCGTGGCCAAAAGAATGTCCGTAATTGAAAACCTGACGCTCATTTTTATCGAACTCATCAATCTCAATATAACTTTTCTTGATTTCCAGGCTTCTAAGTATTAGTTTTTCAAGTGCATCTTTATTTGTAAATGCCTTCTTGTAAAGCTGCCTGAATAATTCGAAATCTTCCTTACCCGCGACAATGAAATAGTGCAGCATTTCGCCGATTCCCGATCTCATCTCTGCCTCCGTTAATGTGTTAAGGAAAGGGAGATAAATAAAGATTTTATGGGGCGGATAAAAACCACCTACCTGATTTTTGTATTCCCCGAAGTTAATGGACGTTTTGCTCCCAATGCAACTGTCTCCCTGGGCTAATAAGGTGGTTGGGAAAAAAAGCCAGCCCACACCCCTGTACATGATGGATGAAATAAATGCGCTTACATCTTGCGTGATTCCTCCCCCAATGGCAATAAGCCTGTGGTTTTTTCTGAAACCGTTCGCAATCAGGTGTTCAATAACCGGCATGATTCCCTGGTAGCTTTTTTGTGGTTCGGTAGCATCAATTCCAATGTATGAATAATTGTTCAAGGCGTCATCAAGCATATCCGAATAAAGCGTCTTCACTTTATTATCGATAATGATAAAATCACCTTCACGAAGCACTTCTTTCAATGTTGCTTTCACATTATCAATGAACCGTACCTCATAATCGTGGATTACCGATTTAACTTTAAAACTATACATTTGAAAACCCTCCATCTATGGCAATATTTTGTCCGGTTATGTAGGTGTTTAAATCACTTACTAAAAACAAAACCAGCTTTGCAATCTCATCCGGTTCTGCAAATCGTTTAGCAGGTACAATTGATTTGAGTTCGTTAAATTCCTTTTCCGGTAAAGTTTTCATCGTTAACTCGGTCAATGTAAAACCCGGCGAAACCGCATTAACTAAAATATTATAGGGCGCCAATTCTATCGAACTGGTCTTTGTTAACCCGATAATGCCGGATTTTGTAATGGTATAAACAGTACGTCCGGATCGGGATTTAATACCCCAAATAGAGGCAATATTTACAATGCGGCCATAGTTGGCTTCCTTCATTCTTTTGCTAACGTAGCGAGTAATTAAAAACGGGGCCTTCAGGTTAACATCAAGCAATAGATCATAATCCTCAATACTAATCTCGTCAATGGGATTATTGCGGTTTGTTCCTGCATTATTTACACAAATATCGATCTTTTCATAGGAATCAAGATAATCAAAAAAACTATCAATTGATTCCTGATTTGTGAAATCAACACGAACATAATTGATATTATGAATTCCTTTCTCTTTTGCTTTGGTATTCAAATCATCAATGTGTTGCTGAGCCTCAACACCGGTAAGTATTAAATTGGCACCTGCCTGGTGAAGCACCCCTGCAATAGCCGCCCCAATTCCCATGGTTCCGCCAGTAACCAGTGCCGTTTTTCCATTTAGATTAATATCAATTGCCATTATTCTATTATTTTCCAATACTTAGAAATTCCTCGTCCTGCGACAGGTAATTTACCAATACATGATCCAATATCATGTGCAAGTCTTCAATGGGTCCGTAGTCTTTATCTTCGTTTGGCGTATAAAGCGGCAGATCAGCCAACTCCTTCAGCTTACCACCGGAAAATCCACAAAAAGCGATTGTTTTTCCTCCAAGTGCATTAGCATATTCAACAGCCTTCACCACATTGGGTGAGTTTCCGCTTGCCGAAATGGCCAATAACAAATCCCCCTTGTTAAACATTCCCTTCATTTGTTCAACAAAAACATCTTCGTATGAATTGTCGTTGCTAATCGCTGTCATGAGTGGAATATTGTCGGTTAAGGCAACTACCTTCGGCCTGAAATCAGTAAAGTACCTGACAAAAAACTGAAAATCTGCCTGGATATGAGAGGCTGTTGCAGCACTACCTCCATTGCCTACCACGTACATCGTATTGCCATTTTTAAATGCCTTGACCATTGCAGCTATGATCGACTCCAAGATATCAAGGTCAATGCTGTCAAATAAGCTATTTAGTCTTTCTTTGTATGAGTTCAGGAACTCTGTTACCAATTGTTTTCTTTCCATTTTTTATGTGATTAATTGTATTAAAAGTTTTTATTTTTATATATTTCATCAATAATTTTCATGAGTCTTAGCGCATCATAAGAGTTACCTGTTTCGATGCTTTTATTTTCCTTGATGGCATTGAAAAAGTGCTCCATTTCGTAGCGCCAACTGTTGTTGTTTATATATTGTGTTTTCACCTCATCTTTCCAGGTTGCTGCCGGTGCAGCCGACCTGTTTTTTGCTATGGATAAGACTTCTTCGCCATAGGACATGGTTGAGGTGATCAGACCGTTCAAAACCATATAACCCTTTTCCATAAACACCTCCAACGAAAACAAATGCCGCCACTGGCTCATGGTTGAGTGCAATGAAGCTGCTGTTCCAGATTTCGTGTCCTTCAATATTACAAAAGCATTATCTTCAATTTCTGAATGCCAGTACTGGTTCGATATTTCCGCTTTTACGGTATCGAAATCACCAGCAAGATGAAGAAACAGATCCAGCATATGAATACCCTGGTCAATCAAAATTCCTCCTCCTGCTAATTCTTTTTTTGCCCGCCATTGCGAAAAATAATCTTCAGTAACACTTTTACCATAGCGACCCCTCATCCAAATAATTTTTCCATATTTTCCGCTGTCAACCAGTTCTTTCATACGGATGATGCTGTCGTGGTGGCGGTGGTTAAATCCATACATCAATTTCCTGCCCTCCGCTCTGAACTCCGCCTTACGGATTTCTTCCACATCAGCAGCGGTAAAGGCAGGTGGCTTTTCACAAAACACATGCTTTCCTGCATTTAAAGATTTGATCGTTAAATCTTTATTCAGGTAATTTGGGGTACAAACGATAACACTATCAATGTCAGGATTATTAATTATTTCTTCATGACTGACATTTGGAAGCCCGGGGTCTTCTGTTAAATTTGGTTCAGAAATTGCAATAACCTCTGCAATATTTAGTTCATCAATTGCCTGTTTTCTTGTTTGGCCCATTTTTCCGTAGCCAATTATTCCTACTTTATGTTTCATTTTTTAAAAAGATGTTTTTATCATTATAGAATTTCTTTAAACAATAATTATAAACCTTATAATCTAAGCTTCTGATTTGTTTAAATCTTTCTAGTAATTTATTGTCAATTGCTGTCTCTTTCTTTGGAGATACATTTTTATGTTGGATAACAACTTTTTTCTTACCTAATTTATTGGCTAAAATATCCATAGATAATTGTATTTCTTCAGTAATTCCGACAAAAAAAAATTGATCTATTCTTTCCTTAAAATTATTTTCATTACAGCCCAATAATCGGGCAAAGTAATTTGTTTCATCAAGTATGTATTCTTCAAATTTTTTATCAAAACTATAATGTCTTTTGTAGCTGAGATAATTCCATTGTGAAAGTTTGTGTGAAAATGGGTCACGAATAAAAGTAAAAACTTTAAAGCTCTGATCCTCAAACACAATAGGGTAACGCTGAAATAAAAAGCCACCCGGGACATTAAAATGACCAGTCAAGCAAAAATTTGATGGCAGCCTTTCTATTCCTTT
Source organism: Bacteroidales bacterium (assembly GCA_021647205.1). Lineage (GTDB taxonomy): Bacteria > Bacteroidota > Bacteroidia > Bacteroidales > F082 > B6-G9. The sequence continues at coordinate 37,881 of JAKIVD010000029.1, read as the reverse complement.
AATCGGATTTGGATACTTAAACTCTTTAGAGTTAGTAGAAAAATGAGTGTCTCGTACGAAAAAAGAAAACCAATTAGAGAGCGCTTTTCTTACACTGGTACCTCCACACTTTGGAATATGTAGAAACACATACTTATCACCAGAATTATTTCTTAAAAGTGAAAATAATATGCTTGCAAATATTCTTCTGCTTCTCGTCAAAAAATTTGATCTCCTAAAAATAATTTGACGTTTAACGGCTTTTATATTCACGTAATTATATTATTTTGAAATACTGCTATTTTCATTGAAGCAAGTCCCTTTTCAGAAAATAGTAGTTACAATTAAATGGGCCTAAAGGTATATAATTAAAAATTACTTTTTTTATTATTGATAACGCTAACTCCTCACTGGTTATGAAATGTCTTGTTTCATCATTAATATCTCTATACGCATTCAAATAAACTGAATTCTTTTCAAGTTGTTCAATTGATTTTACTTCAATATTCTTCGACAGCAAAGATTCAAATAGCTTTTTCTTTTCATCTTTGTCATATTGGAATAAACTTTCAAAATCTACTTTTGGAAAACTTGTTACTTTTGAATCGTAGCCGGCATTTAATATTTGTAAACCGAATTTGTCCATATTTTGTCCTAAAAAATCGAGATTGTCAATTATACTTTGAATGACAAAAGCTTCAGGCTGATGGTATTTTCTGTTCTTGCCAAAATACCGGGGGTCAAAATGATTGGGGTCATCGTCTTGTTCGGAAATAATATCAACGCTTTTTGAATCAAGGTATTTAACCGATTTATGAATTTGAAAGTTCATGTCCACACCTAATAAAATGATCTCTTTAAAACCAAGATGCCTTAAAATTTGAAACCCTTCATAGATTACCGATCCTCCCGGAAATACTTTGGGTAGGTTGGTTGAAAATCCCCTGCCAAATAATTGATGAATCCATAAAATATTGTCTTTTTGCTCAATCTTATTTATAAATTTTTCGCCTCTGAAATGAATATCAGGGAAAAATGAATACGCCGATTTTGAAACAACGGAATCCAGTTCGGTTAAAAGATCGGATAAAACCAAATTATCAGTCGTAGCAAAAAATGAAGGGGTCCAATTGAGTCTTTCAAAAAACAAACTAAACCGATTAAAACACATGGTGTATTCATCTTTCAATAAGTAAAGCGGGGTTTTATTTAAGCTGGGGCCGTTCCCGATCAAGAATACGCGTTTTCCGGCATATTTATTTTTTAGATTCTTCCACTCTTGCTTATTCTTTTTGTTGTTTAAGGTAAGTCTTAAACAATCCGATTTGACCCTGCGGAGAGACTTAATATAAATCCCCTTAACGCCCTGTCTTTGAAAAGTAGTAAACAATTTTCTTACTAAAAACTTAAACTGCATCTTCTTTTAACACTTGCATTAAATTTTTTACCGCGTCCAGTTCCATTTGCAATTTACCCTCTTTTGCGTAAGAACCCAAATGGGGGGTTAAAACAACATTTGCAAGATCACAAAACAAGCCATCATAAGGCTCGTCAGAAAACACATCAATGGCAGCCCCTGCTATTTTATTTGATAGTAGTGCATCGTACAACGCTTTTTCATCAACCACACCGCCACGGGAAACATTAACAACAAAAGCATCGGGTTTTATTAAGTGAATTTCTTCCTCACCAATAACCGGTTTTCCTGCTGAAGGGGCAGGAATATGAATAGTTATAATATCGGCTGTTTTAAGCAAAGTGTTAAGATCAACAAATTCTACTTTATTAGTTGACGCCCAACCTACATCAGGAAACAAGTCATAGCCGACAACCTCGTTTCCAAGTGCCCGAAATGATGCTGCGGCCATCTTTCCAATTCTTCCCAAACCAATAATGCCAATCTTTTTCTTAAACAATAAATTGCCGGTTTCCTTTTTCCAAACACGCTTTTTCATATTTGCATCGGCCAGGTGTATTTTCCGCAACAAAGAAAAGGTCAATCCCAAAGTGAGTTCTGCTACGGCCTGTGTCGGGCCATCCGGCGTGTTCACTACTTTAATGTTCCTTTCTTTGGCTGCGTCCAAATCAACACTGTCCATGCCTACGCCTACCCGGCTAATACATTTCAGCTTCGGCATGGCATCCATAACTTTAGCCGTAAGCGATTCAACTCCGGCAACAATTCCAACACAATCGTGTGCTATTTCAATTACTTCTTCTTCTGTTAACTTCCTGCCATAAGGGTTTTTAATTATTTCAAAACCATTACTGATTAATAAATCATAAGGCTCGTCGCTAATTTGTCCGTAAGATGAGGGTGAGGTTAGTATTTTTTTCATTTCTTTTTCTGTATTAAAAACGTACGTATAAAATAAATTAAGTGCTTTTTTATGAAGGAAAATACCCAGAATGGGGAGATGCAGTGTTTTCGATAGATCATAATATCCTTCCTCATGTTATATCTGCTGCCTGTTTCACTTAACGAATTTATGTAAGATTTAAAATCAACACCTTTTATACTCGAGTATTCAGTTTTGTTGTATAAAATCAGTTTCTCGCTGTTGGTAATTTTTATCCCTTTTTTCGACATGCGAATTGTAAAATCAAAATCACCATGATATTGGGGAAAATTTTTGCTGTCCCAATATCCAAATTGCTTAATGTATTTCACCGGAACCAGGGTTCCCATTCCTGCTAACCATTTAAAAATAAATCTTGACTTTTTTTGCTTACCTGAAAGTATCGTTCTTTTGCCGGTACAAACATTAAACCAACCCCCTTCAGCCCAAATTTTCTTTGAGGTAAAATCATAAATATAAGAGCCCAGAATTGCGTTTGGGTTTTTAGTAATTGATTTTCCCAATTCAATGAAATAATTGTCTTCCGGTTCTATATCATTGTTCCAAAGCAGCAAATAATCAGCTGACAGTTCAGAGATAGAAAACTCAGCCCCCTTGTTGATAGCCCCTGACCACCACAGATTGCCGTCTCCTTTTAATAAATGGATATTGGGATAATTTTTAGATATAAATTCAGATGAACCATCTGTTGAACCATCATCAATGACAACAACTTTAAAACTATACAGCACACTACCGGAAGATTGGTAGTATTGAAGTGCCGAAAACAGGGACTCAAGGCCAGGCTTAGTGATTTGTAAGCGGTTGTGTATTGGAATTAGTATCGAAATTTTGATTTGCATATTCTAAATAATAAAGAGAAATAATTATTAACATGGTTGCCGGTAAATAATCAAAGAAATTTTGACCTGTCCAGGATGTCATAAAGAGCTGCAAAAAGAAAAATTTAATAAAATAATCCTGATTGCCAACCCTGGTCTTAAATATTCTAAAAAACACTAACAATATTACAAATAAATATACGATGCCTCCCTTACTGAATGCTCCTATAAGCCCAACATCTCCCCGTGATAACTTAAACTCACGTAAATTACTAATCTCTTTGCCATAACCGGACAACGGGTACTCCCACCCGTTACCAATAAAATATTGAACAACAGATGTTTTAGACGGCCAAAATTCATTAAAGAAGAACTTCATTTCAATAGCCCGTTGAAAATCACTGGTTCCCACTTGTTGTTTCTCCGAAAGTTCAATTAAACCGGTTAGGAAATCCATTCCAAAGATAAATATTAACGTTATTACTAAAGACCCAAGAATGAAAACTCGAATAAATTGCCTTGAATTTATTTTGTAAACGGTCAATACTGCCAAAACAATGGTTAATATTAATGAAGCTATCAACTGCCTTGTTCCTGTAAAAAAAATTGCAGTCACGCTTAATGAAAAGAAAATCCAAATAATAACATTACTTTTCTTATTAAGGATAAGAAACCAAAAATATATTGCTGAAAAAACAGCAAACCGCTGATCCATAAAACCTAATCTTAATACACCGCCTCTTGCTGTCATCAAAACAAAATTCTCATCCACAACAACACTTCTTAGGAACAACAGGTTGGGAAAAGTGAACTGTTGGATTATGTTGATTGCTGACCAAATAATCCCCATAGCTACAACTATCTTTATTATCTTATATGGATTTGGCTGAAGGTTGTGTAAAGTAAAATAAAACAACCACATATAAATAAAAAGCAGGGCCATAAATGACTGGAATACTGATTGGTCATGATAAAACACTGAACCAATAATACTGAAAATTGGTAACAATATTAAAAAGATAACTTCCCTATTAAATAATTTTTGTACTTGTATCTTTTTCTGGGTTGTAATAATATTAAGAAATAAGATGGACAGTAATCCAAAAGATATCAACACTTGATTAATGCTATTAGGTATTAAAACAAAACTATAAAACCTTATTGAAACCAATAAAATAATCGCAATATATATATATTTCCAACGAGCTTCTTTCAAATCAAATAAATTTTATGATAATGTTGGGTTATTAAACAGTAAGTAATCCTTTTTTATCCGGCCCATGTCTTTATCCCACTATTTTAATTTCAGTAATTGTTGGATTTCTTCCTTGACAAATCGTTTCTTGATTATCCGGGCAGGCCTCCTCCTACAAATGTATAAAGTTTTGAGCTTTATACCAAATTTCCGGCAAAGAAATGTGTGCATTGGTTGTATTGTCAAAATCTAATTTATGTGGAAATACAATTTGAGGGGTTTTTTTTTCGAATCTATCATTGCGAATAAACGTAAATTCTGCAATTTTTGGTATTTCAATATCCTTTTTCCTATCGATACCACAACAATTGTTAGGATGAATATGGACACAAGTGTGACTTTGTAAAATTTTATTAAAAACAGTTGAAGCCAGATTATAAAAATCGCTATCCCATAGCTTTTCTAAACTATGAAATTCAATTACAATAATCCTAAATTTATTTATTAAAGAATTAGACATATTTATTAACGTAAAATATTCGTGTCCTTCAATGTCCATTTGCAATAACATATCTGATTGCTCTTTAATATTGCTAGATTTCACCCAGTCTTCCATCGTAATAAAATCTTCGTTAACGGTACATCCCACAAATTTTTTTATAAAATTGAATTTATTACTACCTAATTTCAGGTTTGGTTTATCTACTGATTTGTCAGCAAGAAAAAGTTGCATTCCAAGATTATAACAATCTTCTTCAAACCCACTAATTTGATCAACACCTGGCGAAAAACAAGCCGCAATTCCTTCTAAATCGTCTGGAACCAAATACCCCCCGTCACCTTTTGGTCCTAACCTGATTAAATCTATTCCTATGTCATAAGGATTTAATTGCTGGATTAACGATTGGACTTTTTCTTTATTCGTTGCTCGAGAAAGTTTAATTCCTCTTGAAATTAGTTGTTCTTGCACAACCTTTTGAAATATTTTTTTCATTTTCAATGATGTTTTATAAAGTTTGCTAAATATTGTTCTCTTTTATTTCATTAAAATAATAGGAATTGACCATACCTTGAGTTTGGTTTTTACTACTATGACCCTAATAAAACTCTCTCCTGCAACTGTTATAGACGTTGCAATTGCAGCACCCAGTGCACCTAAGTTTTTAATAAATATAAAATTTAGCACTAAGTTAAGAATAACAGAGGCGATAGAAATTTTCGCATAGGTTTTTTCTAGTCCACACATCATTAAGAGAAATCCTGAAGCACCTGTTCCAACAATAAAAAATTGTCCAACACTAAAAATCACAAGTATGAGATAAGCCTCTGAAAACTCTGCTCCCCAAAGAGACAAGATATTTGTTCCAAAAAAAACAAAAAATATTAAGGCAAGTATCGCTATTAATAACAGTCCGCTTGTAACTGATTGAACCATTCGTTCCATTTCTCTTATTTTGCCTTCAGCATATAGTGATGCGATTTTGGGTGAAACTGCAGCATTTGTCACTTGTAAAAAAAAACTTGTTAACAAGGCTATTCTAGCAGCAACCGTGAACAATCCTACCATTTTTGCATCGCCTAACCAACCAAGCATTATGACACCAGCATTTGAAGATATAACAAATGTCAGAGTAACTAAAAATAAAGGTAGTGCCGTTATTAATAGTTTTTTTCCAACAAAAAACCGCTTGTTTTTTTGGTGGAACAGTAAATGCCAATAAATACCGATACTAATGGAAACAACTATGCGCCCAATGGCATAAGAAAAAGCAGCACGGTTTACTGTAATCGAAAATCCTAAAAACCAAATTAACAGCAGCATGAGGCCCGTTACACCCAGATTAAGTGCCTGATCCACAAGGTTACTTTGCCAGATTTTCCGATAACCAACTAGACCGGAAGAAAAAATACGAGAAAATACCTGGGGGGTCATTGCCATGATTGCAATAACAAGAGGCCATGTAAGCCGGGGCTCGTTAAAAACATGTTCCGCTAACCAGGGGGAAGCCAGAATCATCAAAAGTGAAATGATAAGTGTAATCCCTCCGTTCAGCAAATATGCGGTATGCATTACATTACCAATATGTTTCCAGTCTTTGTTGTTGTGGGCAATAGCTATTTCTTTAACAATGACCTGTCGCATCCCAAATAAACCAACTATTAAAAGAATCTGGACTATCCGGGTTGATAAGTTAATAATGCCTAATCCATCCGCCCCCAAAGTTCTCCCAAGAAAAATACTTACCCCCAAACCTATTATCATACCGGCTACTTTTACAACTGTAGAAGCAGCCGATTTCCGTACTACTTCGGCAGTATGTACGTCCAGTTTGGCGTAAAGGGTTTTAAGTTTGGTGATCATGGATTGGGGTTGTTGGGTTATAATATAACTTTGTGTTTGTAGGGGGTGTCTGCCACGGCTTCTTCGGGAAGCCCCGCAGAACCATGTTCCCGTATTTTGTTTTACCGTGGGTTGTGTTGGCTGTTGGCTATTGGCGGTTGGCGGTTAGCTGTTGGCGGTTAGCTGTTGGCGGTTAGCTGTTGGCTGTTGGCTGTTGGCTATTGGCTGTTGGCTGTTGGCGGTTGGCGGTTGGCGGTTAGCTGTTGGCGGTTGGCTGTTGGCGGTTAGCTGTTGGCTATTGGCTATTGGCGGTTGGCGGTTAGCTGTTAGCTAAAGGCTAAAAGCCAAAAGCCAAAAGCTAAAGGCTAAAAGCCAAAGGCTAAAAGCTAAAAGCTAAAAGCCAAAAGCCAAAAGCTCGCCATCGCTATTAAACTTCTATTGGCGAATTTTGGTAAGAAGTTTGTTCATCATTTTTTGTAAGGTATTCAAATCTTCAAGTTGTGATTTATAATTGCTTTCCGTTATGTAATTTAATTCTTTCATCAATAACAGTTGGGTTTCGACTTCAAATGCTGAACCCAAGGCAATTTCAATGAATCTGGCAAAATCTACTTCTGATCTTCTGGAAGCACCTTCAGCAATATTCGAAGCAATAGATACGGCTGCCCTCTGAATTTGAGAAGCGAGGCCATACTTTTCTGAATTAGGTAGTTTCTCCGTCAATTGATATATATTTTTAGCCAGTTGAATCGATCGCTTCCAGATATCGAACTCTCTAAAATTTCGCATAACTTTTTAATTTAGCGGTTAGCTAAAAGCCAATAGCCAATAGCCAATAGCCAATAGCCAATAGCTAAAAGCCAAAAACCAATCTTTTTCTAAAGTAAGTTCCCGACAATTGCCTCAACCCCCTGCTCTTTCTTCTCCGCATCAATCACAACAGCCTTCTCCGGTACATCGTAGGCTTCATCAATACCGGCCAGGTGGCTCAGTTTGCCTTCGTCTGCCAACTGGTAGAGGCCGTATTTGTCGTTGGTGCGACAATAATCGAGGCTGGCTTTCAGGTAAACCAGCTTGAACCTTTTTTCGCCAACGATTTCCATTACCTGTTGCCTGATGTTTGCTTTCGGGGAAATGAAAGAACAAATACAAATAATCCCCTGGTCGTTAAGCAGTTTACAAATATGTGCCACCCTGCGCAGGTGTTCTGCCCTGTCGGGCGGCGAGTAGTCAAGTTCCCTCGACAAGCCGGAGCGCACAGACTTGCCATCGAGTACCACCACCGTTTTTCCCATATCGAACAATTCTTTTTCAAGGGTATAGGCCAGTTCGTTTTTGCCACTGCCGTGCAGGCCGGTTATCCAGATTGTTTGTGCTTTCTGGTCGTAACGTTTTTCTCTTTCTTTCGGGCTTATCAGACTTCCTGATTTTGCAATGTGTTCCCTTTCTTTGTTAGTAATGCGGCTGGGCAGGTGATCGCTGCTCATCTTATCCATTATCATTCCCACCGCAACCGTGTTGTGGGTTACAGGGTCGATGAGGATAAAGGAGCCGGTCTGCCGGTTTTTTTTGTAGGGATCGAACAACAAAGGCTTGGTGGTGGTAACAACCACCCTGCCGATTTCGTTAAGTTCGAAGTGGTCGATTTCACTTTTTTCCAGGGTGTTTACATCTACCTTGTATTTGATTTGATCTATCCTGGCCTTGGTAGCATGGGTATTGTGCTTGATGTAAAACTGGGTGTAGCTGTCCATGGGGTTTTCGTCCATCCACACCAGCATGGCTTCGAAATGCCTTTCGATGTGGGGCATACTGTTGGCATGCACGACCATCTCGCCACGCGAAATGTCAATTTCGTCTTCGAGGGTGAAGGAGGCCGATTGCGGGGGAAAGGCATAATCAACTTTACCTTCTGAAGTGAGGATGCTGGTTACTTTTGATTTTTTTCGGGACGGCAGTGCCATCACTTCGTCGCCTACCCTGAGCACCCCGCTGGCCACCTTTCCGGCGAAGCCGCGGTAATCGAGGGTGGGGCGAATGACGTACTGAACCGGGAAGCGGAGGTCGTCGAAGTTGCGGTCGCTGCTCACATGGACAGTTTCCAAAAACTCGAGCATGCTTTTGCCGTGGTACCAGGGCATGCGGTCAGAAATGTCCACCACATTGTCGCCTTTCAGTGCCGATACGGGTATAAAGGTAATATCGGGGATGTCGAGCTGTGTAGTGAAGTTTTTATAGTCTTCACAGATTTGATCAAACACTTCCTGTTTGAAATCCACCAAATCCATTTTGTTGACGGCCAGCACCACGTGTTTGATACCGAGCAGTGAAACGAGATAAGTATGGCGTTTGGTCTGGGTGATGACCCCTTTTCTGGCATCGGCAAGCAGGATGGCCAGGTTGGCGGTGGAGCCTCCCGTAATCATATTGCGGGTATATTGCTCATGGCCGGGGGTATCGGCGATGATGAACTTCCGTTTCGAGGTGGAGAAATAGCGGTAGGCCACATCGATGGTGATGCCTTGTTCGCGTTCGGCTTTCAGGCCGTCGAGCAGCAGGGCATAGTCGATATCTTCGCCGGCATGGCCTTCCCTTTTCGAATCGCGTTCAAGGGCATCCAACTGGTCTTCGTAAAGTTTCTTGCTGTCGAAGAGCAATCGCCCGATGAGCGTCGATTTGCCGTCGTCAACGCTACCTGCTGTCAGGAGGCGGAGAAGGTCTTTTTTTTGGTCCTGGTCGAGGAATTGTTTTATGTCCATGGTTGTGGTATGTTTTCTTTATTTTGTTGTGTCGATTAGAGTTTGGGTTTGCTTCGTTGCTACGCTCCTCGCAAAGCCTTGTTCCAGAAGACTATTTTATGGAACGGGGCATTGCGAGCCCGACGAAGGAGGGCGAAGCAATCTCTTGTTCTTCTCTTTTATCTTAAAAATACCCTTCTCTTTTCTTCTGCTCCATACTTGCTTCCTGGTCGAAGTCGATCACCCTGGTGGTTCGTTCCGACAAGGTGGTTGTCATCATTTCCTCGACGATTTTTTCAATGGTATCGGCATCGGATTCGATGGCACCTGTTAATGGGTAGCAGCCCAGGGTACGGAACCTGACCATGCGCATCTCCGCCGTGTTGGCCAGTTCTTTTGGCATGCGTTCGTCGTCAACAAGAATGAGGTTGCCGTCCATGTCAACAATGGGGCGTTTTTTGGCGTAGTAAAGCGGGACTATCGGTATTTTTTCCAGTCTGATGTACTGCCAGATGTCGAGTTCTGTCCAGTTACTAATCGGGAAAACCCTGATTGATTCGCCTTTGTGAACCTTGGCGTTGAAGATATCCCAGAGTTCGGGGCGCTGGTTTTTGGGGTCCCACTGGTGGTATTTGTCGCGGAAGGAATAGATGCGTTCCTTCGCACGGCTTTTCTCTTCGTCCCTTCTGGCCCCGCCAAAGGCAGCATCGAATTTATATTTGTCGAGGCCTGCCAAAAGCGCCTGGGTTTTCATAATGTCGGTGTGGACTTTTGAGCCGTGGGTAAACGGCCCGACACCTTCTTCAAAGCCTTTTTTGTTGTAATGGACAATGAGGTCCCAGCCTTTTTCCTTTGCATACTTGTCGCGAAAAGCGGTCATTTCCTTAAATTTCCATTTGCTGTCGATGTGCATGAGCGGAAAGGGGACCTTGCCCGGGGCAAAGGCTTTCTCGGCCAGACGCACCATCACCGATGAATCTTTACCAATGCTGTAAAGCATGACCGGGTTTTCGAATTCCGCCGCCACTTCGCGGATGATGTGGATGGACTCGGCTTCGAGTTCGCGGAGGTTGTTGAGGTTGTAAGATGGGTTCATAATCTTTGGGGTGTTGGGGTGCTGGGATCTTGGTGTGGGGCCGGTTTCATTAAACCATTGCTCCACCATTCCATCACGCCCTGTGTTTAATGTTGTTTATATTCTATTATCGGAAGAATGGTTTCCAGGCTTTTTACTACCGATTCTTCGATGGACAGCTTGTCGGTTTTCAGTTCTACTATCGGGTTTTTTGGTGCTTCGAAGGGAGAGTCAATCCCGGTAAAGTCTTTGATTTCCCCTTTTCTTGCTTTTTTGTAAAGTCCTTTTACATCGCGTTTTTCACAAACGTTGAGGGGTGCATTTACATACACTTCAATAAAATTCTCCTCGCCGATGATATCTTTTGCCATTTGCCTGATTTCGTCGGTAGGACTGATAAAACTGTTGATACAAATAATACCGCAGTTCATAAAGAGCTTTGACACTTCTGAAATCCTCCTGATGTTTTCGTAGCGGTCTTCGCCGGAGAATCCGAGGTTGCTGTTGATTCCCGTCCGGATATTGTCGCCATCAAGGATTTGTGTCAGGAAGCCCCTTTTGTTGAGTTCCATTTCGATGTTGCGGGCAATGGTTGTTTTGCCAGAGCCTGACAGGCCGGTCATCCAGATTATCCTGGCGTGCTGGTTCAGGAGTTTTTCTTTGTCGCTCCTGCCCAGAATCTGATTAAAAACAGGATGAATGTTGCGGTCTAAAGCGGTCATTTTTGTAACAATTGGTTATTATTATTTGTTTTTTCTATACTAACAATAGTGGTGCTGGCCTGTTGTGCTAATTATAAATGATGAGCTGCGTTGCGGGCCGGCTGCGCTGTCCGAAAGCGTGAATACAAACAATCTCCCATCGCCCTCATCGCCCCATCGCCCTCTCACTCCTTCGCCCCATCACCTTTTCACAATAAACCAGGGATTCAATATGTCTTCTTTGTTGTAAACTACTTCCTCCTCCGGGCTGTTTGCCTGCACAATCCTTCCACCGGATGCGAGGACCACGGCATGGCCTGCGGCGGTATCCCATTCGCTGGTTGGTGCAAAACGGGGATAGACATCTGCTGCGCCTTCGGCCACCATGCAGATTTTTAAGGAGCTGCCTTTGGAAACAATTTTTATCTTTCCTTTCGCTTTGCTGATTTCATCAATATAGGCTGTGGTTTCGGGTGTTAAATGCGAACGGCTGGCCACAATTCTGTAATAGGGTTTGGGAATGTCCAACGGGAGTTTTGAAGAAAGCGCATGTATTTTTTCAGCTCTATTGATTTTCTCAGATGCCTGCAACAGCTTGAAGGCGCCCGATTCTTCATCACCAAAATAAAGTTCATCCAGCACAGGCGCATAAACCACACCCATTACCGGTTTCCGGTTTTCGATTAGTGCAATGTTCACCGTAAACTCATCATTTTTCTTCACAAATTCTTTGGTACCGTCAAGGGGGTCCACTATCCAAAGTCTTTTCCAGTTCTTTCTTTCTTCATAAGGAATGCTCCTGCCTTCCTCGCTCAGGACAGGTATTCCGGTTTCCGCCAAAAAAGACATGATGATTTCGTTGGCATTCTTGTCCGCCAAAGTCAATGGAGATTCGTCTTCTTTGTAAGCCACCTCAAAATCAGTATTGTATATTTTTAAAATTTCAGCGCCGGCTTTGACGGAGGCGGAAATGGCGGTAAGCAGTAGTTTATTCATTGTTTACTTTATTTAGCTTTTCCAAAGTTTTGAACTTTGGAAAAGCTTTATTCCTTATATTGTCTCTCCCATGCTCCTTGCCCCATGCCCTTCGCCATTTCTAATTGAGATGCAAATCATATTGCAATGTAAGCAAGAGGACGGTGGTTATCATAAACAAAATAGTCAGCGGGAGGCCGATTTTCATAAAATCCCTGAAAGTATAACCGCCCGGCCCGTAAACCATCAGGTTGGTCTGGTATCCGATGGGGGTGATAAAACTTGCGGCAGCGGCATAAGCCACCAAAAGCACGAATGGTTTGGGGTTGGCACCAAGCTGTTCGGCCAGGCTCAGCGAGATGGGAAAAACGATGGCTACCGCACCGATGTTGGTAATTACAGATGCCAGCAGGTTTGTCAGGACGAAAATACCCAACAGCAAAGTTACCACACCGAAGGGTCTGATAAATTCGAGGAAGCTGTGCGACAAGGCAAAGGCAATGTTTGTTTTCATCATGGCCATCCCCAGGGCAAGTGACAGGGCAATAATAAAAATAAGGTTGAAGTTCAGGCCTTGGTGAAGTTCTTTCGGCCTGGCTATTTTGGTCAGCAGCAGCACAATGATAAATACCATCAGGCTGGTGAAAAGGGGGACAATTTTTAAGGAGGACAAAACAACGGCAGCAATCAGGCCGCCGATAAGAATGATGCTTTGGTAAGTAGGCATTTTTTCAATGCTCCTTACTTTATCCACAACGAAAAAGTCACTCGAGTCGGTTGTCCTGTTTGTAAAATCCTCTCCGGTAACAAGGAGGAGCAAATCGCCGGCAATCAGTGTTACATCCCCAATTTTCCCGCTCATTTTTTCACCGTTCCGGTGAACCGCTAAAATGGCAGCATCATACCTTCCCCTGAAATTACTTTCTTTAATTGTCTTGGAAAGCAAAGCCGAATTCGGGGTAACGAAAACCTCGACAACTTCTTTTTTGTTGCGTTTTCCGAAAGTTCCCAGTTCGGCAGGTTTAATATTGCTGTTGTTTTCAATCATATCGGCAATGGTTTCCGTATTGCCTGCAAAAACCAACAGGTCGTTTTCCTGCACGCGGGTTTGTGGGGAAACCGGGGAAATCGTTTGTCCGTTTCTGATTATCTCCACCAGAAAAAGCCCTTTCAGGTTTCTGAGTTTCGCATTTTCTACCGTTTTGTTGTGGTATTCGGAATTACTGCTGATCCTGACCTCTACAATGTATTCCCGTGTTTTTTCGCTCAGTTTTTCTTTTAGCCCGCTGTTGTCAGGAAGCAATTTATACCCGAACAAAACCAAATACAAACCACCGATAACAATCATGCTGAGGCCCACCGGTGCAAAGTCAAAAATTTCCAGCGTATGAAATCCGGGGATGACCGTTTGTTCTGCAACAAGCCCGTTAACGACAAGGTTTGTAGAGGTTCCGATGAGGGTGGCCGTTCCACCAAGAATGGCCGCATAAGACAGGGGTATCAATAGTTTTGATGAAGCAATGTTGTTTCTTCGCCCCCAGTTATGTACATAGGGCATCATGATTGCAACCAGGGGGGTGTTGTTGATCATTGATGACAAAGCCGCGACAGGAAAAATCAACTTCAGCATAAACCCTTTGTAGGTGTGGGTTTTTTGAAAAAACCTGTCGAACAAACTGTCAATCAGCGCTGACTTTCTGATGACTTCACCAATCAGCAACAGCAGGATAATGACGGCTATTTGCTCGTTGGCAAAACCTTTCAGGATTTCTGAAGGCGTTAATATACCTGTAAGGCCCAGTACGCTTATTCCGATGACAAAGGTAAAGCCCGGACCGAAAACCCTTTTGTACAAAGAGATTAAAAGAAAAAGGATAACACCTGTTACTATGAATTGGTCGGTTGTCATTGTGTCAACATCAAATCTTTGTTTTCCGGTTTACCGGCACTAAAGCCTTCCGTCCACCATTTCTTTTGGCAACACACTTTTAATATCAAAAATAACCGTGTTGTTTCCATTTACAAGTTTTTTATAATCAAGTTTAAGAAACTGTTCGTGGGACACGGCCAGAATAATTGCATCATACGTTTTGGAATAAATGTCCGTATTGTCATCCAATGTTTTTATTCCATACACCTGCTGTACCTCTCCCCTGTCTGCCCAGGGGTCGTAAATATCGATATCACAACCGAAAGCCCGCAGTTCGTCAACAATGTCAACAACGCGGGTATTGCGGATATCGGGGCAGTTTTCTTTGAAAGTTATGCCAAGAAGGAGGACTTTGCTGTTCAGTATTATCTGGCCTTTTTTAATCATTAGCTTGACCACCTTGTCGGCAACAAAGTGGGGCATGAATTCGTTTACCCGCCTTCCGGAATAAATAACTTCGGGATAATAACCAAGTGTTTCCGCTTTAAAGGCAAGGTAATAGGGGTCGACACCGATACAGTGTCCACCGACAAGGCCTGGTTTGTATTTCAAAAAATTCCACTTACTTCCAGCGGCTTCAATTACGTCGTTGGTGTCGATACCAATGCGGTCGAAAATAAGTGCAAGTTCGTTCACGAAACTAATGTTCAGGTCGCGCTGGGCGTTTTCTATAACCTTGGAGGCTTCGGCCACTTTGAGGCTCGAAGCTTTATGGGTTCCGTTTTCAAGTATGGTATTATAAAGGGCATCAACCTCGTCAGCAATCTGCGGTGTGCTGCCGGAAGTTACTTTTTTAATTTTGGTCAGCGTATTTACTTTGTCCCCGGGGTTTATCCTTTCGGGTGAATAACCGGCAAAGAAATCTTCATTAAATTTTAATCCGCTTACCTTTTCAATCACCGGCAAACACTCCTCCTCGGTGGCCCCCGGGTAAACGGTGGATTCGTAAATAACAATGTCACCTTTTTTAACCACTTTTCCCAGGGTTTCGCTGGCTCTTACAAGCGGTTTGAGATCGGGGCGTTTGTTGTCGTCAATAGGGGTTGGAACAGTAACAATGTAGATTTGGGAATCGCGGATGTCCTCAATTGCCGTTGTCAGAAACAGGCCTTTTGAAGACTGCCTGCCGAGCACTGATTTCAGTTCTTCATCATCCACTTCCAGCGTGTTGTCTGTGCCACTTTTCAATTCGTCCACACGAAGCTGGTTGATATCAAAACCAACTACCCTGGTTTTTTTTGCAAACTCCACCGCAAGCGGGAGGCCGACATATCCGAGACCGATGATGGTGATTTTTTTCATCTGTATATAATTTTCTCGCAAAGGCGCAAAGACGCAGGGAAAAGATTAATCATTTCCCTGCCTGACGGCCCGCATGCCAGAGTAAAGTGGCGGACAGGCAGGCAATTGTGTCAATAGCCTTTGGCATGTTGGTTTCATCTGTATATAATTTTGGAAATCAGCATTCCCCTGTTTGAACTGACGGCTTAGCCCGTCAGTTAAAGGGGGCGCAACTGCTTTTAAACGAAAGCACAAGTTTCAGTTCCTTCTGTTCACAGCTTCGCCTTCTAACTCACATGGTTATCATGTAAGTGGCTGACAAACCGGCTTTTCAATTAAAGCAAATCAAGACTTCCAAAGCAATAAAACTTCACTTTTTGCTTTGTTAGCTATCAGGCTTTTCAGTTCGTCATGATTAACTATTGTATAACGAAGTTTACGTTTGATAAACTTTTCCGCCTTCTTCGTCAATGATTCTAAATATACTTCATCCAATTCCTCTCCCATAAACCAGAGGTCAATCGTGTCACTGTCGTTTCCTTTTGCCAGTTCACCAACCAGGTAAACTTCTTCCAGCTTGCCCAATTGGGTAATTACCCTTTCGACGATCTCATCAAGGCCCACATGTTTCATCAGCAGGTTTTGCAACTCGGGAAACAAGGGGTGGCCGGTATTGGCGCGGAAGATTTTCTTTTTATTCTGAAAATTGGAGTGCAGCAGGCCGGCTTCTTCAAAACGGTTGAGTTCCAGCCTGATGGCATTGGTTGACTCTCCAAACTCAGGCTCAAGGGAGCGCAGGTAGCCTGTGTTCTTGCTGTTCAGAAAAAACTTGAGCAATAGTTTAATTCTTGTCTTCGATGTAATTAGTGCTTCCAGCATTATTACTTAGTTTGAAGAAGTATTCTGCTTTTCATATTGATAAATGAACAGGTATTTCAGGCCGGCCCATTTATTGAGTAGCAAAATTACTCATTCTTTTTAATTATCAAAATATAAGAAGGAAAATATTGCTTTGGTTAAAGCAACCTCAGTTTGTTCTTTTTTACCTCTATCAGTATCGTTTTCCCGACGGCCTCAATCTCAATATTGATTTTGTGTTTTCCTTTCACTTCAACCAGTTCTCCTGTTAGCCCTGCCAGACTGCCGGAAATAATCTCGACTTTTTTGCCTTTTTCCCAAACCGTGTTGTCATCAGTTGCCTCCTGCTCATACCCATTCAAATAATAGCGGATGGCTTCAATTTGCCGAACAGGTATGCTGACAGCTTTTCCTTCAAAGGTAATGTAACGGATAACCCCGTTGACCTGGAGAACCCTGAAATAGTCCTTGGGTTCAATGTGCACGAAAATATACGAACGGAACAAGGGTACTTCGACCCATTTTTTCCGGTCGCTCCATTGCCGGAGCACTTTAATTAATGGCAAGAAGTAAGCGATTCCCTCCTTCAGGAATTCAGCGGCTGCTTTTTTTTCAGCCCTCGACTTAACATAAACGGCAAACCAGGATTTAGGCAGGTCTTTATTCAATGGGACGGATTAGGTTGATTTTAAACAGGGGTGGTAATCGCCTGCTTTAGTGGCGACTTCCTGATTGCGGATAGTGTGCGCGATTTCGATACTTTGGCGTGCATCAGCAATTCCATAACCTTTTCCGGCAAGTATTTCACGGTAGCTTACCGTGTGCAGGTCGGTAAACCCGCCACTAAATTCAATTTCTTCATTGTCGATAAGAATGGACCTGAAAGTGGGTTGGTTTTTTTCAACGGCTTTTCCGGGCAAATCATTTTTATCAAGGCTTAAAAACCAGGAAACATTTGCTTTCTGCAGCTGCATCAATCCGGACGCTTTGTTTCTTTCCATTAAATGGACGGTGCTTTTTTTCACACCCCCAAATATCCAGCTTAACATATCGAAAAAGTGAATACCAATGTTTGTTACCACACCGCCTGATTTCAAAACATCCCCCTTCCACGAGTAAAAATACCAATGTCCGCGTGAAGTAATGTAAGTCAGTTGGATATCGTGTACTTTATCATCCGGCAGGTTGTCAAAACGTTTTTTCAGTTCAATAATTGCGGGGTGGGTTCTGAGTTGCAGAATCGTATAAACTGACAGTCCGGTTTCTTTTTCAATTTCTTCAAGCCCCGCCAGGTTGCTGGGATTCAAGATTAAGGGCTTTTCACAAATGGCATTTGCCCTGTTACGTAAAGCAAGACGAATATGGGCATCATGCAAATAATTCGGGGAACAAATGCTCACGAAATCCACCTGGTTTTTTCCCGATCTTCGGAGTTTGTCAAGATGTCTGTCGAAACGTTCGGGTTCGGTGAAAAAATCCGCTTCCGGAAAAAAGCTGTCGATAATTCCCACACTGTCGAAAGGGTCGAGGGCAGCAACAAGCTTGTTGCCCGTTTCCTTAATTGCACCCATGTGCCTGGGTGCGATATAACCGGCAGCTCCGATTAAGCCAAAATTCTTTTGAGCGATGTGCTTGTCCATCTTTTGTAATGTAAGCTTTTAGCCACTTATTAAAAACTTTTCTCCGGG
Organism: Bacteroidales bacterium; assembly: GCA_021647205.1. Taxonomy (GTDB): domain Bacteria; phylum Bacteroidota; class Bacteroidia; order Bacteroidales; family F082; genus B6-G9. Next base: position 19,939 of record JAKIVD010000029.1, on the reverse strand, counting down.
GCCCTAAAGTTTGTTGAACAACCTTTTTGAAAATGATTTCTTTTTCTCCGGCTTGTCATCAGTATAATAACCGTAACCATAGCCGTAACCCGAGCCGTAACCATAACCGTAACTATAACCATAGCCGTAACTATAACCTTCGCCATAACCATAGCCACCGGTTAGTTTAATATCGTTGATGACGATATTCATTTTAAGGTTGTTTGCTTCCATGTCTTTCATTATCGAAGCAAAAACTTTTTTGTGCGTTAAATGTTGACGGACAAGGAAAATATTGACATTGCTGTAGTCCATCAACAGGTAAGAATCGGTTACAAGCCCTACCGGCGGTGTATCGATGATAATATAATCGTAGCGTTCACGCAGCTCTTTAAAGAGCTCGGCAGTTTTATCGGAAGCGATTAGCTCTGCCGGGTTTGGCGGTACAGGTCCGGACAGCAAAATATCCAAATGATCAACCTTGACCGACGGTTGAATGATTTCGTCCAAACTGGCTTTACCGATCAGGTAGGATGTTATCCCGCGGCGGTTTGACAAATCAAAGTCCTGGTAAATTTTCGGTTTCCTCAGGTCAAATCCCAACAAAACCGTTTTCCTTCCATACTGGGCGTAAATACAAGCAAGGTTGATAGAGATGTAGGTTTTCCCGGCACTTACCATATCGGCTGTCACCATGATGGTAGTCGATTTCTCATTTTGATTTTTTACGATGTATTGGATGTTGGTCCTTAGCGACCGGAACGATTCGGATATACTCGACTTGGGGAATTCAGCCACAACAAGCTGAGAAGTTTTGTTTGAATGGAGTATTTGTCCGATAACCGGATATTTTGTGTTTCTTTCAACATCTGTTTTTTCGATAACAGATTCATTAAAATAATCTTTCATCAATACATACCCAATCGGAAATGCCAGTCCCAAAATAAGGGCAATCAGGTAATTCAACACTTTTTTCGGATAAACCGGTTCGTTCAATTCAGTACGGGCAATGTCCACGACTTCATTGTCGGGAAGGTTGGAGGCTTTTGTGATTTGGGCTTCTGTTCTTTTGGTCAGTAAATAGGTGTAAATATTATCTGCCAGCCTAAACTTTCTCTCATAATTAATTAATTCCCTTTGTGTTACAGGAAGATAGCTTACTTTTTCCGTATAATCGTCAATTCTATTATTAATTTCCCGGATGGCCTGGTTGGAATTGAAAATGATGTTGTTTATATTTTCAAGGATGGCATTTTTTGTACTGACAATCTGGTTGTTGATAGATATGACTGTCGGGTTTTTGTCGGTTGAATAAAGTAATTGCTCAGCCTTTTTGTTGTACAAATCAATCAGCTCCCCGACGAGCCGGTTTAGTGCAGGGTCCTCTATTCCCATGGCAGACGGGGCAACTAAATTATTCAAATCATCTTGTTTCCTTAAAATGTAATCCTTTAAGTTTTTGTAATAATTTGATTTGACTTGCAGTTCGGCCATCTGGTTTTCCAGGTCTTTCAACAGTTCGATGACCTGTTGCGCCTGGTAATCGATGTCCATTACCTCGCGTGATGACTGGAAGTCCTGCAGGTCTATTTCTGCTACGCGTAAGGTATCAGATATTTCTGACAATTGAATATCGATAAACCGGATTGTATTTTCAGCAATTTTATTTTTCATTTCCAGGCTTTGCTGAAGATAAACACTGGTTAACTTATTTAAAAAGGCCGTTGCCTTTTCCATATTGTTGTACTTAAACTTGATTTCCAAGATTGATGATTCCCTGCTTACGGGTTCGATTTCTATACCCCTGAACAAACGGGCCAGGCTGTAATAATCATTAAAAACAAATTCGTAGGAATTGTCGATGTCGGTTTCCGGTTCAAAATTATCGGTAAGCAGTATTTTAAAAGTATTAAAAGGGTTTTCAACCACATCGCCAAAACGATACTTTTTTTTCCATTCGATTTTCCCGGGAATTTCCTCTTTTTCAAATGTGGTACTGGCAAAGTTGTACTTCTTTAAAAGCTCCCCTTCCACTTCGATACTGTATTCGCTTTTATTGAGGACCACAATCGTATAGGTCAGGTCAACAGCTTGCGAAACCGTGCTGTCAAAAACAACTTCAAAAGGGGATTCGTGATATAATTCGGTAACAATGAGTCCATCGTTCAAAAAATAGGACACTTCAAAATCCAGGCTCATAATTGTCCGGTAATTCAGCGAAAAGGAGGAAAGTTTTACAATCTCATTTTCAACATTCTGGTTAGAATTACTGAGGCCGATTCCTATTAAGGAGGAAGCATCAAGTGCCGACCTGTCTTCTTTCACAAGAACAGTAGTTGATACTTCGTAAACCGTGGGTGTGTATTTGTTAAAAAGAAAAGCAACCACCAGTACGATGAATATCGTCAGAATAAATAAGGGCCAATATTTAAGTAGTTTGAATAATAGAATCCTAATATCTTTAACTTCTTCCTGTTGTTGAAACCCTTCAAAGTTTTCGCCTGTCATCGGTTCGTTGTTTTAATTATTGAAGTAATTAATTAATAATAATGTGGTAGAAATAAACCCGAATACTACACCGTACGGAAAGGTGGCAAAAGCAAATTGTTTACCCCTTACCGGCTGCGCATAAACAATATCATTTGGTTTGAGGTAATAATAGTTTGACGCCAGGATATCCCTCTTCGTCATATCAACAAAAATAACTTTCGAGCCTGCTTTGGTTTGCCGGATGATGGCTATTTTGTTGCGGTTGGCAAAATCCGTCAGGTCGCCCGCCATCGACACCGCTTCAAACAAATTGATATCCGTTTGATAAACTTTGTATTGTCCCGGTTTGTTAAGCTCTCCCAACATTGTAAGGTTAAAGTTCACAAGCTTAACAATGACCACAAGTTCTATTAAATATTCTTTTAATTTTTCCGTGAGCAGGTCCCTTATTTCATTCACATTCATGTTTCGTACGTAAACTTCCCCGGTCATCGGAAAATCAAGGTAACCTGCATCTGTAATCGTATAACTTTGCAGGTAAACACCGGCATCATTTGCATTGCCGAAGTTTCCTCCTCCGCCGGCTAAGGGGTTCAGAAGCGTAGTTGTTTTTTCATCAAAGGTTACAACACGAATGTAGAGGTTGTCTCCCGGTTGCACACGGTATTCAAGGTTTCTCTCGTTTTTAAAAGCAGATAAAGTGTCTGTATTATCCCTTACCTGCATGTACAATATTTTTTTTTGGGGAACACAGGAAGAAAAAAGTAATGCGAGAATTCCCAGCCACACAAACGACCTGAGAGACAGGCGGTAATGTTTTTTCATAATTAACTATCTAAGTAATACTTATTTCAATCTACAGAATTTTTGGCAAAATTAACTTTCTTTTTAAGAATTCAAAACAAATTAAAAAGCCCCCTAAGGCTTTCTCGGCATTGTAAGTTCGTTTAAATCAAATATTTATTTTTGGCCTTTAATATTAATTTTTTGCTTTATGAAATATTCTTTTCTTCTTGCCTGCCTGTTGTTAGGGACACTGTTGTTGAGTGCCCAGAAAAAATCAGCAACAGGCTCAAGTTCTGAAGTTCCTTTTGTTTACAGCAACATTGTGGTAAACGAAAGCGGGGAGCTCGTCTTCATGCCCATTTCGAGTGGAAATGATGGAAAGCTTACTGAAAAACAAACATTTTTAACCCTTGAAAACATCAGAATCACTCCTGAAAGTGCAGAAACAGGGTTGGTGTTTAATTTTAACAATGAAGAATTCAACGGTACCATTTACTACGGTATGTTTGCAAATGAGAAGCTGAAATACCCGCAGCCGGTTTATTTTAGAAAAAGCGCAAAGATAACAAAGGGCAAAGCCGAAATTGATGTTGCCGGTTTATCAGGGAAATATGACATCGCCGGCCTGGAAAAAACGGGCTGGGCGAAACTGGGCTACCGCATCACAAACACTTTTGGTGATATTCTTTACAACGGGCGGTTGAATGTGGAAGGAAAGGGTCCCTTTTCAGTTGGATTATCTATTGTTGAGGGGCCTTTTGTAAACAATGTTTCCGGACAGGAAGCCGTCATCTCATTCACTACAAACATGCCCTGCAGTCCGGTCATCGAAATAAATGAACGACAATTCCATGCGGTTCAAATGATGGGAAACCCCATCGGGGACCTCCACCACGAAATCAGGGTACACCACCTGGAACCCGGGACTGCATACAAGTACACGGTTCAATATGGAAACTACCGGGAGTCCTATCGCTTTAAAACGTCACCGCACGCAGGGAGCCGCCAGCCTTTTGTTTTTGCTTTTACCAGTGATTGCAGGGCGGGCGCCGGGGGTGGGGAACGGGATGTTCATGGGGTGAATGCCTACATCATGAAAAAAATGGCCGCGCTTGCCGTTGATGAAAAGGCTGCCTTTTTCCAGTTTACCGGCGATATGATTAATGGCTATTCATCAAGCATTGGTGAAACCCAACTCCAGTTTTCAAATTTCAAAAGAACCATTGAACCCTATTGGCATTATATTCCTTTTTATATCGGTGCCGGAAATCATGAGGCTGTTTTGTCTGTTTTTGACGATGGAAGCAGGTACGGTGTATCTGTTGATAAGTTTCCTTTTAACACCCAATCAGCCGAACGTACTTTCGCCAATGCTTTTGTAAATCCCGAAAACGGCCCTTCCAGCGAAGATGGTGCCATTTACGATCCCAAACCCAATCATCAGGACTTTCCACCGTACAAAGAAACGGTCTATTATTATACCTACGATAACGTGGCCATGATTGTCATGAACTCCAATTACTGGTACACCCCATCCACCGGCAAGATTCCGGAAATTGGCGGAAACCCGCATGGGTACATCATGGACCAGCAGTTGAAATGGCTTGAAGAAACAATTGATAAATTTGAAAGCGACCCGAATACCGATCATATTTTTGTTACCATTCACACACCGGCTTTTCCCAATGGCGGCCATGCCAACAACGATATGTGGTATTACGGGAACAACAGTATCCGACCCACGGTATCCGGGCTCCCCCTTAAAAAAGGGATTATTGAGCGAAGGGACGAATTCCTGGACATTATCATCAACAAAAGCCGGAAAGTTGTGGCCCTGCTTTGCGGGGATGAACACAACTACAGCCGTTTAAAACTTACGAAAAAGACCCCTGTTTATCCTGAAAACTACCGCGGAAAAAAACTAAAGGTTTCCCGTCCCTTCTGGCAAATTACCAACGGGTCGGCCGGAGCCCCTTATTACGGGCAGGAACAATTGCCCTGGAGCGGGTCGGTTGAGATGTTTTCAACCCAATACGCCCTGATGCTCTTTAAAGTTGATGGTAAAAAAGTTTCACTGCGCGTTGTAAATCCTGATACGCTTGAGGAAATTGAGGAAATCGTTTTAAAAGAGCCTAAGTAAAAAGAAACCGGGAAAAAACATCCTGTTATAAACAATAAAGCTTTAGTTGTTTTCTTAAACAATTGTTTTTCAACCTTCCCATCCACATTTGTACGGTGTAATGATATTGTGCTACTTTTGCAGCGTTTTTTTTTGCGCACCAACTAACAAACAAGAAATATGTCAAAGAACCTGGTAATTGTTGAGTCACCTGCCAAAGCTAAAACTATTGAAGGGTTTCTGGGTAAAGACTTTATTGTCCGCAGCAGCTTCGGGCATGTAATGGACCTGAACAAAACGAAAATCAGTGTTGACATTGAAAATGACTTTAAGCCCGAATACGAAGTCAGCCCTGATAAAAAGAAAGTGCTCAGCGATTTGAAGAAAATTGCGTACAAGGTTGATACGGTCTGGCTCGCCTCTGATGAGGACCGTGAAGGGGAAGCGATTTCCTGGCACCTGCTCAATGCGCTGGAACTTGACAAAGAGAAAACAAAACGCATTGTTTTTCATGAAATTACAAAAAACGCCATCCAAAAGGCCGTTGAAAACCCCAGGGGAATTGATGAAAACCTGGTTGCAGCCCAACAAGCCCGCCGCGTGCTCGACCGCCTGGTGGGTTACGAGCTTTCGCCCCTTTTGTGGAAAAAAGTAAAACCGTCCCTTTCGGCAGGAAGGGTGCAGTCGGTGGCCGTCAGGCTGATTGTGGAACGGGAAGAAGAAATCAAGAACTTTAAAAGTACATCTTCGTTTCGTATCGTGGCCGATTTCAAAACACAAGACAAGTCCCAAAACCCTGTTTTTAAAGCAGAATACCCAAAACGTTTTTCGGAATTTACTGATGCAAAAGCTTTTCTCGAAAAACAAATTGGCGCCAATTTTCAGGTTGTTTCCATTCAAAAGAAACCGGCGAAAAAATCACCTGCACCGCCCTTTATTACTTCTACACTTCAGCAGGAAGCCTCACGCAAACTGGGTTTTTCGGTGGCCAACACCATGCGCATTGCCCAGCAACTTTACGAATCGGGGAAAATAACGTATATGCGTACCGACTCGGTCAACCTTTCGGGGCTGGCGCTTTCCATGGCAAAGGAAAAAATCACCGAGCTCTACGGGGAAAATTATGTAAAAATCCGGAATTTTAAAACAAAAGTAAAAGGTGCGCAGGAAGCACACGAAGCCATCCGCCCGACTTTTATGAATGTCCAGGAAATTGACGGCTCAGCCGAGCAAAAACGTTTGTACACCCTTATCTGGAAACGAACCATTGCTTCGCAAATGAGTGAAGCAAAGCTGGAAAAAACAACAGTTTCCATTTCTGCTTCGGGCGCCGGTGAGCACTTTAAAGCCGATGGTGAAGTGGTGAAATTCGATGGTTTTCTGAAAGTCTATCTTGAAAGTACAGATGAAGAAAACGGGGAAAAACAGGGAATGCTTCCCGAAATGAAGGAAGGGGACAAGTTGACCCTGGTAGAGATGCGTGCCCGTCAGCGTTTTACGAAACACCCCCCGAGATATACCGAAGCCAGCCTGGTGAAAAAAATGGAAGAACTGGGCATCGGGCGCCCTTCTACTTATGCGCCTACTATTTCCACCATCCAAAAACGCGAATATGTTGTCAGGGAAAGCCGCCCTGCTGGAAAACACAATGTAAAGCTGATGACCCTGAAAAACGGAAAACTATCCGAAGAAACCCTGCAGGAAAACATCAGCTCTGAAAAAACAAAATTGTTCCCTACCGATATTGGTATTTTGGTCAACCGTTTCCTTGTCAGGTATTTCGACAAGATTATGGACTACAATTTTACCGCCAACGTAGAAAAGGAGTTTGACGAAATTGCCGAAGGCCGTAAAGCATGGAACCAGATGATTAAAGAGTTTTACGGGCCTTTCCACCAAAAAATTCAAGATACCCAGGAAAACTCCGGTAAATTCAGTGGCGAACGCTTGCTGGGACAAGACCCCGAAAGTGGAAAAAATGTGTATGTAAAAATCGGGCGCTACGGCCCCATTGCACAAATCGGGGACACCCAGTCAGAAGAAAAACCAAAGTTCGCCGGCTTGCGAAAAAACCAAAGTGTGGAAACGATTACACTCAAAGAAGCCCTGAAACTATTTGATTTCCCGCGCGTTCTTGGTAGTTTCGAAAATGAAGAAGTGAGTGTCGCCATCGGGCGCTTCGGCCCTTATGTGAAACACAACAAAAAATTCGTCTCGCTTAAAAAAGAGGACAACCCTTCTTCAATTACTTTGGAACGGGCTATCGAGCTCATCCGGGAAAAGCGCAAAGCTGACCAGGAGAAAATAATCAGGGCTTATAATGAAGACGAAGATGTTCAGGTATTAAAAGGACGTTATGGCGCTTACCTGAAGATCAAAAAGCAAAACTTTAAGATTCCTAAAGACCTGGAGGCCGAAAAGCTGAGCCTTGAAGATTGTTATAAAATTGCCGAAGACCCGAAGAACGCCTCGAAGAAACGTTTTTTCAAAAAGAAAAAGTAATCGGACAGCGATAATTACACGCATTTTTCCCGGCTGCTTTGCTGCGCGACACTTTTAATTACTATTTTCGACCTGTGTTTGAAAGACAGTAATTTATGGACATTCGTATTTATTTTGAGGCGGTTGAGCTCGAGGACTTGACCAACAACGACCCAACCACAAACTCCCGCCTTGACAATACGGTCAGGATTTTTTCCGGCGCAAACAATTTTCCCGACCTTGAGGGGGTACAGTTGGCTGTTTTCGGGGTGAATGAAGACCGCGCCGCACTGGACAATAAAGGCTGTGCTTTGGCCCCGTCTGCCATCAGGGCCCATTTTTATTCTTTGTTTTCGCATTGGAACAATGTCGAAATCGCCGACCTTGGAAATATCATCAGTGGCCACACTATTGACGATACCTATTTTGCCATTAAAGATGTGGTGGCCTACCTGCTAAAAAACGATATTGTTCCTATCATTATCGGTGGCAGCCAGGATGTAACCTACGCCAATTACCTTGCCTATGAAAATATCGGGCGGGTAGTTAATATTGCTGCCGTCGATCCCATTTTCGACCTGGGCCACGATGAGCACGAACTGAATTCCCGTTCCTACCTGAGCCGGATTATCCTGCACCAGCCCAACTTCCTGTTTAGTTTTACCAATATCGGATACCAGACTTATTTTGTGAACCCCGATGCGGTGGTTTTGATGAAAAACCTGTTTTTTGATGTCAACCGCCTCGGGAATGTAAAAGCCAATATGGAGGAAGCCGAACCCATGGTGCGCAATGCCGATATTTTGAGTATTGATGTGTCGGCCATTAAACATGCCGAAGCACCGGGGAACGCCTATGCCTATCCCAATGGTTTTAGCGGTGAAGAACTGTGCCGGATTTGCCGCTATGCGGGAATGAGCGACAAGCTGACCAGTATCGGGTTTTATGAATACAACCCTGTGTTCGATGACAACAAGCTGACCGCCAACCTGGTGGCCGAAATGATGTGGTATTTTATCGATGGTTTTGCCAACCGGCAGGGTGACCGTCCCGAACTGGATAAAGAGAATTACATTCGTTTTATTGTCAAAAGTGATGAGTTTAATGAAGAGCTTGTTTTTCTGAAAAGCAAGAAAACCGACCGCTGGTGGATGGAAGTCAGCTCGAACAATGCCGTTAACAAAAAGTACCGCAGGCACCAGTTTGTCCCTTGTTCATATCCTGATTACCAGGCTGCCATGCAACACGAAATTCCCGACCGCTGGTGGAAAGTGCAACAAAAGCTGATGTAAAGGGTCTTCCAACTTTGAAAGGCTATCCCGGCTATTCGGAAATAACACACAACGATGAGGCGATGCTACGTGCCAATGTTATTTTTGGGTATTTTTCTGTGCACGAAGGAATTAAATTTTAAAATGCAATTTTCCAGTTTGCCCTGAATTGCGGCATGCATTATGCACCATTGTTGTACGTTCGCCTTTTATTCTATCCCAATGATACATTCTGATTTATAAACTCAACATTGAAATTTATTTTTGCATTTAACGCTCTGAAAACTTTTAAAATAGTCTCAAATCTAGCGTCGGTCAAATTATTTTCAATTTTTGAAATTTGAGCTTTCTTAACACCGATTAATTCTCCAAGTTGAGCCTGGGTCATCTGTTTTTCTTCTCTAATTTGTTTTATCGTCTGCCCCAAAATGTCTAAACGCAATTCTTCTTCGAAAGTGTCTCTCTTCTTAGTCCCTTCTTGACCAATATGCATATCTATCATTTCGTCAAGGATTTTTTTGTCCAATCTATCTCTTTTCATTTTTCTTTGCTTTTTGTTCAAAAAATTCTTTTCGTATTTCTTCGGCTCTTTTAATCTCATTCTTTGGAGTTTTTTTGTCTTTTTAATAAATCCGTTTGTTGCTATAACAAAAGTTTCTTCACTATCTGTTTTATCCCAAAATGCTAAAAGCCTGAATTAATTTTTATTGAATTTAGACCTGAATTCCCAAATTAGTTCGTTAAGTTTTTTGAATAATTTAGGGTCAGTAATTACTTGCGCTTTTCGTATGTTATAATAAATCTTTTCTCTTGCTTTATTATCAAGTGATTCCATAAAATCAATTGCTTCTCCAAGTAAATCAACTTTAAATTTTTTCTTCATTCATTTTTTATGCAAAAGATACGGGTTTCCTTTAAAAGAAACAAATTTATATTTATGAACGTTTTCTTAAGCTGACACACAACTTCCGTATCTCAATCATTCAATATTATTTTTAAAAACACCGGATTGTGGTCGCTGTTTTCAAAATTCAGGTCGATAACCCGGCTTTCCAAAATTTCCACATTGGGTGAGGTCAGATAATAATCCAGACAGGTAGTACCGTTTTCTCCCTTCACATAAGCCTGGTAATTCTGTCGGTTGGTGGGTGCACTGTTGTCGTAGGCCCAGTTCCAGCCAGCGGGCATAAAATCAGGGTTCATTTGTACTTCCGATTTAAAAAACTTATGACCATTATAAGAGCCTCCGGGTCGATATCCAGGTGGATTTTGGTTCCAGTCGCCGCCGGCTACAACAAAATTTCCCTTATCATATTCGGCCAGCATTACTTTTTTAAGGATTTGCAATTCGTGTACCCTGAGGGCACTGTCGTAAACATAGGCCGAATTGTGGGTATTGATAACCAGCAGGTCTTTTCCATTTTGAAGCGGATAACGGTTCTGGATAAAGCACCTGTCGAGCAAAAACAATTTATCGGGCCAGTTGGCGATGAGCGGATAGGCATACCTGATGGCTTCGGAAGGGGGAAACTCCGAAAAAATCATGAGTCCGCCAAGAACGCTTCCCATGGGTTCGTAAACAGGAACAGGAACAAAAGGGACATCATAATTCTTGGCAAAAACACCTATGCTCCCTGCTTTGGCGGCTTCAATTTCTGCCACTTCATTCATCCGGTAGCTGCGTTTTGATTTGATATCCACTTCCTGCAACATCCAAAAATCAACCGTGTCGTTGGCTGTTACAAAAGCTTTTATCCCGTCAAGGTATTTTCTGCTCATTAATTTTTCAGGACGAACTTTTGTGCCTTCATCGTAAAAAAAGTCCATTTCTTTACCCAGGCCCGCGTAGCCAATATTCCAATTAATGAACTTAAAAGTATCTTGTTCAACAACCGGCACATTCGTCTTTTCAAGCAATGTTTCAAGTGGTTGGGGCTGGTAATCGCTCAGCGTGATGTACAATAAAAAACCACCTAAAAGAAGTACAAGGGCAAGCAGGAGCCCAGCCATAATTTTCAAAATTATTTTTATCATTTTTCCCATAGCATTATTTTTTGGGCAATTTAAGTACTTTTACAAAATATGATGCAAACAGCCATGAGAAATTTTCTGTTCATTGCTTTACAGGTTGTTCCCATTGTGGGAATTCTTGCTCAAAGTACATCTTTACTTGATGGAAAAGTAATCCGGCTTGACTCAACCAAACAAGACAAGGTTCCTGCTGTAATCCATGCCAATCAAGTAGATTCGTTGTGGCGGGTCTGGCAATTGGAAGAGAAAAAACAACGCACAGTAGCGAGGAAAGAATTCCTCGCAAATTTCGATCAGCTTCCTGACACCCTTGAAGTTTTACGAATGGACAAACTGGACCTGACAGAAATGCCTGACATTTCGCGGTTTAACCTGCTAAGAGAATTGCATGCTGCCAATAATAAACTTGAAACCATTCCTAAAACGGCATTTACAAGCGACAGCCTGCACTTTGTTGATTTGAGCGGAAATCCGCTTCACCGCTTAAAAATACCAACTAAAAATACGGTAGTTTCCATAAAAATGGAAGCTTGCAGTTTAAAAAGAATTCCTTTTTCGCTGAGGAAGATGAAACATCTTAAGCGGATTTATTTAGGAAACCAGGGGACAGCCCGTCTTTATCAGGGTAAAAACGGCATCAAACGAATACCTTGTTTCCTTAAAAAAATGGACAGCCTGACGGAAATCAACCTCAATTACAACAAGGTAAAACTAAACAAAGCCGCTGTAAGAAGACTTAAAAATATCAAGGTTATTTTACTGGCGGGTAATGAGTTGGAAATGCTTCCTGAGAATATTGACCAGCTTACAGAAGTAAAACGGCTCAACTTTTCAAAAAACCATCTTTCTGAATTACCTGCTTCATTTTCAGAACTTGACAGCTTAAAAAGTGTTATTTTTTATGAAAATAATTTTTCAATAATCCCGCTGGAGGTTTGCACGCTCAAAAACTTAAAAGAGCTGGATTTTTACTACAACAACATCAACGAAATACCTGATGAGATTACCCGGCTTCAAAAGCTTGAACGGCTGTATCTTTCATTTAACAACATCAAGGTTTTGCCTGAATCCCTGCGGTCTCTGAAAAAACTTAAACGATTGTACATCCATCACAACCAATTGGTCATTGTTCCGCATTGGATTACAGAAATAGTCAGCCTCGAAGTGCTTGATGTGGGCTACAACCATATTATTGATTTTCCGGATGTTTCAGAAATGCCCAAGCTTTACGAGGTGGATATTCAGGACAATGCCATTGGCGAAATCCCCTGGAAACTTGCCAATAAGGAGAACCTGAAATTGCTGTTTTTGAAAAACAACCTTTTTCTGGAGGATGAAAACAGTCGTTCTGCACTCAGACGGTTGCAAAAAGAAAGGGGGAACGAATGTGTAATTGTGATAGATTAATTCTCCCGCCATGGAAAAAAGCAGTCATCACGCATATTAGTTTTTAATACATTTGCTGTCAAATTAAACAGAAAACTATGCCTTTACTGGGAAGTTTGATTAAAAAGGCCTACGCGCTGAAAAACAAGCCTGTTGAAAAAAGAAGACGCACCGTAGCGCCTGAAACAGCCCAGCATAAACAATTGGTCAGGTTGTTGCGCAAGGCACAGTTCACAGCCCTTGGCGAACACTATAAATTCTCAAAAATACTTGAGGCAAGCGACATAGAGCAGGCCTTCAAAAACGCCGTTCCCATTCACGATTACAAATCGATGTACAAACGCTGGTGGTACAGGTCGTTGAATGGTGAAACTTATGTGGCCTGGCCGGGGAAAGTAAAATACTTTGCTTTAAGTTCGGGCACTTCCGAAGCATCCAGCAAATACATTCCCATAACCGGCGACATGCTGCGGGCCATTAAGCGGGCAAGTTTCAGCCAGTTAAGCGGAACTGTCAACTACGATTTTTCGTTGGATTTTTATGAAAAAGGTATTTTGATGATTGGCGGAAGTACCCACCTGCAATACAACGGTACATATTTCGAAGGTGATTTATCAGGGATTACAACAGGCAACATCCCGTTCTGGTTTCAGCATTTTTATAAACCCGGCAGGCGTATTTCAAAAGCGCCGGATTGGTCCACCAAGCTGGACGAAATGGTACGAAAAGCGCCGGACTGGGATATCAGCATTATTGTCGGGGTACCGGCCTGGGTACAAATCCTCATGGAAAGGATTATTAGTGAACACGGTGTAAAAACCATCCACGACATCTGGCCCAACCTCGCTGTTTACGTCCACAGTGGTGTCTCCTTCAAGCCCTACCTGAAAAGTTTTGAAAAGCTCATTGCCCGGCCTTTGGTTTACAACGAATCCTACCTTGCTTCCGAAGGCTATATTGCCTTTCAAAGCAACCCAAATTCACAGGGAATGGAAATGGTGCTGGACAACGGGTTGTATTTTGAGTTTGTTCCTTTTAACATTCAGAATTTTGACGAAGAAGGCGATATTCGTGAAGATGCCGAAGCCGTTTCCATTGCCGAAGTGGAAGAAAATACCGAATACGCCCTGCTGTTGTCATCCAACGCGGGGGCATGGCGCTACCTGATTGGCGATACCATCAAGTTCATTGATAAAAGCAGGAGCGAAATTCTCATCACCGGCCGGACGAAACATTTTATCAGCATTTGCGGCGAACACCTTTCGCAGGAGAACATGAACCGCGCCATCGAACTGCTGCAGGATGAAATGAACATCGAAATCAAAGAATTCACGGTGATGGGTATCCGTCATGAAAATCTGTTTGCCCACCGTTGGTTTATCGGTACCGATGACCCTTTGGATGCAAAAACGGCAGCAAATAAAATTGATGCTTACCTCAAGAACCTGAACGACGACTACCGTGTTGAACGCATGGAAGCCATTAAAGATGTGAAGGTGCGTGTGCTTCCCACCCATATATTTTACGATTACATGAAACTGAAGGGAAAAGACGGCAGTGCCAATAAATTCCCACGGGTTTTAAAAAACTCCAGAATCGACGACTGGGAAAATTACCTGGGGGAAATAAAACAACTGGTTGAATGAGTGTTCTTTTTGAAGGGATGGTGCTGGGCTTTTCACTGGCTTTTTTGTTCGGTTTTGGCCCGGCTTTTTTTTCCCTGATTCAAACCGGTATCCACCGGGGGTTTTGGGCCGGCGCGCTACTGGCTTTTGGTATTTTTCTGAACGATGCAGCAATAATTGTGCTTTCGCTGCTCGGCCTCGCCCAAGTTTTTACCGGTAATGAAAACTATCATTTTCTCGGCATAGCGGGTGGAATCGTTTTGATTGTTTTCGGCTGGTTTACTTTTATGAAAAAAACAGGTTCGGAAGCAGGCACCGAACAGGAAAACAATTCTCCCACAGACCCGCTCAGTCAAATTGTTAAAGGTTTTTTGCTGAATGTGGCCAATCCCTTTGTGTGGTTGTTCTGGATTGGTATTTCTGTTGGGATACTGGCACGCTTCAGGGGCGACAGCGGGGATATGGTTTTGTTCTTTTCCGCTACGCTGGGGGTAGTATTTTTTACCGACCTGGCCAAAACCTTTGCTGCCTCGCAACTCAAAAAATTCGTTACCGGAAAACTCCTTGTACTAATCAATAAAATTGCAGGTGCCGCCCTGATTGGTTTCGGTATTTACCTGATTACAAGAGCTGTATTAAACGTTTAAACCCTGCCGGAAGCAAGGCCGTCTGGCAGATTAAAAAAAAACCTGTTTAATCGACCACTACCTCAATTACGGTTTTCATTTCGGTACGCACAGGCTGCGGTGCCGACTGGCTGATGGTGAGTTCATCAACCAAATGGCCCGCGCCGGCATACTTGTCAATAATGAACAATACGTAACGAACGTCAACAACAATGGTACGCTGCAGGTCGGGGATAAACCCGATGTCGCTGCTCATGGCTTCCCAGTTGCCATCGAATGCCAGACCAATGAGTTCTCCTTTTCCATTAATGACTGGTGAACCCGAATTTCCACCAGTAATGTCGTTGTTGGTCAGAAAACAGACCACCATGCTGCCGTCTTTGGCGGCATAAGGGCCGTAATCTTTGGTTTCAAATAATTCTTTCAGTTTGGGTTCAACGTAAAACTCGTCATTGTCAGGGGCTTCTTTTTCCATGACCCCCCACAAATGGGTAACATAATCGTATTGCACGGCATCGCGCGGGATGTAATCCATCACCTGCCCGTAAGTAAACCGCATGGTAGAATTGGCATCGGGATAAAACGCTTTGTCAGGTTGCATTTCGCGAATAGCCTGCATGTAAATTCTTTCTGCCTTGTCGAGTCCTTTGCCCTTTGTGCGGTATTCGCTACCGGCTGGCATAATCTTTTGCATATAGCCCTGTGCCAGTTCAAAAGCCGGGTCTTTGTCAAGCGCCTTGAGGCTGGGGTTTTTTAAAAATACCTTGGCACTGCCCGAATCGGCCATCAACGAATTGGAGAAAACATAGGCAGCATAAGCAGCCAAATCTCCTTTGTACTTTTTTTCCATTTTATCCAGCAATTCCGGATGGAAACTTACCGGGACTTTCTTAAAATACAATTCCGTCATGGCGGCAAAAACATCCTGATCGGTGGCTTTGTCGTAGTTTTTAAAATCCGCTGAAAGGGCGGCCAGCATATTGTCGGCCGTATTTCGGATTTGTTCCTCTTTTTTGGCTTTTTTCTTGTTGTCTTTTTCCTCTTTGAGTTGTTTTAACATTTCCTTCAAGCCCATGAACTTTTGGGCATAGGCCATAATGTCGGAACCACCAATTCCGGTAATACTTGCATAAATCAGGGGTTCAATCCCATCAGACTTTTCGATGTAAGCATCGTCAATCTCCGTGAGTACCATACCATATTTTTGCTGACGGTTTTCGTCGGCTGCTATCCATTCTTCGAGTTCAGCTTCAAAGGCTTCTTTCTGACCAACAACATCCAGGTCTTTTACCCCTTTCGACTGGCCGATAAAATATTTCCAGCCATTGGCAATTCCGGCATGCTTTGAAGCGTATTTTATTTTCACTTCCGGATCGGCGTCCATGTGTTGTTTCCACACATCCAGTTTTACACCGAAAGCATCAATCAGCGGCGGGAAATAATGGTCAACTTTGAATTGTACCCCCGATGAAGTAAGGTAACGTTCAGTACTTCCGGGAAATCCCCAAATCATGGCAAAGTCATTTTCCTGCACCCCGTCAATCGAAACAGGCAGGTGGTGTTTGGGTTTGAGCGGAATATTTTCTGCTGCATACTCGGCCGGCGAGCCGTCGGGAGCGGTATAAATACGAAAGATGGAGAAATCGCCGGTATGGCGCGGCCACATCCAGTTGTCGGTATCGCCACCAAATTTTCCTACAGATGAAGGCGGTGCACCCACAAGGCGGACATCTAAATAGACTTCATAAACAAACATATAGTACTCGTTTCCCTCAAAAAAACTTTTGACAATCACATTGTATTTTCCCTCTTCGGATGCTCTTTTTTTGATGCGGGAAGTGATTTCCCTGACGGCGGATTTGCGGTCTGCTTCGCTGAGGGTGTCGCTCAGAGTGGGAATAATGCTGTCTGTGAGGTCTTCCATATAAATTAAAACGGAAGCGGTCATGCCTTCGTTGGGCAGCTCTTCTTCCCGGCCCATCGCCCAGAAACCATCGGTCAGGTAGTCGTATTCGAGCGAGCTGTGCTTTTGGATGGCATCGTAACCGCAGTGGTGATTAGTAAACATCAGGCCTTCATCCGAGACAATTTCAGCGGTACAAAAATAGCCGCTGGGTTTGGGGCTGTTGGCAAGGCCCACAATGGCATCTTTCAGACTTGAATGGTTCACGCTGTAAATTTCTTCGGGCGTCAGTTGCAGTCCTTTTTTCTGCATATCAACAAAGTTTAATCTTTTGACGTACATGGGCAGCCACATGCCTTCGTCTGCTTTGAGGTGGGTTCCGGTCAACAGGAAAAAGGCAACAAACAGCAAGGTTAATTTTTTCATGGGATGGGTTGTTTAAAAAAATTTGAATCTATTCACAGTACGAAAACCATACCATGAAATTTAATGTTTTGCTTAACAGGGTTCTATCACTTCCGGTTGTTAAAAAGGTTTATTAAACTGAACGGTTTCGAACAGGTGTTTGCTTTTTACGAACGGTGGTTTTTGTGATGGGCGACAGATACATTTTTTCTTTTCTATTTTAATCCCAGCATTTCTAAACCCTGCTCAAATACAACGTCCACTGGAATGCCGGCCTTGTTTACCCGGTCGAGGTCGGCCTGCAATTGGACGGGAATGTTTCCCTGGGTTTCAATCCACGATTTGGCAGCTTCGTAATCGCCGTCGCCCTGCATTTTAAGTATCTTTCGGGTAAGTAGTTTTGAAGCCTCTTTCATTTTCTCAAAGTCTGTGGAATAGGTACCGTCTTCGTTTCTGACGAATGCACCCTTCTCCAGGAAGAAGTTGAAGCGGAGCATATTGGCCATGCCGTGGGCACTGGAAGCACCAAAACGTACCGACCTGAAAATGCCGGCCATGAAAGTGACGTAATTATCCATTAAATCGGTTTCGCTGAACTCGCCCATTTCGTGGAGTTTGGTAACGAGGTAAAGTCCGAGGATATCGGCTTTTCCTTCTTCGATGGCTGAGTATTTTTCTTTCAACGCTTTGCGTGCCGGCCCCTTGCCGTTGATGGTGTTTTTTACACCCATGCCATGCGAAACTTCGTGGAACATGGTGTTGGAGAAAAAGGCATCGAAAGTGATGTATTTCCGCTGGTCGGGGGCAATGAGCATTTTTGAAATGGGAAGCAGAATTTCGTCGAATTTGGCACGCATGGCATTTTTTAATTGCAGTTTGCGGGTTCCTTTTTCCAGTTGTACCTTTTCGTCGTTGGGCAAATTGATGGCGATAGTTTTTCCGGCCATATTGCAGTCGCCGGCATAATACACCACATCGTAAGCATTCAGGTCAACATCTGAGCCCGGGGTTTCCTGTTTGTAAACCGGGTCTACCGGAAGTTCTGTCTGCAATTGTGGAAGGAAAGCCGCATATTTTGCCAATTTGTTGCTCCATTCCACATCCTTGATAAGGATAAATGATTCGTGTGCCGCTTTGTAACCAAAAAGGCCGTCAGTATAATTCTCGATGGGGCCGACCACAATATCCACAAGGTTATTCTTCATCTCGAGCCAGGCCATGTCGCTTTCAAAATAATCGTCGGTCAACAAGGCGGCGGCGCGCAAATTCAGGTAGTTTGCAAAGCCGGGATCGTCGGCCAGGGCAGCGGCTTTTTTCAGCAGGCCGGCGGCTTTTTCTACCTGAGTTTTAAAAGCCGTGTGGTACCAAACCACTTTGAGTTTGGCTTGTTCGTTCCTTCTAATGAGGGTGTAAAGGCTGGTTTTGTCAGGATTATCAAAAGCTTCAAATTCTTCCCTGCTCATGTCGTGGGGGTAAAACCCGGCACCGGGAGGTTTTGGACCGTAACCTTCGATAAAAGGCGCCAGGTTATTCAGCTCGTCCCAGGCACCGTAATTGATTTTGGCGTAGTTTTTCAATTCCGGGTTTTTGATGCTGTTCAGGAAAGCACTTTTTTCGCCGATATTTTCCATCCAGAAAATATCGTCCATAACATCGGCAGCCTTAAAAAGGTAAGTCAGCATTTCTTTTTGGTTATCGCTCAGGTGTGAGATGTCGGCAGTCAGTTTTACCGTAGCATATTTTTTTATCGGATAGGTACTTTCGGCGCTTTCCTGCTCAGCAGTTTTGGAACCGTTGCAACAACTATTGAAAGCTAATACTACCAAGAGCACCGCTAAATACATCAGGCCTTTTTTCATGATTTTATTAAGGTTTTTTGGGGGGTTAAAAGAATTCATCAATCTGGGTTTCAATATCCTCGTCCGGGTTTTCTTCAAGAAAATCGGGGTTATCCGGTATTTGCCGGCTGGTAACCGCGTGGTTAATGTAAGTCACCCTGAAACTGACACTATCATTAATCGTAATAAAATTGTTGTTTTTACCTGTAATTTTAATGTCAAAGTCCTGTTGGCTGTCAATCTTCATATCAAGGGAATACTTTTCTGCCAGGCGATTGACAAACAGCTTTTTATCTGTTCGGTTAAGGGGGCCCGCCGTTGAAACGCTGTTGCTTACAAAAATGAAATAGTCCTTGTAAAAATGAAACTGCAAAAGAAAGTTGAACTTCCCAACAATATGTCTGTAAAACAAGACTTTATAGTTGTTGATAGCCTCAAACTCCTGAATGATGAAATCGGGTTTGTCGAAGGTGTTCAATACCCATCTTTCGTCAATTTCGTTTAAATCGCGGTTTTTGTATTTTATGGTTTCTGTCGTGCTAAACTTTAGTTTTGGTTTGGTGTCCGTTATGGCCACAAATTCTTTCAGGTTGTGCACAAGGTTCTCCCGATCGTAGTAGGAAAAACCCCTCACCGTTTTTGTTTTTTTGCTGGAAAAGAAACCCATCATTTAATTGTATTAGAATTTTTCAGCTTGAATGAAATACTTAAACGCAAATGTAATTTTTTTAACTGTTGCGGCAATACTTTCATGAAGGTTTTTTCGTTGGCAGCAATTGTTTGCTTACTGTCCGGCAAACGGGTTAAAAAAACACATTGCAGGTAATGCACGCAGAAGGGTATATGTTAAGGGGAAAACCATTTGTATTAGCGATACTGTCCCAAAAAGTGTGTAAAGTGCATCTTTTATAAATTTGAAGTTTTAGGAACTTTAAAATCTAAGATATGAAAAGAATACACTTTACACAGGAGCAAGTTACAAAGATTTTGGAAGATATC
>JAKIVD010000028.1 GCA_021647205.1 Bacteroidales bacterium | reverse complement strand
AACCATCCATCCATCCATCCAACCATCCAACCATCCAGCCATCCATCCAACCATCCAACCATCCAACCATCCAGCCATCCATCCAACCATCCAGCCATCCAACCATCCAACCATCCAACCATCCCCTGCCAACTTTTCCGCTTCAATCTTTGTCATTTAGAAATAAGCCTTACTTTTACAAACCGACAAACGCTGCCATTATGAAAAAGAATTGCTACATCCCCGGTTTATTGCTCGTCATTTTATTTTTTGGTATTCAGAAAAACGGAACTTCACAGTACAACTTTCATGTTGAAGCCTGTGCCGACAGCGCCGCAGTTATCGCACTGTTCGATTCGGTTTTTTTTAGTGAAGTCCCTCCGCAAACAATTGCCAATCTGACTTTTTACGGTGATCCTTCTGCGGTGGGTTATTTCAGGGGTGGTTATTTTTTGGGTTTTGATGTCCCGCGGGGGATCATTCTTACAAGTGGTAAGTCTGGTGATGCAGACAAAAGCAATATCTGCAACACCGAGCAGAATGCCAGTACAAATAACGGTGGCTTTGAGGGCGATCCCGATCTGGAACAACTGGCCGGGGTATCGTCACATGATGCTTGCATCATTGAATTTGACTACAAGCCCAATGCCGATACGGTTAGTTTTAATTACGTTTTTGCTTCAGAAGAATACCACGAATACGTAAACTCCACTTTCAATGATATGTTTGGCTTTTTTGTGAGTGGTCCGGGAATTGCCGGCCCCTACCTGAACAATGCCGAATACATCAGTTTGATACCGGAAACGTCCATCGGCGTAGCCATC
Source organism: Bacteroidales bacterium (assembly GCA_021647205.1). GTDB lineage: Bacteria > Bacteroidota > Bacteroidia > Bacteroidales > F082 > B6-G9. The sequence goes on along the minus strand of JAKIVD010000028.1, from coordinate 46,975 downwards.
AATACGGTTAACTTTGGCAAAGGGGGAAGCACCTGCACAGGAAAACCTTCCGGCTGTATAAATTGCGAATGGTTTAAGGACAACAGCCAGAATACCGACCCGGCTTTCAGTAAATTTGTTTATGATGGTCTCACCAAACCACTTGTGGCAAAGCACGGGGTAAAGCATGGGCAGTGGTTCCATTTAAAAATTGCCATCAGCGACGGGGGGGATGCCATTTACGACTCGGCAGTCTTACTTGAGAAAGACAGCTTCTTTACCGGCCACCTCAAAGCAATTGTTGCACCACACATTATGAAATAGGTTTAAGCGCTGGAAGTTTCAACTGCTTTGGTTATTGCAATGTGCGCAACTTTTTTAGCCTGCGCTTTGTCAATTGTACGGTAAGTATTATTTTTGCATACCGACTAAAGCCATGCTCCCATGAAAAAATTGTATTTTATTAGCGCTTTGCTGATGTATGCCCTGTTTTTAGGTGTACCACAAAAAGCAACAGCCCAGTTCGATTTCATCGTTGAAGTCTGTGCCGACAGCCAGGCGGTTGTTGACCTCGTTGACACGGTTTTCCTGGCCGGGGTGAACCCCCAATCCGTTGCCAACATTACTTTCTACGGCGACCCTTCTTCAGTGGGTTACTTTAAGGGCGGGTATTTTCTCGGTTTCAAAAGACCGCAGGGAATCGTGATGACGAACGGTAAAGCCGATGATGTGGACAAATCGAATGAATGCAGTCCCCCTGTAGTAAATGCGAACACGAACAACAATGGTGTAGATGGCGACCCTGACCTGGAGCAATTGGCAGGGGTTAACTCTTATGATGGCTGCATCATTGAGTTCGATTTTAAGCCCACTGCCGACACCGTACGTTTTAATTACGTTTTTGCTTCCGAAGAATATCACGATTATGTGAATGTCTCTTATAATGATATGTTTGGTTTTTTCCTGAGCGGCCCGGGTATTACCGGCCCTTTCAGTAACGATGCCGACAACATTGCATTGGTCCCTGGAACAAACATAGGTGTTTCCATTAATACAATTAACTTTGGGTCGGGAGGAGTAACCTGTACAGGCAAACCCAACGGTTGTAAAAACTGTGAATGGTTCAAAGACAACAGCCAAACTACCGACCCTGCTTTTAGTAAGTTTGTCTATGACGGCTTAACCAAATCCCTCATCGCGAAAGCAGGAATGGAACAGTGCGAATGGTACCACATTAAGCTCGCCATCAGCGATGGCGGGGACCATTTACGATTCGGGTGTGCTGCTGGAAGGTGGCAGTTTCAATGCCGGAAATATTACCGAAAACACGGAATACTCACACCCGACCGTTGACTCTTTACTATACGAAAGCTGCAACAACCACGAAGCCGTGCTGTATTTCGAGATTGAAGAACCCATGGGTTTTCCCTACATCATCCCCTTCAAGGTGGAAGGGAGCGCCGAAAGGGATGTTGATTATGTATTGTTGACAACACAGCCCGGCGATACCATTCTTATACCGATAGGCGAAACCTATGATTCGATTATTATCAGGCCATTTTACGACACCGAAATAGAAGGTGAAGAAGATGTACAGGTAATTTTTAATTCGGTGATGTGCAGCCTCTTTGCCAAACCCGATACAGCGACGGTACTCATTGATGACTTGCCCATCATGACCGATACGAGCCTGAATTTCCCGGTCTATTGTGAAGACACCGTACTGCTGAGTTTCGAGTCGGTGCTGGGAGGTGTGCGCCCTTATACATACAATTGGTTCAACGAATCCCCGCCCCAGTTTATTCCCGAAATTGATTATGTTCCGTCAGGTTACGATTATTATGTTGTGCCCTGCTTAATCAACGACACCTGCGGACAGCAGGTTGTGGATACGGCTTTTGTTATTGTTCCTGATCTGGTGTCCGATGCCGGCCCTGACCTGAGCCTGTGCAACAATCCCGATGTCCAGCTCCAGGGCTCGTCTCCCGGAGCGCAAACCTTTTGGTGGACATCCACACCGTCTGACCCCACTCTGGTCGGGCAGGAAGATAACCCTACACCGGTTGTCAGCCCGACAGTTACAACTGAATATGTCCTGGAAGTAACGGACAATTGTACCCACGACGATACGGACACTACCTACGTGCTGCTGGACGAAGCCGTTGCCGATGCAGGTCCTGACGAAAATATCTGCGATGGTGATACAGTATTGCTTTCGTGTAATCTTGGTGAAACCTATCAGTGGTCGTCAAGTCCGTTTGACCCGAGTTTAAGTGGACAGGAAGACCAGCAAAACATTAGTGTTACACCCGCTTCTACCACAGTTTACAGCGTGATTGTTACCAATGAATGTGGTTATTCGGCCAGCGACGATGTTGAAGTCGAGGTATTCCCCCTGCCCAACGCTGATGCCGGCCCTAATGATGAAGTTTGTTTCAACCAGTCGTACCAGTTGCAGGCCAGCGGTGGCGCTTCTTATTTTTGGACATCTTCACCTGTTGATCCCAGCCTTTCCGGGCAGGAAACACTGGCCAACCCTACCGTTACACCCGACACCCAAACCGATTATACTTACACCGTTACGGTAACCAGTGCTAGTGGCTGCGTCAACGACGATGCCATGGTGCTTCAGGTAAACCCTGTGCCCAACCTGAGCCTGACAGCCGACAATGAAAGCATTTGCTACGGCGACGAGGTTACCATTACTGTTATCGGCGATGCCAATTATAGCTGGACAGCAGATCCCCCTGACCCCAGCCTGGGCGGACAGGAATACAATCAGGTGATTATTGTTTCACCGACGGAGACTACCACTTATACTTTGGTCGGTGTGGTTGCCGGGTTTAGTTGTCCGGCAACAGAGGTGCAAACCATTACGGTTACGCCCGAATTGTTATCAAGTTTTACCATGCAGGGAAATGAGGTTTGCCAGAATGCACCTTTCGAGATAAATTATACCGGCAACGCCTCACCTTCGGCCACCTATAACTGGAATTTTGACGGGGCTACCGTAAACAGTGGCAGTGGTCCCGGTCCATGGGATATTTCGTGGGATACCGAAGGCAACAAAACCATCACGCTTACTGTAAACCAGGATGGCTGCCCGAGCAACGAAACAGCCAATACACTTACCGTATTGAAATCGCCACTTACCGCTTACGAGGCCACGCCCCTGGAGGGTTGCGTGCCCTTTGATGTGAGCTTTACCAATAACTCAGCTAATCTTGGAAACACGGTTACTTTTGCCTGGGACTTTGGCAATGGCGAAACAAGCACGACGGAATCGCCAACGGTTACCTATGCTGATCCGGGCACTTACAATGTGTCGCTTACAGTTACCAACGACGAAAAATGTACAGACGTGGCAATAAAGGCCAATCTGATCAAGGCCAACGAAACACCCACTGCACAGTTTGTTCCTGATCCGCCCCAGGCCATCCTCGAAAATGCCACCATTGATTTTAACAATAATTCTGTAAGTGGTGAAAACCTGATTTATCTTTGGAACTTTGCCGATGGTAATACTTCTGACGAAAAGAATCCCACACATACATACACGGCAACGGGTGTTTATCCGGTGACCCTGCTGGTAACCTCACCCCACGGCTGCGAAAGTGAGACGACGGTCGAAGTCATCATTCATCCTGACTTTGCGGTTTACGCTCCTTCGGCTTTTACGCCCAACGGGGATGGTAAAAACGATGTGTTTGAGGTGAAAGGTGTGGGAATTAAAACTTATTTGTTGCAGGTGTATTCACGATGGGGCGAGCTGATGTATGAATCGCGCTCCCTGGAGGACAAATGGAATGGCGAATACAATGGGAACCTCGCCCCGGCAGGCACCTATGCCTACACCATCAGTTACACCAGCATGCTGGATGCCGATTTTAAACTGCAGGGAACCGTAACGGTGATGTATTAGGGACGGGAGAAGGTTACAGGTTGCGGGTTGCGGTTGGCCTTTAAAAGAAACCCCGTTTCAAGCGTCCTCGCTTGAAACAGAATTATGCAAACGCAAAAGATTTAGTAGTGCGCTCCTTTGTTTTACCTTCCTCAGTTTAATTCTGAGCCATTAACGGAGTGGCCGGTGGGTTAGCGTGCCGTGAGAATCCCGAACCATCAAACAATAAGCTTAATAATGCGAATCAAGGGTGGATCTTAAGTTTTGTGAATTAGCCTGTTAACTTTTCCAAAGTTCGGAACTTTGGAAAAGTTGGGGCCCTGTCTAATTGATTATGAACAGCTTTACAAATCCAACCCTTGTTTCGCATTAATAGCTAATTCACACTTCTGTTAGTACCTGACTCCGTCGTCAACCTGCACACCGGCCAGCCTTATTTCCTCGGAGCTAAACGTACATTTTATCACTTGTCCTGTCAGGTGGAGGATAAGGATTTACTTGATTGTGGGTTTTGGACTTTTCAACCCGATGGGAGCGAGGCCACCCGGCGGGTTTAGGGTTTTTTACCTGAAAGAAAAATTGCAATGCCGAATTCGTTAAATTTGCCTTCTTAAAACGCAGAACGAATGCCAAAAATCAGGGTAGCCATCAACGGCTTTGGGCGCATTGGAAGGGTGACTTTCCGAAGGATACTGGAAAATAAGAACATGGAGGTAGTGGCCGTGAACGACATTACCGACTCGGCCAACCTGGCCCACCTGTTGAAATACGATTCGGTGCAGGGACAATTTAAAGGTGAAGTGGAACACAATGGCGGGTTTATCCGTGTGAACGGGAAAGAAACCATTGTGCTTCAGGAAGTGGACCCGGCCAGGCTTCCCTGGGCTTCAATGAAAATTGATGTGGTAATTGAGTCAACCGGGAAGTTTGTCGAACGCCATCAGGCCATCAGGCATGTGGAACAATCCGGTGCAGGGAAGGTCATTATTTCGGCTCCTGCCAAAGGCGAGAGGGACGATGTGCCATACATCGTTTTGGGTGTGAACGATCATTTAATCGACCACAACGAAGTTGTCATATCCAATGCTTCCTGCACGACCAACAATGTGGCGCCCCTGATTATGATTCTGGACGAATTGTGGGGCATCGAAAAATGTTTTATGACAACCGTGCATTCCTACACCAAAGACCAGAACCTGGTGGATGGCCCCCACCACGACTGGCGGCGCGGGCGTGCTGCGGCCTATTCCATTGTCCCCACAAGTACCGGTGCTGCCAAGGCGGCCGGGAAAATATTCCCGCATCTTGAGAAAAACCTGGGGGGTGCCGGCATCCGGGTCCCCGTGCCCAATGGGTCGCTGACCGACCTGACGGGTACCCTGAAAAAACCGACCAGTACCGAAGAAATCAATGCCGCTTTTAAGGAAGCCGCAGCAGGCCGTTTGAAAGGCATTTTGCAGTACACCGAAGACCCCATTGTATCGGCAGATGTAATTGGAAATACGCACTCGGCAATTTTCGACGCCAACCTTACAGCGGTGCTGGGCGATAAAAACAAACTAATAAAAGTGGTGGCCTGGTACGACAATGAAATGGGCTATTCGAGCCGCCTGGTCGAACTCATCGAAAAGTTTGCATAACAGGCCTGCTCAGTCAAAACCAACCAGGCGGGAAAGGAGTTCGTAAAAATTCTCATTTGATTCTGGGGGATGCGGCCACTCTTCCCTGGGAATTTTTTTCCAGCAATGGCCGATAAAATCACAAGGGTAGGGCCGGGTGCAGTGCGGGCCGGGTTCGATGGCAGGTGATTTTTCCAACAACAAAGTTTCTTTCTCCCGGGCAACCTGCTCACGGATGTAATCCTGAAGGCCAAGTATTTTTTCCAGCACACTTTCTTTCACGAACAGTTTGTTCAGGTCGGGCGTGGCCGAAAAATCGTAGTCCCTGTTCACGTAAACCAGGAAGAAATCTTTCAGTTGAAGATTTAGTCCGTTCATCACGTAGAATTGAAATGCTGCATCCAGCAGGAAAGTTTCCGAAAGCTGAAAGGAGCTTTTGACTTCGCAGGCTGTCCATTTCCCGTTTTCTTTGGTGAGGATATCGAGTAAAATCAGCAGGCGGTCATATTGAAAAGCAGCTTCGTAAATGGTTTGGTAACTATTGTTTCGGATAACTTCGGCTGTTTCCACGACCTTCTTCCGGTACTGCGATGGCGATTTGGGTTTCAGGTCGATGCCGCCCGGGAAAAGCTGCTGCGCCAGTTCACCAATTTTATGTCCCCGTTTGAATTTAGCCAGTTGTTCAGGGCTTAACCTGTCGCGCAGAAACGGGCGCTTTTTGTTGAGGTACAACGATTTCAGGCATTGGTTTCCCCGGATGAAAGTTGATTTGGATAAAAGGTGTTTTTCCATATTTCAGCATATAAAATTAAAGGCCTTCCAATGACCTTCCAGAGTTCACAGAACCTGGAAGAGTCTAACTAAAGAAGCCTGGAAGAGTCTAACTAAAGAAACCTGTAAGCGTTTCCGACCAAAGAGAGCTGAAAGCGTCCGACCAAAGAAAAAGTTCACAGAGCCCGGAAGCGTCTGGCCAAACTAACATCAAAGAACCCTCACATTTGCATCCATAATTAACGGCATGCCTTGATATCTTCGCATCAGTTGTGCCACGGTCAGCACATCTTTCTGGCAATAGGTCGCGATGCGTTCCAGGTCTTTTTCTACCCAATACACTTGCCCCACCTGACTGCCATCGATGTCATCTTTGGGTGTCGGGATGTTGAAGATGGTCGTGAGCAGCTCCAGGGAAGTGTAGTGTTTGTAGTCGCCAAACTTCCACAACTCCATGGTGTCGAGGTGCTTGATCTCCCAGGGTTTTTTCCCGGCAATGTTTAATATCTTCGGGATGCGAATGCCGTTGACCAGCAGGCGGCGTGCGAGATAGGGAAAATCAAACTCCTTGCCGTTGTGGGCACAGAGCAAATGCCGCTGGCTGTTGTAGTGCCGGTTCAGCATGGTAGCGAATTCTTCCAGCATAATCTTTTCATCATCCCCGAAAAAGGATTTTATCCTGAATTCATTCCCGTTTTCGTACCCGCACGACACGCACACTATTTTCCCAAACTCGGCATAAATCCCTGCCCGCTCATACAATTGGTCGGGGGTTCGGTCCGCATCAAACCGGCTCAGTTGTTCGGCCTTCTTTTCCCAAAGCCGTTTGAAGTGGGCCGGAAGCTGTCCGAAATCTGCAAATGCAGGAACGGTTTCGATGTCAAGAAACAGGACATTTTCCAATTCTAAATCATGTAACATTGCAGTGTAGCTTAAGATTCAGGAAAAGTACAAAAAATTGGGTAATTTTACCTTGTTTAGTTTTAAACTTTTGTGTGAAAAGTTTTGTGGCCATATTCGTTGTTTGCTCTGTTTTGTTTTCTGTGGGTTCATGCAGGAAGAAGACGGAAGTTCCGCCACCGGTGATTGAAATACTTTCACCGCTCGAAAACGACCTTGTTGTTTTGCCGGCCACCATCCATGTGAAACTGCACATTGCTTCTGACCGGACATTGACGATGGTCAGGATAAGCATCGAAAACGCTGCGCAGGTGCCCATGACAACGCCGGTTTTCCTGTATCCCGCTGCCGGTGAATTTGATTTTGAAGTCGATGTGTACATCGGGAAATTACCGGAAGGGACAAGCGGGCCGTATTACCTGCGCGTGAAAGCGGAAAATGGCGGGGCAGCGCGCAACGACTTTGTGCAATTGCGGTTTTCAGGTCCGGAGCTTGTTTCGAAAGGCTTTTACCTGGTTACGCGCCCCGGGGTGAGCACAACAAGGGTGCTGTTTTTTGATACGGCCTTTGGTTCATCGGTTTTTATTGATTTGCCAAACGCGTTCAACAGCGCGGCTGTTTCGCAACTTGACGACCAGCTTTACCTTTCGACAAAGTCGCCGGATAGGCTACGGGCGTTTCGTTTCCCCACCGGGGAAACTGCCTGGGAAAAAGAAGCCCAGATGCCTTTCCCGGAATATTTTGATTTGAAGCTGACAGATCAACTAATTTATATCGGAAGTGGAAATGGACGAATTTGGGGATTTAGGGCCGACAACGGCAAAGAGCAGTTTGTTTCACCATTGGTTTATGATTCTGTTCCGGGACAAATCGGGATTTTTGAAGATTTTGTCGTGGCAGATTACCGTTCCCTCGTTGGCCCCGAGCGGGGATGGCTGATCTTTTACAAAGAAACGGCAGCTCTTGTCCGGAAGCATTCGAGCCAGTTGAGTGTGCAGGCGTTCTATCCGGCCTTGTCGAAAAACGAAGCCCTGGTTTTGGGCAATATTGGTAATCTCGGTGTTGTCCAGTTTTACGATATCGAGAACAACGACATCCTGCTTTCGCTCAATTTTGCAACTGGAATTATCTCGGCATCCTGCCCCATGGAAACAGGCTCTTATTTAATTGCGGTGGGCAAGGATGTCTGGCAGTTTAATGAAACACAGAAAGGCCTTAAGCTGCTTCGCCAAACAACGGACGAGGTGGTTGACCTGAAATACGATCAGGCTTCACGACAGATTTACCTGGCTACCGCGAACCGCCTGAACATCTTCAATGCAACGGCGGACACCCTTATTGCAGAATTCGAATCGGCGGCAACGATTCAGGCGGTTTGTCTGCGGCTGGGCTATCCCGATAAATAAAATGAACAAACCCATACTTACTTCCGACGGCTCCCATACCTTATTCCACCGCGAAACTGGTGAGCATTACCACTCCACTTTTGGCGCAATTACCGAATCGGAACATATTTTTGTCCGGGCCGGCCTTGATGCCCTGTCTTCAAAAATTGAACAAATTGAATTGCTGGAAATAGGTCTGGGCACCGGACTGAATGCTTTGCTGGCTTTACGCTGGGCGGAAAAAAACAAACGCAGGATCAATTATTTTGCGGTGGAGGCCTTCCCGCTTAAGCAGGAAATAATCAGCCGGCTCAATTATACTGATCGTCTTGACCTGAATCCGGAAAAGTTTGCTGCTATTCACCAGCCGGCGAACAAGCAAATCCAGATCACCAAGTATTTCTTTTTTGAATGTAAAGCAACAAGTTTACAGGATGTTGAACTACCAGTGAAAAATTTCGATCTTGTTTTCTTTGATGCTTTTTCACCTGACGTTCAGCCCGGGATGTGGAAGGATGCCTGTTTCAAAAAAATCGCAAAAGCAATGAAACCGGGAGGTATTTTGACAACTTATTCCTGCAAGGGAACAGTAAAAAGAGCGCTGAAAACCGCCGGCTTTCAGCTCGAAAAGCTTCCCGGTCCGCCGGGGAAACGGGAGTTTTTGCGGGCGGTGAGATCCGGGCGTGAGGTTCAGGCCTGAGGCCCAGGCCTGAAGGTCTGGGAAACTGAGGAATAATCCATCAGTTTATTTAATCACAAAACCCTCATCCCTCCCCAAAACAGGTACAAATTGTTTTTCAACTTTGCTTACCCTTGACCAGGAAGGGCCGTCATCACACCAGCGGATAAGAGCCTCCAGCTTTTCCCGGTCGCCTTCTGCTTCAATGTAAACGCTGCCATCGGGTTTATTTTGGACAAAGCCGTCCAGTTCAAGCTCCTGCGCCTTGCGCTGGGTGTAAAAACGGAAACCGACGCCCTGTACTTTACCGTAAACTTTCAGTATGACAGCTTCCCGTTTCATGAGCCTTCCAGTCGTTTCATTATCATTTTATCCATTTTTTCAAACAATTGATCGGGCAGCAAGCTGCGCCAGGCCAATTCATCGAAACCACCACCAAAGGCGAGGTAGTAATCAATATTGGCATCGGCAAACTCCCTGATGACATGTTCGCGAAAGTTCAGGCCGATGATCCATCCGTCACCTCCCAGGTTGTCGAACCACTCTTCGTAGTAATCGGCAGTGTCCGAATGGTATTCCAGCACGTTTTCACCAATCAGGATAAAATACTGAATTTCTTTCGCCAGCAGTTCTTCAATCACATTTCGGTACAAAAACATAATGTCGTTGTAAATGGTGTCGTTCCATTCGCCCATCAACTCAATCACACAGAAATGCCTGTCGTAATTTACAAAAAGAATTTTCAGGTAGAGTGTATGCGATCCAAACGCATCCCACTGGGGATGGATATAGTAATTGTAAATCGTCTGGCTGAGCTCAAATTCGCTGTATTCCTTCCCGTAAAAAGGGGAATGTGGATCGTCGGCGGCGACGTACAACTGGCGCCAGGTGTAATGTGGTTCTATTTCGTGCATGCGGTTGTCAATTGTTCGACGCGGCAAAGTTACGATTAGTCGCCGAGATTGTATCCATGAAAAAGGGGATGACTGAAGGAAACCTGGATGTCCAAAACCTGCAGGCTTTTCTTTTTTTCACCCTGCCTGTCTGCCGGACTTTCATCAGGGGGAAATCCGTTCAGCTTAAAAATACCTGAACGAATAAAATCCGGCAAAGGCAAGTCCGATGCCCAGTACATTTGATGAAATCAAATAAGCCAGCATCAGCCTGATTTCACCGTCTTTGGTGAGGCTGAGGATATCGAAGGCAAAAGTGGAAAAAGTTGTAAAGCTGCCCAGCAGTCCGATAAAAATAAACATCCGCAGGCCGGGAGAAATGTAAAACTTGTCGAAAAGCCCCCATAAAATACCAATGAGAAACGAACCACTGAGGTTGACAACAAGGGTCGCCCAGGGGAAATCTGATTGGTGCAGCCGATCGAAATAAAAATAGATGAGGTACCTGAGGACAGCGCCGGTGGCACCACCCAGTGCAATGGCGGATAACTTGTAAATCATAAAGCGAATTTTAATCCTTCAAGTTGTTTAAGGCCGGCGTAAAGCTGATCCATTTGTTGCTTGCTGTTGAGAGTTACTTCATAAGTAAAACTGGCATAGGTTCCTTTGCTGCTGACTGTTTTATGGCGAAAGTCGTGTTTTACTTTCAGCCTGATAAAAACTGTTGTCAGGCTTTTTTTGTTGTCGGCATCGCTGACCAATCCTGACAGCACGGCCTTCAGTTCAAAAGTAACCGGAAACTCGATTGTTTTCCCTTCCGGTTGTGCTGTACTTTTGATGTTCCCGTTTGCTTTTATTTTGTTCATCAATGTTACTTTGTCAGATTAACGTAAAACGCGCCTTCTTTTAACTTTTCATCCGAATTTGCAATCCGGATTTCAGGGGCATTGGGTTTCAAATCCTCCTGCTCTTTGGTCCGGAACTGCGAATTCCGACAGCAAAAAACTTCAGACAGCGGAATGCTCAAAATACCGCTACCAGTTTTATCCTTCCCCAGGCAAAATTCCGTCCGCCTTTGAATTCGGGCGAGAGAAAGAAATTCTCCAACTCGATTCCCAGGTTTCCCGAATACAGGGCGAAACCGGCACTGGCCTGAAAAACAAAACGCCGCATTTCTTGCGGTGGAATGATGTAAACATTCTCGCTGCTGAACAAACCACCCTGCAGTGTGGCATCGTAAAGCACGAAGTCCGTTATTCCTTTGGCAAAAAACCAAAACTGCAGTGGTTTGCTTTTCCCGGCAGTTCCTACAAAGTCTAACGGTCCCCGGTAAACCGGGAGGAAACGCCCCAGTCTTAGCGAGAAGCCACCCCCGGCTTTGTTGAACAAGGTGCCGGCAAACGCGTTCCCACTTATGCTGAATTCAAATTTTTTTGTTTGAACAATACCTTTTTCCACCTCCACGGAATAATTGACCACGAGGCTGTTTTGAATCTGGTTTTGCCAGCCCACCGGTTCTTCGGTGTGCAGGCCCGACTGAATGGTGCCCCCCAGCGATGCCGGGCCAAGAACACCAATCCCCAGCAAACTTTTAATATGAAGCCTTCTTTCAAAATGAAAAGTTTCGCGAAAATGGCCAATGGTGAGGAAAGAAGAAAAGGGGCGGTCGTTGACCAGTACCTCGGTTACATCCGGATTGGTGGGCGTGTACATATTTTGCCGGATGGAAAAGCCGTTAAGTTCAATATCGGCAGCTTTGATGCCCAACAGGATTTTATTGACCGGCGAGGAACCGGCAAGTGGTGTGATCAATTCAATGGCCAGTCCGTTGGTGTAGTAATAATCAGTGTTGTCCCAAATGTCGTTGTCGAAAATGACCCGAAGGCCCCAATGGGATATTTCGTTCTGGCTGACCAAAACTTGTGTGTATTCTTTTTGAAAACTTTCTGCTTCGGCTTCAGTTCTTAAAGCAGCATTCTTCGGTGCGATGTCTTGCAAATTACCGTTCACCTGCCTGGCGATTTTCTTTTTTTGCCGACTCCGGTACAGCAGGGCATCCCCGTTTTTGAAAGGTAGCGGGGAAATGGAGTTTGCCAGCTGTCTGGTGTTCAGCAATTTGATTTCTGTTTGGGTGCTTCCGGGTTTTTCTTTTTGGTCTTCGCCCCCGGAAAAGGGATGGGAGCAGGCAAATAAAAACAAGCCGGTTGCAATGTAAAGAATATGTTTTACCCTTTGAAACATGGTGGAGAAGTAAACTTAGTTTTACAAAAGTAATGTATTTGGAGAAAAACAACCTTCCAGCGCCGGGACGACCTGGAAGAGTTGTTTTTGGAATGTACTCGAATTTGCGATTTGAATGTAAAGAGTTTCGGAATGCAAAACCATTTCACTCTTTGGTGCGGGATTGGCAATCCAGCTATGCGGGATTGCCAATCCCGCATAGCTGGGGCTTCCTTCATATACCAGACTCTTCCAGGTTCTATGAACGCTGGAAGGTCAGCGATAAATCCTTAAAATATCTTCGGGTATTTTGCAGGACTGTATTCGTGCATCAAATTGTAAACAGCATCAAAAACATCCTCGGCATTGGGATTGGAAAAGTAATCCCCGTCGCTGCTGTAAGCTGCACGGTGTGCTTTGGCCGTGATGGTACGGGGCTCGGCATCCAGATAGAAATATCCTTTTTGTTCTTCCATTACTTTTTGCATCATGTAGGCCGTCGCTCCGCCCGGGACATCTTCATCAAAGAAAATAATTTTGTTTGTCTTTTTCAAAGAGTCCAGAATCAGGTGTTGAAGGTCAAAAGGGATGAGCGTCTGAACATCAATAAGTTCGACATGGATGTCAAAATCCCTCAATTGTTTTGTTGCTTCTTCCGCAATGCGGACGCAGGAACCATAAGTAACAAGGGTCAGGTCCCGGCCTTCTGCCAGCACTTCGGGGACACCTACCGGTGAATTGAAAATCCCCATATTTTTCGGGCGCTTTTCGCGCAGGCGGTAAGCATTCAGCGGCTCGATGATTAAAACAGGCTGGTCCGACCGGAGATAGGTATTGTAAAAACCGGCGGCCTGAGTCATGTTTCTCGGAACGGCAACGTGTACACCCTGAATGGAATTGATGACCATGCTCAGGGGCGATCCGGAATGCCAGATGCCTTCGAGGCGGTGGCCGCGTGTGCTGACAATCAAAGGTGCTTTTTGACCGCCACGTGTACGGTAGTGCAGGGTGGCCAGGTCATCGCTCAACACTTGCAGACCGTACAAAAGGTAATCGAAATACTGGATTTCTGCGATGGGCCGCAGTCCGCGCATGGCCATGCCCAGGCCCTGCCCGATAATGGTGGCCTCACGGATGCCGGTGTCAAAAATCCGGTGTTTTCCGTATTTTTCCTGGAGACCTTCGTAGGTTTGGTTTACCCCGCCAATTTTCCCGACATCCTCGCCAAAAGCAAGTACGGCCGGATTGTGGGCGAAAATATAGTCGAAATTGTCGCGGAGGATTTCGCGCCCCGGGACCCATACTGCTTTTTCGGCATACTCCGGCTTCCGGATTGAAACATGCCCGGTGGCCTGTTCCGATTCACTGTAAAGATGCGAGCTGTAGATTCTTTCATTTGCCCGGGCTTCATTTTGAAGCCAGCGGGTAATATTGGCTTTCAGCGAGTTTTCCGGATTGCTGCAGCTGTCGCAAACCAGCCTTAATATTTTCTTGCCTGATGATATAATGTCGTTGCGCAGTGGTTCGCCGGTTCGGCCCAATTCTTTTTTAATTGTATCAATGGCCATGGTTTGCGCACACTCGCAGGTGGTAATGTCAACGAGCTTCAGAAACTCCTTCTTTTTTTGGAGGATGGGTTGTTGAAAATTGTTCCAGGCATTTTTCCGTGCCTGCCTTGCTGTTTTTACGGCTTCGGCTTCGATCTTTCCAAGTTCCTCTTCGGTAGCAATATTTAATTTAAGTATCCATTTTCGCATCTGTGAAATGCCATCCAGTTCTGCTTCTTGTTGAAGTTGTTCAGGGCTTTTGTAACGCTCGTGCGAGCCGGAAGTGGAATGTCCCTGCGGCTGGGTGCAGCCCATGATGTGGAACAGCACCGGAACCTGTTCTTTGCGGCAGCGGGCAATTCCTTTGCGATAGGTTTCAACCAGTTGGGGGTAATCGTAGCCGTAGGCCCTGAAAATGCAGATGCCATTGGTGTCTTTCTTTTTTTCAAAACCGCTGAGAATTTCTGAAATGCTCCCTTTGGTTGTCTGGTATTCGTTCGCCACCGATATGCCCCATCCATCGTCCCAGACCGACATGGCCAACGGGACCTGCAACACACCGGCGGCATTCATGGTTTCAAAAAAGTGGCCCTCTGAGGTGGAGGCATCGCCGATGGTACCAAAAGCGACTTCGTTTCCTTTGTTAGAAAAATTTTTAAAAGCTTGTTGGTTTCCGTTTTGTTTAAAAAACACGGATGCCTGTGCCAGTCCCAGCAGGCGGGGCATCTGGCTGGCCGTTGGTGAAGAGTCGGCTGCCGAGTTTTTTTGTTGGGTGAGGTTTTTCCAGTTCCCGTTGTCATCAAGGCTGCGCGTGGCGAAGTGGTTGTTCATCAGCCTGCCACCGTTGGCAGGGTTGGCGTTCAGGTCGGTGTCGCCGTACAATTGGGCAAAGATTTCTTCGAGTGTCATCATCCCGGCGGCCAGCATGAAAGTCTGGTCGCGGTAATAGCCGGAACGCCAGTCGCCCTTTTCGAAAACCTTGGCCATGGCCAGCTGGGGGATTTCTTTGCCATCGCCGAAAATGCCGAACTTGGCCTTGCCTGTCAGCACTTCGCGCCTGCCCAACAGGCTGGCCTGCCGGCTTTCGTTGGCAATACGGTAGTCGTTAAGTATTTCTTTTTTACTGAGATTAAGTGTTTTTAAAACAGGCTTGTTTTTATGCGGGCGGTTTGTACTCATTACGAAATCGGAATTGAATTAGGCTGGCAAAGGTAGTGAAAATAGGCCTTAGCACCGGCGATTTCTGTAAAGGGGAGGGAGCGCGAACCAGAAGTGCAAGGCGGCAGCCGGGTTTTCTTGCCGAAAAAAAAGGAGGCTGCCTCAATAAGACAGTCAGCCTCCCGGAAATATAGATTTGGGTTGGCTATTCGATAATAATCCGTTTGCTGGTGCTTCCCGTTTCTGTTTCGATAACCAGGAAATACATGCCGGGTTTTAATTTTGAGGTGTCAAATGTCCCTGAAACCTTGTCCGGGGTCATGATGGCCACTTTTTGTCCTGTCAGGTTATAGAGCCGCAATGATAAAATGCGGACTGCCGATTTGATATTGATTATATCGGTAGCCGGGTTGGGAAAGATACTGAGTTGGTCTGAATTGTTTTCTTCAATTCCGGTGCATTCGTCAATTGTAACGTGCATTGTTTCCGCTGTTCCGGAGCATGTTCCGGCCACAGTAACGTTGAGGTCAACGGTGCCCGTGCCGGGGGTTCCCCACAGAACAGTGATTTGGTTGGTGCTGTCCCCCAGGGTGATTTCCCCTCCAGTGACCGCCCATTCGTAAACACTGCCCTCATTTTCCTCTGTTGTGTATTCTTCTTCCGTTGATTCACACACCATTGACAAACCGGTTATTTCAGGAGTTGGTGAGACAGAAACATTGATTTCAAGTTCGTCCGATTCATCACCATTTCCGCATTCGTTTTCACCCTGAGCTGTTAAATAAGCCAAGCCTTCAAAACCGGCAGCCCATGCAATGGTAATGTCTTCACCCCCTCCGGTGATGGTTCCGGCTTCGGCCGGATTTAATGACCAGGTAATTGTATCAGCGCCTTCGATGGGCATTTCTGTATAATCAGTTGTGGAACCTGAGCAAACCGATGTGTCGCCAATGGGTGTGGTGGCAGGGTCAGGCAGATAGGTAATGGTTATGATGGCAGTGCCACCCATATAATCTGAGCAAGCCCCGTTGGTTCCTGTTGCCGTATAATTACCTTCATCAGTAAAATAGCCGTAGCTGATTGCGCTGTCTGTGCCGGCAATGATGGTCCCGGTTGATGTTCCTTCAAAGAACAGTTCATAATCCACCCCGATTGTAGAACCGTCCTGGCTTATCTCAACTCCGGAGCCACCGTCGCAATATTCACCGCCGTCACTCAATTCAAAAATTTCGGGGGCTTCAATCAGGTTCCCTTCGAGGGAATCTGACCATGCACCATCACCACAAATGTTGGTTGCCCTTACTTTGATGGTGAAATCACCGGTCCAGTCGAGCGCCGTTGCCAGCGTGGCAGTGGTTCCGTTTCCTGTCAGCGTACCGGCATCAGCGGGGAAAAGTTCCCAATCATATTCCTCGGCGTAATCTACAACGGAAGTTGCGTAGTCGTAAAAATTGTTTGTGCAAACTGCCGTGTCACCTTCGGGCGTGTTGGCCTGTGCCGGTGTTAACAAGACCGAGATGTATTCTGTTTTTAATTTGGTTGAAGAATTCTGACCGTCCGTTACTGTTAACTCTACGTCATAATCTCCGGGAGCATTGTATGTAACCGTAGGGTTCTGGTCGGTAGAACTGGCTGGTGTCCCTCCTTCAAAAGTCCAGTCCCAGGTAGTGGCACCAACAGAAAGGTCGGTAAAATTAACTGAAGAACCGGCACAGATTGTGGTTTGGTCGGCCTCAAAATCAGCTATCAGCACGTCACCTTTTCTTTTAATTAGTCCCTGTGAGCCGCATAAAAAGCCAATGTCGTTGTCTGTAAATTTGACTTTATAAATATGGGAAGTGCCGCCCCCGTTGTCTTCTATTACCCAGGTTGTGCCGCCGTCGGTGGTTTTGTACACATCTTCATCGGTACCTCCAATGTAGGTACTGTCTGCGTTAAATACATTTACACCGTAAAAATTATGATAACCGGTTGCATAAGTTGACCAGGTAGTACCACCATCTGTGGTGTGCATAATTTTACCGTCTTCTCCGCCTACAACGCCGAAATCGCCTTTGAAGTCAACGCCGAAAAAGTAATACTGAAAGGTGCCGGTGTAAATCTGGGTCCAACTGCTGCCCCCATCGGTTGATTTAATTATTTTTTCATCGCCACCAACTGCATACAGTGTATCGGCGCTGGCATAGACTGCATCCTGAACATTAATGTTTACCCCGGTTGCTGTTGTCCAGGTAGCTCCTGCATCGTCAGTCACATAAATTGCACTGCCACCGGCATTCAGGTTTGCCACGGCAATGCCGTTATCTGCATCCCAAAAATCCAAATCTACAAAATACCAGTTGTCGCTTCCTGCTGTAATATTTGTCCAGCTGCTTCCCCCATCGGTGGTTTTTATGAAATAATTGTTCCAGCCGGCAACATATCCGGTGTCATTCGAAGTAAAACATACAGCCTCAATACCATTGGTCCCGGAGCCACCAAGAATCTCCGTCCAGGTATCTCCGCCGTTTGTGGTTTTAATAACCACGCCTTCTGCATTGTAGGTGTACTGCATACCACCGGAATACCCTGTGCTGCTCTGCCCCGGGGGGAAACTGATGTCGTACAATATATAAGTTGTTCCTGTGGTAAGGGTAGTCCATTGTGCAGTAAGGTTACCGGCAGAAAACAAAAAAATTGCAATTACACTTACTACTGATTTTTTCATGGTTTATGGTTATGATGAGTTTGGTTTTCGGTTAAACAATAGCAGCAAAAACCGCGGCTTTTAATCTGTTTTAATGGTTTCCGTAATTATCTTCGTTCACGTACCTTCTTGAATGATTGTGTTGGTTACCGTTGACGTAACCACTGTGCTCATGTCTGTTGAGGTTATTTCCCATCGATCTTTGCAGGGAGTTCATCAGCGCACCGGTCATCTTGGTCAGTTCCATTAAGTAATTCCTTGAAATATCTTCATGGGCATCTGAGATGTGGTTGGCACGGTATGCGATATTTGTGAAAGTAACACATTCGCGGATGGAGCTTTGCGCCATTTTCAACGACTCGATGAACTGGGTCTTGTTACCCGTTGAGCCTTCGGCAATATAAACGGCAATGCTTCTTGCGGAATCGTTAAAGCGGGCTGCAATTTGCGACTTTTCGTTTTCAGGAAACAGCATGCTAATGTCCTGTAACCAGTTTAAGTAGTCCAATGATTTGTGGTAAACCCGCAGGTCTTCAAACTTGAAAAAAGCAGGTATTCTTTCCTCCCTTTCGTTCCTGTTCTCTTGTCTTTCTTCTACGTTGTTGTACATAATAAATTTAGTTTAATGAATTAAAAGAATTGGTTTTAATGTTTTACTTTAAATTAGATTGGTGCTGTTTTGGGCGTGCCTATTTTTTGCTTTTCTTGTTTTTCGGGTACTCATTATTTCTCAGTGAGAAGGCAATTTTTTTCAAAGCACTGTTTTCATTTTTTTTGGAATCGATAATCTGGTCAAGCCGATCATCAATTGATAATTCCTCAACAATTCTTTTTTCTGATTTGCGCATCTCCGCTGGTAAATTGATTTTGCACCGCAAAGGAAGCCTATCTTTTGACCGGAGAAAAAGAAAGCCAGTCTACATTATGGCTACTTAAGGGTTACAAAAACGGTACAAGGGTTTCCGGGCGGCTGATAAGCAGGCAGATAGCAGATATTCCCCGGGCAGGGGTTTTACACAGAAAGCGGAAGAAAACAAGGTAATTGTCAGATTTTGGCGAGGAAAGCCACGAGACTTTCGTCCGTTTCCAGTTTCAGTTTTTTCCTGAGGCGGTAGCGTGCCACTTTGATGCTGTTCAACGACTGGTAGGTCAGTGCGGCAATTTCCTTGGAAGTCATGTTCAGTTTGAAGAATGCACACAAACGGATTTCGTTGGTTGTCAGGTCGGGGAACTGATTGCTCAATTTGGTGTAAAAGTCGGTGTGTACCTGCTGGAACCTGACTTCGAATTCCTCCCATGAAATGGTGTCGGTATTTGATTGAAGCTCGGAAATCAATTCGGCCATTACTTTTTTGTTTTCGGGTTTGGCATCAAGCCTGGCCTTTTTCAGTTTATCCACTATCGTGAGGATAAACTCGTTCTTTTTCAACAAATACATGACGTGTGTTGTAAGTTCCTTGTTGGTGTGTTCAAGTTTGTCGACCAGCCGTTCCCGTTCAAGTTCGATTTCCTTTTTCTTTTTCTTTTCGAGTTTGAGCAATAAGGCAACGATGATTAAGACCAGAAACAAACCGGCCGAGATGGCAGTTATTATCAGGTTCAGCCTTTTTCTTTTCTGTGCTTCGGCTATTCTTTCTATTTCCGATTCCTTTAACTTTACATCGAACTGGTACTGCATTTCAAGCTGCGTAAGTTTCCTGATGTTTTCTTCATTGAAAGAACTGTCCGAGTATGTCTTGAACAAAGTATAATATTCGAGGGCTTTTTTATATGCTCCTTTTTGTTTATACAGCCTGCTCAGGTTTTCGCTGGCAAAGGAAATCAATTCGGCCTGTTCGCCCGACTTGGCGACTGATAATCCGGAAAGCAGGTAACTTTCTGCTGTGTCAGATTCACCCAAAAAGTAATAAACAATGCCAATGTTAATATCGGTTTCTGCCATAAACAATGATTTCGATGCGTTAGAACCTGTTGCATTCAGTTCTTGAAGTTTTTTGCTTTTAAAAAGGTTTTGCCGGGCGTCATCAAAATTGTGCTGCATTTTATCGAGCAGTCCCAGTTTAAAGAGTACGTGCGCCTGCCCGCCAATGTGGTTGATGTTCTTGAATATTTTGCAGCCTTTCTGGTAATATTGCCTGGCAATGCCGGGTTCGCCGAGATGAATATAAATTGACCCGATGTTGGTAGTGGCACCGGCAACATTCATGGTGTCGTTCAGTTCTTCAAACAGTGGCAGGGCTTTCGAATAATAATCGAGTGCTTTTTTGTATTCGTTCATGTTGATGTATACCACACCCAGGTTGTTGTACAGTTTTGGCAGGAAATCGGTTTCCCCAGTTTCTTCAGAAAGACTCAGTCCTTTCAAATAATAACTCATCGCCAGGGGGAAACTGCCTTTCTCGACGAACCTGTTTCCCAATCCGATGTAAACATGTATCAGCCTTTTGTTTTCGCCTGATTCTTGAAGAAGGGGAACAGCAATTTCATATTCTTTTTCGGCTTTCGTCAGGCTGTCCCGCAAAAAAGCAATGTCGCCAAGATGGGCATGGAGCAATCCGGTAATCTTTTTGTCGTCCGTTTTTTTGACGAGTACCAATGCTTGCCTGGCCAGTTTCTCCGATTCGTCAAGACTTGTTGATTTGTACGCCAGGCTCAGGTCAAAATACAAACCGGCTTTCTTCGCCATATCGTGTTCGTTAATGATAGCTTGTTTTAAGCTATCAATACTTTCCCTGGCAATTGCATCCTGAATGACAAGTCCGAAAAACAGCAGCAGGATGAGTTGATATGAAAGTTTCTTTACATTCATCGTTAGCAGGAATTCAGTTAAATAGAGGAATTGAGAATGCAAAAGTAAGGAAAATGGTGTTCTGCGGGGTACAGACTTTTATTTCGTTCGTAATCAATACAATAGAATTTAGTCGAAATAAACCGCCTTTTTCCTCAGCCACCACATCAAAACCCCGCGGCTGATCATAAAAAAGTGCAGGGCGAGCCACAGGCTGTGGCCGCCAATCAGGGGAAGGCTGAGGTAGTAGGCCGGAAGAAACAAAAGAAAAGCAGCTATAATCATGCTGTTGCGCATGGCTTTGGAGGCGGTTACCCCGATGTAAATTCCGTCCCAGATAAATGCCGCAAAACTGGTCAGGGGCAAAAGAATGACCCAGTATTTGTATGCTTGCGCCAACAAAACTAACTGCTTGTTATTTGTCAAAACGTGCAGGACAGGATTGAAACCAAGCATAAAAAGTAAAAGAAAAACAACGGCAGCGCCCCATCCCCAGTGAAAAAGATGTTTTACCGTTTCGCGCAATAATTTACCGTCGCCGGCGCCTTTGGCTTTTCCCGCCAGGGCTTCCCCGGCAAAAGCGAATCCGTCAGCAAAATAAGAAAAGATGAAAAAGAACTGAAACAGCAGGCTGTTCACGGCAAGGATGTCATCACCCATTTCGGCCGATTTGCTGGTAAAAAAGGCCAGTACCAGCAGTAGCAGCAAGGTGCGAATAAAAATATCGGCATTCACTGCAAAGAATTTTTTCAGGGCTTCGATCTGGAACACGACGGCAAGCCGAAGTTTTTTGATGTAGCCTTTGTATTTGCTGAAAAGTAAAATGACAGCAAGGAGCAAGCCGCTGTACTGTGCCAAAACACTGGCCAGCGCCACCCCGTCCGATTTCATGCCGAAACCGAAAATGAAAACAAAATTCAGCGTAATATTTACGAGGTTTATCGCGATGGCGAGCAGCATGGGGATTTTTGCATTTTGCAATCCCAGGAACCATCCGAACAGGGCGTAGAGCGCCAGGGTGGCAGGGGCTGCAAGAATGCGGATAAAAAAGTATTCGCGGGCAAGGACGGTGACTTCGGGGCTGCCACCGAGGATTTGAAAAGCAAGCCATTGGATGGGATATTGAAGAAGTAGCAGTAGCAGTGCCAGCACGAGTCCCACACTTAGCGAGCGGTACAGGATCAGGCTGATTTCTTCTTTTTGCCGGGCGCCAAAAGCCTGGGCTGTGAATCCGCTGGTTCCCATGCGCAGGAAGGCAAAACCGGAATAAATAATGTTAAAAATTGTACTGCCCAAAGCGATGGCGCCGATAAAAACGGGATTGCCCAGGTGGCCCATCATGGCAAGGTCAACCAAACCGAGCAGGGGAACGGTAATGTTGGTGATGATGTTGGGGATGGAAAGACGGAGAATCTCGCGGTGCATGGGGGAGAAGGAGGGTTTAAAGTTCAAAGCATAATTCTGGAGCTACTTCACGAGTAAATAAAAGCACTTCGTCTTTAATTACAGGTTGTTTTGAAAAAAGAAACTAAAGTGTTGTTGGTTTTGTAAACCGCTGGTAAATAAGGCGCTATTTCTGGTGCAGCCCGCACTCTTTCGTTTCCGGGTTTTCCCACCACCAGCGTCCGGCACGCACGTCTTCCTCTTTTTCGATGGCCCGTGTGCAGGGCTGGCAGCCAATGCTTGAAAATCCTTTTTGGTGTAAAGGGCTGTAGGGAATATTCTTCAGTTCGATGTAATCCCACACCCCCTGTTCAGTCCAGTTGATAAGCGGGTTGATCTTTAGCAGTCCGTTGGCATCATCCCATTCAACAATGTTGAGGTGGTTCCGTGTAACCGATTGTTCTTTCCGCAAACCGGTTATCCAGGCATCAAATCCTTCAAGCGCACGGGCAAGCGGTTTTAGTTTTCTAACGGAACAGCACAGCTTTCTGTTCCCCACACTGTCAAAAAACAAGTTGATTCCTTTGGAACTGACCATTTCTTCCACTTCTTTTGTTTCCGGAAAGAGTACCCTGATCCGGGTTTTGTACTTTTTCGAGGTCCGGTCAATGAGGTCATAAGTTTCCTGGAAGAGCCGTCCTGTGTCAAGGGTGAAGATTTCCGTCTTCGGGTCAACAGCGGTTGTCATCTGTGTCAGCACCTGGTCTTCAGGGCCCATGCTCGAAGCCAATGCTATTCTGCCTTCGAAGTGGTGCAGAAAAAAACGCAGTACTGTTTCCGGGGACTGGTTCTCAAACAAACCGTTCCAGCTTTCAATGGTTTTTGGGTCAATCATCCGAAGGATAGTTTTGCATGGCAAATGTAGGGAATTTAAGTTCAAAGTTTAAAGTTATCAGCTTGAAAGTTGGTTTTAGCGGCAAAAAAGCCGTGCTGCCAATCGACCATCCATCAAACCCCCATTGCCAGCCCTGCAGCTCCCAGCAAAAAGCCTACAGCGAGGTTAATGGTTTTGACCATGATAAACCCTTTTCTTGATTCAGCAAGCAGGGGAAGGCTGCCATGCCCGTCCTGGACAATGGAGTTTGCCAGTAAGATGCTGAACGGCAAACTGCCCGAAGCAAATAAAATGACAAATATAAAATGAGGCCCCGACTCAGGGACTATGCCGATGAACACCGCTATCAACAAGACCACCAACAGGTTTTTTCCAATCAGGTCTTCAAGATTAAAGTAACGGTCGAGGAAATGAACCACCAACAGTGTGAAAAAAGTCCAGAGCAAGATTCTGAGAAAATGTTTTTTTACAATGTGTTTCCACAAATGCTCTTCAAGAAAATGATCGTTCACCGACAAGGCAATAAATAATGAAACTGACAAAACAACCAGAAAGGTAATGGTAATCCAGGCCGGGTGGGCGTGTTCGAGCAGGGCAGTATCGGGGATAAGGCTGTTCATCTCATGCTCGGTATGCCCCAGGTTGGCAGCAATGAAGCCGATGGAGATTGTCAGCGTGCCCAAAACGACAGCACGGACTTTTGAAATACTGCGCAGTTGTTTCAGCAGGTTTTTCCGGTCGAAACAAATACATTCCGCCTCATTTTCGTGAAGGTCAAAATGCTTGTGCGGGTGCCTGACAGTTTTGTTTCGGAAAAAGGCGTTGACCAGAAATCCGGAAAACAAGGCAATGGAAAACAAGATAAGGTGCAGGATGAGTGCTTTTTCAGGAATAACGGAAAACATCAGAAAGGCTTCATCGCCCGAAGTGGCAATCATGGCTGCTGTTAATGCACCCAGCCCGAAGATGTTATGTACGTAAAGCGAAACAGCGGTGTAAGCACCGAGGCAGCCCGGAATAACACCAAGCAAAGCCCCTACAACTACTTGTTTCCACGGACTGCTTTGGAGCCCTTTGCTCCACATGCCTTTTGAAAGCACGTTCAGGTAGTCGATGAGCAGCATCATCGACAAAACAAAAAGCGTGATGACAAGGCTTTGTTTTACAATTGAAAGAATTTCCATTTTTTATAATTGAACCTAATTCAAAATTAAACTTTTCGGACAACAAAAGGCGTTGACCGGATATAATTTTGCAGTTCAACAGTCATCCTGCTGCAGGAGGCTTGACAGTCTTCAGGCATTTTTCAAGAACTCGCCGGTTTGCTGAAAGTAGTCCCATAAATAATCTTTGTGTACCGCTGGAATCGCGGACTTATCAAGTGCGGTCCGCATATTTTCCAGCCAGTGTTTTTTTGCTTCTTCATCAACACGGAACGGGGCGTGGCGCTTTTTCAGTCTGGGGTGCCCCCTTTTTTCGTTGTAAAGGGCCGGGCCGCCAAGGTATTGGGCCATGAATAAATAAAGGCGCTGCTCCGCACCTTCAAGGTCGTTATTGTACATGGGCAAGAGCAATTCGTCCTTCCTGATTTCCAGATAAAAATCATGAACGAGTTTTTTTATGTTTTCATCGCCGATGAGGCTGTATTTGCTGATTTGCATAGTTTGTGTCATTTATTAAAAGATTTGCGCCAGATTCCGGAAGGCCCTGCCAGGTTTAAAACGAATACCTGAATGCCACGATGAAATTCCGCCCGTTTGCCGTTATTCCTGAAGAATAGGGGCGGTAACGGTAGTCGAGTATATTTTCGATGCCGAAAGTAGCCATGAATTTATTGCTGAAAGCATAACTTCCTTTCAGGTTCAGCGTCCACCAGGCCGGAGCATACGGGTTTCCATTGTCGTCGCTTGCATACAGGTACGATTTGTCGCGTTCGGTAGGGGCCAGGTTTTTAAAAGCGACTTCGGCATTGTAATTTGCCGAAAGGGCCAGCTTAAAAGCGTATTTCTCAAAAACCAGGGCCGAGCTCCCGTAAAGTGGCGGAGCGTGCCTGAGGGCAAAACCCTGGTCGTCGGTACCTTTCAGATAGGTCAGCGTTGTGGTGAATTTCAGGCTGCTGGCCAATTGGAGGTCGAAAAGAAAACTGAGGCCGTAAATCCGGGCAAAACTGGCATTGACAACGGCCTGTACCTTGCTCATCTCGCCATCGTAAAGTATGGAATCCTGCCCGTCAACCTGGAAATCGCGCCTGACCATGGCATCTTTCAGGTAAGAGTAAAAAAGGTTGACCTGCACTTTCGCGCCTTGTTTAAAACGGTAGCTGAAGCCCAAATCACTGTTGTACAAATATTCGGGTTTGAGGTTTTCGTTGGGAACGACCACATTGCCGGGTTCCGAGTCAAATATTTTGGCCACATCATCGAGGTTGGGTGCGCGGAAACCCGATGAGAAATTGAGGCTTAGTTGTAAAGTGCCGGGATGGTACACCAAACCTGCATTTCCGGTAACCGCACTGTTGTTAAGCTTTATTTCATTGTAAGGCAATTTGTAAAATGAGGTGTCGGTAAACCGGCTGTTCAGGCCCGTGAACGAATAGCGGAGCCCTGTTAAGAATGTCATCGGGCTCCGCTGGAAATTCTTTTTGTAACTGAAATAAGCGCCGGCAGTAAAATACCGGTTGCCCCCGTCAGGATAACGGCTCGAAATATTTGCCGTTTCACCGCTAAGCCTGTTTTGCTCTTCGCCGGTTGATTGTACGTCGTTGTGGACCAGTTCGATGCCGTAAAAGATGGTGCTGCTCTTCGGGAGTGTTTTGTCAAAGTCCAGGTTGAGCGAGAATATGTTCACCAGCTCATTCCGCTTTCTCAGCCAGTCGTTCCTGTATTTACGGTCGTTGCGGCCTTCTTTGATGTTTTGGTAAGCCAGTGTAAAAACCGCGTGGTTGTATATTTTGGTCCTGCCTTTCAGGTTGATCTTTAAGCTGTTCATCAGCCATTGTTGTGGGCCGTAATACCATTGGGCATATTTCAGCTTTTCATTTTTGTACTGGATAAGGCGGTCGTAACGTGGCACATCGGTTGTTTTGCTCAAATAAAAAGAAAGTGTCCAGTCGGCAGTTTCGCTAAATTTGTTGCTGACCTTCGACACAAAATTCAATTGCGAATAGCCCGAAAACTTCTGGACATCGGGCTTGCTGTTTTTCACGATGGAATCCATTCCGTTGACTGACTCCACATATTCCGGCCGTTGTGCATATTCGTTGTGTTTGGTGCCCGTCTTCAGGTCGTTGAAGTCGCTGAAGGAAACAATGGCGAGCAGTGCCCATTTATTGTTTGAGATATTCAGGTCGAAATGAAGTGTTTTTTCAACACTCGCCGTAGAAAACCGTGCCAGGCCGTTCCCCTTTGTATGCCACTTATCGCTTTTTCCGAATTTGGGTTTCAGGATGTGGATGTCCACCACGCCCCCGAGGGCATCGCTCCCGTAAATATTGGTGCCGGGGCCAAAAATGACTTCGGCACTCTCGACGCTGTTGACATCGGCCTGCAAAACATTGTGCACATTGCCGCTCCGGTAGATGGCGTTGTTCATCCTGACGCCATCAAGGACAAACAAAATCTTGTTGGCGGCAAACCCCCTGATCATCGGGCTTCCTCCGCCGAGTTGGCTTTTCTGGACAAAAACCTCATTGCCCGACGCCAGCATGTCGGCAGCGGTGGCCGGGTTCTCAAAAACAATGTCCTTGCTTTTGATGATTTCAATTTTATTGGGAATTTCGTTGAGGTTGGTTTCCCATTTGTTGGCCGAAACCACCACCTCTTCCAAATAATGCAGTTTCTCCGTCAGGGGGATTTTAAAACGCATCCCCTCAATGGCCCTGATGTCAAGATCAAAGTCGATGTAGGCGGGATGCTGAAAGTGGATTTTTTCATCAACAGGGAAGTTGCTGATGTCAACCAGCCCCAATTGGCTGGTCAGCCCCGATTTTGTTTTTGAATCATTAAAAACATAAACATCGCTGATTGGGTTTCCGGTCAGTTGGTCGAATACAAAAAGGGTTTGTGATTGCACAGGCAACAGTCCCCCCAAAAGGATTGTCCAGACAATACAGAATCTTCTCAAAAGGGGGTTGCACCTTCGTGAGCCCCTCTTACTTGGGTTGCTAGCGCTTTGCATTGCGTTGCCTGGCAGCTTCTTCAAGCCGCTTTTGAAAATTAGATTTCTTTTTTGCCGGTTTCTTCTTGTTTGCTTCAATTTTTGCCCGCAGTTTGTCCTCATCAATCAGGTAGCGGAATGCAAACATCTGGCCAAAGGTGATGATGTTGGCAAGAAAATAATAATAACTCAATCCGGATGCATAATTATTGAACAGGCCCAGGAACATGATGGGCATCAGGTACATCATTGTTTTCATTCCGGGCATTTGTTGTGTTTGCGAGCCCATCATCTGGTTGTTCATGTAGGTGTACATAATGGTTGATACGGTCATCAGCAAGGTAAACAGGCTTACGTGGTCTCCATAATACGGGATGTCAAAGGGCAGGTTCATAATTGAATCGTAGCTCGAAAGGTCGGTGGCCCACAGAAAAGATTGCTGGCGCAATTCGATGGAAGCCGGGAAAAACCGGAACATGGCAATCAAAATCGGCATTTGCAAAAGCATCGGCACACAACCCGAGGCAGGGTTTGCACCGGCTTTTTTGTAGAGGCCCATCACAGCTTGTTGCTTCTTCAGGGCATCTTCTTTTTTCGGAAACTTTTTCGAAAGCTCGTCAACTTCAGGTTTCAGCACCCGCATCTTCGCCGATGATAAATAAGTTTTGTAGGCAATGGGGAAGAGTGCCGTTTTCAGCATGAGCGTCAGAACCAGGATGACGATACCGTAATTCCACCCGTAACTGCCCAGCCAGTTAAATACAGGAATAACGATGAATTTGTTGATCCACCCAAATATTCCCCAGCCGACCGGAATTTGATCTTCCAGTCCGATATTGTACGATTTTAATCCGTAAAACTGGTTGGGGCCAAAATAGAACTGGAGGGGAATGGCAATGGATTCGCTTTTGTCGTAGGGCAAGCCCAGCTGAGCCTGCATCGATCGCAGATAGCGGTCGGAAGCCGGGTTTTGCTTTGTGAAAACCTTTAATGTTCCGTTGTCGAAACTGTTTTTCGCGACAAGCGTGGAGGAAAAGAAACGCTGTTTAAACGAAACCCATTTGAGTTTGGTTTTAATGTCTTGTATTTCGTCGTCATTTTCGTCCATGTACTCAACATCATCCTGGTAATATTTATAGTAAATTGTCGGAAGCCCGCTAAACTGGTCTGCTGACCTTTCCTGTTTTCTCAAATCGGCAAACCAGTTCAGGTCGATATAATTGGTGTTGGCAGAGATGATGTGCTGCATGTTGACCAGATTAATCGTAAGGTCGAACATGTAATTATCGCTTTCCAGGGTGTACAGGTATTCGATGTACCTGGTCCTGTCCAAAGCCCCTTCACCGGCATCAGCGTAAAGGCGCATACTGAATATTAACTGTCTGTCAGCATTCACAATCAGGTGGGTTTCCGAACTGTCGGTGCGTGCCGGATGAAAATAAAAACCCGAAGTGTTGATGGCCCGGTTGTTGACAAAAAACGAAAGACCGAGCTCAGTTGTTTGAGGGTTGAACAGCGTAAGTGGTAAGGAATCGTAGGTCTGGTAATCTTTCAGGGCCACATTCCTGATGAAACCGCCCCGGCTGCCGATTTCAATTTTCACCAGTTCGTTTTCAAGAACATAGGTTTTGTCGCTTCCCACCGCCGAGTTGGCAAAAACGTCGTACCTGCTTTTTCGTTCTGAATAGCTGGCAGAAACTTCGCTTTCGACAAGTTGCGGTGTTTCGGCGGCCTGTTCCATTTGCCGCGCAACGGCTTTCGTTTCCAGCTTCCTGATCGAATCTGCTTTAAATTGCCTGCGCTTGTTGACTGCTGCAATGGAATCCTGGACCCGTTGCTTTTGTGCCATCTCTTCTGCCGAGGGCGTCATCCAAACCGTATAGCCGACCATGATGGCTGCAATGAGCAGAAACCCGAGAATAGAATTTTTATTCATTTTCTTTTTTCAAATAAGGCAGCAAATTTAATTAGAATTGTTGAGTTTTTTGTTGATTACTTTTATGTTCATTTTACGAAGCATTTTTCCTGGTAGCTGCGAGCCGCCTACGGGCTATGGTTTGCTGTTGGGAAAAGTGCTTTCTTAAAATTAGTTATCAGGCTGAGTTCGACTTAAAATAAATTATTTATCTGCCCCGTTTATGGAAACTTGCCAAATATTGCCTTCGTGTTTCTTTGGTCCCCGCCTGCCTGCCGGGCTGGTTTGTGGCTAAAAAACCTGCCGCTGAGGCATCATGAAACCGCAGGGATGAGAAACCTTTAGGTCCACGAACACCATCGACAATTAAATATAGTGAGTAATTGAAATGTGCTTGAACTTAGCGTTGGCACTGGTCTTGTTTTTATATTGTTTTTAACCCCAATTCTTTCAAAAACCTGTTGTGTTCCTTCGTCTTCTTTTCAATGCGCTCATTAATAGAAGTTAATTTTTCATTTACCTCATTTAAGTCAATTAGAACTTCATCTTCTGCTGTACTCACATATCTCGAAATGTTCAGGTTATAACCGTTCTTTTCAATTTCATCCATGGAAACTTTACGGGAATAACGCGCTGTTTCTTTTCGGTATTTGTAAGTTTCCACAATGGATTTGATATGTTTTTCACCCAAAGTGTTTTGGCGTTTTCCATTATCATAATGTTCACTGGCATTAATGAACAAAACATCATCTTCCTTTTTACATTTTTTTAGCACAAGAATACAAACGGGAATTCCCGTAGAATAGAATAATTTGGAAGGTAAGCCGATTACGGTGTCAATATTGTTGTCTTTTAACAGTTTGGTCCGGATTCGTTCTTCAGCACCTCCCCGGAACAGAACCCCGTGAGGTAATATGATTGCCATGGTTCCTTCTGTTCCCAAATAATGAAAACCGTGTAACAGGAAGGCAAAATCGGCTGCTGATTTTGGGGCAAGGCCATAACTTTTGAAACGGAAATCTTCCGCTAAAGTATCGTTTGGCTCCCACCTTAAACTGAAAGGCGGATTGGCAACAACGGCATCAAATTCCATTTTTTTTGCCGGATTCATTTCATTGAGCATATCCCATTGGTTGAGCAAAGTATCTCCGTGGAATATCTCAAACTCGGTATCTTTCATGCCGTGCAGCAGCATGTTCATGCGGGCAAGGTTGTAAGTGGTAATGTTCTTTTCCTGCCCGAAAATTTTTCCAATACTGCCACCGCTTTCTTTTACCCGCTTCCTCACATTCAATAACAAGGAACCCGAACCACAGGCAAAATCCATCACTTTATTCAGTTTGCTTTTCTTTCCTGTGCCTGGGTCCTGACTGTCCAATGTGACAATTTCCGAGAGGATAGTGGAAATTTGCTGGGGCGTATAGAACTCGCCTGCTTTTTTGCCCGAACCTGCGGCAAACTGACCAATCAAATATTCATAGGCATCCCCAAGTGTATCGGTGTCGGTTGAAAAATCAGCAATACCTTCCGCAATTTTTTGGATGATGATGCAGAGTTTTTTATTTCTGTCGGTGGGTGTTTTTCCAAGTTTTTCAGAGTTCAGGTTTATTTCCGAAAACAAGCCCTGGAAAGAATTGTCAAACGACTCGTTTTCGATGTATTTAAAACCTTTGTCCAATGTTTCAAGCAATTCCCCATCCTGGGTGCGGGCAAGCTCGGTGATGGTGTTCCACAAAAATTCCGGTTTCACCACATAATGCACTTTTCTCCGCATTTGTTTTTCAAATTCCACCACATCATCCGGATTTTCTTTGTACCAGATTTCCAAAGGTGTGCTCACCTTGAGTTCAGCCATCACATCCGAAGGGGTGTTGTCCGGGTAATCCCTGCCCAGTTCTTTTTTTGCAGATTGTTCATAATTGGCAGATAAATACCGGAGGAAGAGGAACGAAAGCATATAATCGCGAAAATCGTCCGCATTCATGGCGCCCCGCAGTTCATCTGCTATTGCCCAAAGGGTTTTTCCGAGTTGTTGTTGGTCTTTTTGTGTCATGTTTTTTTTGTTTACTCATTTGTCTGAATCAGGATTTTCGGGATTTTAGGATTTCTTGATTTTTGTGTTTCTTGGTTATTGTTTTTATACCTACGGTTTTTTTGTGCTTTTGCCGGTATTTCAGTGTGTGCTTTCATTTTCTATCGTTCTTTCTTATTTCAATCCTGTTCATCCTGTCATCCTGAGAATCCTGGTTCAGACAATTTTCGGAAACAGCCCCTGCATCAAGCCCTTTTTATGCCATTGCAATTGTGCTGTTTTCTCCGCCTGTGCGGTGATGATTTCATCCAATGATGAAAGACAGGAAGCGATTTTTTTTTGTTCTTTTTTGTTTGTAGGATAATAGATTGTAATATTTGAAAGTCTTGTTCCTGAAATTCCTAAAACTTTTGCTCCTTGAGCTTCTCTTTTAATTTGTTTTCTTATAATCTCAGACTTAAATAAATAACTGCCAAATCCAATAGATAGCTTAAATTCAATCTGTCTTGCCAATAATGTATGTAAACCTGCCAACAATTTTTCTTTATTCAAGTTGACTATTTCAATGCTTTTCCCAACATCATCTAAGTCTTCTGATGCATCTGCAAACACAATATCTCCAACTTTACAATAATTCTCATTTTTTATTTTTTCGAGAGAAATGTTTGGGTTTACATATGGTACTTCTTCTTTTGTGATATCGAATTGCACTGAAAATTTGGTATGAATATCTCCATAATGTATATTTTTCACATATCCATTTTTATAGTTCAATTTTGCCCTTGAAAATGAATTGGTAACAAGAAAAGAATAAACATTGCTTAATGGTTCAAAAACCCACTCCCCATCCTCCTTAAACTCCGGAAAGCGGTACTTAGGCACTTTTTCGCCTTCTTGCGGAAAGAGGTTTTGCATCAGCCCTTTTTTGTGGGTTTTGAGGGCTTGCAGTTTGTTGTTGTGGGCGGCTATCAGCTCATCGAGAGAGGAAAGGCAGGAGGCGATTTTTTGTTGTTCTTTTGATTTTTCTGGAATTTCAATGGGAAAGTTTTGAAGTATTGGTAACCTTAATGAAAGAACAGTAGATTGGACAGCCTTTTGTGACAACAACCTACTTCTATGAAGCATTGAATAAAAGACAAACTGACCATCGCAAGCAAAATCCTTTAAAGCGTATGCCCTTTGATGAAGGTTGAATTTTCCTTCATAATATTTTGGAATGAAGCGCATTCCTTCTCCAGGGATTATTACTGCTTCACAATTGAAAATATACTCGTTTGATGCCTTTATTACCTCCGAACGGTCAAACAAAGGATATTGACCTTCTTCTATGTGGTCTTGTGCATTAGCTTTTCCATTTGTAATATCGCAAACTTCACTGAGCTGTTTTTCCACCCACTCCCCATCATCCTTAAACTCCGGAAAGCGCAATTCGGGTATTAATATATTTTTTTGTTTACTCATTTGTCTGAATCAGGATTTTCTTGATTTAAGGATTGCTTGATTGTTGGTTTTTGTGCCTTTGCTTTTTGTAGTGCCTGTGCTGATATTTTGTGTCATTGTTTTTTTCTTTTATTTAAATATCCTGTTCATGCCTTCATCCTGCGCATCTTGTTTCTGACTGTATTTGGGGTTGTATATTTTTTTGAACTGCAAACTTTTGCTGCCGAAATTGATGAGCAGGCCAACGGGCTTGTCGTAGGCCACTACATAGTTTTTTGCCTGTGCCAAATGCACGTCTTCCAAATTGATGAGTGCTTTTAATTCCACGATAACCGCATCTTCCACTACAAAATCCGCTCTTCTTGTTCCAACGTCTATTCCTTCGTAGTAAATGGTATGTTCCTGTTCTCTGGCAAATGAGATTCCTGCCCTTTTCAGTTCTATGGCCAGACATCTTTGATAAATCACTTCCTGAAACCCATTGCCCAGGGTATTGTGCACTTTCATGGCACATCCGTTTATTTTATAGGTTAGTTCATCCAAATTCATATTTTTCTATTTAAACATCCCGTTCATCTCAATATCCTGTTCATCCCATCATCTTGCAAATCCTGGTTCCGACAATTTACTCATAAGCTGCCAATCCGCTAATCTCTCTGCCTTGTGCCAGCTTCTTCAACTGCGGAACCAGGTCGTCCATTAAGGCGGTTTCCGCTTTGCTGCGCTGTTTCCAGCCCAATTCCAGGGGTTCCATCAGGTCTGTTAGTTTTTCCCCGTCAAAAATCATCCGGTTCATAATGTTTTCTGCAAAATTTTTCAGGTCTGCTGTTTTTAAGCCGTGTTTGTTGGCAATGGCTGCCATTTCTTTGTTGTATTTTTCCACCTTAAAAGTTTCGTAACCGGTACGCAAGCTGTCAACATCTTTTCCGCTGTTCCAATCAAGGCTGTTGATGTAGTCCGTCAAATCTTCTTCCTCATCCATTAAATTTGAGTTGGATTTGAGCAAACTAATCACCTGTGCCTTGGTCATCTTTTGTTTGGCGGGTTTTTGCTGTGTACTGTCGGCAATCAGGTTCATAATGTAATCGTAATCAATCACCGCAGAGGCAAAGAGTACAAATTCAAAATCCAGTTGCTGGATATCCTCCGGTGCATTATCGCCTTCTTTTTGCTGAATTTCCCGCAGTTGTTTGGCGGTTTCTATGTACGAACTCCTGAACGCTTGCAAGGTATCTTTTGGCAAGATGTGTTCAATCTTCTCCTGCTGCTTTTCGTCTAAACCGGTGTATTGGTCAAGCTGCGTTTTCAATCGCTGTACTTCCTTAAAGTTCTTTACAAAAGCAACCTTTGCGGCATCACCACGCAGATTATACACCTCCTGTGGTTCGTTCGCCAAATTGTGCTCTTGCATAAACACGCCCAGCGCTTCCACTGCTTTTTGGTATTGGTCAATGACCACCGGAGCAGGGTCAACCATCCAGATTTCTTTGGCTTTGCCGCTGTCCTCACCTGAGAAAAGCGTTATTGCCTGGTTTACGGCATCCTGTTGGGAACGGAAATCCAAAATATTTCCGTAAGGTTTTGTGTCGTTCAGAATCCGGTTGGTACGTGAAAGCGCCTGTATCAAACCATGGTATTTCAGGTTTTTGTCCACATACAAAGTATTCAGGTATTTGGAGTCGAAACCTGTGAGCAGCATATCCACTACTATGCAAATGTCAATCTTGTTTTTATGTGGATAGTCCTTGTTGCTGTATTTCTGGTCTTTAATGCGTGATTGAATATCCTGATAATATTTGTCAAATTCATTGAAGGAATGATTTGTACCATACTGCTGATTGAAGTCGGCAATAATTTCTATTAATGCTTCTTTCTTTTCTTCAGGATTTTGTTTGTTGTCTTCTTTTTCCTGAGTTAAAT
This sequence comes from Bacteroidales bacterium, assembly GCA_021647205.1. Classification (GTDB taxonomy): domain Bacteria; phylum Bacteroidota; class Bacteroidia; order Bacteroidales; family F082; genus B6-G9. Next base: position 12,709 of record JAKIVD010000028.1, on the reverse strand, counting down.
CTTCCTGAAGTTGTTTGATGTCTGCCGCATTTTTCTGGCTTTGTTGGTCGCCATTTTTTGCAATTAGCTGTGCAGGCGGTGAAAAAACACAAGCAATATTGAGCGGCTCGTATTCAGGGTTCCCCGCAGACTTTTTTTGCTGTATTCCTTTGAAAAGACGATAATATTTAATGGCATTGTTAATAGAAGATGTAGCAAACAGCGCATTGAATTTACGATGATTTGTGGCTGCATCGTGTTTCTCAATTATCGCATCTGCTACTGCTTGCTGAGCAAGGGCTTCTCCGGGTTTTGGATTTTGCTTGCCTTTGCCTTTAAAATAATCGATATGAAAACGCAGCACATTCTTATCGTCTATGGCATGGGTAATGGTATATGCGTGCAACTGCTTTTCAAAGATGGCTTCGGTGGTCTTGTACGTTTCGTATTGGTCTTCACGGATTTTGTAGTTGGCATTTTCTTCAAAAATAGGTGTACCTGTAAAACCGAAAAGCTGGGCATTCGGAAAGAACTCTTTTATCGCTTTGTGGTTCTCGCCAAACTGCGAACGGTGGCACTCATCAAAAATGAAAACTACCCGTTTGTCTTTGAGTGGTTCCAACCGGTCTTTAAAAGTTTGAATGCCTTTGTTGGCCTTTTGTTTGTTTCGTTTACTGTTTTCATCTAAAGCCAAACCCAGTTTCTGGATAGTGGTTACAATTACTTTATCGGCATAGTCGGTAGAAAGCATTCGCCTTACCAAAGTTTCGGTATTGGTATTTTCTTCCACACTGCCTTCCTGAAATTTATTGAACTCCTCACGGGTTTGGCGGTCAAGGTCTTTGCGGTCCACCACAAACAAACATTTTTCAATATCAGGATTGTCTTTCAACAGGGTAGATGCTTTGAAAGAAGTTAGTGTTTTACCACTTCCTGTAGTGTGCCAGATATATCCGTTTCCTCTGTTTTGCCGGATGCAGTCCACAATGGCTTTTACCGCATAAACCTGATAAGGCCGCATCACCATCAATTTCTGTTCGCTTTCCACCAACACCATATATTTACTGATCATTTCACCAAGCGTACACTTGCTCAGGAATTTTTCAGTAAATAATTCAAGATGTGTGATTTTTTTATTGCTTTCGTCAGCCAGTTGGTAAATTGGTAAAAACTGTTCATCTGCATTAAAAGCAAAATGTTGGTTTTTGTTATTGGCAAAATAATAGGTATTGGAACGGTTACTCACAATAAACAACTGCATGAAACACATCAATGTATTTCCATAGCCGTTGCCCGGTTCATTTTTGTAATCTACAATCTGCTGCATGGCTTTACGAGGTGAAATGTCAAGTCTTTTCAACTCAATCTGAACCACCGGCAAACCGTTAATCAGCAGAATGATGTCGTAGCGTTGGTTGCTGTTTTCTGTATTGATGCGTAACTGATTGATGACTTCATACTCATTTTTACACCAATCTTTGATATTTACCAATGTGTAATGTAAAGGCGTTCCGTCTTCCCGTTGAAAATATTGTCTTTCACGCAACAGTTTTGAAGCCGCGAAAACATCAGGATTGATGATTTCCTCACGCAAACGCAAAAACTCACTTTCTGAAAGACGCACACGGTTTAGCGCTTCAAATTTAGCTTTGAAATTCTGCTCAAGTGTTTTTCGGTCGATAATATCAGGTCGATGGATATATTTCAACTCTTTGAGCTGCTTAATCAGGTTTTCTTCTATTTGATATTCTTTAGTCATTCAAATCTTCTTTCAATAAGTCTTTTGGATTAACGTCTAATATTTTAGCGATTTTATAAAGAACTTCCAATCTTGGTTGTTGTCTGTTTTTCACATAGCCATTGACCATGTTATAACTTTTCCCAAGTTGTTCAGCCAACCATTTCTGTTTAATTCCTTTTTCTTCAAGTACCTCTTTTATTCGGTTCATATCCGCATAAATTTAAGTCGGCAAGATAGTAACTATATTTATTATCTTGAAAAACAATATAAATACCGTTCAAAATTTTGTCGGTCAGCGTTGGCAAAAGGGCAAGCTCTTTTGCTGTGGAGGCACGGAGCAGCAAATGTGCTTGACCGTGCGGTGGCTTTTCAGCATGGAGCACAACTACCCGATATCGTACCCCGATGTCTTCTGTCTCCATTTTGGCCAAAACAGGGCGACACCGCAACCTGCGGAAAAAGAACAAAACCCGCAATTTCCTACTTCCCTGCCTTTAAATACGGTCTGAGCTTGCCAAAGAGCGGTTCGGAAACCAGAGGCGACCCTTTCAATTCCTGTACCGAGTTAAAACCACCGTTTGCCTGGCGCGTGTTTACGATGTATTTGGTGAGTTCGTAGCTGATATAAGGGTGGCGCACCAGCTGTTTGAAGCCGGCCCTGTTGATGTCCAACTTGCGGACGAAAGCGGTGTCCACCATTATTGCCCGGCTTCTTTGTTCCAGTAAACCACTGTCGAAACCGTACACTTCTGACAATTGCCCTTTTCGATAAAAACCACCCAGCAGTTCACGGTACTTTATTGTCCGTGCTGCCAGCCATGGCGCGAGCTTCAAATTCCCGACAAGCGAAAAAGAGTCTGCTGTGTTGATTTCGATAGCAGTAAAAGTGGTGGTCCGGATTTTTTCATTTTCCCCGTTTTCTGTTTTTTTTGCAGCATTGCCGGATGGGATGCGGATAAAGGGCGCAAGCAGTTTGTATTCATTTTCTGAAATACCGTATATTTTTTTCAGGTCTTCCTTTTTGCGAAACCGCCCCCCTTTGGCCTCATAATTCTTAATGGTCCTAATCTGCTTGGCAGTCAGGCCCAGGGACTTCCATTTTTCAGATGCTAAATTATTGGGGTCAAACGGGAAGGGCTTTATTTTTTGGCTGGCCAGGTTGCTGTCAAGTTTACCGGTGTTTTGTAAGCTTTCGATGTAAATGGAATCGCGGATTTGCTGTTGTGCACTGCTGAAGTCGGATATCTGTTGTTTAAATTTTTTAAAAGTGCTGTTTTCCGGCCGAACAAGAGAGGGAAGGCTGTAATAAATTATTATGGCCAGCAGTATCAGAACAAGCAGGACAAGACTCCCTCTTTGCTCTCTTTTGTTCAGTATAAAAAAGGATTGTAAGGTCCGCTTTAGTTTGCTTAGCATATTTTGCAACAGTTTAGATAAACAGTTGTGCCGCCGACGTGCACATCACAAATTTACAAAAGATTGTACAAATGAACAGGGGTATCATTTCTTTTACTATTTTTCACCCATAATTTTATTTCATTTCGTTCCGGAAAAATCAGACCCATGCAGAGGAAAAGTATTCTTGTTTTTTTGTTGATTTTCAGTTCCTTTCAGTTTCAATCATTTGCCCAGGATACCATCCGGACAAGCATAAGCCTTCCCGTAAACAAGCAGACTGCCGAAAGGGAAAAGACCGTTAGTGAGCGAATTAACGATGCCTTTGAGCCGGTAGTGGCAGTGATGGGCGATATTCTGTTCTGGGATCCTTTTGCTGCTCTCGGCCTGCACGATCCGGTTATTCTTGATGAGACAGGTCAACCGGTAGTGGACGAAGCAGGCAACCCGAAAACATCGCCAATCCCCCTGATTGTTTTCTGGCTGATTTTTGGCGCCATTACTTTTACAATCATGATGCGCTTTGTGAATATCCGTGGTTTCAAACATGCCCTTCATTTGGTCAGGGGCGACTACGACGATCCCAATGAACCTGGCGAGGTCAGCCATTTTCAGGCATTGACAACAGCACTTTCGGCGACCGTGGGGCTGGGCAATATTGCCGGGGTTGCCATTGCCATTAGCATTGGCGGGCCTGGTGCTACTTTTTGGATGATTGTTGCCGGCCTGTTGGGTATGTCGTCAAAATTTACCGAATGCACACTGGGTGTCAAATACCGCAAAATTGATGAGAATGGCGTCGTATCAGGTGGCCCGATGTACTATTTGCGCGATGGTTTGAAAAAGAAAGGGCTCAAATGGCTCGGTCTGGTATTATCGGGATTGTTTGCTGTACTTGTTATTGGTGGCTCGTTTGGTGGTGGAAACATGTTCCAGGCCAACCAGTCGTTTTCGCAGCTTACTTACATTGCTCCCAGCCTCGAAGGTTACGGTGCATGGTATGGTATAATCCTTGCCATTTTGGTCGGGGCCGTTATTATTGGTGGAATTAAAAGCATTGCACGTATTACTGATAAAATTGTTCCGCTGATGGCCATTATTTATGTGGGTACCGCACTGGCTATTATTTTTATGAACATCCAGCATACGGGCGCGGCGTTTCGCTTGATTTTTGAAGGCGCTTTCGCAGCCGATGCCATCAAGGGCGGGATAATTGGCGTGCTGATAGTTGGTTTTCAGCGGGCTGCATTCTCCAACGAAGCCGGAACCGGGTCGGCAGCAATTGCCCACTCCGCTGTGAAAACCGATACGCCCATTACTGAGGGATTTGTGTCTTTGCTCGAACCATTTGTTGACACAGTTGTGATTTGTACCATGACTGCCCTGGTCCTTATTTTTACCGATACGTACAACAACCCGCTCGGACTGGAAGGTGCACAACTGACCTCACAGGCATTTGGTTCTGTTTTCAGCTGGTTTCCCTACGTTTTGGTGATTGCCATTTTCCTCTTCGCCTTCTCCACCATGATTTCCTGGTCGTATTACGGCCTCAAAGGTTTTGACTATTTATTCGGCGATTTGATTTTCAAATTGTCAGGCAACAAAAACGTGACAAGGTACACTTACTTTACCGTTTTTCTGGTGTTTATCATCATCGGTTCTGCATCCAACCTGGGCGCTGTCATCGATTTTTCCGACATGATGATCCTTTCGATGGGTTTTCCAAATATCCTGGGACTGCTCATTCTTGCCCCCGAAGTCAGAAATGATTTGAATGACTACTGGCGAAAACTAAAATCGGGTGAAATTAAAAGATTCAAATAATGAAGATTGCCATATTATTACTGAACAAGGGCAGGGGAAGTGGAGAGGTGGCACGCGAGCATGTGCGGCATCTGCTGAAACTGGGCCACCAGGTTTACTTTCTTCATCCCGGTATCGGGGATGGAATTGAAGGTGCCGAAAATGTGGACGTTCATTTGCATACCGATGTTTACCCCGTTCACGAATACCTTCCCTCTGCCGGAAGCCGTCAGAAACAGGTGGCCCGGATGTCACAGGAAGAAATGGCTGCCTATTTGCCCGATTACGAAAAGCCGCTGGAAAACATCGCTGAAAAAGTGGATGTTTTCATTGGCCACCATGCCAACCTCAGCGCGGTTGCCGTTCACAATGTGGCAAAAAAACACGGTAAACCTTATGTGCTTTTTTTGCACGGAACCGGGATTGAGCCCCGCCACCAGGGTTGGTGGGACGACCAAAACTGGGCACTCATTCAGCAAGCCATCGAAGATGCAAAAGGTATAATAGTTACTACCGAATATGTCCGCGACGAACTGATAAAGCCCCTGCTTCCTTTATCAGATGACCGCTTTTTGATTTTACCCTGTGGTGTTGATCTGGACGCCTTCAGACCGGGAAATACGAAAGACATCAAAGAAAAATACAACCTGCCTGATACATATGTGATTTGTCCGGGTGCACTGACCTTTTCTAAAGGCCCGCAAAATGTGGTGGAGGCTTCACGGGAATATGCCGAACTGGCAGCAACTGTGTTTATCGGTGCGGGTGAATTGAAAGAAGACCTCGAATCGGACCTTGGCGAACGTGGTGGATTTCTCGGTTTTGTTTCTTCCACCGACAAAGCCAGACTAATTAATGCAGCCACTTTACTGGTTGCCGCCCCCGAAAAGAAAGAGCATTTTGGCATTATTTATGCCGAAGCCCTGGCAGCAGGTACGCCTGTTGTGGCTTACAAAGGCGGCGGGGTCGGTTCGATTGTTACCGTTACCGAAGGAATCCTGACCGAACGAAGCCCAAAAATCCTCGGACAAAAAATAAATTACCTGCTGCTAAATTCGGGTCTGCGCAGACAAATGTCCGTTTCCTGCCGCTCCAGGGCCGAGAAATATTTCGACTACAATGTGCTTGTGCGGGAGCTGGTGGCGTGGTTGGAAGAATTTTTGTAAAAGGATTGGGGCTTTTTAGCAGGAAGACCTGTCGCCTGACCACTCTTGCCAAACCTTTCTGTAATGAAGAAAGACCCTGCAGTGGCCTGACGGCTTTTGCAATAAAAAAAAGGGAGCCAATGCTCCCTTCATTATTTCGAGGCAAAGCCTTCTTAATTCACAATAATCTTCTTCACCTTGCCAAATCCGGCGGTTCCAAGCCGTACCAGGTACATACCCGGTTTGGCATAAGACATGTCAAAACGGAAAATGTATTTACCGTTCTGTTTCTCCACGCGGTTTTGAATCAGTTTTTGTCCGTTAATGTTGTGGACGGTGATGACCAACGTCTCTTCCATTTTTACAGGCCTGAAACTCAGCTCAAACTGCTTGTTTCCTTTGTTGAAGATGTTCAGTTCGTTGGGTTCACGAACTTGCTCCGTAACCCCGGTCGTCGGACTGATGTCAACGGTGTAGTCTTCGGTTTCACCGTATTCGGTTTCCTGACAGGCATCACCGGGAACCGGGGAATCCCAGTTGGTTTTTACCCGCATAATGTGCTCGCCCAGGCTTGCCCCGTATGGAATGTCGAGCAATAAAGTTTCGGTGAATACACCTCCGTTGGAGCCGGGTGCGATTACTTCATCTTCTATCATCACCTCATCATCTTCAAAAATAAAATTATCGTTAAGGTCAATCCAAACCCTGACGTGTTGGTTTCCGTAATTAGTAGTAATTATCAAATCGTTGTAGGGGCCTGTTTCCACCAGGGCAATCAGGTCGGTGTAATCGCCATAACCGTCCGGGTCGCAACCCGAAGAATTGATAATGTTGCTTAATTCCAGGCGGTGAATACCATCACCTTCGGTACAGTCGGCACCCGGTTGACAAATTGTGTGCTTCACTATTTTGGAGGATGTGTCGTTGCTCAAGTCGGCGTCTCCGGGCAGGCTGGTATAAGCTGTAAAAGCGTATTCGCCCATTTGGGAAAGATCGGCAGTAGAGTCAAAAGTGTAGGTCAACGAAGTACCAGGAGACAGGGTGTCTTCAACCGTTTCTGTAATTGGTGTTGAATTATCCACAGAATAAGCAACATCAAACCCCCATTGCGCTGCACCACCAAAGTTTTTGATGAGTACCATAACCGGTTCTGCCGAAGTCAAACCTGATCCACTGACTGGTGCTTGGATGCCGGTAACGCCAATGTCGTTGGGAAAAAGATTGGTTACATTGGAAGAAGTTGTGTCGTTTGCGTTGTTCTCATCGGTTGCCAATGCTGTCCAGGAAGTGATGTTGTAGGTCTGCCCGACGACAGAAAAATCGCCGGTTACCGAAAATGTATATTGCAGATCGGTATTTGACGGGATGCTGTCGGTAATTGTTTCGGTAATGATATTCCCACTGTCAATTTGGTAGCTCACCGGAATATTTGATTGGGTATCGGCACCAAAGTTGCGGACGGTTACCTTAATTGAGTCAGCGGCGCCAAGTATCCCGTCCACCGGTGCATCAATGCTGATAACGCCAACATCATTTGTAAAGTCTGAAGCGATCTTAAAAACACCTACCTGGTTTTTACGTGAATTCCCTGAGAAATATTCACCTATCGACCAAAAGGTTTTGTCGTCAACAGGGTCGATTGTCATCTGCGCATAATCGCCGTACCTGTTTGACGGGTCGCTTTGAACCCCTGCAACAATTTCGTCTTCTGCAATTGTCATGACCCCCAATGGATCAGAAGCAAAACGGCCCGTGTAGCGCAGCGAGGGGTAAACCTCGGTGCTGACGACCGAATAAGCCAGCGCGATGTTTCCATCCACATCCATACACATGTTGCCGCAATAGGCACTGTGGCCGTCAGGCTGGCTGTAAGTACCTTCCTGATAAATCGTCCAGGGGTCGCCATCAGCGGTTTGTCTCAATTCGTACCACCTGATTCCGGAATAATCGTCGTTGCCATCCAGGTCGACAACAAAGTTAAAGACTGCGGAATTATGGTCAGAAAACCTGCGGTATTGCGCCATGTACATAATGGTTGCCTGTAAGGCGTCAAGATCAGGGCCGCTGGGTTGGGGAAGGTTGGAAAATGATCCGCCGTCAAACAATCCGTCAAATGCTGCCGTGTTGATAATCTGCGGGCTCGAAATAGTTGAGTTGTCAGGTGTTTCCCAATCCACATTGATCGACCAGATTTTGAGGTGGTCGGTGGTAACGCCACTCCAGGAATCATCCTGCATATAAACAATCGGGGCATTTCCGGGAGGGGGTGGTGTTGCGCCATTGGCGTTAAATCCCAATGGGCTGTAAAAGCCGCTGGTAACAATGTCTGTCAGGGGAAAACCGACGATCTGCGCATCCGGGTTTCCTGCAATTATTTCGTCACGTTCAATGGCAAAAACCACTTCACTTGTGCCGGCAGAGCCTGAATTCTTATTGGCTGTTATGTAATAGCCATCCGACCAAACCGAAAACTTCGGGTAATCGGGGAATGCATCGATCAGGAACTGGTAGGTGTACCAGCCGTCGTTCACCGGGTCAGGGCCCTGGCTGATGGCCACCAAAAAGCCATTGAGGAAGGTGAACTGCGTGATGAGGAAGCGATCGGCAAAAGGATCGTAAAAAACAATGGGGTCGCCGGCGGTTTCTCCCGGCCAGATGGTGCCCAGCGAAGCCGGGTCGGTGAGCGGGTTGCCCGATTTATCCCAAATGCGGAAAGAAGTGTTCCAGGCATTCATAAAATGGTTGGGCCCCACGGCTCCTGTAGGATCGGTAGGGGTGGCGTTGGCACTCGCCGCTTCAAAAGTCAGGATAGGTTCCCTGCCGTTTACGAGCGGGGTTTTTGTTTGTTGTTCCCACAAAGGGTCGTTTCCCAGGGGCAACCCTTTTCCGGGGACGGCAAGGTTTGCACCCCTGCGTTTGGGGTTTACTTCGCCTTCAATATTTTCGGCCGGAACAAAAGTTCCGTTGGCAATTTGCGAAGCAATGGACGGCCTTTCCACCATTTGTTCCGAAATACCGATATAAGTGGCATGTTGTACGTTTGCAGATTGCTGCGCGTAAAGGCTGACGACAGCTGCCGTCAGCAGCATTAAAATGAAAGTAATGGATTTCATAAATAAAGATTAAGGAATTGATATTATGTTGCAGCCGCCAAAAATAGTAAAATATAAATTAATCAGTAGATTTGTCTTTCTTTACAAATGGCATGACAGACCGTTTTTCAATACTTCCGCCGGACGAACTGCTGACGATTTTACTGCGTCAGTATGACAAGGGCCGGCGCATGCCCGGAATCGTCGAAGAACTTTTTTTCAACCCTATACAAAACCGCAATCTCCGCTCCCGCAGGTTCGGCCAACTGCTGGAAACTCCCGTCGGTGCGGCGGCAGGCCCGCACACCCAGCTGGCACAAAACATCGTGGCGGCCTGGCTGACAGGCGCCCGTTTCATCGAACTGAAAACCGTCCAGACCCTGGACGAACTGGAAGTCTCCAAGCCCTGCATCGACATGCAGGACGAAGGCTACAACTGCGAATGGTCGCAGGAACTGAAAATCGAACAGTCCTTCGACCAGTACCTGAACGCCTGGATCATCATCCACATTTTGCGCCATAAGTTCAAGTGGGGACAAGCCGGCGCAGAACCGGGTGTGATCTTCAACATGAGCGTGGGTTACGACTTGCAGGGCATTTTAAAGGAGAACGTGCAGTGGTTTTTCAGCAAGATGGCCGACGCTTCCGAAGAACTGCAAAGGAAAACCGACCGCATCAAAAGCATTTATCCCGCCGTTGAAAAGCTGAAGATCAGCCCCTGCATCTCAAACAACGTCACCCTTTCGACCATGCACGGCTGCCCGGCAGACGAGATCGAATCCATCGGGGCCTACCTGCTGGAGGACAAAAAGCTGCACACCACCATCAAACTGAACCCTACCCTGCTGGGCAAAGACAGGCTGCACGAAATTCTGGGTAAATCGGGATTTGAAACCAAAGTGCCCGATCTTGCTTTCGAACACGACCTGAAATACGGCGATGCGGTGAAAATCATCCGGAACCTGCAAAAAAAGGCGGCGGAAAACAAGCTGCATTTCGGCCTGAAGCTCACCAACACCCTGGAAAGCCTCAACCACAAAGAGGTCTTCGGCCCGGGCGAAGAAATGATGTACATGAGCGGAAAGGCCCTGCACCCCATTTCGGTAAATCTTGCCGCCAGACTGCAAAACGACTTCAACGGGCAACTGGACATTTCGTTTTCCGGCGGAGCCGATGCTTTTAACGTGGCCGAGCTCATCAACTGCGGTTTAGGCCCGGTTACCGTTTGCACCGACTTGCTGAAACCGGGCGGTTACGGCAGGCTGCAGCAGTACCTGGAAAAGCTGTCCGAAACGCAACATCCTGATCCAAAGCAAGCTCTGGACAACCTGAATGCCTATGCCACAAAGGTTGAAGACGCGCCGGACTACAAAAAAACCGGGCTCAAAGACCCGGACATCAAAACCGGGCGCAAGCTGGGGTTTTTCGATTGCATTCACCCACCCTGCGTGGACACCTGCCCCACAAGCCAGGCCATCCCCGATTACCTTTACCACACTTCACAGGGCAAATTTGAAAAAGCCGCGGAAATTATTGTGCAGACAAACCCTTTTCCGCACACCACCGGCATGGTTTGCGACCACCTTTGCCAGACCAAATGCACACGCATCAATTACGACAGCCCGCTGCTGATAAGGGAAATAAAAAGGTTTATTGCTGAAAATTATATTCCCGAACCCATCCCGGAAGAGAGAACAACAAAGCAAAAACAAGGCTCTGTTTCGGTAATCGGAGCGGGCCCCTCCGGTTTGTCCTGCGCGTATTTTCTGGCCAAAGCCGGATTCAAAGTGGATGTTTTCGAAACCAAAAACAAGGCCGGGGGCATGGTTTCCGGTGCCATCCCTTCTTTCAGGTTAACTGACGAAGCCGTAGAAGTTGATATTCATTCCATCGAACAATTGGGGGTGAAAATTCATTATGGGCAGGAGGTTGATAAATCCTTCTTTAAGAAATTAAAAGTGCAATCCGATTTCATTTTTATCGGAACGGGAGCAAAAAAATCCATCAGGCCCAATCTGCCCGGCATGGATGCAAAAGGGGTGCTCGATCCCCTTGATTTTTTGTTTGACGTCAAGCAAAAAATCAATAGTGGAACAGGAAAAAATGTAGTCATCATCGGTGGAGGAAACACGGCCATGGATGCGGCGCGAACGGCTTATAGGCTGGTGGGCGAAAAGGGCAAAGTAACTATTGTTTACCGGCGGACAATCAAGCAAATGCCCGCCGATTTGGGGGAGATAAAAGCCGTTCTCGAAGAAGGTGTCAGCATCGCTGAACTGGCTGCGCCTGTAAAACTCGTCACGAAAAGCGGACGGGTCAGCGCACTTGTTTGCATCCGCATGAAACTTGAAGGGAAGGACAGTTCGGGCAGGGCCAGGCCGGTGGAAGTGCCGGGTTCGGAATTCGAGATTCCCACGGACACCCTCATCCCGGCCATCGGCCAGGAAATCGACATCGATTTCGCAGACAGCGATGAACTGCTTACCGTAAAAAACAGTTACGAAACCCGTCTGCCGCGTGTCTTCATCGGCGGCGATGCCCTGCGGGGCGCCTCAACCGCCATCAATGCCATTGGTGACGGGCGCAAGGCAGCACAGCAAATTATTGACGAAGCAGGCATTGATTTTCACACAGCGGAAAAACCTCCGAGGGTGCCGCAAAATTTCAGAAGCCTGATGGTGAAAAAGGCCCGCAGGGAAAAGGCACAGACAGTGCGGGAAACACCTTTGGAAGACAGGAAAAATTTCAGGCTGGTGAGTGCCGCCCTTTCCGAAGAAGAGGCTGTACGCGAGGCTTCACGCTGCCTTTTGTGTGACGAAGTCTGCAGCGTTTGCGTGAGCGTCTGTCCCAACCTGGCCTTTCACTCCTATGAGATTGAACCAGTGGCTTTCCGGCTACAAAAGATCGTTTCCGGCAAAACCGGTGCTGAAATCCTTGAAGGCGAGCGGCTTGAGGTCGTCCAAAAATTTCAGATCCTCCACATTGCCGACTGGTGCAACCGCTGTGGAAACTGCGACACTTTCTGCCCGACCGCAGGGGCACCCTACCTGGAAAAACCCCATCTTTATCTGAACAGGAAAATGTTCGGGGAAGAAAAAGACGGTTGTTTCCTGGAAACGGGGAACGGTTCTCCCGTCCTTTTGTTTTATGAAAATGATGAAAAATCCCGCCTCAGCCTGCATGGGGAAAATGTTGTTTTTGAAAACAGCAAAATAAAGCTGGAACTGGACATTTCATCCTTCCGGATAAAAAATGTCGAAGTGAAAGAAAAGTCTAAATTTGAAGTGGATTTAAAGTCCGTGGCCGGGATGTTCCTTGTCATGCAGGGGGCGCTTGATTTCCTGGGAACAGGGGTAACAACACGAAAACCGAAATAAAAAAACAAAATGGAAAACAGGGAAAAAGTTCTGGAAAACACCATAAAAAGATGTCGCGAACGGCACATCATATTACCGACTTACAAACAAATGCGCAATCCGGAACTGATACCGGAAAAGATCAAGGAAAAGCTGCGGAACATCGGTTTGTGGGATTTGAACTCGCTGAATCTTTTC
>JAKIVD010000027.1 GCA_021647205.1 Bacteroidales bacterium | reverse complement strand
TGTTATGAGGGTTTTATTTTGTCGGGGTAGTAAGATTCGAACTTACGATCTCCTGCTCCCAAAGCAGGCGCCTTGACCGGACTGGGCCATACCCCGTAGGTATTTTGCATTCACGTCCGCCTATGCTTAAGCTACGGCGGACGGTGGCGGAGAGGGGGGGATTCGAACCCCCGGTACCCATTAAGGTACGCCAGTTTAGCAAACTGGTGGATTAAGCCACTCTCCCACCTCTCCAGTTTTTTTTGGTCAGCATTCCCCGGTTAAAAACGAACTCCCGGTTACCTTGAAAATGCGTCCGTAGGGATGGAGTAAGCCTTTCGCCAGCTATCAGGGCTCACACCTCTCCGGAATCTGCCAAGAACTTTTTCGCCCCCTTTTATTTGGGAGCAGTTTACCCTTAAAAAGGGGAGTGCAAAAGTAAAAAATACTTTTTTATCTCCAAGCATTTATTTTCTAAAATTCGTTTCATAACTATTAACATCTTTTCAGGATTAAATTAATGGATAACAACTACATTTGTTCTAAAATAGAGCAATGCCGTTTTGTTGCCGCGACCAGTATTACGTTTACAAATATGCAAAGCAGAAACATATGAGAGGAAAAACCTTTGTTGAGAAAATATTTAATGCAGAAAAAGGAAGCATCGTTTTTCAAAAACCGGATATTATCCTGACCCATGACAACACCGCCAGCATCTTTAATACTTTTCAAAAGATGGGTGGCGAGCGGGTGAAAAATCCCGATCAGCTCATGATTGTTCTTGACCACAATGCGCCCCCCACAAGTGCAGCCCTTGCCAATCAGTACCAGAAGATACGCGATATTGTTGCCGGGCAGGGCATCTCAAACTTCCATGATGCCGGCAAGGGTATTTGCCACCAGATCATGGCCGATTACGCCAAACCCGGAATGGTAATTGTGGGCAGCGACAGCCATACCTGTACTGCCGGGGCTTTCAACGCCTTTGCTGCGGGTATTGACCGTACTGAATCAGCCGGTTTGTGGCAACAGGGCGAAACCTGGTTCAGGGTTCCCGAATCTTTGAAAATTACTTTGCGGGGCAAACTGCCCAAAGGCGTTTATGCGAAGGACATTTCCCTTTGGATTATTGGGATGATTGGTTCCAGTGGTGCCGATTATATGTCGATTGAATATCATGGCGACGGGCTAAAGTCATTAACGATTGACCAACGGATGACCCTGGCCAACCTGGCTTCGGAGATGGGGGCGAAGAACGCTGTTTTCCCAAATGACGAAGTGCTGGAAGCCTGGCTGGGTGAAAAGACCGAAGGCGTTTGGGCGGATGAAAATGCTGCATATGACCGGGAGATTGAGATGAATCTTTCTGCTTTGTTTCCCCTCGTGGCTGCCCCCCACCATGTTGACAATGTGAAGGCTGTTGCCGAAGTAAGAGGGACAAAACTGCACGAAGCCCTTGTTGGCACTTGTACGAACGGCCGATTTGAAGATCTGCAAATTGTAGCAGAAATTCTTAAGGGAAAAACAATTCCGGCCGGCTTTCAAATGGTAATTGTGCCGGCTTCAAAAAAAGTATATTTGAAAGCCTTGCGGGAAGGCATCATTGAAATATTGCTGGATGCCGGTGCCAATGTGCTTTCGGCTTCCTGTGGCCCCTGCCTAGGGACAGGACAGGGCATCCCGGCCGACGGTTGGAATGTTATTTCAACATCCAACCGGAACTTCAAAGGAAGGATGGGAAATAAGGAATCAAGTATTTACCTGGCCTCACCGGCAACGGTTGCCCATTCGGCATTGGCCGGGGAAATTGTTGATCCCAGAGGTGTTGAAGGCCAGGAAAAGTTCCCCTACTCGGTCGAGCAAAGCAGTACGGTCACCATTCCCGAAAATGAAAACCGGCGGCTGGAAGGTGTTTGGAATTATACTGATGTAAATGATTTGAATACCGATCAGATGTTTGCCGGAAATCTGACATACAAAGTGCTGAGCTCTGATGCAGAAAGTATTATGCCCTACTTGTTTGAAGGGTTTGATGTGAACTTTACAAAGCGCGTTGAAAAAGAAGACATTATTCTTGCCGGTGCCAATTTCGGATGTGGGAGTTCGCGCGAGCATCCGGCGGTCGGTTTGGCGCACGCCGGGGTGAAAGCGGTTATTTGCAAATCGGTGAACCGGATTTTTTACCGCTCCTCAGTAAACCAGGGATTACCGATTATTTTGTTGCCGGAAGCTGTTGATGCCTACAATCCGGGCGATGAAGTGAAGATAGATTTTGAAAAGGGAATTGTAAGTGTGGGAAGCATAGAGTTTTCTTTTGCTCCCCTGCCGCAAAAGCTGATGGGCATTTTTGAAGCCAAAGGGCTGGTTAGTTTTATAAAGGGAAATACCTGAAGAAAAAAGACTTACGACCTGGAGACATGAGGCCTTCCAGCCTCCGTTCGGCCCTGGAAGAGTCGAAATTAGGGTAAGGATTAACAACCTGAGACGAAATGGAAGAATGCAATTTGGAAGACCACAGTCAACGAAGAAAGAGCCATGAAATTTAAACCTGCATATTTGATTCTGCCCTTGCTGATGGTTGCGGCTTACTTTTTGTTGTTGTATGTTTTCCCCAAATATACGGGCATGTATCTTTTTATGATCATTCTTTTTCTGGGTGACCTTTACCTTTGGTCGTCGCTGCGGAAAAAAGTGTTCAGCTACCAGGCCTGGTTAAAAATATTGGTTACCCTGATTTACTGGCTGCCAATGCTGATGCTGCTCGGGATGATGCTCTCTGCACTTTTTATTTCCTACATCGACTGGAATGATGTTTTCAAGACATACTGGCTGGGATTTATCCTGGTTTTTTACATGGCAAAAGTCTTGCCCATTATTTTCTTGTTGTTGGCCGATACGATCAGGGTTATTGAGCGGGTATTCGTCCTGACAAAAAAGACCGGCAGGGAAATGGTCCAGGAACAAAGAAAAGCAATTACACGCAGCCGTTTCTTGCAATACCTCGGCTATTTATCGGGCGGGCTGGTGCTGGGGACCATGTTTGTAGGGATGTTTAAGTGGGTGTACGAGTTCAGGGTAGCGAAACAAACTATTAAACTTCCACATCTTCCGGCGGATTTTGACGGCTTGAAGCTTGTTCAGATATCCGACATGCACCTCGGAAGCTGGACGCTTAGAAAAGCCCTGCAGCAGGCAGTTGATTTAATAAATGAGATGAACCCCGATATTGTTCTGTTTACCGGCGACCTGGTGAATTATGCAACGAAGGAAGCCTTCCGTTTTGAGGAGATATTGAAAAACATCAGTGCATCAAAAGGGGTTTTTGCCATTCTGGGAAATCATGATTACGGCGATTACGTGCATTGGTCTTCAGATGAAGCCAAACAGGAAAACATGGAACAACTGTACGCATTTTATGACCGCATTGGCTGGAAACTGCTCTCCAACGGAAATCATATTTTTCAATCTCCTTCTGGAAAACTGGCACTGCTTGGTGTGGAAAACTGGGGGGCAAACCCGCGCTTTCCGCGTTTGGGCAATATTGATAAAGCATTGGCCGGTACCGAAGACATCCCGACCAAAATCCTGATGACACATGACCCGACGCATTGGGAGAAAATTATTATCCCGCAATCCTACGACATTGCGCTGTCTTTGTCGGGGCACACCCACGGTTTTCAGTTTGGCATCGAAATCCCGGGTATAAAGTGGAGTCCGGCCAAATGGATGTACAAATACTGGGCAGGGCTTTATCGCGATGACACATCCGGTAATTATCTTTATGTCAATCGCGGTATCGGTTCAATCGGTTATCCGGGAAGGATTGGTATTTTGCCGGAGATTACTCTGATCGAACTGATAAAGGCCTGATGCTGTTGTTTTTTAATTGGGATATTTTTAATAAATGTTTATCTTTGCCTGTCTGATTATTAATTACAAATCTAAAATGAGCGAATTATGAAATTATTTTACAAAATCTTTCTGGTTATTTTAATTCCGGGTTTTCTGGTGTTTTACAGTTTTTCAAGTGGGAGTCCCGGTGGAAAAACGGGTTCGCCCGGCGATGATGCGAATTGCACGGATTGCCATGAAGGCGTTCCGCAAAATGTTGCCGGCTGGATTACATCAAACATCCCGGAGGAAGGTTATAAGCCGGGGGATGGATATACCATTATTGCTCACGGAACACATAGTGGTGTGGTCAAATTCGGTTTTGAGCTGACGGCAGAAAATCAAATCGGAATTAAGAAGGGCGAATTTTTTATTGTCGATAATGCCAGAACCCAAAAAACCGGGACGGGAAAATCAGTCACGCACACGCAGGATGGGACGGACCCCGATGGCGACGAGGCCAGTTGGTCAATGAAATGGATAGCACCGGAAGCAGGTACCGGACAGGTCCGCTTTTACGCTGCTTTTAATGCGGCCAATGGAAATGGTAACAATGGCGGGGATGTCATTTACCTTTCAATGCTTAGTGTTGAAGAGCAACTGGTTAGTTCCGTTGTTGAAAACAGTTTGGCAAATCAGGTCAGTATCTTTCCCAACCCCGCGACTGATGTGGTTAACCTCAGTCTTCCCGAAGGTGCAGAATTGCAGCTTGTGGACTTACTGGGAAAAGTATTGCTGGGCAGGAAAAGTGTTGCTGCGAAGGAAAAGCTCAATATCTCCCGCTTCGAGAAGGGAATTTACTTTGTCAGGGTAACTCACCATGGTGAAACATATACGGTCCGCCTGTTGAAAAATTAAGCGTATTTAATCGTACTTTTCCCGGGGTGCTCAGACGGATAATTTTTTTATCTTTATCAAAAAAATGGGGATGGCCGAATTTTGTCTTGATTGTGGAACAAAAATAATTGGCAGGGTTGATAAAAAGTTTTGCAACGACCAGTGCAGGAACAATTACAACAATCGTTTGAACAGGGACGAAACAGCTTTTATGGTGAAGGTCAACCGGAACCTGAGAAAAAACCGGAGGGTGCTAAAGTCCCTGAACCCCAAAGGAAAAGCCAAAGTAAGAAGACAGGAACTTGAGGCTGAAGGTTTTAACTTTAAGTATTTTACCCATGTGTACAAAACCAAAGACGGGCGGGTGTATTATTTTTGCTACGAATACGGCTACCTCCCGCTCGACAACAAATATTTTGCTTTGGTTTTAAATAAGGATATTTAGCCCTTTTGTAAAAAGCAGGTGCAAATACCCCGCCTAAACCCTCTTTTTCGGGTTAAGTAAGCGGGTTATCTTCCGCAAATTGTTGCAGCCTTTCTTCGAGGTCTTTCATCTGATCGAATTGGATAAGGGAAGTACAGGCACGGATACCTTCGCGCCGCTCGCTGCCGGTTATCAGCAAAGAGATAGCACTAATCCCATAATAAATCAATTTGTTCAGCAGTTCATCAGCATCAAAGCCCGGATAGGAAAAAGTAAAGTAGAAACCGTCGGCAATGTCTTGGTTGATGTCGGTATCGTATACAATCCGAAAACCATTGTCTGTAAATATTTTCTTCATCAGCCTGGCTTTCTCACCATATTCTTTCACATATTCCACAAAATTAAACGTCCCCTTGTTGGCCGCTTTCAGCATGTTTAGCAATCCGTATTGTGCGGAGTGCGAAGTGCCCGAACTCAGCGGATAAATCGTCCCAAAAACCATGGAATAGCCAAACTGGTCAGTGGTGTAAAATTTGTTCAGGTTCTCATATTGGCCGTTAAACAAATTGTCCGAAATCACCATCATGCCAATCCGTTCTCCTGCATAGCTAAAGGCCTTGGAACTGGAAATAAACAGGATGTAATTGTCGGTGTAATTAGCTACACTGGGCTGGTAGGGTGGCGCCCCCGGTTTCGAATAGTCCTGCCGGAAGTCCATGCCAAAATAGGCCAGGTCTTCCATGATGACCACATTGTATTGGGTTGCCAACTCGCCAATGGTTTGCAGCTCTTCTTCGGTAAAACAAATCCAGGAAGGGTTGTTCGGGTTGGAATAAAGTACCGAATGAATCTTTCCGGTTTTAAAATAGGATTCCAGTTTGCCGCGAAGTTTAGCGCCCCTGAACTTGTACACATCGAAACTTTCGTAGTTTAGGTTCAGTACTTCGTGTTGCGTCTTGTGAACAGGGAAACCGGGGTCGATAAAAAGCGTGGTGTCCCTGTCGTTGAATAAGCGGCTGAGCAAAAGAAACGACGCAAAGCTGCCTTGCATGGAGCCGACTGTCGGGATGCAGCCCTCCGGCGAAACGTCAATACCCATGAACAGTTTTACGAAGTTGCTGATTTCCTTTTTCAAGGGTCTGATGCCCATGATATCGGGGTAAATGGCCGCCACGCCGCGTTGCAGGGCCTCAATTTGCCCTTCAACGCCGGCCTGCGCAGGTGGCAGTCCGGGGATGCCCATTTCCATGCGGATAAACTTTTGGCCGCTGGCGTCTTCGATTTCATCAATCAGTTTTTTTATTTCACGGATAGATGACTTACCTACTGATTTCAAGCCGCTTTCATCTATCTTTTGGCTTACAATACTACTTTTGATCGGTGTTTCTTTCATAATTTTTTATACTGGTTGCGACGCATTGCAATGCGTCTTTATGTTTTCTTTTCCATCCGTCCTGCAACGGCAAGTATTGTCCCCAGCGCGACGCCCAACAAAGCGGCAAACAAAACCTGCTGGTCGGGAGGCAGCAGGAAAGTGAGGGTGTGGGCCGGAATCCAAAAAAACGGGATGGTTTTTTTGAAGACGAAATTCCACATCACATCCCAGTTCAAATTTACAAAAATCTTACTGATGGGCACCGGTTTGAAAAAGCCGCGCAAAGTGCCGCCGGTACTGAGGATGTGGGTGTCTGTTATTTTGTGGAATGTCATCATCACCGGGGCGTAAACAAGGTTCAGGGCTGCACTGGTGGCAAAAGCCACGCTGACTTTTCCTGCCCCCGGCGGGCCGGCCAAAACCGATCTTGCATCGTTTACACCGAGGTATTCCAAAAACAAGGGCGTTCCCGAACTGAAAATAATGAAGGCCATTTTGATTGTCAATCCCAGAAACCCCCACACAACCATCCGCGGCAGGATACCAAAGCCGGGCTGAAAATAGCTCCCCGTTTTAATGCGCAATCCGATAATTTCGCCCAGTGTGGCAAGTAGGGCGAACTTGACGAAAGCCATGAGCATTCCATGCTGTTGGTTAAGTTCCAGGTAAATACCAAGAACCTTGCCGCTGATTAGAAACGGCAGAAAAAGCAGGATGATAATCCCCCAGAAAAAAATATCTTGTTTTTTTATCATTCAGTTTTTCAAATCAGCACATTTTCACTCAGCACATTTTCTAATCAGCACTATTTCCCAATCCGAATCCTGGCATCTACTGCAACCACCTGGCTTTTTGTGCCCAGCAAGGGGTTGATGTCCATTTCAACAATTTCGGGCGCAACTTTTACCAAAGCCGAAAGGCGCACAATAATATCTGTAAACAGTTCTTCGTTTACCCCTTCGTTGCCCCTCGCCCCTTCAATTATTTTATGGCTTTTCAACTTCTTTATTTCTCTCGCCACTTCTGTTTTCCCGGCAGGTGCCAGTACTGCCCTGATGTCTTTCAGTACTTCGATAAAAATACCACCAAGCCCGAACAAAATCAGGTGGCCGAACTTGTCTTCTTTTTTAATTCCGGCAAACAATTCCATCCCGTTCAGCATGGGTTGCAGCAAAATGCCGGTGGTATCTTTAATTTTTATCATTCGTTCAAATTCAGTTTGCAGCTTGTGTTCGTCCGCCACGTTCAAGACCACCCCGTCCACATCCGATTTGTGTACGGGGCCTACAACTTTCATCACCAGGGGGAAACCCATTTCTTTTGCTGCCGCGATGGCATCTCCCAGCTTTGAAACAACAATTTCTTTGGCGCGTTGAATGCCTGCTGCATCGAGCAGTTGCTGTATTTTTTCGGGATGGATGTATCCCTCTTCGGAACTGTCGATAATTTTTCTGATGCTTTGTTCATCGACGATGGGCAAGTTGATCTTATCGGCTACCGGAGGGGGTGTCAGGAATACCCTGGAAAGCGCCTTCCCCAGCACCACTTCATCCGGGAAATATATGCGCCCTTTGTCCACAAATTCCTGTACCTCTTCCGCCGCAGTCAAAATAGAGGGCAGTACAGGGAAAATGGGTTTTTTGCATGACTTCATTTTCTCGTTCAACACCCTGTAAACGTCAAATATCCTGAACAATCCGGGTGTGCCGAAAATAACCACCATGGCATCGATATTTTCGAACTTATTTTCAACAAAATCAATAATTGTTGCCAGTTGGCCGGAAGTTCCTGTTGCCAGAAAATCAATCGGGTTCGATACCGAGGAGCCGGGGAACAATTCGGTTTTCAGTTCATCAGCAGCCAGCCCGCTGATTGTTGGCACTTCCATGCCTCCGTTGGACAGGGCATCGGTGAGCATCACGGCAGGACCTCCTGCATGGGTAATCACGGCAATCCGTTTTCCTTTTAACTCCGGGCGCATAAAAACCGATGCCACGCTGATAAGTTCCTCGCGTCCGTAACAGCGCACAATGCCGGCTTTGCGGAACAGCGCTTCGACAGCCATGTCGGAGCCTGCCAACGCACCGGTATGGGACGAGGCAGCACGGCTTCCCGCCTCCGACGAACCGGCTTTGATGGCGGCAATGCGGCAGCCTTTCCGGATGAGGGAAGCAGCGTGCTTGAGCAGCATCGCAGGCTTGGTGATGGTTTCGAGATAGAGTATTTTTACTTTCGAATCTTTTTCGGGATCAAAGTTCTCGTCCAGGTGTTTTAGAATCTCTTCCACGCCCATTTGTGCCGAGTTGCCCACCGAAAACACATTTGCGAAAGTCAGCCCCTTGGGAATCCCGGCTTCCATGATAAAGCAGGCCGTAGCCCCTGAACCGCTAATAAAGTCGCAGCCTTTGGGGTCGAGCCTGGGGATGGGCTTCGTAAAAATGCTGTGGTGTTGGGGCGTTAATATGCCCACACAGTTGGGGCCAATCAGCGAACCGCCTACCCTGTTGACCAAATCAACCACTTTATCTTCCAGTATTTTTCCCTCCGGGCTTTCTTCGCTGAATCCTGCCGAGAGGATGATGAAAGCTCTGGTCTTTTTCTTTTGTGTCAGAAATTCGATGGTGGCAGGTGTGTATTTGGCGGCAATGGCGATGATGGCCAGGTCAACATCGGGCATGTCATCAGGGTTGCGGTAACTTTTGATACCCTGCACGACATCTTCTTTGGGGTTCATCACAAAAAGTTTGCCTTTGAAACCGCCCTCCACAAGGTTTGTAATAACCTTTCCGCCGGGCTTTTGTGTGTCATTTGACCCGCCTACAACAACGATGCTGCCGGGATGGGTGAGCTGCTTTGTAATCATTTTCTCAGCAAGAATTAATGAAGGCCAAATTTAGGAAATTAGCTGCTGCCATGGGGGAAAGATTTGAATTTAGAATTAGTAAAAAGAGGATTGGTGCGGATAAATACAAGAGGTCATTTCCTTTGAGCCCTTTATTTATATGTAACCGGTATTATTTGAGGTTTTAGAAGAATTGCAAGCTTTTTCTCTTTAATGAATGAACAATTACAACCAAAACCGCCATTTTAAATATACCTTATATTTGACCCGTTAATTGAAAAACAAAAACTTAACAAGCTTGTTATGTTACAGCAAACAAAAAAATTAAATAAGAAAAACTTATTGGCCCTGCTGACATTTCTCTTGCTGTCAACCTTTACCTTTTCACAGGCCGGAGGCCAAACTGTTTTTCAAAAGACAAATGCCTTTCTGCAGCGTCAATTCAAGGAAGGGGTGCCGATTGAGAATGGGAACCGGAATATGCCGGCAAATGATTTGGGCATACCAGGCCTGTCTTTAACCCAAATTCTTGAACTTAATAAGAAATTGTCTGATTTGCGGGCCCTTGCCGTTTCTCCTGACACCATTTACCTTGGCGATACCCTGGTTATCGGGTTCACACCCGGTGATTCACTGGTCATCGATTCCACCTGGTTTCAACCCGGCCCTGTCTTTGTTTTGGGTGATGGTTTACTGAAGTTCAGCAATGCAGAAGCAACAATACTCGGTAACCTTTATGCCATGGGAAACGCACGCATCATCGTCGATTCGTCCTGCCTCTACTTTCCGCAGCAGTATTTTTACCAGCGGATTGTCCTGCTCACCGAACATTCAAGAATGGAGGTGCACAATTCAACCCTCGATTTTGGCGGTTTGGTGCACAACTGGGCAACCACCGATTCGGCCGTGCTTTTGTTCGACAATGTGACCAAACCCGACTTCTCCACTGTGGGCATGTACGGACAATCCAGCATCCTGATCGACTCGGTGAGCCTTGCCGGCGAATTCGTCATCGACGACAGCGTCCACCTGCAAATTGAACGTGCCCAAACTGTGCTGCTGTGGCACCAGTTTGACGACGGGGCGGAGATCGACTGGACTTTCCCCGATGGTGCCGAGCTTGACGCTTACAGTTTCGACAGCACCAAAAGCGGTGTGAGCGGGGTGGATTACGACATTCAGATTGCCGAATGCAAGGAAGTCTGGTGGGGGCTGATGCCCTCGGCGGGTTCGGATGTAACCATCACGGACTCCGACCTGCGCAGCATCGGCCTGTGGTTCACCGGCAGCGACACCAGCACGGTAAGCGGACTGGTGAACAACAATTACTACGAGGATTATACAGCTCCGCTGGACGACCGCAACCTCCACCTGAACAACTGCAACGTGATAACCTGGAGCCTGTACACCTTCGACAATGCCGTGCTGGACGTGAGCGGTTGCATCCTTGGAGAGATCGGGGTGATGGGCCGCTCGGTGGTGAATGCCTTCAAGCTGTTTATCGACGGCAGCGGGGGCTACTTCTTCAGTACCGACACCAGCTTCTCGGTCATCGGTTTTGCCTCGCTCACTTCTGCCCTGCGCAGCAGCGGCAACAGCATCGTGATCTTTGCCTACGCCAGCCAGATGAACGGTCTCGTACAGGCACTGGAACAGTCAATTCTAATGTTAGTGCAGTCATCAACCACCGGAATTCCGTCTTACGATGCAGGCTCGGTGATTTGGATGGCGAACATCATGTCTCCCGCTTCAGGCTACGCCAACTCGCTGGTGCCGGTTTACGGATCGGCATGGATTGATAAAGGCACGGCCAGTGTACTGATGGATTTCGACCACTACGCCATGTACTACCAAAAAGCAAACGACACCAACTGGTACGCCATCGACACGCTGATGGAAACGGAAGTGCGTGAAGATGTGCTGGTGATGTGGGATACCGAAAACCTTGAACCCGGCGCCTATTTCCTGAGACTTGACTTGTTTGACGATTGGGGGAACAGCACTTCAGCCTCCCGGAACTTCACCCTGCTTCCGCTGATTCTTGGAACTGACGACGAAACGGGCAGAACGCAAGACCTGAGTGTCTTCCCCAATCCTTTTTCCGGAGAGCTGCGATTTGATCTCCCAAAACAGAGCGGAGACAAGGTCAGCCTCAGTATTTTCGATACGGGCGGGCAAGAAGTTTTTTCGCTGGAACAGCAGCCGGGCACATCGGGCACTACTGCGATCACTGTGGACGGCAGCCGTTTTCCTGCCGGCATTTACTTCTACCGGCTGGTGGCCGGTGGAGATACCTACAGCGGGAAACTGGTGAAGTGGTAGGCAGTGGCAGGCTCTGTCCCGATCCTTTTTACACCGACTCGCCAATGAACGTTAAAGCAAGAGTCGTTTAATTCCCTGCCCACGGGCTTTATTGCATCGCCTCGAAAATAAACGTAAACAATAAAAACCGTACAATTTCCTGTCCGCCTCACTGCCCATGCACAGGCATCCCGCACTTGCGTGATTCGGATGACGAAGATGCTTTTGTTTGTCTTTCCCTGAGAAGGAGGAACAGTTAACAGGGCTTTAGTTTTTTGGCCTTCAATTTGCATTTATAACATATTTTGTGTAGTTTCGCCCCTAACATGCTTCAAATAAGCGATTACTGTAATTAATTAAACCCATTTGTTATGAGAAAATTTATTCTAATCCTAACAATGCTTTTTGCGACGGTCTGCCTAAGTGCCCAAAATGACATTTATTTCGGGTTAAAAGCAGGGCTGAATCTTTCCTCTCAGAAAGTGGATAACCCCATGGCAAGTTATTCACTCCGACCCGGATTTACCGGAGGGTTTCTGTTTTATTTCCAGTTGAAGGATTTTGCTATTCAACCCGAAGTCATTTTTTCACAACAGGGAAGCAACATCACTTTCAATGATGAAAAACTGTACGCTGTATTTACTTATTTCAGCATCCCGATTATTTTTAAATACGTGCTGAAAAAATCAGGGATCAGCTTTCAGGCGGGACCGCAAATTGGATTTCTGAGTTGTGCGAAGTCAAATTACCATCCCATTGCCAAGCTGAAATATGAGGAGCAGTATTACACAACTGCCTATAAAACGACCGATTTCCTTCTTTCATTTGGCATCGGCTGGGAATCGAAAAAGAACTGGATCATTGATGCCCGTTACAGCCTGGGGTTGACCCCCGTTAATAATTACGATGGCATCCCCGACACGAAAAACCGGGTAATCAGCATCACGGTAGGGTATAAAATTGTTAAGCTAAATAAATAGAATCAAAAAACTGAAAGCTATGAAGAAGATTATATTTTACATAAGCATTTTTTTGTTTGTAGTTACTTATATTTCAAGTTGCTGCAAGGAGGACTTTGATATTCCCGGCACAACTCAAACAGCTCGGTACGTCTTTGTTTCCTGTAACAATGCCGACTCGGTTTCCGTAATTGATGCAACAACATTTCAGAAGGTTGCAGATCTATCGGGTGCAGACATCGGGCTCACCACTTACGAGCCCCGAAACCTTGATGTAAGTTCAGATGGCAGGCTGGTTTTTGTTCCGTTCCGCCACAGTGATAATGTGTTGGTCATTGATGCAGCTACGCTCAGCGTAACCACCGGTATCGAAGACGATAGTTTTGACGAACCCTACGCCCTTTCGTTTACCCCTGATGACCAGGAAGTTTGGGTGGTCAATAAGCAAGGGGGCGGCAGCACCACGGGTTCTGTCACCGTAATCAGCACAAGTACCAACAAGGTCGTCTCTACCATTGACGATGACAACCTGAGTTCCCCCGAAGGCATTTGCATTGCCAACGGCAAGGCCTATGTTGCGAACAGGGGCAACGGAACGGTCACGGTTTTTTCCGTCGCCGGCCGTACGTTCGTGGCCAATATCGACGTGGGAGGCGAACCCCGCTTTGCCATTCCCTCGAAGAACGGAGACTTTGTTTATGTAACAAGTGTCTCGGGTGGCCTGGCAAAGATCAACACAACTGTTGATACGGTTGCCGGTTTAATTGATGCGTACGGCAGGAATGCTGCGATGTCACCCGACGGCAGTAAACTGTTTGTTGCTTCCGGTAATGAAATATTTGTCGTTACAACAGCAGACGGCCAGGTTGCAAACATCACAGTTCCTGATGTTTACGGATTTTATGCAGTTGCCTTACTGAGTGATGGTTCAATGGGCTTTGCCACGGATGAAAATCAGAACCTTGTTTATGCTTTTGATCCTACCACCGGCACTGTCCTGAACAACGGGGAGGGGATTCCCGTGGGATCGAGGCCCAGGGCAATTGCCGCTCAGTAATCGGGAAAGTCACTGAGCACAAAAGGGGAAAGTCCCCAGTCTCATCCCCATTTGTGCGCCGGTTGTCCTGGCAGCACTCCCCGCTTTGGGCTTCTAATTGAAGGATATTACAAATGGAGACCTTTGCAAAGCTAACGGGCGGAGGGGGGTAAGCAGCATTTTTCCGATCCGATAAGTCAAATAAAAATTAGCGGATCAAACCTGCTGAGTAGATATATTCTCAGCGGGTTGAAATAAAGCTTCTCAGATTCTTCGACGATTTCCCGACTTGCTTCCGACAGGGCGGCGACCGGGACAATCCCTCCGTGCAATCCTACACATGCGAGAAGGCGCCCGATCCATCTGCTTGCAACAGATGTTACATTAAAAAGATTTATGCTAAAAGTTTGTGGATTTTCGGTTAAACCTTATTCAGGCAGGGTTGGGTGGAAGAAGCCCAAGCTGCATGAGCCCTGAGAGATTGTCCCAGGTAACCCAGAGTTCGGCAATCTTTCCGTTTTCAATCCGGAACATGCCGGCAATTTCCGATACCATCCGTTTTCCCGTGGGCGGAAACGGGCCCATCGGCCCTTTTTGCGTACCCGAGAAATTTCCCCAAAAGGCGACGAAATCCCCCTCTGCAACCAGCCTGTCCAGATTCATCTGCTGATCAGGGAAGGTCTTTTCCGTTTCACGGTAAAACTGTTTGAAATCCTCACAGGAGTTTACGGTTACTTCCGGTGTGGCTTCGCAGTGCCTCGCAAAGTCAGGGGTGAGCAGCGTGTCAAAGGCGTTCAGGTTGTTGCTGTTTCCGGCATCAGCAAAAGAGCGAACGAGGTTTTTGTTGGTGTTATTCATATTTATTGAAGGTTTAAATGGTTTTTCTTCATCAGCTATGCGAGTATTGGGTATGCGTTTAAATTGCTAATGTACATCAAATAAACGGGATATGCAAATGGACCCCCTTCATGTCAGCAAATGTAAGCGCCCATTTCTCAAAGAAAACAACGGGTAGTACTTCAGTTCGTTTTCTTGGGGTTAAACTGAAGTTGTTCGTCGCGGCTTGTCTTCTGCAAAATAAACGGCGGCTTTATACAGCCAGGATGTCAAAATCAGCCGCTACTCTTCGAAAAACCGGTCATTAAAATTGATGAGGTATAACTTATCGGTGGAGCGTGTCAGGGCGGTGTAGAGCCAGCGCAGGTATTCGGTGTTGATCATTTCGTCGGTCAGGTAGCCCTGGTCAACAATCACCAGCGGCCATTGGCCACCCTGGGTTTTGTGGCAGGTGAGCGCATAGCCGAATTTCACATGCAGTGCATTCAGGTAGGGGTCTTTCCGCATTTTGTTCCGGCGTGCCGATTTTGATTTGACATCTTCGTAATCTTTCTCAACACCTGACAACAGCTTCCTGTAGTCATCGGCGGACAGGCCCGGCCCGTCGGCATCAAGTGTGTTCAGCAGGAGTTTAACACTGAAGGCTTTTTCTTCCGGGTAATCAGACAAAAGAATATCGGCATCGGCAAATTCAAAGCCATACATTTCTTCCCGTTTTGTAATCCGCAGCACACTGACCAGGTCGCCATTTGCAATAAAACCGGCATTGGAGCCGTCATCCAGCCAGAAATAGTTGTTCTTCACAACCATCAGCGCATCACCGCCTTCGATGGTTGATTCCCGTTGAAGAATCTTTTCGCGGATTTGGCGGTTGAACAAATTCGCCCGTTTGTTGGTGCGGCAGACCAGCACAGCTTCCTCACCGCTACTCCCCGCAAAAGCCCGGTTCATCAGGTCCTCAAATTCAAATGCATCGGCAATGCGGTTGATGTCGGATTTGAAACGGTTAAGCTGAAAAAACGGCGGGGTACTGTTCCCTGTTGTTAATTTTTCCCTCAAACGGGTTGCCGCGTACAGTACGCCCGAGTCGGCCGTTTGTCGCATGACCTCTTTCATCTCAAAATCGAAAAGGGTGAGGTGATAGGCACTTCGGAGGTATCCGGGGTCCAGTGCGGGACTGATTTCCAGACCCACGGGGGGCAGTTGGGCCGTATCGCCTACCAACACCATTTTGTTGTTCACGTTCGAGAACACATAAGTCATCAAATCGTCCAGGAGCTTTCTTCGCGAAAACAAGTTTTCATTCTGCCGGCTTTCGTCGTTGATCATGGAAGCTTCATCAACCACAAAAACAGTATTCTTTGAGGCATTGTGGGCAAGGATCATTTTATTGGAACCATCGCCGGTGGTGATCAGTTGGTAAATATGCCGATGAATGGTGGCCGTCCGGAATCCGGTGTACTGCGACAAAACCTTGGCTGCCCTTCCCGTTGGGGCCAACAACACAAAGTTTTTGTTACAGTCTGAAAGGTAGTTTACGTAAGCACTGATGAGGCTGGTTTTCCCCGTTCCGGCATAGCCTTTTAAAATATATACGGGAGCGGGTTTTGTACTCAGTTCAAGTGCTGTAAGATGACGGATGGCACTACTTTGATCGTCGGTTGGTAAGTAATCAAAGTGGGTCAAAAGTGCTTGCCGAATGGCCATCTGCTTCATTGTTTAAAGATTTATCAGAATGGATAACCAATACCAAAATTAAGTCTGAAGTCAGAAAGTTTCAGGTAGTTAAAGCGCCATTTATCCCCGGTTAAGGCCGGATCCCTCAGTGGGATTGCTGCATCCAGCCGGAAGATGAAAAACTGGAAGTCGAAGCGGAAACCGATGCCGGCATCAACAGCAAGTTGCTTGTAAAAGGTGTTAAATGTAAACTGTCCGCCGGGAAAAGTAAGGGTGTCGTTGTTATAGGTCCAGATGTTGCCCACATCAGCAAACAGCGCCCCCTTGAAAATTTTATAAATGGGAAAACGGTATTCCACATTGCCTTCCAGCTGGATATCCCCGATACGTTCGTAATCGGAAGTTCCCGAGAATTCACCCGGTCCGAGTTTTCGGTATTCCCAACCCCGCATGTCGTTGGCGCCCCCACCGTAGTACCCTTTTTCGTAAGGCACTTCATTCGAGTTTCCGTAAGGGATGGAAACCCCCATCACCACCCTGAATACCAGGCTGTTTGTATTCCTGCTAAAATAATAATAATGTCGGTAATCGTAATTCAACCTGAAAAACTGCGCATAGCGAATGCCCAGCACCTGGTAAAACCCCTCTTCTGTTTTTGCCGAATTAAACAGGGTGTTGATGCCGTATAACAGGTTGCCGGAAGTCTCGATATTTACCCTGAGATAGTTAAAATGTTCGAGGGACTTCAGGTTTTGGTTGTTAAAAATGATGCTGTACCTCATTCCAAAGATAAAGTGGTCGGAATACTGTTCTTTCAGTCTCCTGTTTTCTTCGTTATCCAGAATTTCCTGGAATTCCGGTGTCGGGTTAACATTCACATAATTCAGGTTGAAGGGCGTAAGGATGTGCTTTAGCTGGAGGTTCTGGTTCCAGGTGTAACCGATATCCAGATTGGTAATGTTCCTTGAGTAGTTGGGCCGCAACTGATAATTGAAACCAAAAGTAATGTTGGTCTGTGGCGAAAACCGCAGGTTGAACTTTTCGAGCCGGACGGGCGACAGGAATCGCGGGAAAAAGATTGTCCCGGAAATTCCGGCTTCAAATGTGTTGAAAATACCCGCGCCCGACTGCCCGCCTTCAACAGTGCTGATTGTTTGTGCTTCGAACCCACCGATAAGCCGAATGCGCAGCACATCCGCTTTGCGGAAAATATTTTTGTTGGCGTAAACCAGGTTTCCCCTGATGCCCAAATCGCCGCTTGAATTGGTCCCTTCCAGTTCGGCCCTGAAAGTATTGAGCTTGGACTGCTGGATCTGGATGCGCGAGTTCAGGTATTTCTTTTCGCCCCCGGCATTGTTTCCTGCATTTGTCGTATCGAAACTGATGGTTGCCGTCCGGATGATGCGGTAATTGAAAAGCCGGCGGTACGTATTTTGGAGGTCGCTGGCCGAATAGGTTTTCCCTGGTTTTATATGAATGGCCGAATTAAAAGCGGAAGGTTTGATGCGCAGCTTGTCGTTGTACAAAAACAAGTAAGTGTAGCCGGTGGTATCGGGCCAAAAGTGGATGGTGTGCAGCAATGAGTCGCCGTACAGGTCGAGCTTTGAGTTGAAATCTTCAATCACATCCACTTTTCTGATGAAATAACGGTCATGGTTTTTTTCGGTGTATTTTTTGGGATCGGACGGGTCATTGGTTTTGATGTTGTTTATTTTTAAAACAACGGTCAGCTTATGGTCTTTAAAGCTGCTGTCAACAACGTACTGAATGTAGTTTCTGTTGAAATAGAAATAACCTACATCGCGCAGCTGGGCAGTAATCCGGTCGCGTTCGTCGTCGAATGTGTAAGCATTATAAATGTCCCCCTTTTTTATCAGGGTTTCGTCAAGCCGGCTGAAAACATATTGTCTTAAAAGCGAGTCGGGTATCTCGTAACTTATTTCCGAAACCCGGTAAGGGACGGCAGGAATAATTTCGAAACGGAGATTGGCAGTTTTTTTTCTGAACACAGGTGCGTAGTTGACAGCCGAGTTGAAAAAACCAATGTTGTTGAGGTACTGACTTAAACGCCGGCTTATCTTTTCGGCATCATCTTCCAGGTAAAAAACCGGGGGCTCGCTAAAATTTTTTGTCATCCATTTGCTGAACTTTTTCTCTCCGGATTGATACTTAAAATAAATTCCCAGCTTGAACCTGATGCCGAGAAACTTTTTGTTGGGCGGCGGTTTTAAAAATGTCCGCAGAACAGAGTTGGGGATGTTTTCATTCTTTTCGCTGAGCGAAATATTGTATTTGTTGAGTAAATACTCGTCGTCTTTCAGATATTTCTTTACTGCACAGCCACTAAACAAGCCCAAAAGCAGCAGCAGCAGAAAACTTATTTTAAAATACTTGTTAATCAAAAGAAAGACAATTGTAACTGCAAATTTAAAAAAAGAGGGATAGGAAAAATGCTTGGGTTTTTTAATGGAAAACACGAACCACAAGGCGCAAATGCTAACAGAAGACGCCACGAATGCACGAATAAAAAGTTTATTAAAAAGTATTCGTGCATTCGTGGCAAACTGTTTTCAAGAAAAAATTCTTCGGCGGCTGATACGATTAAATGTTTTCTTAGTCGTCAGACCACTAATTAACCGTTTCCGAAATAGCGGTACGTATTGAGACAGAGGTCAGACGACTATCCCACCCCGGATGACTGATAAGAAAAAAAGTGCCCGCGACAGGATTAAAAAACACTGACTTCCCTTTCCAGTTCAATGCCAAACTTCTTTTTAACACTTTGTTGAATGGAAGCAGCGAGTGCAAGTA
The DNA here is from genome assembly GCA_021647205.1 of Bacteroidales bacterium. Lineage (GTDB taxonomy): Bacteria > Bacteroidota > Bacteroidia > Bacteroidales > F082 > B6-G9. The sequence goes on along the minus strand of JAKIVD010000027.1, from coordinate 29,678 downwards.
TTTCTTTGCCGTCCGCATTTCCGTAATTGACCAGCACCAGGGCCTGCTTCTCGTACACACCTGCATCGCCCAGCCGTTTGCCTTTCCATCCGCATTGCTCAATCAGCCAGGCGGCAGCAAGTTTGAACTTTTGCTCCCCTGCCGGGAAGGCCGGAAGCCCGGGAAAGGTTTTTCTGAGGGTTTTCATGTGGTCGGCATCCACCACGGGATTTTTGAAAAAGCTGCCGGCATTTTTCAGTTTTTCAGGATCGGGAAGTTTGGAACGGCGGATCGTTTTGACCAGTTCGCTTACTTGTTTCAAAGAAACTTTATCTTTTGGCAGGTGTGCAAATGCCTCTTTCAGGGGAGCGTACTCCAGTTTGAGATCCGGGTTTTTACTTAATTTCAAAGTGATGTTCAAAATAAAATACCTGCCTTTGTGGCGATCTTTGAAAATACTGCTGCGGTAGGCAAATTCACAATCCTCGTTTTCAAATTGAACGACTTTTCCCGTTTGCAGGTCAAATGCTTCGAGACGCTGCATCACCTCTTTGAACTCCACACCGTAAGCGCCGATATTTTGTACGGGGGCAGCGCCTGCCGTCCCCGGAATCAGGCTCAGGTTTTCCAGTCCCCCCCAGTTTTTTTCAACCGTAAAATCAACCAAAGGCGACCAGGATTCCCCCCCGTTCACCCGGAGGAAAATGTGCTTGTCCGTTTGCTTTACTACTTTTATCCCGTGCATTTGGTTCAATAAAACCAGGCCGTCAAAATCACCGGTGAACAACACATTGCTGCCTTCGCCGAGAATGAGCAAGGGCCGGTTTTTGAGATGACCGTTTTCAAACAATTCGTGCAGGTCGTTTACCGAATGAACCACCGCAGCTTGTCTTGCCACTGCCCCGACGCCAAAGGTGTTGAAGGGTTTTAAATTGAAGTCTTTTTTAATTTCCATGAAGAATCAAAAGTACGGTTTTCAGCAGTCGGTTCAACTACACCACCGGTTTTAACTTTTCCAAAGTTCAAAACTTTGGAAAAGTTGAGAAAGTTTAGCATTTTGATAAATTTCTTCGCAATAATTTTAGGCCGTTGTTGTTATTCTTTAAGACCAAATTATTATTTCATCTTTTCACGTTTGAAAAAGAAAGTCATCGTATCGGTCATTAACGACCTGGTTACCGACCAGCGCGTAAACAAATCCTGCCAAAGCCTTAGCAAAATGGGTTTTGATGTTTTGCTGGTGGGCAGAAAACTCCCGCAAAGTCTGCCGATGGACGACAGGTCTTATCGGAGCCTGCGCATGCGGTTGCTATTTAAAAAGGGCGCTTTCTTTTACGCTGAATTTAACCTTCGCCTTTTCTTTTTGCTGCTGTTCCGCAAAGCGGACTTGCTCGTTGCCAACGACCTCGACACCCTTCTGCCCAACTACCTTGTTTCAAAGCTGAAGCGAACCGGCCTGGTTTACGACAGCCACGAATATTTCACCGAAGTACCGGAACTGACCGGCCGGAAAAGGGTCCAGAAAATCTGGAAGGCCATTGAAAAAAGTATTTTCCCCAAACTGAAAGACGTCATTACCGTCAACGATTCCATTGCCACACTTTACGAAAAGGAATATGGCATCAGGCCGGTGGTGGTGCGGAATGTGCCTGTACGGGGAAGCGGCGAATTGAAGCCTGCAAGCCGGAAAGATTTGGGAATTTCCGAATCAAAAAAAATACTCATCCTCCAGGGGGCGGGCATCAACATTCAGCGTGGGGCCGAAGAAATGGTGGAAGCCATGCAGTACATTGAGGGTGCTGTTCTGCTCATCGTGGGTGGTGGCGATGTGATTGAGCAATTAAAAAAAACCGTCAGGGAAAAATCGTTGGGGGAGAAGGTGATTTTCAAAGCCCGTCAAACTTACGACAAGCTGATGCAATTCACCGCCCTTGCCGATTTGGGGCTGACCCTCGACAAAGACACCAACCTGAATTACCGCTACAGCCTGCCCAACAAGCTTTTCGATTACATCCAGGCCGGAACACCCGTACTGGCATCGCCCCTTCCCGAAATAAAGAAAATAATTAGCACTTACCGGATAGGGGATTTTATTCCTGACCACGACCCGAAAAATATCGCTGCCAAAATAAGCGAAATACTTAGCAGCCAGCTGCTCATGGAAGAGTGGAAAAAAAACCTTAGTTTTGCATCCTTCCAATTAAATTGGGAAAAAGAGGAGAAAACACTGCAAGGTGTTTACAGCAAGTATGCCTGAACAACACTTACATATTGTTTCATTCGACATCCCTTTTCCGGCTAATTACGGAGGGGTTATCGATGTATTTTACAAGGCCAAAGCACTTACGGACAGTGGTATAAAGGTGCACCTGCATTGTTTTGAGTACAACAGGGCACACGCTCCCGAACTGGAGAATATGTTTTTCAGTGTACACTACTACAAGCGCGATATTTCCAAAAAACAATTGTTTAAAAGTATCCCCTACATTGTCAGTTCCCGCTCCTCCGAAATACTGGTTCAAAATTTGTTAATGGACAACTATCCGATTTTGATGGAAGGCCTCCACACCTGCGGGCTGCTTGACGAACCACGTTTAGATGGCAGGAAACGGATTGTAAGGACGCACAACATTGAACACGAGTATTACCAGAACCTCGCCAAAGTTGAGAACGACCTGTTTAAGAAGTATTACTTCTACAACGAAGCGGCCAAACTCAAACGCTACGAAAAAACCCTGGAAAAGGCTGATCTGCTGCTGGCCATCTCCAAAAATGATGAAAGCTACTTTGCTTCACAGTACCAACGGGTTGAATTTGTCCCGGCCTTTCATCCTTTTAAAAAGGTGCAGAGCGAACCGGGAAAAGGGAAGTATGTTTTGTATCACGGTAATTTGTCCGTCCCTGAAAACTCAAATGCAGCGAAGTTTCTGGTGAACAATGTTTTTAACGATTTGGATATTCCCTTAAAAATAGCCGGGCTCAACCCGCCCGGCCACCTTAGTAACCTTTTCAATAACGGAAACGGCATCGAACTTATCGCCAACCCCGATGATAAAACACTGAATAAACTCATCAAAAATGCCCATGTGAACATTTCAGTTACTGCACAAAAGACGGGACTGAAGCTCAAGCTGCTCAACACTTTGTACAATGGCCGGTTTTGCCTGGTCAACGACAAGATGCTGAGTGGGAGCGACCTGGATGATTTGTGCATTGTTGCCAACGACCAGGGCAGCATGAAACGGAAAGTCAAATCCTTGTTTCACAAATCTTTTTCTGCTGAAAGTATCGAGGACAGGAAAGAAAAACTGGGCACTGTTTACAACAACGGTCACAATGTGGCACAGCTAATCAAACTTGTTTGCTGATTGAATAATGCTCCCCTCTTCACATTTTACCACCTGCCCCGGAAATTTATGGATTAGGTTGTAATTGTGCGTCGCCATGATGACTGTTTTCCCCGATTCACTGATGCGCAACAACAGCCGGACAATTTCGTTGGAAGCGCCAGGGTCGAGGTTGCCGGTTGGTTCGTCGGCAAGAATAAGATCGGGCTGGTTGAGCAGGGCACGGGCAATAGCGATTTTTTGCTGCTCACCTCCCGAAAGGCGATGGGGCATCACCGTCAGTTTTGTCAACAAACCCACGGCATCGAGTACAGCCGAAACCTGCTGGTTGATTTTCGCTTTGTCTTTCCATCCTGTTGCCTTCAAAACAAATTTCAGGTTTTCTTCCACAGTGCGGTCGGCAAGTAGTTGAAAATCCTGGAATACAATGCCCAGTTTTCTTCTCAAAAAAGGGATTTCTTTTCTTTTGATTTTTTTTATATCGAATCCACAAACCTGGGCCGAACCGGTTTCGAGCGGCAGATCGGCATAAATCAGTTTTAACAAACTCGATTTCCCGCTACCTGTTTTTCCAATCAGGTAAACAAAATCATTTTGGTTCACCCGGAGGTTCACGTTGGCCAGTACCAGTTTGTTTTTCTGAAAGACGGAAACCCCCTTCAGGTCAATAATTGGCTTGTTGCTCACTGCTTCAGTCATTTTAAGCAAAAATAGGAAAAATAGGCTTTGTGCACGGAGAGACGCGACACATCGCGTTTCTCCACAGCAGCATTCGGAATAAATTCCCCCTGCCTAAACCAAACCCGTAAAGCCCATAAAGGCCAGGGCAAGAATGCCGGCGACGACCAGTGCAATAGGTACACCGCGCATGGCTTTGGGAACCTCCATCAAATCGAGGTGCTCGCGGATGCCGGCAAAAAGTACCAGGGCAAGGGTAAAACCGATGGCATTCGACATGGCGTAAACCACACCCTCAATCAGGTTAAAATCTTTCTGGATGGTTAGGATGGCCACACCGAGAACGGCACAATTGGTTGTAATGAGGGGGAGGAATACACCCAATGCCTGGAAGAGTGCCGGGCTGACTTTTTTCAGGATAATCTCCACCATTTGTACCAGGGCGGCAATAACGAGGATGAAAACGATGGTCTGCATAAAGCCAAGGCCCAAGGGGTTCAGGACATAATATTGCATCATCCAGGTGACCATGGTGGCCAGTGTTAATACAAAAAGTACGGCACCACCCATCCCGATGGAAGTGGACAGTTTTCCCGACACGCCAACAAAAGGGCAAATCCCGAGGAACTGGGTCAGTACAATGTTACTTACAAAGATGGATCCGATAATGATTACAAAATATTCCATAACTAATCTTTTTAAGCGGCTTTGTTCAGTTTGTTAATCAACGCGATGAGGTAGCCAAGTACAATGAAAGCGCCCGGTGCCAATACAAAAACAAGCATCAAATCTACTTTGATGAGGCTGAATCCGAAAAGGGCCCCGCTACCAAGGATTTCCCTGACGCCGCCAAGCAGGGTGAGGGCAAAGGCAAAACCAAGCCCCATCCCCGTACCGTCAACAATGGAGGACCAGGGCGTGTTTTTTGAAGCAAAGGCCTCGGCCCTGCCAAGTACGATACAGTTTACCACAATCAGCGGAATGAAAAGACCCAATGACTCGAACAGCTCTGGTGTGTATGCCTGCATCATTAATTCGACGATGGTTACAAAGGATGCAATAATGACAATAAATGAAGGTATCCTTACTTTGTCGGGTATCACATTTCTTACCAGCGAAACGACAAGGTTCGACATCACCAGTACGAAAGTGGTGGCCAGGCCCATTCCCAGTCCGTTTATTGCCGAAGTGGTTACCCCCAGCGTCGGGCACAGGCCCAACAACAAAATAAATACCGGATTCTCTTTGATAAATCCCTTGGTGAAGTTTTGAATTTGGTTCATGTTTTATTGTTTTAAATTAAGATGCAGGATACGAGATGCAAGTTTAATTCCTGTTTCCTGAATCTTGTTTCCTGATTCCTATTTCCTGATTCCTGATTCCTGTTTCCTGATTCCTGTTTCCTGCTTCCTACCTCATGCCTCTCAATTCGGCTCTTGCCTCTCAAAAGTATCGTAAGCTCTTTTCACCGCATCACAAAACGCACGCGAACTGATGGTTGCTGCAGTGATGGCATCAACATCGCCGCCGTCTTTTTCCACTTTAAGCCTGAAGGTGGCCGGGTTTTTTCCCCTGAACTGCACGGAAAAATCTGATTTCTTAATATCCATTTTATCACCCAGCCCCGGTGTTTCTTTGTGGGAAAGTACGGCCGTATTATTGATAGTGCCGTCTTCCAGAATGCCGACCATCAATTCTATCTTACCGCTAAAGCCTTTCATGGTATAGGTTTTCACGGCAGCACCAACAAGTTTATCGTCCCTGCTTGCGTAATAGAAAGTAAGCGAATCATCGCCGTCGGCATCTTTCACCATCGCTTTCTGGATTGTGTCAAAATCGGGCAGGACCGCTTTAATTGCTGCCTCCAGTTTTTTCTGTTTGGCGATGGCGATGGGCTCTTTGGTAAGGATGAACACCCCACCCAAAGCAAAAGCCGCTATGGCTGCCACCAGGAACAAGGTGAGCACCATGTTGATAAAATTCGATTCTCTTTTACTGGCCATTTTACTAATTTTTCCTGTTAAAAACTATTGAGCAATTTCAACGCCCGGTTTCGCCCCAAAGCGTCTGGGTTTAAATCCGCGGTTTATGAGCGGTACGACAGCGTTCATCAACAAAATGGCGAAAGAAACACCTTCGGGGTAAGCACCCCATATTCTGATCAGGATGGTCAGCAACCCAACGCCAACGCCAAATACCAGTTGTCCGCCCCTGGTCATGGGAGAGGTAACCATATCGGTCGCCATAAAGATGGCCCCCAACATCATTCCCCCTGTCAGCAGGTGGAAGACCGGATCGGCATATTGCTCGGGATTGAATCCCCACAAAATACCCGAAAAAACAACAACGGTCAACAACATGGATAGCGGGATTTCCCAGCTGATGATTCTTTTGTAGAGCATGTACACGCCGCCAAGGATGAGTGCGAGTGCCGATACTTCGCCCAGGGAACCACCCATGTCCCCGGTCAGTGACTGCATATAACTTGGGATTTCAGGAGCAAGTTCGGAAATTGTTTTCGGCGGGTCGGCCCCGAGGCCTTCTTTTACTATTCCCAGGGGAGTTGGCCCGGTGATGGTGTCAGTAAAACCTTTTGTTATGGGTGAGGGTTTTGGCCAGGAGGTCATTTGTACCGGAAATGAGATGAGCAGGAAGACCCGTGCCACCAGGGCAGGGTTGAAAATATTTTTCCCCAGTCCGCCAAAAGACATTTTTGCCATTCCGATGGCAATAAGTGCACCAATAATAATCATCCATCCCGGCAGGTTTGAGGGCACGTTAAATGCCAGTAGTATGCCGGTTACCAAGGCCGACCCGTCGGTAATTGTCAGCGGGCCTTTAAGCAGGTATTTCTGGATGACCCATTCGAAAAACATGCTGGCCACAATACTGAGCAGCAGCACGCGAATGGCACCCAATCCGAAAAAATAAACGGAAACCAATATGGCCGGAACCATCGCAATGACAACACCGTGCATTATTTTTTTGGTTGATTCACCACCGTGAACATGTGGTGATCCTGATACCGTGAACATATTCATAATTTCAAGTTTCTTTCTTAATTTTCAGTTCTTAGTTTTCAGATGACAGCGAATAGTTGCCGTTTGACAGCATCCGTAGGCATAATCCTAATTTTTCCCCCTGTTTCTCATAATTGCCCCTACTTTGTTTTTCCCCAGGCGCAGGTAATCCAGTAGCGGAATGCTCGCCGGGCAGGTGTACTGGCAGGAACCACATTCGATACAGTCCATGATTTTTTCGCTTTCTGCCATGTCGAACTTCCCGAGTTTTGAGGCTTTCGACAGCAGGAAAGGTTCCAGTCCCATGGGGCAAACCGTGGTGCATTTCGAACAGCGGATACAGGGGTTTTCCGGTTCGCGCACCGACTCCTCTTTCTTCATCAGCAGAATACCCGATGAGCCTTTTACCACCGGAACATCCAGGGAGGTCAGTGCTTTTCCCATCATGGGCCCGCCACCAATTATTTTACCGGTATTTTCAGGCAGGCCTTCAGCAGCTTCGATAAGCTGGTGAATGGGTGTGCCGATGCGGGCAAGCAGATTCGAAGGCTTTTTGACTGCTTTTCCGGTCACGGTTACTACCCTTTCGACGAGTGGTTTGTTCTTTTGAACAGCCTCGTAAACGGCGAAGGCGGTCCCCACATTTTGCACCACGCAGCCCACTTCAATAGGTAGCTTGGCAGAAGGCACTTCGCGGTTGACAACGGCCTTAATGAGTTGTTTTTCGCCCCCTTGCGGGTACTGTACTTTCAGCGGTTGTACTGTCATGCCATCAATGGGTTTCACCAGTTCCTGCATGTGGTGAATGGCCTCGGGCTTGTTGTTTTCGATACCGATGATGGCTTTCTTCACATTTAATGCCTTCATTAAGATTTGTGTGCCCACAACAATCTCCGGGCCTTTCTCAAGCATCAGCCGATGGTCCGAAGTAAGATAGGGTTCACACTCAACACCGTTAATAATCAGGTATTCCGCCTTTTTCCCGGGTGGGGGCATCAGCTTCACATAGGTTGGGAAAGTAGCTCCCCCCATACCCACCAGCCCGGCATTTTTTATTTTCTCGATGATGGCTTTTCCGTCCAGTTCGATTTCCGTTTTTAGATCAGTTGAAAGGTCGATATCGTCCAGCCATTCATCACCCTCCACATCGATAATGATTCCCGGTCTTTTGTAACCGGTACCATCAATCACATTGTCGATTTTAATCACTTTTCCGGAAACCGGAGCATGGATGTTGGTCGAAATAAAACCACCGGCTTCGGCCAGCAACTGCCCTGCTTTGACCTGGTCGCCGCGTTTTACAAGTGGTTTTGAGGGCGCACCGAGGTTTTGCCCCAGCGGGACGATGGCCTGTTTTGGCAACGCTAATTTTTCAATCGGGGCATTGGAAGACAATTTGTTTTCTTCCGGATGAACACCCCCTAAAGCAAATGTTTTCAATATTCCCATTTTTCCGGAATTATTCTGTGGTTTCATTATCTGGGGCCTTTCCGGCCTCCACTTTTGCTGTCGGTGCATTTTCTTTGGCAACTGTTTTCTCCGCCACCGGCTTTGGTGCTTTCCCCTCTTTTGGCTTTCTCGGTTTAAAGTTCACTTCCCAGATAGCCTCGGTAGGGCATACTTCCACACATTTCCGGCACAGTGTGCATTTGGAAAAATCGATATAAGCCAGGAAACTGTTGATGGTAATGGCGTCGAACTTGCAAACTTTATCGCATTTGGCACAGCCGATACAGGCGACAGCACAGTTCTTTTTGGCTGGCGCCCCTTTTTCTTTGTTCACGCAGGAAACGAATATCCGGCGGTCTTTCGGGCCTTTCTTCCGCAATTCGATGATGTCGCGCGGACAGGCTTCTACACATGCCCCGCAAGCAGTACATTTGTCGTTAACAACGGGAAGTCCGGTTTCGGGGTTCATGTGAATGGCATCAAAATCGCAGGCATCCACACAGTCGGCAAGGCCGAGGCAACCAAACTGGCACCCTCCTTCACCACCGTATAAAGCATGGGCAAAAGCACAGGAAGTGGCTCCCTCATATTTTACCTTTGCCGGTGTGTTTTTGATGGAACCGTTGCAGCGAATCACGGCAATTAAGGGGTCAGTGGCCTCAACTTCCAGTCCAAGGATACTGCCCACGGACTGCATGACATCGTTACCACCGACAGGGCAGTTCAGGCCATCAAGGTTTTTGTTTTTCCTGGCCGAAGTGGTTGTTGCCTCAGCAAAAGCACGGCATCCCGGGAAACCGCAACCTCCGCAGTTGGCCGCCGGGAGGGCTTCTTCAACCTCGTCAATTTTCGGGTCTTCGTAAACTTTAAATTTGCTGGCAACAAAATATAAAATAACAGCGGCGACAAGGCCAAGCGAACCGAGTGCCGCAATAGCAATGATTACTATATTATCCACACCAATTTATTTTTAGAGAACAAATTAAATGCTGTCTGCTACAGCAAGACGCAAAAATAAAACAATTAAAGACATCGTGAGAAATCAAACAGTTCGGGACAACAGGCGTAAGTGTCTGATTGAGTGAGCATTTGCGGGGCCAGAGTAATACATGGGGGCGGAGTTCCATTCGGAACGCCTTGGTTTTCAAATGTTCAGTAAACGATTTTAGAAAGACTCTAAATTAATACAATAAGAAATGGTGGCGGATAAGTTCATCTCAAGATCCCCCCAAACGTCTTTCCTGCTTTTTTCGTAGCGCTTAAACGAGGCTGTGGTCGAAGCGCTTCTTGAAGAAATTACGCAAGAGGTAAAGGACAAAATAATAGGGCAGGAGCAAGGACAAGGAAAAGAGCCCGGCCAGTCCCTGGTCGAGTTCCATGGAGGTGAAAAGTATCAGGGCAACCAGTATCAAAATGAAGGGGAAAACATAGCCAAATAAAATTGCCCAGGTCCCGCTCGACTGTTTCATCTTAATGGTAACTGCCTGGCCAATTTCGTAATTGTTGTTTTCGCCGGACAGTCTGACATCAACAATCTTCTCCGTCGTGTCGCTTACCGAGCAGGAACCGCTAATCTCGCAGGAGGCACAACCTGATTTGGCAATGATGGACACTTCGGCCTTGTCATTGCTGATACTCTTAATAAACCCGGGATGGGTTACAAACTTTGTGTTCATTTTTTGAAAATCAGGTGGCAAAAGTAATCAATCCTTTTCAGGGGGTAGATAATGAAACCGGTAAAATTTTCCCGTTAAAATAACGGTGGCCGTTGAGGGCAAAGTCCATGATGAAGCCTGCCATTTCGCCGGCCTGCAAAGGGGCTTGGTAGCCGGGAAAAGCTTCGGACAACATTTCGGTTTGTACGGCGCCCAACGCCAGGGCATTGGCTTTGATGTTGCGGGATTTGAATTCCTCAGACATACATTCGGTGAGCACTGCCAGTGCAGCTTTGCTGGCGCTGTAAAGCGACAATCCCGGAAACTTTGTGCTTCCCTGAACACCACCCATGCTGGAGATGTTCAGGATGTGTGCATTAGCATTTATTAAGGGCAATAGGTCGCGGGTCAGTTTGAAGGCACTTTTGACATTCACTTTGAAAAGCTGGTCGAAATCGTCATCTGTTAATTCCCCGAATGCTTTATTGATGAGCAGCCCGGCATTGTTGATCAGCAGATCGACTGTTCCCAGCCGCTGCTTTACAAAGGGTACTAATTTGTTCCTGTAATCACCGGTCGAAAGGTCAAATCCGAGAGAAGAAAAATGTTCAGTTTTCAGTTCCTTCTCAAGTTGCCTGAGTTTTTCCTGGTTTCTGGCAATGGCCAGTGTTTTGTGCCCATCCCTGACAAACTTCTTTGCCAGTTCGTATCCGATTCCACGGCTGGCCCCTGTGATGATGACATTCATTCCCATTTGTTTTTAGTTCACCAAAAGTAAGACAAATTTAAGGCAAGTTGCGGGGGAATGAAAGAATGTGGTATTGGAAGGGGGGGCTGCCTGAAAACTGCCGGCCACTTTGGAACGATTGCAGGTTTCTGCCCTGCACCGTCCCGGTGAGCGGCATGTTGATAATTTACTACTTTTGGTTTTTGAAATGAAACCAAAAAATGACCATTGAAGAAGTAATCAATCTGGCACTTATTGAAGATTTGGGCGATGGCGACCACACCTCCCTGGCAACCATCCCGGCATCGGCAACAGGCAAAGCCGTCCTTATGGCCAAAGAAAACGGGATGCTTGCCGGCGTTGAAGTAGCAGCGATGGTTTTTCAAAAAGTGAACCCCGGTGTCAGGATAAATTTCCACAGGAAAGACGGACAGTTTGTTCAGGCAGGCGATACGGTGTTTCAGGTGGGGGGCAGTGCACAGTTGCTGCTCTCGGCGGAGCGCACCGCCCTTAATTTCATTCAGCGCATGAGCGGGATTGCCACCTTCACCCAAAAAGTCGTACAGCAACTCGAAGGTCTGCACACCAAGCTGCTCGATACCCGAAAGACGACACCCTGTAACCGTGTTATCGAGAAACTGGCAGTTAAAACCGGGGGGGGGCACAATCACCGTTTTGGACTTTACGACATGATTATGATTAAAGACAACCATGTTGATTTTGCCGGGGGGATTCATCAGGCCATCCGTGCAACAAAAAGCTATTTAAACGACAAGAATAAAGATTTGAAAATAGAAATTGAGGTTCGGAATTTCAGGGAGCTTGATGAAGTGTTGCAATATGGGGGAGTTGACCGCATTATGCTTGATAATTTTATTCCCGATGATTTGCTGCTGGCCGTTCAGATCATCAACGGCCGTTTTGAGACCGAAGCTTCCGGTGGCATCAGCATTGAAAATATTCGTGAATATGCCGAAACCGGTGTCGATTTTATTTCTGTCGGTGCTTTGACCCACCAGATTAAAAGTCTGGATTTAAGTTTAACGGCCAGTGTCCCGGCCTGAAGAAGCATATGGGTCGTACAGTAATCACCTAAATAGTATCCTATTGGAAAAAGTTTTACAAAAACTGAAGCGCAGAATCTTAAGAATCGAGGTCCGTATCAGGCGGAGGTTGAGTTTTATTGTGCTTCCGGGTTTTGACGGGATGCCGCTTTACGATGTGCTTGTTTTTTTTTCCCACGGATTGTTTAAAGGTGTACTGACCTACCGCGCAGCAGCCATTGCGTTCGATTTTTTCCTGGCACTTGTACCTTTTATCCTCTTTCTTTTTACCCTGGTCCCGTTTGTAACAACTGCCGACATGCAGGTGGAATTGCTGGATATGTTTGACGAACTAATCCCGGCCAGTATTTATATTTTGGCTGAGAGCACCCTGGTTGAAATTGTGAGCCGGCCTGAAACCGGACTCTTGTCGGTTGTTTTTGCAATGGCCGTTTATTTCTCCACCAATGGTGTCGATACTATTCTGCAGGGGTTCCGCCAAAGCTACCACCATATTGAGGCCTGGCCGTGGTGGAAACAAAAAGTCAGGGCGTTTATCCTGATGTCCAGCTTGTCGTTTCTGGTTTTTATTTCGATGACTTTACTGGGCTTTGGTAAGTTAACGATAAAAATACTTTCCGAACAACAAATCATTACCGATCAGATAACTGTTGTTGCATTGACGATAGTCCAGTGGGTTGTCATATTGGGGAATACGCTCCTGAGCATTTCCCTATTATTTTATTATGGCCAGCCCAAAGACAAGCGGAACAGCCGTTACCGTTTTATTTCTGCCGGCTCGCTTTTATCAACCACCCTGATGATTGTGGGCGGGATGCTGCTGAAATTGTATTTTGAGAATTTTTCGCGCTATAACCTTTTGTATGGCTCCATCGGCTCGCTTATCATCCTGCTTATCTGGATTTATTATAACGCGATTATCCTGCTCATCGGGTTTGAACTTAACACGAGTATACGCAAGTCGAAGGCTGAAATTACAAGCTACAGGGTGATTGAGTAGTTACCTGCCGCTAATCAGCGTTACCGCCCCATTGATTTGTTTTGTGACTGCAACGGCGTTCCTGTCGGATTCCCTGAAAGTGGCCACGTAGTAGTAAACCCCGTCCGAACACTGCTTACCATTGGTCGTGCCGTCCCAGCTTTCTTCGATGCTGTGGAGGGTTTTCATCACTTCGCCCCAGCGATTGAAAATAACAAGATTGAATTCCGTAACACCTTTGCCGACGGCATAAAACGTGTCATTCACCCCGTCGCCGTTGGGGGTGAACACATTGGGGATCCACAGCAGACTGCATTTGTCAACCAGGATGGTGTCGCCAAGCAAACAACGGCCGTCGTTGACAGTAAGCCAATAATTGCCTTCGGCTTCCGCAATCAGCACGCTGTCGGTCGTTCCGTCGTTCCACAGATAACTCAGAAAGCCAGGGCCGGGGGTCAGTTTGATGGTTTCGTTTTCGCAAATATTGGTGTCGGGGCCAAGGGTGAAGGCGGGGTTTTTGTATAAATCAATAAATACACTGTCGGTAAACGGGCCGCAGGGGGTGCCGGTTTCCACCCAGTAAATGCCTTCCTTGTTGACCAGAATGGCCGGGTCGGTGGAACCGGTGCTCCATTTATAATAATCCCAGCCCGGACCGGGGCTGAGCAGGATGCTGCTGTTCGGACAAATGACCGTGTCGGGCTGGTTGAGCGAAGGGGCTTCAAACAAGGACAGTTTAAGGGTGTCCGTCCCGCTGCAGCCGATGCTGTCTTCAACGTAAACCCAGTAGCTTCCCGTTTCCCAGGCGATGAACACCGGGTCGGCACTGCCGTCCTGCCAAAGGTATTTGTCGTAGTAAGGCGGGGCATGGATGGGGAAATAATCATCTTCGCACATTACGGTGTCGTTTCCCAAAAAGTCGTCGGGAATTTTATTGACGATAAGCAGCATGGAGTCTCTGGCCGCACAGCCGTTTTCGTCGGTAATTTCCAGCCAGTAAATTCCGGCGGTGTCGGCCACAAAGTCGGGGTAGCCGGAGCCGTCCTGCCAAAGGTAGTTTTCGTAGCCCTCAGGCCCGTGCAGGAAAAGGTAGTCGCCATCGCAAATCACCGAAGTGTCAGGCCCGATGGAAAAGCCAAAATCCAGAAAGGCTTCGATGTAAACCGAATCGATGGCCGTGCAGCCGGCAGAGTCGGTAACCTGCACCCAATAATAACCGGTGAGGCCGGCCAAATAAACGGAGTCGGTGCTGCCGTCCTGCCAGTAGTAGGCGTAGTAGCCGCCGCCGGGCGAGAGTAAGACGGTGTGGCCGTAACAAAAGGAGGTGTCGGGGCCAAGGTCGATGTCGAAAGATTCGGAGAAATCAACACGGATGGAGTCGGATGCCGTACCGCAACTGTTGGCAACCTGCACCCAGTAATCCCCGGTTTGGCTGACAAGAAACACCGAATCCGTCGAACCGTCCTGCCAGAGGTAGGAATCGTAACCGCCGCCCGCCCTGAGCAAAAGGCCCGACTGGGAACAGAGTGAGGTGTCGGGACCCAGATCAACAAAAGGGGCCAGGAAGATCACCACATCTTTTTCGATGGGATACGTACTCCCTCCGCTGTAAACAATCACCTGCACAAGAAAAGTTCCGGGTGCGGAAAATACATGGAAAGGGTTTTGCTGGATTGAAGTGTTGCCTTCACCCGAAGCCGGGTCGCCAAAGTCCCAGCGCAGGGAATCCATCACCCCTGAATAATCAAGGGTGAAGCGGGTGGTGTCGCCGTAGCAGTCGGGCCGGTAGGTAAAGTCGGCTTCGAAGAAGTTGGTCACAAAATTGGGGAGACCGAGTCTGGATTGCCTGCCTTTTAAGTAAACACCATCCAGCACAAAGTCGCATGAATCGCCCAGCAGGTTCGGTTCGTTGATCACCCCCAGGTAATTGCTGTAATCAAGGGCAACATAAATCCTTTTATCAGGGCCTGCCTGTAAAGCGCCAATCATGTTTGTTGTTTCAGTAATTAACACTGATGAATTAATAATGTCTTCGGGACTTCCGGCATTTAAATCTATCTGATAAATTCTTGGGGGTATTTTTATTTTAGCCAGATACAATTTAGATTCGTCAGGAGAAAACTCTACTCCGTAAGAATGTAAGTAACCGTAAAATGTAATTGGGTTGGAAGCTGTTCCGGTATTTGTATCAAAATCAAGCAATTCAAATAAACTTTGAGGATATTGGTTCGCATAAGCCAGATACTTCCCACCCGGAGAGGCCCTTAAATATCCGCCCCAATTAGAAAAAGGTTCGCTATGTACAACGCCAACACTTGAAAATACAGGAGTATCACTTACCCCGGCATTCGACACCAAATAAACAACAAAGGTATTGGTGTATCTTTCATGAGTAATAACCCAGTAGTCAATTCCATTGGCATGCTGCACAGCGGTGATCTTTTCCACAATAGGCTGGTATAGCAAGACATTTTTCTCGATTACTTTTCCCAGACCACCATTTTGGGGCACATCAATAACTGAATAGTGAAGTTGTCCTGATTCTTCGTATAAAGATTGTACCGTAAAAACATAGTAAAGCTTGTCACTTCCCGGTTTGGGAACAATAATGGCCGACTGCGTGGAAGTAAAATCCCCCAGCAAACCCGTGCCGTTTTCCATGATCTGGTGATTTTTATTCCAGACTTTTGTGCCTTCGGTGTAAAAAAGTATATCACCGTTCTTGTCGCAAATGGAGGCACAGCCTTCCCGTGTGGCAAGCGCCCCGTCGGTGAGGGCAAGCGGTGAACCGGATTTGAAGTCAAGGCCGGCATTGTCGCCGAAATACCAGACACTCGTCTGCTTTTGCGCCTGGGCAAAGAGCGACATCACGATTAAAACTAACAATAATATGCCCGGTTTGATTTTTTCCATTACCTGATGAGCGTTACCGCCCCATTGATTTGTTTTGTGACTGCAACGGCGTTCCTGTCGGATTCCCTGAAAGTGGCCACGTAGTAGTAAACCCCGTCAGAACATTGCCTGCCGTGGTAGGTTCCGTCCCAGCTTTCTTCGATGCTGTGGAGGGTTTTCATCACTTCGCCCCAGCGATTGAAAATAACAAGATTGAATTCCGTAACACCTTTGCCGACGGCATAAAACGTGTCATTCACCCCGTCACCGTTGGGGGTGAACACATTGGGGATCCACAACAGACTGCATTTGTCAACCAGGATGGTGTCGCCAAGCAAACAACGGCCGTCGTTGACAGTAAGCCAATAATTGCCTTCGGCTTCCGCAATCAGCACGCTGTCGGTCGTTCCGTCGTTCCACAGATAACTCAGAAAGCCAGGGCCGGGGGTCAGTTTGATGGTTTCGTTTTCGCAAATATTGGTGTCGGGGCCAAGGGCGAAGGCGGGGTTTGTGTAAAAGTCAATAAATACGCTGTCGGTAAACGGGCCGCAGGGGGTGCCGGTTTCCACCCAGTAAATGCCTTCCTTGTTGACCAGAATGGCCGGGTCGGTGGAACCGGTGCTCCATTTATAGTAATCCCAGCCCGGACCGGGGCTGAGCAGGATGCTGCTGTTCGGACAAATGACCGTGTCGGGCTGGTTGAGCGAAGGGGCTTCAAACAAGGACAGTTTAAGGGTGTCCGTCCCGCTGCAGCCGATGCTGTCTTCAACGTAAACCCAGTAGCTTCCCGTTTCCCAGGCGATGAATACCGAACCGGTACTGCCGTCCTGCCAAAGGTATTTGTCGTAGTAAGGCGGGGCATGGATGGGGAAATAATCATCTTCGCACATTACGGTATCGTTTCCCAAAAAGTCGTCGGGAATTTTATTGACGATGAGCAGCATGGAGTCTCTGGCCGCACAGCCGTTTTCGTCGGTAATTTCCAGCCAGTAAATTCCGGCGGTGTCGGCCACAAAGTCGGGGTAGCCGGAGCCGTCCTGCCAAAGGTAGTTTTCGTAGCCCTCAGGCCCGTGCAGGAAAAGATAGTCGCCATCGCAAATCACCGAAGTGTCGGGGCCGATGGAAAAGCCAAAATCCAGAAAGGCTTCGATGTAAACCGAATCGATGGCCGTGCAGCCGGCAGAGTCGGTAACCTGCACCCAATAATAACCGGTGAGGCCGGCCAAATAAACGGAGTCGGTGCTGCCGTCCTGCCAGTAGTAGGCGTAGTAGCCGCCGCCGGGGGAAAGCAGGACGGTGTGGCCGTAACAAAAGGAGGTGTCGGGACCAAGGTCGATGTCCATACTTCCGGAAAGGCTGACGTACAATGAATCGAGTGCACCGTTTGAACACCCACCGTTCAGGGAAACGGTGATGAATCCTGAAATATTTCCAAAATCCACAATGATCTCCGGAGTCCCCTGGCCTGAAACAATGGTGGCATCTTCAGGGATCGTCCATGTGTAGTCACCTTCAACGGCCGGATCAACAAAATAAGGAACATTTGATGCGTCCCCGCAAAAAACAGTATCGCCAATGATTTTCAATTCATCAGTGCACAATAGCTCCTGCTCCAATTCAGGATCTTTGATTGTCATACTTCTTACCGGGGAGACTGCCCCATTTTCAACAACAAAAGAAATGGTATCTTCAGTTACTGAAACATTTCTTATCTGAAGGTCATCAACAGAATTACTGCAGCAAGAGTTCCCTGCCTGATCTGTTTTAATCAGAAAAAAATCTTTACCCCCATTTCCGTAACTTTCAGTTGAGGCCGCAACAACCAGGCTGCCATCGCTATACACATCTACGTAGGCACGGTCATCATTTTCCTCACCGCCATACACTTTTGCCCAGATTAAATTTCCAGCCTGGTCAACCTCCATCACAAAAACATCAATTCCACCGGCGCCAAAACTTTGGGTAGCGCCACTGATTACCAGGTTTCCGCTACTTAATTTTTTTATGTCGTAAGCTCTGTCATCTGCTATACCCCCGTAAGTCTTTGCCCATTGAACTATACCATCCCTGTCTGTCTTTAATACATAAATATCATTGTCCCCGGCTCCAAAACTGTTCGAGAAACCAACAATCAAATATCCCAGGTCACTCGTTTCTACCAATCTAAAAGAGTAATCCATTTTTGCAGTAGGATAATGGTACGACCAAATTGCATTTCCATCCAAATCTGTTTTGATTAAAATAAAATCGTTCGTTCCATTTCCAAAAGAAGCTGAATATCCTGCCAAAACCAATGTGTTATTGGTGAAAATAATGCCTTTTCCGTGATCATTGTTAATGGCACTGAATGTTTTAAACCACAAAAAGTTCCCCTGGTCATCCATTTTTGCAAAAAACACACTGGCTCTGCCTATTCCGTAATTATGCGTACTTCCTGAAAAGTAGTACTCATCCCCAACCCTAACCGTGCCTTCTACTTCGTCATCAAGATCCTCTCCCACATACTTGTCCCATAAAACATTTCCTTTGTCATCTGTTCGAATTAAATGCCAGTCATCAACAATTGAAGTTGTAGTATTCCAGGCAGTTATGAGATAACCGTTGTCAGCGCACCTTGTTAAAATGCGTACCGGATCACGCATTGAATTGCCGTAGGTTTTAGACCACTGAACTTCAGCCTGATTATCTACATTAAAAAGAATAACATCCGAGTTTCCGGCACCGGAGCTCTTTGTTGTACCAACAACAGTAAAGCTTCCATCCTCAAGTGACACAACTGAAAAAGGCCTTTCCTCCAGACTCCCGCCAAGGGCAATTTCAAACGATTCCTGGCCAAAACATTGTGAACCGCTTGCTTCAACAATTATTTGAACAATGATGAACATATATAAAAAACGCTTCATCCTTTATCTCAACAATGTAATATTCCCTTTACTCATCACATCCTGACCGTCAATGCAACGGCCTTTGATGATGTACATATAGGCATCCACTTCCTGGGCTTTGCCTTTGTAGGTGCCGTCCCAGCCAATGGATTCGTCGGTAGTCCTGAAAACCATCTCCCCTATCCTGTTGAAGATCAGTAGCTCAAATTCCGCAAAACCGCTGCCCCTCACGTACAGCATATCGTTTTGCCCGTCGCCGTTGGGCGAGAAAGCGTTGGGAACGGCAATGATGCAGGTGGGGTATTCACTCAACAAAATGCTGTCGTTGCCCACGCAGCCATCCAGCAGCACATTTACCCAAACCAGGCCCTCAGCGCCGCTGACAACAATTGACTGCGTACTGTCGCCGGTTGACCAGAAATAGGTTGAGCCGCTGTTCCCTGCATCCAGCACGATGGTCTGGTCGTGGCGAAGGGTGGTGTCGTTACCCAGAAAAACATCGGGTGCGGGCCTGACGGTGATCTCCACGCTGTCGGTAGCGTAGCAGCCGTTGGGCGCTGTGGCTGTCAGCGAAACAATTCCGCTTTGCGTGGCGATGAAAACACTGTCGGTTGAACCGTCACTCCAGAAATAAGTAAGGCTGTCGCTGGAAAAAAGGATGCTGAGGGTGTCGCCTTCACAAATGCTCCGGTCTTCGCCGATGTCCACAACAGGTGACGGACTGCGGTTGATGAGAATGGTATCGGTAAACGAGCAATCGTTGGCGTAGTACACGGTAACCCACAAACTGTCCTCGTTATTTACATTAAAATAAGGAAGGTTGCTGCCATCCTGCCATCGGAAAGCGGAGTTTTCGTCCGGGTTGAAGTTTTCCGTCCCGACGATGAGTTCATGGCCTTCGCACATGGTTGTATCGGGTGGGAAACCGAAAATGTAACCGGGCAGGTTGTTGAAGTTCCAGCCCGCGTTGTTGGAGATATCCGTGCTGAACGCTCCCGCATAGAAATCGGCTCCGCCGGTGGCGTGAATATCCCGCATCTCGATAAAATCCCCGCTGACGATTGCCCCAGAAGGCATGCTGACAAAGGCTTCGCTGCCGTCATCCTGCGACCTGAAAACAATGGGGAAACAATTGTTGCCACGGATGTTGAACGTGCTGCTGATTGTTTGTGTGATGCCCTCCTCCAACTCGTATTTATTGCCGGGCGAAAAGCTGAGCACACCGAAAGCATTGGGCCCGCTGAGGATTCCGTTGCCAAGCAACAGGGCTTCTTCGATGGTGTTGCTGCCCTCGATGACCGCGGCACTACCCACCTGCAGGTAGTTCTCAATGCTGTTGTTTCCCGATATTAAAGCTGTGGCGGTAACAAGTACCGAATCAAGGGTGTTGGTTCCGATAATCTGAGCATGCTGCCCGAAGTGTGCCGAGCCGACGTTGTGCGCCCCGTCCACGTAGGCCAGACGGCCTTTCACACGCAGGTAATTGATCCGGTCCCTGTCGTAAACGCTTCCCGAACTGTCGAAAGTAACGGAGTCAATACGGCAGTCGCCATGCACCTGGCCGCTTCCCAGAAAATGAATGTTGTTGAATTCGATGTCTGTATTCAGGTTGTAAATCCTTGTCCGGTCGCCTTCGCTCAGAATATTATTGAAAACAAACGGCCCGCCAAAAGCGGTTCTGAAAATGGCATTCGGGCTTTTAAAAACGATGCGTGAGTTTGCAGCCGACAGCTCCAGGTTCAGGCCGTTCACCAGCCAGATTTCCGTTCCGGTACCTTTCAGCGAGATAATCGATCCATCGAAATGAAAGCGGCGGGAATTTGTGAAATCCGAATTGAATGACCAACAGTCGAGGGCGTTTCCACCGGTAATGATCTCGCCGTTGGAAAAATAAATCGTGCTGTCCGCAGACAGGTCGTCTGTCAGCTGCCACTGTCCCCCAATGCCCTGGAAAAAAAGTTTGTTGAGAAAGTTGTTCCCCTTGCTGGCAATGGTGTTTCCACCGTGGGTCGACTCGAAAAACACGGGCCCTGCCAGTTGCAGGTTCATCGCAGCCTCGAGTGTCAGCGAGCCGAAAATGCGCAGGTTGTTGGTGTCGGGACTCAGGAAAACCGGTTCAAATTTGGCGCCTTCCCAACTCATGTTGTGGCAGGTGGCGTTGCCGATGTCGATGTAAACGGTGTCGCGCTGCCCGGCAAAAGAATTGGCATCGAAGTACACATTGTCGATGGGTGAAGGGATGCAGTAACCACCCTGCCCGCCGGAACTTCCCGACCAGTGCAGCGAATCGCTCCAGACCCCCTGGCCGCCCACCCAGTACAATTCCTTGCTGCTGCTGGTGAGCACCTGCCAGTTGCTGTTGTTGCCCAGATCAACCGAATTGGTTGCCGTGAACGGGATGCCCGGCCCCTCGCCCCTGATGTCGCGCAGCGAGACATAGCTGGCTTCCACCGTGCCGTTCACTTTCCTGATGGTGGCCTGGCTTTGGTTTTCATCCGACTGGATGATGATGGGTCCCGTACAGGCGCCGTCCACATTCAGCTTGTCAACCACCGTTTGGGTTCTGCCGTTTTCAAGCAGGTAGGTACTGGAGCGCGAAAGGGTCAGTGTGCCGAAAGTGTTTTCGCCGGTGAAAATTCCGTCACCCAAAAGTGTGGCCGTCCGGAAGCTGTTGTTCTCGTCGATGAAAGCCTTGTTGTAAACGATGCAGGTGTCGATGGTGTTGTTTCCTTCCACGATGGCATTCCGGTAAAACAAGGCCGTGTCGATGGTATTGCTGCCGCGAACCTGGCCATCCCCATAAAAATAAGCGATTTCAACCGTGTGGCCGGCGCCGTCAAGAAAACCATCGTCTTCGTAAAAAATGGCCGTTTTGATGATGTCGGAATCGAATACGGTTCCTTTGCTGCCATGGAAGGTTACCGTATCGATGGTACAGTCACGCACCACCTCTCCCAGGCTGTCGTAAAAAGTTACCAGATTGTAATTGCAATACACATTGCTGAGCAGCTTTGAATCAGGGCCGTAGAATTCCACATTGTTGTAGACCAACTCGTTCTGCCCGCCAAAACTTCTGATTTCAGCCAGTATATTTTCAGCGATCAGCAGAGAGGAATCGGCATGCAGCTCCAGGTTCATCCCGTTGAGGTTCCACACGCTTTGCACGGCACTTGTCATCCTGACCGTGGAAGTACTCAACGAAAGCTTGCGCGTTGTGGTGTCGATCGAAGAAAAAACGGCACACTTTAGGTCGTTTCCAAGGGTGTACACTTCCCCCTGCTGAAAGCGTATCCAGGTGATGGTTGTCAGGTCGTCCGAAAGGCTCCAGGCGCCGCCGCGCCCGTTAAACCAAAGGTCGTTCAGGAAAGTGTTGCCGGCACTCGTAAGCGTTTTCCCTTTTTCGGTTGCCTCAAAAAAAGTTTGTCCCAGAAACATCCACTGCATCTGGGGACTGAGGGTAAGCGAGCCGTAAATGCGGATGTTGTTGGTATCGGCCCCCATTATTCGCGGGCCGCTGACATTTTCCCACTTCATGTCGCGGCACACGGCATTTTTTACATTCACGTTGACGATCTGTCCGGAAGCAGAAAACGAGCTGGCATCGAAGAGCGCGTTATCGATCTCGGTGGGCGGGCAGTGGCCTCCCGGCCCTCCGCTGCTGAGGTCCCAGTGGCCGGGGTCGTCCCAGTTTCCCTGGCCGTTCACCCAGTACAGGTCGAGGCCGGTGGAGGTTTCGATGTTCCAGCCGGTGTTGTTGCCCAGGTCAACCGAATTGGTGGCGACAAAAGGTGTGGCCCCTTCCGCCCTGAGGTCGCGAAGCGACAGGTAATCGCCCGATACGGGGAAGTTGCAACGAATAATTGCCTGCACACCGTTGGTGTCGCTGAGCATTCTGATGGGCTTGTAACAGTCACCGGTGATGTTCAGCTCGTCTTCGATGGTTTGCCTGTCCTGAATGGCAAAAGTGTAGGTGTTTCCCGGACTCAGGGTCAGGGTGTCGAACACATTGCTTCCGGCAAAGTAACCGTCACCGAACAAAACGGCATCGACAATTTGATTGCTGCCGTCGATGACACTTTGAAAGGAGATGATGAGTTTCCTGATCTGATTGGCTTCGGTGATGACCCCGCTTTGAAAAAACCGGGCACTGTCAATACTGTTCGTGCCTGAAATGACAGCAGGTGCGTAGAGCAATGCCACGCCAATTTCGTTGTTTCCCTCGATGACCGAGTTGCCTTTCCCGATAAAGCTTCCCACTACGTGGTGGCCTCCCGACAGGCTTCCCCCGGCATTAAAGATCACCTGGTTGATGGAGTCGCTGTCCGTGATGCTTCCCCTGCCAACGGTCGTCACCGTGTTTATTTTACAATCGCCCGAAACCGAACCGTCAAAAGCAAAACTGATGTTGTTGTAGGTAACGTAAACATCGGTGTTGACCACCGACCCGCTGAAACCGTAAAAATCAATGTCGCCGTAAACCAGGTCCGTGCCGTCGGTGTTCGACAACAGATTTTCGATATTAAAAACAGCAGTTGCGGCCTGAAGGTCGAGGTTCTGCCCATTGATCTGCCAGCTTAAAAGGTTAAGTTCCGAGTTCGACAACAGGATTGAACGGTTGTTTGGCCCGGTTGAAATGAAGTCCCCGCCGGTGATCCGGTAATTATTGGTCTCGAGGCTGCCATGGATAAAATAGATGTTTGCGGCCACATTGAAATCATCCTGCAATGTCCATCCGCCGCCAATGCCGAGAAAACGGACGTTGTTTCTGAACTGATGTCCTGAAGTTTGAATGGTTTTTCCGGTGGCAACCGACTCGAACATGAACTCCCCGTCAAACTGTTGGTTCATTGCTTCAACAAACTTCAAATTCCCGTAAATCCGCAGGCTGGTGGTGTCATTACCGGAAAGGATGGGGTTGTTCGTTACACCCGTCCAGTCCATGTTTCTGCAAACCGCGTTTTTCTGATTAACCACAACCACCTGGCCTGTTTCGGTGAACGAATTACCATCGAAAAACACATCATCCCCCGGGGTCGGGATTTGTGCATGCAGCACCGAGCCGCCTGAAGTCGTGGCCCAGTGGTTGATGTCGGACCAGTTGCCGCTGCCGCCTACCCAGTAGTAGTCTTCAGCCATCACCGGGGCAAAAAAGCCGGGAACGAACAGCAGGAGCAGCAGAAAAAGTATTCTTTCGCGGTACTGTTTTGTGCTATGTTTTCTAAATATGTTCATGGGCAAATGTTATTCAAAAGTGCTGCAGGGTATGCCGCGGTTTTTTCTTCCAAAAACCTTGATAAAGCTAATCTCAATCCCCCCCTGGTAATTGGATGCAATGCTCAGTGGCGAAACGTTTACATCGTAAGTGATGGCAAGTTTATACCCCTGATAACGTATGCCAACCAAAGGGATGAGGTCTCTGTTCAGCCGGTACCAAAGGCCGAAGATCAGTTGGATGTCGCGTTTGGTCAGTGTGAGGTTTGTACCCAGTACCAGTTCGTAGGTTTTGGCCTGCACCGAGTACATGAAGCCGGGTTCGACGGTGAGGTTTTCGCCGGTGTTGACAATTGCATCGGCATGGGCGATGAGTTTGGGGTTGATCCGGTTGTCGTCGTCGTAAAAAGAGGTGCGCGGTTTGTTGATGTGGCTCAGGCTGGCACCCGCCCGTAAAAACAGCTTACGATTGACCTCGTAAGTAAGCAGCCCTCCGAAATTAAAGTTGACCGCGAAGATGGAATTCGTCGAGAAGTTTTCGTTGCTGGAAGCGCCCGGATCGAAGATCACACCATTCCACTGGTTGTCGAAAACAAGCTTGGTGACATCCACACTTCGGTTGATGAAGCCGATGGAAAAACCCAGCGTTGCCCGGAAACTGTAGTTGCGGTTAAATGCAATCGTAAGGGCGGCATTGAGCATGGCGGAGGTGTTTTGCAAAGAGCCGTCGCCGGCATTGTCGTTGTAAAGCAACAATCCCAGCCCCAACTGCGTCCGCTTGAGGCGGGGCAGACTGAGAGCGCCGTCAACAAAAATGTCGTAGGTGCGGTAAGGAACCGCAATGCCCGCGCCCTGGTTTTTAAAATTCCCCCCGGCCCGGATCATATTTTCATCAATGCCTTTGTAAGGGACCACTCCTGTCAATGCAGGATTCAACGTCAGTGGCGCATCGTTGAACTGGGAGAAGTGAATGTCCTGGGCGCTGGAAGCCAGGCCGGCGAAAAGGATTACGAGAAATATACAGCCTCTCATAAGCAGGAGTCGTGTTTGCAGAAATGGGAAACTATTTTCAACCAAAGATAGGGAAAACCTGTTAGGTTTTTTATGTTACGGTAAATGTTGAGCTTAGTATTGCATGGATCGTGGTGGGATACCTTAGGATAAATCCTGGATAGTAACAGAATCATATTATTTTAATACTCTATAGGCATTTATTAAGTTCCTTCCCATAATTATTGAGTTGTAATGCGTAAGAATTTCCTGACGACCATTCACGCCCATCTTACAAGCCAACTCCTTATCCCGGAATAATTCCAAGACTTTTTCGGAAAAGTCTTCAACAGAATCCCATTTATGTACCAAACCGCATTTTGCCCTATTAATCAAATCTGCCTGTGGCTTACAATCAGATACCAAAACAGGTTTTTCAAATAACATATATTGGTAAACTTTATTCGCAATTCCTGATTCATGTTGCGGGTTTTTCTCAATTGGGCTTAAACAAATATCACTAATGCGAATATAAGAAGGGAGCAGGCTGATATCTTTCCAGGCGTAGTAAATGATATGATCCCGGACCTTTTCATTTGAAATTGCCAAATCAAATACTTTTCGCTCTGCCTTATCAACGGGCCCGATAATTAACAACCTGATTTCAGGGATTTTGTCAACCAATAGCTTCAAAGCATCAATAGCTACAAAGATTCCCCTCCGCTTTGAAACACCTCCAAAATAAAAGAGTATGAAAGAATCCTGTTTTTCAAGAATGAGATTATTAATTGGGTACGCCAACAATTCTGAAATATTTGGAACATTTGGATAAACAATAAATTGGTCTTCTGTCAAATAATTATATTTTTCAAGTAATTGTGATTTAAAGTGATTACTAAGCACAACAATCCTGTACGGGTATCGCAAAAACTTTCCCTCCTTTCTTTTCCATGCCCATGGACGGATAATGTACTTTGAAGGAAATTTATTCATCCACTGGTAACTGAGTACGGCATATGGGTAATATTCATGCAGGTCAAGTATCATTGGAATAGCATTCTTCTTTTTTGCCAAATATCCAGCCTTTGCCATATATAGGTCGTGTACATGGAGAATGTCAATATGGTTCTTTTTAATGAAGGTGTCTATTTTATCAGACCACCAATAGGAGTATATGTCAATTGTGTTTACAAGAGCAAACAACAGGTTTTTAAATTTCCTGTTAATACTTATCCTTGAAACCGATAAATTAATATTGATAGGTTCATCATCTGGCATTTTACTAAAATTCAAGCAAAGAACGAAGACCTTGTGTCCGGCATCACTCAGTATTAGACATTCATTATAAACCCGAACGTCAGTAGAAAATTCGTTATCGACTATTACAGCAATGTTCATTTCGACCCCGTGTTGTTATTGTTACAAATTTAAAGCTAAATTTATTACAGTAAGTGAAAAATGCTATTTTATTATGAGCAACTTTCCGTAATATTGCCTTTTGCAAGATAGTACAACAAAACTGCTCCCATGGACAATAAAAACATTTACGAAAAATTCGACTGGTCGGCATTGAAGGAGTCCGACCTGAAAAACAAGATTCAAAAAATCCTGGAAATTATCCCTGAGGACGTACAGCGCATCCTCGATATTGGCTGCGGCAACGGGGTGATCACCAATGTGCTGGGCAAGGCTTACAAAGTCACCGCCGTCGATCGCAGCAAGAAAGCCCTGAGTTTCGTTGAAACGGACAAATTGCTTGCAAGTGCCGACAACATCCCCCTGCCCAATGCTTTGTTCGACATGGTTTTTTCCAGTGAAATGCTGGAACACCTCCCGGACGGGGTGTTTGAAAAATCGGTCGCCGAAATGAAGCGTTTGACGAAGAAATATATTTTCATTACTGTCCCCAACGATGAAAACCCTGACAAACTGGCCATCCAATGTCCTACGTGCCACTTTGTGTTTAACAGCCCCAACCACCTGCGGAGTTTTAAAGTCGCAGATTTTGAAAGTCTGTTTCCTGATTTTCAGCTTATTTCTACTTTGGCTTATGGAAAAAAAGTTAGATATTACAACAAAAGATTGCTGCAGATAAAAAAGCGAATCTCACCTGCCCGCTCATGGATGCCTTATTACTGGATGCCGAAAGAAAAGCGCAAAACCATTTGCCCAAAATGTGAACTCAAGTTTGAATATCCATACCGGTTCAACTTGCTGGCTACTGCAACTGACCTGACGAACGTTTTGTTATCGCCAAAAAAACCCTACTGGCTTTTTGTATTGATGGAGAAAAAATAAATACTACTTTTAACCGGACTAAATCCTCAGTTTTGGGTGTAATCAAAAAACAAAGTATTTCCGGTTCCATCTATTCCTACCTTGGTGTAGTCCTGGGATTCGTTACAATAGGCCTGCTGTTCCCGCGTATTTTCTCTACGGAAGAAGTTGGCTTATTGCGGATACTGGTTTCCTATTCAGTTTTATTTGCTCAATTTGCCGGGCTGGGTTTTTCCACAGCTACCATCAAGCTCTTTCCGTATTTCAGGTCTGATGATGGAAAACACCATGGGTTTCTTGGGCTTTTCTTGCTCATTTCGCTGCTGGGTTTTGTAATTGCCGGTTCTGTTTATCTTTTACTCAGACCAAATATCGTGGAGCACGCAGAGGGCAAATCCGAGTTGTTTGTGGCTTATTATTATTATGTGCTCCCACTCATATTCTTTACGTTGTTATTCAATGTTTTCGATACATACTATCGCGTACTCTATAATGCGGTTAAAGGGATTGTTGCGAAAGAAGTTATTCAACGACTGGCTATTTTGGTAGTCATTGTTTTGTTTTATTTTGATATTCTCAGCTTTCACCTAACAGTAATCTTTTATACCCTGGCTTTAATCTCGCCTTCGGTATTACTTTTTTTCTCACTGTCCAGAAACAAACGGGTTACTCTGAAAATAGATTTACGGTTCATTGATGCTAAATTACTCAGGGAGATGGCGACAGTGGCATTTTTCGGATTGATGTCCGGGTTTTCCGGTATGTTGGTTATGAACATTGACATCTTAATGGTTGACCGGATACTTGGTCTAAGTGCGGCGGGAATTTATTCGGTCACCTTCTTTTTCGGCATGTTAATCCTCGTACCATTACGCACAATGGGGAAAATAAGCTCGGTTGTAATTGCCGATGCATGGAAACGCAACGACCTTGACACAATCGGAAGTATCTACAAAAAAAGCAGCCTGAGTTTAAGCGTAATGGGTATTCTGCTTTTTATCGGGATTTGGGGAAATATCGATAATGTATTCTTTCTCATAAAAGATGACTATTTATCCGGAAAAATGGTAATATTTTACATAGGTGTTGCCAACCTGTTTGATGTTTTTCTTGGCGTAAGCCCGCACATTATTGTCAACTCAAAGCACTACCGTTATTTCTCGGCTTTGCTAATCGGTTATGCTTTACTTATTGTGTTTACTAACCTTCTTTTCATCCCCAGATATGGTATTGTCGGCGCTGCCCTGGCTTCCTTGCTTTCAAAATTTATTTATAACCTGATCAAATACATTTTTATCTACAAAAAGTTTGGTTTGCAACCATTTGAGTTGAAACACTTGTATCTGCTACTCATTGGTATTGCAAGCTATTATATTTCCACACTGGTGCCGGTTGCCCCTCACTTTGTGGTTGATATTGTTGTTCGGAGCACTGTCATCTTCTTTGCTTTTAGCCTTCCTGTTTACTACTTCAATATTTCGGAAGACATTAACGAGCGGGTTAATAGTTTCATGCTTGCAGTGAAAAACCGTTTCTGATCTTTGTTAAAATCCGTATTCCAATTAATTTGCTACTTTTACTTTTCGCTAAACGACGATAAACATGAACAAACCGCTGAATATCTGTTTTATAGGTAGTGGTGCCATTTCCACTGCCATTGGAAATATTTTAAGCTTAAAGGAGGAATACAATGTATGCCTGTTATCGGTGGAACGGGAAGTCGTAGATTCCATCAGTAATGAGCGCATCAACAAAAAATACTTTCCCAACATCCCCTTGCATCCCGGTTTAAGGGCTACTTTTGATACGGGGGTATTAAAAAATGCGGATATTGTTTTTTTGGGGATACCCTCAAATATTGTTGTAAGTTATATCGATGGGCACAAGCACTTAATTCATCCGGAAGCCTTCATCGTAAACCTGGCAAAAGGCTTCAGCAGTGAGCGAAAAACTATTCCGCAAAGCTTGTACAAAATTATCCCCAACCAAATTTACAGCATGAAAGGGCCGTCGTTTGCACGCGAGATAATTAACAACATGCCCACGGCTTTTACCGTTGCATCGAAAAAGGAAAAAGGCTTTTCTGTTTTTAAAGAAGTGTTTGACCGCACGCCTATTTACCTTGATTTTACCACCGATGTTGCCGGCGTGGAACTGGCAAGCATACTCAAAAATATTTATGCCATTATTGTCGGGATAGTAGATGCCAGTTTTAATTCCCCCAACCTCCGGTCGCTGGTACTAACAAATGCCATTAACGAAATGCGATGTGTAATTACGAAATTTGGCGGCAAAGAAGAAACCATGTTCAATTACTGCGGTTTTGGCGACTTCAGCCTGACCGCCCTGAACGACCTGAGCCGGAACCGGACACTGGGCTTGCTGATCGGCAAAGGTTTTTTTACAGATTATATTTCTGAAAAAGTTGTGTTGGAAGGTAAAATTGCCGTCAATATTTTTGTGGAAGAGATTGCCAGGAAGCGAAACATCAAAACCAAGAAATTAATGATCAGGGAACTCTACCG
>JAKIVD010000026.1 GCA_021647205.1 Bacteroidales bacterium | reverse complement strand
TGGAGCAGGCCGCCCTGGAATGCAACTATGATTTCAGCGGTGTAACCCCCGCAAAAACCGAGAATGAGCTTTACAGTGTCAGCTATTCGCAGTTTGTTGTCCCCCTGGTGAAGGCCGTGCAGGAACAACAGCAAACCATAGAACAACTAAAAGCCGAGATCAAACAAATAAAAGAACTGATAAAAGGAAAATAGCCCACCCTGCCACCCCGCCATAAATGGCGGAGAAACTGAATGAGATAACAAGCTTATGAAACCAATCAGTTACCATCCCCGATCCCTCGGGATTCATGGCCGAGGCTTAAAAACCCAAAAATTATAAAAAGAACCATCATCATTCTGGCAATTACCCTGCATACTGCCACCGTTTTCAGCCAGGCAGCCGTAAACACCGACGGCAGCAGCCCCAACGCTTCGGCCATGCTCGATGTAAAATCAACCAGCCTGTGCATGCTTGTGCTGACCTATTAAACTGCACAACACGTTTTTTTTTGCCTTGTTGTCTACAGGGTTTCGAAAAAACAGTCAGACTCTGATTATCTCCAGGGCAGTGGATAAAAAATACGGTGTTTACCGTATTGCACATGAATAAAGCCATTATATTTTTGTCCTATTTATTTATTAATTAATTAATAATAACTTCATGTTATGAAAAAACTTGTTCTTTTTATTACACTGGCAGTTTGCGCAAACGTGTTTTACGGGCAATACAGCACGTTGGACTTAACCTTTGGCGGTGACGGCAAAGTTACGACCATGATTAACGACGGGTATTCCCAATGTTCAAATATCTTTCCTCTGGCTGACGGTAAAATTATGGTCGCCGGGATCGGGTATAACGGCACCGACAACGATTTTTTGTTAATAAAGTACAACGAAGACGGTTCTGTTGACGATTCATTTGGCTCAAACGGTTATGTGCTGACTGCGGTCGGGGACAACAATGATGAAGTAATGGATGTTGTTGAAGATGAAGCGGGTAATTATTACCTCACTGGCAGGGTACTGATTGGTGGCGAATATCATGCGGCTTGCGTGAAATATTTACCTGACGGAAGTCTCGATCAGGACTTCGGTACGGGAGGCATCAGAAGTTTCAAATTCACAGAAGGGCTTATTAATCAGGGAAACGCCATTGTTCTGCAGAATGATGGTAAGATACTGATTGCAGGTACCGCCGGCAATGCACCGGACCTGGATTTTGCACTCATACGATTAAATAGCGATGGAACCAACGACAACATTTTTGGCACTGATGGGGTTGTTCTGACCGATTTCGACGGATTGTCGGATGAAGCATGGGCTGTCAGGTTGACTTCCGATAACAGGATCGTGCTTGCAGGACAAGCCTATCAAAACAACATCCATACTAAAATTGCCCTAGTCAGGTACACCTCCGAAGGCGCCCTGGATGGCAGTTTTGGCAACGGCGGAAAAGTAACTTCCTCGATAGGGCAGGACTCCAGCGCCCTAAGCAGAGACCTGAAGATATTGGAAGGAGACAAAATTATTTTGAGCGGATGGGTGGATGTGGGAAACAATTATAATCTCATGCTTGCCCGTTACAACGAAAACGGAACGCCTGACGAATCTTTTGGAGAGGGGGGTATGGTGATCGATGATTTTGGCAGTTGGGAAACCACCTGGAGGATGCTGATACAGGAAGACGGAAAAATACTTTGTAGCGGCAGTATCGGTATCGGTATGGACAGCGACTTCGCCCTTTTCAGATACAATCCAGACGGCAACCCGGATGATACATTCGGGGATGACGGGCTGGTTATCACTGATTTTCTGGGATTGGATTACGCACTGGGAATGGCCATTGACCAAAACAATAAAATACTGGCCGGAGGAACAACAAAGGAAACACTTACCGGAACTAGCATCCTCGCCTTGTCAAGGTACATTTCTGGGATAAATGTGGGTGAGCATGAGATTTGGGCGGAAACGGTACGTATTTCCGTTTATCCCAACCCCATACGTAAAAATGCAAAACTTGTGATCCGTACGGAAGAAAAGCTGTGCGTGGGAATGGAGGTTTATGACCTGACCGGCAGGATTGTCAGAAAGTTACCGAATACCATCAAACTCTTTCCGGGGGAGAACAACATTTCGTTGAACCTCTCGTTTCTGCAAAAAGGAATGTATCTGCTGCGGATAAAGGGTATCGATAAAGAGTTCGTATCGGTTAAGCAGTTCAGCAAACTTTAGCTTTAATTGACGGACTTTAATGAAAATCCACAGGTCTGAAAAGCAGGAGTATCCCGAAAGCGAACCATGAAACACCCATGAATGTTTTAAAAACGTACAAGTGGTTGATTGAAAAGCCCCGCATGGGTGGGGCGAAATATTTTCAGACACGTCCGTAGTTAAAGAAAAAAACGTATTTATAAGCATGGTTACAGAGGCCGTTTTTCTTGTTCAAAAGAATGGAGATTCTAAAGATATATGAAAAACCCGGTCAATGGTTTTTCAAGCAGCAGGACTTTCACTACGTCCGTATAAACTGCAGGTCTTATATTGATGCATAAAAACTGGCGGCGATGAGGCGGGGGATAAAGCAAGCCAGTTAAATGTATATTTGATTGGGAGACTTCAGGCAGGACGACTGAAACTGCGCCCATGTGCCTTCACCGGCCTTTTGCGGCAGCGCCCTGCTGCCCTGGCGTGCGGACGATAATTTTATCAATGCCATCGGCGAAAACAACCTGGCTTTCTTTCCTTTTACCACCCTGCTGGCCCGCGACAAAGTGCTGTTTTTTCAACACAACCTCGCCCCCGAAACGGCAACCACCGATTTAAAAACCCTGACTCATATTATTGCCATGGGTTTTAACCTCACTTACGACCTGGCAAGCGGATTAACCGCTTATCCCCAATGGCTGAAAGTTTGCGGGGACTTCCAGAAGTATGTGTTAAACAATTACACCGGCGAACTGATGCTTTCGTTTTCGGAACTGCAAACCAACGTGTATCAATACAATTACAACAGTGTTGATGTTACCGTCAACGGGGATGAAAATTCCACTTACCAGTATGAAAGCAACCTGCTCTCCCCTGATGGTTTTTACATTGAATCGGGCGATGGGAAATTACAGGCCGGAGTCCTGCGGGCGTACAACGGAAACAACCTGTCATCGGGAGACCATTATTTAATTATCAGCCGCCTTGCACAAGACAGCATTTTGGTTGACCAGGCCCTGGGAAGCGATACTGAAATTTCAATTACCAGGCCGGCGGAATGGCCTGCCGATTCTTTGCTTGCTGTTTATGCAAAGTATGTTAGCGGGAATACCGCTTCGGTCAGTTCATCCCTGGCGGGTTCTAACATCGCCTTCGGCCTTTCGGCAAAAATAAACGGTGAAGATGTTGATTACTACCTGGTAACTTACAATAAATTCCTTTCGGTAAATGAAGGAACCCCGGCATCGAAAGGCTTCAAATTGTTTGAAAACTATCCGAACCCATTTAATTCTACAACAACAATCAAGTACAAAATACCCGAACAGGATTTTGTGACACTTACAGTGTTTGATGCTTTGGGAAAGGAAGTCGCAACTTTGGTAAGTGAAGAAAAACCTGCCGGGACTGATGAAGTTGAATTCAGTGGATCAGGGCTGGACAGTGGAATATATTATTACAAACTTCAAACAGGAAATTTTATTGAAACAAAGAAGATGAATCTACTAAGATAACTACAAATCATTAACAGTAAAAAACAGAAAGGGGAGCAGATTATGAAATCAATGGGTTTACATTTTTTATTGCTTATTTTATTTAATGCACCATTATTGGCGCAATGGTCCAATGACCCAACTGTGAATACCCCGGTTGTTATTGCACCGAATGATCAAAGAGAAATTAATTGCATTAGCGATGGAGAGGGCGGGATGATTTTAACCTGGGTTGACGCTCCGGATGGATTTTATAATTACGACATTTACGCCCAAAAACTTGATAAACTGGGAAATCCACAGTGGACTACTAATGGTGTGCCCATTTGCACAACCACGCAAAATCAAAACTACCCTGTTCTTATCGGAGATGGCGAGGGTGGAGCAATAATAAGCTGGCAGGATCTTCGTAATGGTGTTTATGGTGATATCTATGCTCAAAAGATCAGTTCCGCAGGAAATATCGAATGGACTGTTGACGGCATTGAAGTTTGCACAGCAGCTGGTACTCAAAGGAGTTCAAAAATTATTAGTGATGGTGCTGGTGGCGCAATCATCGTCTGGCAGGACTCTCGAAACGGAGATCAGAACCCGGACATTTATGTACAAAAAATAAACAGTAGCGGGGAACCACAATGGGGAGCGGATGGCATTGCGGTCTGTACTGCTCCGGATTTTCAAAGCTTACCGACTATCGCTGCTGACGAATCAGGTGGAGCTATTATTAGCTGGGATGATGACCGCAACGATTTGTACAACGACATCTATGCACAAAAAGTTGATACCGCAGGCAATATGCTTTGGACTCATGATGGAATTGAGGTTTGTGAAGCTGTCAGCTACCAATCTCATCCGCAGATTGTTTCTGATAGAACAGGAGGTGCGATAATAACCTGGAGAGATGATCGTGGCGACAATGGATACGACATCTATGCGCAATGGATTAACTCAAGCGGGATTGCAGAGTGGCAACACAACGGGGTCGAAGTTACAACTGCAGATGGAAGGCAATCTGAGATAAAAATAATCAATGATAATGCCGGTGGGGTAATTATAAGCTGGGAAGATACGCGTACCTGGGAAGAAGAATTCTATGCACAAAGATTAAACTCTCAAGGCAATACACTTTGGGCAGATGATGGAGTTAAAATTACCAACAACCCAATAGGCGCCAGTAACCATGTCCTTATTGATGACGGGCCGGGAGGAGCATTAATTGCCTGGGAGGATGGACTGCATATATACGCTCAGAAAATTAACAGTGAGGGAATTCTACAATGGGACCCGGACGGTGTCGCCATTTCATCAGAAAATATCGCGCAAAGGGCTCCAAAGATAGCGAGCGATTTATCCGGCGGTGCAATCATAGCATGGGAAGATAGCAGAAATGCCCCACTTGGCAACATGAAAGACATTTACGCTCAACAAATTAGTGCAAACGGTAAATTGGGGGAAATTCTGTCAGGCGTTGAATCAGAAAACGAAAACCCACATGCTTCTAACTTATCTCAAAATTACCCCAATCCTTTCAATACCACAACAACAATCAAGTATATAATACCTGAATCAAGTTTTGTGACCCTTAAAGTGTTTACTGCTTTGGGAGAGGAAGTATCAACTTTGGTGAATGAAAAAAAACAGGCAGGGGCTTACCGGGTTGAATTTATTGGTCTTGGTTTACCTGAAGGCATCTATTTATATCGTATGCAGGCAAAAGACCCGTCTTCAGGTTCATCACACGACTTTACAGAAACAATGAAAATGTTCTTAATGAGATAACCGGTTTATCCGTTCATTGAGTATGTATTGTTGCAAATGAATATTTAACTAAAAGAAGGAATAATTATGAAAAAAGTTATACAATTTACATTGATCATTTTCACCATCTTTTTCATTAATCCGGGCTATGCCCAGCAGCCAATAATCCTTTGGCAATCCTTCTATGATGGGCCAATAAATAGTGTCGATTATTTTAAACATATGGTTATAGACAATACCGGCAATGTTTACGTGCTTTGCGGAACTAAAGGAGAAATTGACCAATATGATGTAAACATAACAACATACAAAATAGACACTTCCGGCCAGGTCGAATGGATAAGCGAATACAATAAACCTATCCCGACTACTAAGGATAAACCTATTGATATAATATATGATCCAAGTGGTTACGTGATCTCAATGGGCAATTTGAATGGTGCGGGGATTGTGGTTATTAAATACGCACTTGATGGTGAAACTGAATGGGTTTATCATTCATCATCCAACGATGATTATGCTTATACAATGACTGGCGACAGCCTCGGTAATATTTACATTGCCGGAAAAACAAAGGTGCAGGGTACTGGAAATTATGACGGCATCATATTAAAAATCGCCAAGGACGGTTCACTGCTTTTCAGAAAGAATTATATTTTCGGAGGAACAAATTCTGTCTGGAATACAGAAATTGTAAAAATGATTACAAACAAAGAGGGAAAACTAATATTTATCGGCAACTGCAAGCGAACAAAAGGAAGCTATTATTCCTGTTTTGTAGCAAAAATTGATCAAAACGGCAACGAACAATGGAAGTACGTACATCTTTCGGATTCATTGTATATGGGAAGTTTTTATCAGGCGAACATATGCATTGATGGTGATAATAATGTATATGCTGCCAGCGCAGCTTCAACAGGTAAAAACGGTTATTCAGACTACCTGGTTTTTCGACTCGATAATGCAACAGGTAATCAATCCTGGTTAAAAAAGTTAGAAGGAGGCAATGGTGGCCCGGATAATGTAAAATCAATTCACGCTGATAATAAAAGTAATATCTATCTCTCAGGTTATTCAAGATACTTAGGACAGTGGTTCTCTCATGTTATTTTTAAAATGAATGTATCAGACGGCGATTTATTATGGGAAAAGGAAATACGGAACTATGGAACTGCCGGATATCACAAGTTCTCTATTAACGATTTTTGCCTTGATGATAAGGGAAATTTTTATATCTCATCTCAGGATATAATTGATGATCTGAAAAAATATACTCCCGAAGGAGACACCATATGGAGTATAGATGTCCCCGGAGCTTTCAGAGGAAGTGCTTACCCCTATAACAACTGGATGGATATACATATATCAACAGTAATAAAAGGTGACAATGGAAAAATTTATTTTGGATGCTCAGGTACCGAGGGAGGGAACAGCGACTATACAGATGTAATGGTAGCAGTTCTTACCGGGAAACCAACAGGTGTTGACAATGATGATCTTTCTTTATCTTTAATGTTTTCTTTATTGCAAAACTACCCCAATCCTTTCAATACCACAACAACAATCAAGTACAAAATACCCGAACAGGATTTTGTGACACTTACA
This sequence comes from Bacteroidales bacterium, assembly GCA_021647205.1. Taxonomy (GTDB): domain Bacteria; phylum Bacteroidota; class Bacteroidia; order Bacteroidales; family F082; genus B6-G9. The sequence goes on along the minus strand of JAKIVD010000026.1, from coordinate 42,314 downwards.
GTGTTTGATGCTTTGGGAAAGGAAGTCGCAACTTTGGTAAGTGAAGAAAAACCTGCCGGAAACTATGAAGTTGAATTCGACGCGCAAAAATTGAACAACGGGACTTATTATTACAAACTAAGCGCAGCTTCGTTTGCACAAAGCCGTAAAATGATGGTGTTGAAATAATAATCAGAAATTCAGTTTACATTTACAAGCTTAAAATTTATCCGGTATGCGATTCATTCAATTCGCCCTGCTTTATTTGCTGTGCAGTTTGTTTTTAACTTCAGGGGCACAGGAAGCAGAAGCAGACAAGGGCCTTATTTTTAAAGCGGCCACCGAAATCATCGGCCATGAGAAATACTGCGCACTCATTACGCTGAACGAAACGGGCCAGCCGCAGGCCCGGATGATGGAGCCTTTCCCCCCCGAAGAAGACTTTGTCATCTGGTTCGGCACCAACAAGAACAGCCGGAAAGTACGTGAGATTAAGAATGACGACCGGGTTACGGTTTACTATGCAGATGAGGCAGGAAACGGCTATGTTGTTGTAACGGGAAGGGCGGTACTTGTTGACGATCCCGGGGAAAAGGAGCGCCGCTGGATGGAGCACTGGGCACGGTTTTATCCCAATCGTGAAAACTACCTGCTTATTAAAGTCATTCCCAAAAGCATGGAAGTGGTGAGCTACGCGCACGATTTGACCGGAGATTCGGTTACCTGGCGGGCACCCCACATTGTAATTGATTAAGCAGCCTGTTACCGGAATTCGAAACCCCTTTTCAGTTTCCATTCAATGAAACTGTAGTTTAGCATGCCTTTTACCTCTTTTTATCCTGATTATTGGTCTTGGAATAGTTGCTATTCCAACCGGTCTTTTTGCTTCTGCACTGACCAAACAAAGATCACTTAAAAAAATGGAGGAAAAAGAAAAGGGGGATGATGGTGAATAAACCGGCTTCGCTATACACTCCTTTTCTTATACAAGGTTCTAACCAGCTTTCCAATGGTCAGGCCCTGGACGATAATAGCAAAGGCCGCCACTGAATAAGTTAGAAAGATAAAGAAATGTCCGTGCAATTTGTTGCCGAGTGATAGCGCCAGTGCAAAAGCCAGTGCACCACGCAGGCCACTCCATGTCATCAGGACAATTGTTTTGTTATCCATACTTTTTCCCGCCCGACCTTTAGGCCTTACCAGGACAGAGGAAATATAGACCGAAACAAACCTTGCAATTAAAGCAATGATTATAGCAAGCAGGGCAGCATAGAAATTGATCACTTTTGCATCAATAAGCACGATGGCCAGCCCCATCAGGACGAAAAGCATACTGTTGAAGATTTCATCGACAATTTCCCAAAAAACCTTCATCAAAGTCCTTATCTCATGTCCTGCATGACGGTGCACCCAGTTGCCGATTGTTAGGCCTGAAGCTACCATCGCCAAAGCACCCGAAACTTCAAAAGTATTTGCCAGGGCATAACCACCGGTCGTAATTACAAGCGTAACAAGTACGGCAGTCTTGGGCTCGTTCTTTAACTGTTTCAAGAAATACAGACCGCCCATACCCAGCAACAAGCCAAAAAGAATCCCGCCAACTGCCTCACGCAAAAAAAGCAAAGCAGTCTGCACGGTTGAGAACCCGGCGCCTCCCCCCGTAATAAGCCGGAGGATGACAATAAAAATAACGATTCCGATACCATCATTAAAAAGGGATTCGCCTTCAACCCGCATCTTTATCCCTGGACTGACCTTATAATTCTCAAAAATGGACAGAACGGCAATGGGATCGGTGGGTGAGATTAAGGCGCCAAATAACATGCAGTGCAACAAAGGGATGTTCATGCCCAGCCAGCCAAACACAAAAAATCCGGCAAACCCGACAACAACCGTCGAAATGAGCGTACCCAGAATTGCAAATACAAAAACGGGAATGCGTTCTTTCTCAAGCGCCTGTACATTAATGTGAACGGCACCGGCAAACAGCAAAAAGCCCAGCACGCCTTTCATCAGGAAATCATGAAAGTTAAGGTTCTCCAGAATATTCGGGAGACGGTTAAAAAGCCCTGAATCAAAATACCTGATGCCCATCAATAAAACAGACAATGCCATCCCCAGAATCATCAAGCCGATGGTCAACGGTAGTTTCAGGTACCTGACCACGAGAAAAGAAAACAAAGCGGCAATAGCCAGCAGTAAATAAATTGAATCGAACATGGAAATTGAAAATCTGAGTAAAAGTAAAAAACCTGGGCAATTCCCTTGTTCTATTTTTTAAATTCAAAAAAACTTATTTTTGGGATTTATTCAACGATCATGAAACAGCCATTAACCGACGGGTTAACCCGTCGGTTTACATAAGGGTGATTGCTTCAAAATTAGTAACACATGAAAAAGACTTTGCTCAGCGTAGTTGTTCTCGTTCTTTTAGTTTCCGGATTTACCATGTACCAAGCAGAAGATGCTGATGAGAACCGTGGTTACCTTGTAAAGGCCGGCGACATGGCACCCGATTTCAGGATGGAGTTCACCGACGGAAAAACCGTTTCATTAAAAGAATTACGCGGTAAGGTTGTTGTTTTGCAGTTCACCGCCAGTTGGTGTTCCGTCTGCCGGAAAGAAATGCCCCATCTCGAAAAAGAAGTCTGGCTCCCCAACAAGGATAAAGATTTTATTCTGATTGGTATTGATTACGACGAACCCCTGGAAAAGGTCGTTGCCTTTCAAAAACAAATGGAAGTGACCTATCCAATGGCCTTAGACCCCGGTGCTGAAATATTCGCAAAATTCGCCCACAAAAAAAGCGGTGTTACCCGCAATGTGGTCATCGACCGGAACGGGCAGATTGTTTTTCTTACCCGCCTTTACGACCGCAGTGAATTTGAGGCCATGAAAAAGAAGATTGATGAACTGTTGCGGTGATTTGTCAACTACCAATTGCGGGCATAAATCGGGTAAGGAAAAGGTGATTCGTCGAAGATGACGACATATTGGTTCTCGCAGGTGTCAGGGTCTGAGAAATAAATATTCCCTTCGTAATTAAGGCTGCTGAAACTGATGGCAACCGACCCCTGTTTTAAAAACGTGCAGTTCAGCTGATTCAGCAACGGCTGTTCTTCTGCGGTTTCCGTAAAGTAACAGACCCCTTCCCCCGATTCACCGTTCAGCCAACCTGAAATGGCGAATTTGTCCAGGGGGGTGTGGTAAGGGGAAGAAGCATCTTTCAGTCGCAAGAATGACTGTTGCATCCAAAACCTGTTTACCCCGCTGGTATCGGAAAATATCCTGTGAATGGTATCGGAGGAGACGGAGAACAGCCCGTTTTGCCCGTCCGGTTGTCCCAGATACTGTACCTGCAAGCTGTCAATATGCAAAGTATCCTTATCATAAAAGAAGTCAATAAAATGAAACCGGACTATGGAAGAAGGTTCGAAAAAGCCCTGCCCGGTACTGACCTTAATATCACCGGAACGCCAATGACCGTATCCATCGTCGGCACCCCAAGCCGGATAATGGATAAACAAAGTATCGCTTTCGGCACCACCAAAAGAAACGTTCGCGCCATCAATATTGCTGTGGCCGGTAAACAGCAAAAGTGAATCGGAAATGGATTTAAAATAAGTGTTCAATATTAATACCATCATCTGTTGGCTCACCACATAATCGTTGCCCGCATGAAGCCCCTGGTTGTAACTAAAATAAGTGTTGTCATCCTTGCAGGATGCGCTGAAAAGAACCCAAAGTGTAAAAACCAGGGAAGCAAGACGAAGGTTTGGTTTTGACATAACAGCTATTTCCTGAAATAAATTTCAAAAGTATAGGAAAAATCGTTTTGCGGATCATCAATAATCTTTTCGGCAGAATGAAGTTTCCATATTACGGGATCTATTTCAGGAAAAAACACATCCCCCTGAAAATCTTTGTGCACCCTTGTGATGTACAATTTATCGGCATATGGCATGAATTGTTTGTAGATTGAACCGCCCCCGATGATAAAATTCTCTTGGCTGTTTTCCATTTTCCCAATGGCATCGTCAATAGAATAAGCCATCAGGCAATCGTCGATTTGTTCGCCGGGCACATCGGTAATCACCATGTTCGTCCGTTTGGGCAAAGGGCGCCGGGGCAGGGAGAAATAGGTTTTCTTCCCCATGACAATGGTGTGCCCTTCCGTCAGGCGTTTGAACCGTTGCAAATCTTTAGAGATGTGCCAGAGCAAGTCGTTGTCCTTTCCGATGGCATGGTTAGATGCAATGGCGACGATGATTGAAATATCTTTTTTATTTGTCATTTGCTCCTCCATTAAATCATCAAACCGAAATCTTTCCTTTAATATGCGGATGCGGGTCGTAATCCGTCAGCGTGAAATCAGCAAAATCAAAGGCAAAGATATCTTTTACTGAAGGATTGAGTTTCATTTTTGGCAATTTTTTTGGTGTGCGGCTCATTTGCAGTTTCACCTGTTCCAGATGGTTCAGGTAAATGTGGGCATCACCAAAAGTCAGGATAAAATCGCCGGGTTCAAGACCACAAACCTGTGCCATCATCAGGTTCAGCAGCGCATAAGATGCAATGTTGAAAGGAACACCCAGAAAAATATCGGCGCTGCGCTGGTACATCTGGCACGACAGCTTTCCATCGGCCACATAAAACTGAAACCAGGCATGACAGGGGGGCAGTGCTGCTTTTCCGGCGGCTACATTTTCTGAAAACGATTTACCCGCCTGTGGCAAAACACTGGGGTTCCAGGCAGCAACCATCATCCGCCGGCTGTCGGGATTGTTTTTAATCTGCTCAACAACAATTTTTATCTGGTCAATGCCGTCGCCATTCCAGTTGCGCCACTGCGATCCATAAACCGGACCTAAATCTCCGTTCTCATCTGCCCATTCGTTCCAGATACGCACACCATTTTCGTTGAGGTATTTGATATTGGTGTCCCCATTTAAAAACCATAACAATTCATAAATAATAGACTTTAAATGAAGCTTTTTTGTGGTAAGCAGTGGAAAGCCTTCCTGCAAATCGAAACGCAACTGCGGCCCGAAAATACTGATGGTACCGGTGCCTGTACGGTCGGTTTTCTGTATGCCGGTTTCTGTTACTTTTTCAAGAAGGTCAAGATATTGTTTCATCGGCCTGGTTTTATTAGAATAATCTTCTTTGTTTGTAAACAAATGGGGTACCCCCTTTGTTTATGCGGGTTTTGATGTTGACATTTCTTGTGTTTCACTTCCTGTTCTATTCACAAATGGACTAGAAAAACAGGGATAGGTTGTCATTTTTTCAGGCCTCAAAGTTATCAACATAATCTAACTTATTTAAGAAAATGCCATCAAAAAAAGAGCATGGTTTAGCCTGTTCGTTTTCAATAATTTACCCATCAGGGCAACTTACTAAAATGTAGATGCAATGGCTTTTGGCATTGGTGTTGACTGTTTGCTGTGCGATGCTTAGTTGTAATAAATCAAGATTAGTTTACATTTACAGCTTCAAAATTTAAGACGGACTCTTATTAAACCAGCACACAATGGGTATTAAATTTCGGATTACGGTAATGAATTTCCTCCAGTTTTTTATTTGGGGGGCGTGGCTTCTTTCATTTGGAAAATATCTGGGTGTAACTTTGGATTTCAGTGGAGAACAAATCGGGGCTATTTTTATGACACTCGGAATAGCCTCCCTTTTTATGCCCGGTCTTTTGGGAATTGTGGCCGACCGTTGGATAAGCGCCAACAAATTGTTCGCCCTGATTCATATTTTGGGGTCGGTATTGCTATACTTCGCAGCGCAACAAACCGATTTCAATTCGCTTTACCTCGTGATGCTGTTCTACCTGATGCTGTACATGCCGACCATTGCGCTGGACAATACCGTTTCGTACTACCTGCTGGAGAAAGAGGGTTACGATATTGTCAAAGATTTCCCCCCCATCCGGGTGTGGGGAACAGTCGGTTTTATTTTTGCTGTCTGGATAATTGACCTGTTGGGATGGGGGTTGAGTAATTACCAATTGTATTTCGCTGCTTTATTTTCGTTGATATTGGGACTCTATTCACTTACCCTGCCCAATTGCAGCATTGAAAAAACGCAGGCAAAAAAAACACTGGCCCAGGCATTGGGTTTGGATGCACTGGTGTTGTTTAAAAACAAGAAAATGGCCGTCTTTTTTATTTTCTCCATGATGCTGGGTGCTGCTTTGCAAATTACCAATATGTGGGGGGAAGCTTTTTTGCACGACTTTGGTAAAATTGATGCCTACAAAGATGCCTTTGCCGTAACGCACAATGGCATTTTAATGTCTGTTTCACAAATATCTGAAGCCCTCTTTATTTTAACCATTCCTTTCTTCTTGAAAAGGTTCGGGATAAAAAAAGTAATGTTGATGAGCATGTTTGCCTGGGTACTCCGTTTCGCACTCTTTGGCATTGGATTCCCCACCGGGTTTGGGTTGGTACTCCTGGTGTTCTCAATGATTATATACGGGATGGCTTTCGACTTCTTTAATATTTCAGGCTCCCTTTTTGTTGAGATGGAAGCAGCACCCAGGATCAGGGCCAGCGCACAGGGACTGTTTATGATAATGACCAATGGCTTCGGAGCCATGGCCGGCGCCTACGGCAGCGGGGTAATTATTGAGATTTTTACCCGGGATGGAGTCCGTAACTGGCAGGGCATCTGGTTTATCTTTGCTGCATACTCACTGGTTGTCGGGATAGCTTTTATGTTTTTATTCAAATACAAACACAATCCCGAGGCACTTGAGAAGGTTGGCCATTAGAATTTCCCGGAGAGGTTTTCCTTTTTTTAATTGCAACCATTTTGTCTATTATACCTATTTCAACAATATTAATAATCCTTTCTTGCATCGAACTCAGCTAAAGAATATTACCGCCTGCTAACCGGGAATTATCACTTTGAATTTATCGTAGTATAACTGACTTTCCCGTCACGCGCTTACCGTCTGATACAACGCCCAGATAATATACGCCGGCAGGTAAAGCTTCGGCGTTGATTGTGTATTTCTTTTTGCCTCTTTCTTTCGATTCGGACAGAACCAGTTTTCCGGTGATATCGTACAGTTGAAGTTGAAGGTCCATGTTTTGCAAGTCGTCGCCAAAGCTTACCGTAATAAAGTTGCTGGCAGGTTGAGGATAGACCAGGAAATCGTTTTGTTCCATAAAAGCGATGCCGGTGGGCAGGACTTCGTATTCGAAGATGGCAAAATAACCATCCTCCCCTCCTGCATTTGTTAACTGCCACGCATCCGGTGTTATGGGGATATCCGAGTTTTCGGCAGTACCCACAATATAAAGTTTATGGTCCCTAAACCTAAGCTCTGAGGCATCCTCATCAGCATCGCCACCCCAAAAGGTTGACCAGATTATGTTTCCAACACTGTCCAATGTAGTAATAAACATATCATCCGGATCGCTCATCTCCCCCTGAAGTGCATCAGGCGTAACAGGGAAGTCTTCACTTTCTGTATCTCCATAGACGTACACTGTTCCCACATTATCCACATCAATACCGTAAACAAACTCAAATAACTCCCCGCCAAGGTAAGTTGACCAGATTAATTGCCCGGAATTGTCAAACTTGGTAACAAATGCATCGTGTTCACCACCCAATGTGCTTTGAAAAGCCCCTTCAGTTGTGGGAAAGTCCGTGCTGATCAGGTCACCAATAATGTAAATGTTGTTCTCATGATCCACACCAACCTTACGGCCATCATCATCATCGGTACCACCAAGTACCGTGGCAAAGATTAAACTTCCCGACGAATCCATCTTCATCAGCAAGGCGTCATCACTCCCGGCAATGCTGTCCTGGTAAAATCCGGGTGTTATCGGACAGTCAATGCTGTAGGCCTCGCCGATAATAATAATGTCCTGGTTTCTGTCGACAATAATATCGTTGCCATTTTCTTCATCATTTCCCCCAAAAAAGGTAGACCATATCACATCACCATCCGGCAGGAAGCGGGTAACAAAACACAATCTATGACCTGTCAGATTTTCCTGAAATGCACCTGGTGTGATATAAAAATCATCGCTTTCGGTTTCTCCTGTGATGTAAACCCTGCCCTCGTCATCTACGGCGACACCGTTAATATCGTCATCATCCTTTCCGCCGAAATAGGTGGACCAAAGCAATGTTCCTTCGCTGTTAAACTTAATAAGCACGCCTTCATCATCATCGTTCAATGTATTCTGAAATGCGTTTAAAACGGGAAAATCCAAACTTGCAGTTGTTCCGCCAACATAAATATTTCCATTGTTGTCTACGGCAAGGCCATTGGCGTAATCAGACGAGTCGCCACCAATATAAGTAGCCCATAAAATGCTGTAATCGGCTGCAAATTTTGCAACAAAGATGTCCCTTTTGCCTCCGTTTGTGGTTTGAAATGCCCCATCTGTAACAGGCAGGTTGAGGCTTTTGCTTTGCCCGGCGATAATGATATTACCTTCATTGTCAATAATCATGTTCTCTGGTTCATCATCATCACCACCTCCCCAGTAACTTGCATACAGCAGAGTTGGGACGTCGCTTTGAATCGAATCGATTTTAACGTTTTTGCCCGGACCCAATACATCGGCAGGCTGGGATTTAGCGCTTGTGCCTGTGAAAATAATCGATAAAAACAGGGTCAGGGTAATCAGTGAAACTCTTTTCATGGGTAATTGTTTTAGTAATGTTTATCAAAGTGATTTACCATAAATTAATGAGCCAAATTCATCATGAACAGGTTTGGTTGCTCGCTAAATTAGTCTTAACTGTTTAATAATTAAAGCACATTTTTTCAGTTTAACAAAATTTTAACGTTTCAAATAATAGATTGGAAACAGGAACAATTCGGGGGATCCTTCCTGAAAAAGAAAAAACATTGTCGATTTTGGGATTATTTAAAAAGTGCTTTGCAAGCCCTTAATTTCTTTTTACCGCCCAAAAGAAACAACATCGCAGCGTTAACGGAAATAGTAATTTGCCGGAAGCCGGAAGTCCGGGGTTTGAAGTTAACTTGTAGTGTTTTGAATGGAGTGAAATGATATAAAAACCAGATTAAACGCAAATCCTGCTTATCCCAGTTTTTCCTTTCTCCTGTTTATTTCATCCCTTAAACGCGACGCTTCCTCATATCTTTCCTCGGCAACAGCTTTCTTTAGCATTTCTTTCAGGTCGTCCAACAAAAAATCATCGTAGCTGCCTGAGCTTTTGCTGCTTTGTGCAGTTGTTTCTTTTTCAACATTCTTTGGGGAATCCTGTTCCACCTCCATGTCAATGGCCGCTTCGTCGATGATGTCCTGATAAGCATAAATAGGACAGTTGAAACGGATGGCCAGGGCGACAGCATCAGAGGTGCGGCTGTCGATTTCGGTAATGCTGCCACCAGCTTCACAAACCAATTTTGAAAAAAAGATACCTTCCTCAAACTTATTGATGACGACCTCTTGAATTTTAATACCAAAATGATCGGCAAAACTCTTGAACAAATCATGTGTCAACGGTCGGGTCGGTTTCATTTTTTCCAGTTCGATGGCAATGGCCTGTGCCTCGAAGCCCCCGATTATTATCGGGAGGCGCCGGTTTTCGCCGGCAACCCCTAATATTAATGCATAGGCCCCACTGGACGATTGGCTGTAGGACATGCCCACGATTTCAAGTTTTACCTTCTTCATTTTGCTTGTTAAAACGATTGGTTAAAAGTAGAAAACAATTTTTATATTTTGCCCGCTTTGAAAATTGTTTTTCCGAAATTTAATAACATAAATTTTCGGCGCTCAAATGCCAGAAGCATCACAAGCGGATAAAAACGGGAACAAATAAGCCGACACAAGTTGACTGCAACACAAATCCCGTTTCTTCCCTTGTCAATTTCTTTTGATAAGAAATTTGGCAATAATACTTTGATTTTAACCTATTTTTCTATTTTAGCGGCCTTGTAACGCAAACGTTTGAAATTAATTGTAATTGTAATTTAAACTTTCATTATGAAAAAAATCCTATCATTTCTGTCCCTGTTATCAGTGCCGGTATTGGCATCAGCGAGTGAGGCAGACCTTGTCATCCCCGATGGCATTAAGGATCAGTCTATCCTTTACTGGGGATTCCTGATCACCTTTGCCGGGTTTATGTTTGGCTTGTACCAGTTTGTTCAAGTGAAAAAAATCAGGGCACACCAGTCGATGCTCGATGTAGCCCAGGTTATTTTTGAAACTGCAAAAACTTATCTGTTGCAACAGGGTAAATTTCTTGCCATCCTGTTTTTGTTCATTGGGTCTGCCGTTGCTTTTTATTTCGGATGGCTTTCAGATGCAAATTTCGGAATAGGTGGCGTGGCAATGATTCTTGGCTGGACAGTTATCGGAATCCTTGGATCGTATGCCGTTGCATGGTTTGGTATCAGGATGAACACCCTGGCCAACTCAAGAATGGCTTTTGCCTCTTTGGAAAGAAAACCCATCAAGCTGCTTAATATCCCGTTGAATGCAGGAATGAGTATCGGTGTTGTGCTGATTTCCCTCGAACTGCTGATGATGTTAGTTATCCTGCTGTTTGTTCCGGGTGAATATGCCGGTGCCAGTTTCATTGGTTTTGCCATTGGCGAATCACTCGGTGCTTCCGTCCTCAGAATTGCAGGTGGTATTTTTACAAAGATTGCCGACATCGGCTCCGACCTGATGAAGGTGATTTTCAAGATCGGTGAAGATGACCCGCGGAACCCCGGAACCATTGCAGACTGCGTTGGTGACAATGCCGGCGACAGTGTGGGCCCGACAGCTGACGGATTTGAAACTTATGGTGTAACAGGTGTTGCCCTGATATCATTTATTCTTCTTGCCCTTCCTGATACCGCACTTGGTGAAGCCAACAAAGTTGAATTACTCACATGGATTTTTGTCATGCGTATTTTAATGATTTTTACATCTATTGTTTCTTTCTGGATTAACGGAGCGATAACAAAAGCAAAATACAACCATGCTGATGAACTTGATTTTGAAAAACCGTTGACCTCTTTGGTATGGATTACTTCCCTGCTTTCGATTGCCGTTACTTTTATCGTCAGTTACCTTACAATTTATGATCTTCCACAAAATTTATGGATCAGCCTTTCTGTAATTATAAGTGCCGGCACATTGGGTGCGGCATTGATCCCTGAATTTACAAAGATGTTTACCAGCCCAAAATCCACACATGTTGAAGAGGTTGTTCAAGCATCTAAAGAAGGTGGGGCGTCACTGAATATCTTGTCAGGGCTTGTATCCGGAAACTTCAGTGCATTCTGGATTGGTATGGTTTTCTTTGGCTTGATGTTCATTGCTTACTATGCCAGCACTTTTGGCCTTGACGCATTTATGATCTACCCGTCGATTTTCGCCTTTGGCCTGGTGGCTTTTGGCATGCTGGGGATGGGCCCGGTTACTATTGCTGTTGACAGTTACGGCCCTGTAACCGATAACGCACAGTCTATTTATGAGCTTTCGCTGATTGAGGAAAACAAAAAAGAAGTAACTCCTGAAATTGAAAGGGACTTTGGTTTTACCCCTGACTTTGAAAAATCAAAATATTACCTCGAAGCCAATGACGGTGCAGGGAACACCTTTAAAGCAACTGCAAAACCTGTTCTTATCGGTACAGCCGTTGTAGGTGCTACAACCATGATTTTTGCTTTGATCCTGGTAATTGAACATACTTTGGGTATCAAACCTGAAGAAGTGCTGAACCTGCTGAATCCCTACACAATTATGGGATTTTTATTGGGTGGTGCTGTTATTTACTGGTTTACAGGCGCCTCAATTCAAGCTGTAACTACAGGTGCTGCCCGTGCAGTTGAATTTATCAAACACAACATCAACCTGGACCCCGATGCCCCTATGAAAGCAGATGTTGAGAAATCAAAAGCTGTTGTGAAAATTTGTACAATTTATGCACAAAAAGGGATGTGGAATATTTTTATAGCGATCTTCTCTTTTGCTTTGGCATTCGCCTTTTTAGCATCACCGGTTGGCCTTACTGCTGAAATGATAGCTAATATTGACGATCCCGAAGTTCATAAGATGGTGGTTAACTTGTCACTTCCGGTATCTCTGTTCATAGGATACTTGCTTTCAATTGCTTTCTTTGGTCTTTTCCAGGCCATCTTTATGGCCAATGCCGGTGGCTCCTGGGACAATGCCAAAAAGATTGTTGAAGTAGATATGCAGGAAAAAGGAACCCCGCTTCACGATGCTGTTGTAGTTGGAGATACTGTGGGTGACCCTTACAAAGACACGTCTTCTGTTGCTTTAAACCCGATTATTAAATTCAGCACATTGTTTGGATTGCTGGCCATGGAAATTGCCATTGCCCCGCAATTCAGGGCTGCAGCACATTATGTTGGCGGTGCGTTTTTAATTATCGCATTGTACTTTGTTTGGAGATCGTTCTACAAAATGCGGATTAAAGGTTAACTTCCGTTTTGATATTGAAGAAGGGGGCCGGGATACCGGCTCCCTTTTTTTATGATTAAAGACCCGCCGGGTTGAAAAAAAACCGGCGGGTCGAAGCAGAGAAAACATTCCTGTTCAAAACATGTGAAAACATTCACAATTCAAGGGGTAAAAACACAATTGTTTTCCCAAAGATTCTTAATTTTGCGCCACGTTCCTAAAACCAAAAGAAGCATTTTAAATAAGCTAAATATCAAATATTTAGCGCGTAAATAACCCGCCAATGATTGCCAATAATTTTATCAGTCGCCACAATGGCCCGCGCCAGGCCGATGTACAGCACATGCTCAAAACCATGGGTATTGATTCGGTAGAACAATTAATCGACCAAACTGTTCCGAAAGGCATCCGCCTGAGAGAACCACTGAAACTTGAAGAGGGGATCAGCGAATATGAATACGGAAAGCTGATTCGAAAAATAGCATCCAAAAACAAACTGTTTAAAACCTTTATTGGACTGGGGTATTACAATACTATTGTCCCACCGGTTATATTACGAAATGTGTTCGAGAACCCAGGCTGGTACACTTCCTACACGCCCTACCAGGCAGAAATCTCGCAGGGAAGGTTAGAGGCATTGCTCAACTTCCAAACCATGATTGCCGACCTGAGCGGACTGCCCCTCGCCAACTCCTCTTTGCTGGATGAAGGAACGGCAGCAGCCGAAGCAATGATCATGCTTTTTCATGCCCGGCCGCGCCCACTGGTAAAAGCCAACGCCAATAAATTCCTGGTGTCGGACCAGATGTTTCCGCAAACCCTGGACATTTTAAAAATCAGGGCGGCATCAAAAAATATTGAACTCGAAATCACCAATCCCGATGAGTTCAGCTTTTCAGATGATGTATTTGGTTGTATGTTGCAATACCCCGATCAAAAAGGTGCCATTATCGACCATAGCGAACTTATTGAAAAAGCCCGCGAAAAGAACATTCCGGTTGCCGTTGCTGCCGACCTGATGAGTCTTGTTGTACTTCAACCCCCCGGCGAATGGGGTGCCGATGTGGTATTTGGAAGCTCCCAGCGTTTTGGGGTTCCATTAGGATATGGTGGCCCGCATGCCGCTTATTTTTCGACTACCGAAAACTACAAACGCCACATCCCCGGACGGATTATCGGCATCTCGAAAGACAGGAATGGCCATGATGCCCTGCGGATGGCCCTGCAAACACGCGAGCAACACATCAAGCGCGAAAGGGCAACCTCAAATATTTGTACCGCACAGGCACTGCTGGCCATCATGGCCGGTTTCTATGGTGTGTACCACGGCAAAGAAGGGCTGCAAGATATTGCTGCCGATATCCATTCTCTTGCCATTGACCTTTCTGTTACCCTCGAAAAACTGGGTTATCAACAGGAAAACAGCAGCTTCTTCGACACCTTGTATTTGAAGGTTCCCCGAACAACCACCCTGAAGCATGTAAAAGATATTGCGCTGCAGCACGAAATCAATTTCAGGTATTTCGAAGATGGCGAACACCTCGGCATCAGTATTGACGAAACCACTTCAAAGGATGATGTGGCCCTGATTGCCGCCATCCTTGGCAAAGCAGCAGGCAAGAAAGAATTCGAACTGGTTTTTTCTGACAGCAGTGAAAACATGAAAAAGCACATCCAGGAAAAACTACAGCGAACTACCGCTTTTCTGGAACACAGTGTTTTTAATAAATACCATTCCGAAACGGAGATGATGCGCTATATGAAAAAACTGGAAAATAAGGACCTGGCCTTGAACCGCACCATGATTCCGCTCGGCAGTTGCACCATGAAACTGAATGCCGTTTCGGAACTCCTCCCCATCAGCTGGCCGGAATTTACTGACATCCATCCTTTCGTCCCTGCCGGGCAGGCAAAAGGTTACCTCGAAGTGATTGCTGACATGGAAAGGATTTTAAGCGAAGTTACCGGTTTTGCTGCCGTTTCCTTTCAGCCCAATTCAGGAGCTGCCGGTGAATACACAGGTTTGATGGTTATTCGGGAATACCAGAAAAGTATCGGGCAGGGCGAAAGAAATGTCTGTCTTATCCCGGCATCGGCTCACGGAACCAATCCGGCAAGTGCTGTAATGGCCGGAATGAAAGTGGTGGTGGTGAAAACCGATGAGCACGGCAATATTGATTTGGCAGACCTGAACACCAAGGCTGAACAATACAAAAACGAACTCTCTGCCATCATGGTAACCTATCCGTCCACCCACGGTGTTTTTGAAGAAAGCATCAAAGAGGTCATCGAAATTATCCACAACAATGGCGGGCAGGTTTATATGGATGGCGCCAACATGAATGCCCAGGTCGGACTAACAAGCCCCGGGTTTATCGGTGCCGATGTGTGCCACCTGAACCTGCACAAAACTTTTGCCATCCCACATGGCGGGGGCGGACCCGGTGTGGGCCCCATCGGTGTGGCCGAGCATTTAACAGACTTGCTTCCCGGACATGTTTTTGCCGAAACCGGTGGAAGTAAAGGTATTCATGCCATTGCAGCGGCGCCTTACGGCAGCGCTTTGGTTTTGCTCATTTCTTATGGTTACCTGAAAATGCTGGGGGGAAAGGGATTGACCGAGGCCACAAAAATGGCCATCCTGAATGCCAATTACCTGATGCACGAATTAAAAGACTCCTACCCTATTCTTTATACCGGAACAAATGGCAAAGTCGGTCACGAAATGATACTTGACTGCAACGAATTCAGCAAAACCGCCGACATCACCGTGGTGGACATCGCCAAGCGCCTGATGGATTACGGTTTTCATGCCCCCACAGTAGCTTTCCCGGTGCACGGCACACTGATGGTTGAGCCTACCGAGAGCGAACCCCTGGAAGAACTGGATTACCTGGTTGCTGCCATGAAAGCCATCCGGGAAGAAATCCGCGAAATAGAAGATGGAAAAGCCGAGAAGAAAAACAATGTCGTTTCCAATGCACCCCACACGGCTGAGATGGTCATTTCCAGCGAATTTGAGATGCCCTACTCGCGCGAAAAAGCGGCCTTTCCTTTAGACTGGGTGAGGAACAACAAGTACTTCACGCCCGTTGCCAAAATTGACGATGCCTTTGGCGACCGCAACCTTTGCGCCTGCCTGCCCATGGAAGAATATGTAGAACCGGTGGTTGATCTAAGCGAAGGGGAGTTTTAACATTCTTCAAGGCAAACACCTGTGTTTTCTGCCTGAATTTAATACAAGTTTGTTGCTAATCCGGCACAAATCGCTACGCATTGCCAGCTCATCAGATTCGTCAGTTGAGGGTAACCGTTTTTTCAAATAGAAAGTATATTTTTCGTGTGGAAAGGACAAGTCCCTGTAGTTGCAAACTACGCCGAGAGAGAGAGGGGAAAAAAGAGTATCTTTGCCGCGGGTTTATACCATTTTTGATCTCAATTAGTCACTACTCCTCTTTGTTTGTTTTGATAATCTAATCTTTCACTCCAACAAATGATTTCTCATTGAATTACGGATAGTAGGGCCGGCATTATCATTTTATAACAAAAAAAACAAAGAAGAGTTTATGAAAAAACTAAGCTTAGGAGTTATTGGAACTTCAAGAAAAGAAGATGAAAAACGTGTACCCATTCATCCGGAACATCTGTCACGCATACCCGAGGATATCAGGAAACAATTAATTTTTGAAAAGGGATACGGCGCACCTTTTGGTTTAAGTGATGATTATTTTGTTTCTCAAACCGGTGGAGTTGCTTCCCGTCATGAATTATTGGCCGAAACAGGCTCGGTTATTATTGCGAAACCTGTACTGGCAGATTTGCAGGAAATACGTGAAGGAGGCTTTATTTGGGGGTATCCACATTCCGCACAACAAGGTGATATTACACAAACTGCAATTGACCGAAAATTAACGTTAATTGCATTTGAGGATATGTTTGTTTGGTCTCCCAGTGGTCAAATGGGCAGACATACATTTTACAAGAATAATGAAATGGCAGGCTATTGTGCCGTTATCCATGCATTACAATTAAGGGGTATTGATGGTCATTATGGCAACCAGCGCAAAGTGATTATTTTTAGTTTCGGGGCAGTTAGCCGTGGAGCTATTTATGCCCTCAAATCCCATGGTTTCAGAGATATTACAATTTGTATCCAAAGACCGGACTATGAGGTGCGTGAAGAAGTTTTAGATGTTCATTATGTTCGTGTTCGTAAAGGTAATGATGGTGAGGCCAGAATGGTAACTATTGAACATGATGGCACAGTTCGGCCTTTATCCGATTTAATTAGTGAATCCGAAATCATTATTAATGGCACCTATCAGGATACAGACAATCCTATCGATTTTGTTACAGAAGATGAAAAAGGTTCTTTAAAGCCGGGGAGCTTAATTATTGATGTGAGTTGCGACGAAGGGATGGGATTCTATTTTGCCAGGCCCACAACTTTTAAAAACCCGATTCTGGATATCGAAAACATCCACTATTATGCAGTTGACCATACGCCAAGTTATTTATGGGAAAGTGCTTCAAGGTCGATATCTGCAGCACTGATTGTTTATTTACCAACAATTGTAGAAGGCCGTAACAGCTGGATGAAAAACCCTACAATTCAAAAGGCTATCAATATCGATGAGGGTGTGATTAAAAAAGAGTCTGTTTTAACTTTTCAGAATCGCATGAAAGATTACCCGCACGATTTTATAAATGATTAACCTCCTGCCTGTCAGGCTTCTCTTGTTTCACTAAACAGTTGGGGAATCTTTTTCCAAAAGTAAAGCCGGTATCCGGAACCGCCTGAACACCAAAACAATCTTCGTTTGCAGTTTTGGCCCGTCAGGGATGAAGGCACTCTTAAACAGGAAAGTTTGAAAAAACTATCTGTGCCAAATCTCCCAGGCAGCATCGGCCTGAATCTCCAGCATTCTAAGCCCATTGGAAACCGCTGCCCCGTTTAAACGGCCATGTTTCAGAAACAATGATTCGGGAGGGTTGTAGATTAAATCGAACAGGATGTGTTTGCTTGTGATGAATGTGTAAGGGATGGATGGTGCATCCGCTGAAAGCGGAAACATGCCAAGCGGTGTTGTGTTGATAATCAACCGGTACTTTTGCATGGATTTTTTGGTAATCTCGGCATAACTCAATTGCTCAGTATGAACAGGCTTACGGCTTACAAAGACAAACTCAATTCCCAAGCTTTCCAAAACGAAAGCAACAGCCTGTGCGCTTCCCCCTGTACCAAGAACCAAAGCTTTCATTCCTTTCCGGTTTGCAATAAGCGGGAGAAGCGTTTGCTCAAACCCAATCACATCCGTGTTAAACCCTTTTAAGAACACGCTTCCTTTCTTCCTTCTTATCTGAACCGTATTGACTGATGCTGTTTGTTTTGCCACTTCATCCAATTCATCCAAATACAGAAGTACTTCTTTTTTGTAAGGGATGGTTATGTTTAAGCCCATCAGATTCGGGTACTTTTTAATAAATTCCGGGAGCTGGGTTATTTCATCCCATTCAAACAAACGGTATTCCGCATCCACACGCTGCGCTTCAAACTTCTTCTCAAAATAATCCGGAGAAAAAGAGTGCGAAAGCTTTTTTCCGATGAGGCCGTAGAGATTAGTCATTGGTTAATTGGTCATTGGACTATCATTAGTCTAGGGTCTTATTAGCTGCTTCTGCATTCCTTTCCATCCACCAAATACTGGCGATTCCGGCAATCATAATGATAAGGGAAATCAAAAACTCAGCATTCACCTGCGGAAGGAAATAATCGTAACCAACCACTTTTACTTTTTCCCCAAAGGTTTGTTCGATGGCATTTTTCCAGGGCCAGATAACGCCGAGCGATCCCAGGATAAATCCGGTGAGCAGCGAGATGGTTTGGTCTTTAAATTTTTTAAACACCCACGAAAGCAGGTGCGAAAAAGCAATGAGCCCCCCCACGGCACCAATTAATACAGGGAATAAGATACTTAAATCGCGGTTGTTAATGGCTTCGATGGCCACCAATTGGTAATTGCCCATCAAAATGAGGACGAAAGAACCGGAAAGCCCGGGAAGTATCATGGAACATACCGCCACAACGCCACACAGCACCAGGTAGAGAAAGCTGCTATTTTCAGAAGCAGGTGTCAGGAAAGTAAACAGGAGCGCAATGACAGTTCCAATAGCAAAGCTGAGGTAAACAGAAATCCGCCAGCGCTCCACCGTTTTTCCCACAAAATAAACCGATGCCAGGATAAGACCGAAAAAGAACGACCAAATAAAAACAGGGTAAGCATGAAACAGAAAATCAAAAATCCTTGCCAGCAACACGATTGCAACTACAACCCCTGAAAAAAGGGCAAGCAGAAAGTAGAAATCGGTATGCGAAACAAAAGCCTTCCATTGCCCTTTGGTGAGCAACTGCAGGGCTTTAAGATCAAATGATTTGATGGCATTAATCAGCCGCTCAAATATTCCGGTTATCAAAGCAATGGTACCGCCCGACACACCGGGGATAATATTGGCCACGCCCACGGCGACACCCTTCACAAAATACACGAAATAATCCTTCATGTGTTTATATTATTGGAATAATCATTCTTTGTAAACCGAGGGGTTAACCCCTCGGTTAATACATGTTTCATCTGTTAATTGATTCGCTTTTTTGGGACTCCGTTTTTTGTTTTTGGGACAAATTTGTTGCCACTTACTCCGAGTGTTTGTAGTATTGCAGCAATTCTATGAAGCGCGATTCGCGGTTCAACTCAGGCAGAAAGTCAATAAGTTCTTCATGCAGTTCAAAATTGAGTTTCATGGCTGTTTCCATGTAATAATAGGCCTGTTGAACTTTTCCCGTCTTGTACAGATAACCAGCCAGGCGGTACCATAACGAGGCATTGTCCTTATTTTCTTTCAGGCCCTCTTCGATAATATCGATGGCTTTTTCCACGTCATCCTTTAGCGAGATGCAAACCGAGTAATTAATCCAGGCTTCTATCATCTGGGGATCGTTTTCAACAATTTCCCGAAAAAGGGCGGCGGATTTATTAAACTTACTGTTTCGCATGAAGACAATAGCCAACTCGTACTTGAAGTCGCCGTTAAAAGGCATAATACCAATGGCCCGCTCATAATGCTTGATGGCTGTTTTGTCATTTCCCTGCCTGATGAACAGTCTTCCTTTGCCTGCCCAGGCCTCAGCCAGTTTTTCGTCGGTTTCTAATGCTTTTTCATAATAAAACATGGCCTGTTCAAGGTTTTCCATACTTTCGTACGACTCGCCGATGTAGAAGTAAGAAATGGCTTCCGGCAATTCAAAGCGGAAGGTCTCTTCGTAGTATTGTATCGCTTTCTCGTACAGTTCCAATCCTGAATAGGCGTTGGCAATATTAAAGTAGGCTGCCGAATACTCTTCGTCAATAGCCAAAGTAAATTCATAAGATTCAATCGCCTTCTCGAACAATTCCAGCGAATTGTAAAAAATACCGAGGTTAAACCAGGCTACTTTTGAGTAAGGGTTGTTGTCTAAAAACTCATTTAAATAAATGATGCCATCCTCTTCCTTTCCGGAGATTTCAAAAAAGAAAGAAACTTCGTGGAGCATATTTTCCGATTCAGGGTTCAGTTCCAGTGCTTTTTTCAGGTATTCAATGGCATTGGGATAGTCATTCAGACTTTCGTATTCAAAAGCGATATTGGAAAAAACCTCTTCCGGAAAGTCAACAAAAGCTAAGGATTTCTCGTATTCCTGAATGGCGAGTTCGTGTTTGTTCATCAGGCTGTAAATTTCCGCCTTTGAAGTGTACACCTCCTCATTGGCAACCTCAATCAGTTCAATTTGGTTCAGTAACTCGAGTGCTTCGTAATATTCCTTCTGAAAGGCCAGCAGACGCGCTTTACGGATTTTGAAAGAAGTGGCAGAAGGAAAAAGTTGCAGGGCAGTCTTTATCGCTGTATCCGCTTTTGCAGCAGCCTGCTTGTCAAAATAAAAATCGATGATGGCATCAAATTCATCTGCATCAAAATAAACCTGTTGCCCTTCGTTCAACATGGATTCAAACCTTTTTACCAGATCGTTCACCTGGTTTTCATCCATCATTTCAAAATCTTCGCTCATCTATTGTTGTTAAAAACACTGCAAAAATACAATACTCCTTTTGATTTATGAAACGGGAAGAATGTTTGGGGCGGAAGACGGGGGCTGTCAGTACCCTTGCCATCCAACATTGTTGAAGAAACGGCATCAAGGGTGCTGCTTCATTTTCCCTTTGCCAGCTTTTGTTGAAAACTGCCGCGCTTTTCACCGAAACCCCTTTTTCATCGTTCATATTTCCCTACATTTGTCCAAAAAAATGACCTTAATTAAATCCATTTCAGGAATCAGGGGAACCATCGGCGGGACAACAGGCAACAACCTGACACCCATCGACGTGGTTAAATTTACGGCTGCCTTTGCAACTATTATTCAAAAAACTTCCCCTGAGAAACGCTTGCAATTTGTTGTCGGGCGCGATGCACGTATTTCGGGGGAGATGGTGGAGCAATTGGTAAATGCCACATTAATGGGGATGGGGATTGACGTGATTAACACCGGTTTATCAACCACGCCAACGGTTGAGATGGCTGTTATCGAAACCCAATCGGACGGAGGAATTATCCTGACGGCCAGCCACAACCCCAAACAATGGAATGCGCTGAAATTGCTGAACGGAAAAGGGGAGTTTATTTCGGCAAAGGAAGGCGAACGTGTGCTGGAACTGGCAGAACGCGAAGATTTCAATTTTGCAGCTGTTGATGATTTGGGGAAGGTGGTCAATGATGAAACATCCATCGAAAAACACATCAAAAAAATACTGCAACTGGAATTGGTGGACAAAAGACTGATTGCTGCTGCCAATTTCAAAGTGGCTGTCGATGCCGTCAATTCGACCGGAGGTATCTCCATCCCTCCCCTGCTCAGGGCACTGGGCGTTCAGGAAGTGGTTGAGCTTTACTGTGAACCCAATGGCGAATTTCCACACAATCCGGAGCCCCTGCCGGCGAACCTGACAGAGATTTCAAAAGTTGTCGAAGAAAGTAAATCGGACCTGGGTTTTGTGGTTGACCCCGATGTGGACCGCCTGGCCATTGTTATGGAAAACGGCGAAATGTTTGGTGAAGAATACACGTTGGTGGCTGTTGCCGACTATATTTTAGGGCACAAAAAGGGAAATACGGCTTCCAACCTGTCCTCTACAAAAGCCTTGCGCGACGTAACCGAGATGGCAGGGGGCCGCTATTTTGCATCTGCCGTAGGCGAGGTAAATGTGGTCGAAAAAATGAAAGAAACAAATGCGGTGATTGGCGGCGAAGGCAATGGCGGGATTATTTATCCTGAATTGCATTATGGTCGCGATGCATTGGTAGGCATTGCTTTGTTTTTGACTCTGTTGGCCAAAAAGAAAATGAAAGTCAGCGAACTACGCAAAACCTATCCTGACTATTTCATCTCGAAAAACAAAGCCAATCTGGACGATGATACCAACATTGTGGCACTATTTGACAAAATCAAAGCACATTTCAGCAACTACCCGATATTGACCATTGATGGTGTAAAGATCGAATTCCCGGATGGCTGGGTACACCTCAGGCCATCGAATACCGAACCTGTTTTGCGAATTTATGCCGAAAGCACCAGCATGGAAAAAGCCGATGCCTACGCCAAAAAAGTGATTGATCTTATTGATTAAAAAAAGGGCAGCGCCAATAACCGGCCTGCCCTCTCTTATTCTTTCTACGGTTTTAACCTTCCGAAATGCTACTTCTTGTCAATGGTTCCGGTGATGTTCACGGTTTCACCATTGTAGAAGCCAACCGTAACAATATCAAAAGTACCTTTCATTGTTGTGGCATCGGCCTCGGTAACCGTCAGGGATCCCGATGTTACTTTGTAAAACTCGGATTCGTCTCCGTGAATAATCAATTCTGCAAAACCGTGGCTTTCGGGACTAATGTCGTAAGTACCGGGTCCGTTGTATCCCCATAAATTAATTGAAAAGGCATACTCCACATCGCCTTCCTGCCTGGCCGTAAAGTCAAAGCCTTCTGTTCCATTAAAATCGTAAGTTACCAGCACGTCAAAACAAAAGCTCTGGGCAATAAAACCTGTCGAAGTAGCCGAAGCGAAACCGCCACACGCAGGTTCCACCGGGTCACTTGTATTGCATTCCGAACTCATTAAAGTAATCAGGCCCAATGCAAGGCCCAATACAATCATCATTTTTTTCATCTTCATAATTATTGTTTGTTGGTTTATAGATTCAGCAAAAATATACATATCTTCATTTTTCCCATTAAATACTGTAATACAGACAAATTCTAAATTACATAAACGCCTGTTGTTTTTTGACCGGACTGGTGGGCCATCGCAAACGCTGATGAAAATTGTTAACAAACAGTATTTTATCAACAGTCACTCACATTCCAATGTTTTTTTCTACATTCGTCGGGAGAAACATAAAGTTCATTTTGATGGGAACCAAAAGAAAAAAAAGAAAAAAATTCAAAACGATAAGTTTCAAATTGTCAGACCGGCAAATGAGATCGTTGAAGAATTATTGCGACGCGCGGCACACCACACCAACAAAATTTATTAAAAAGAAAATCCGCGATTACATCGAGTATTTTGATGACGAAGTGCCCGAAAAGTACCACGGCACCCATAACCAGCTTGACTTGTTCAATAAAGAGCAGGAGACACTGTCGATGTTTGAGTAAACACCACTTCTATTTTCAGCCCCTTGTTTAGCGGCTCGTATTCGTCATATTGTCAGGGACCACCACCACAAAATTTGCCACATCATTGTTTTCACTTTCCAGGCTGTCGAGTTGTGCTTGTTGTACAACGGCAATCGTTTGAATATTCAGTCCGGGTTTCAGTTTGTTGATCCACCAGACAATTCCCTCAAAATCGTTGGAATGGTAAGCGCCATTGTAGTGCAGGAACAGTTGGCCTTCGCTCCAGTTTTTCAGAATAAAATGGGCCATGGTGGCGTCTTTTGCCGCCTGTGCTTTGGGGAAATTTGAGTTGACATGCTCACTCATCTCGCTCATCTCAAGCATGGCCGCATAGCTGGGCACGGTAGAATCGTAAAGCGCTACCAAATCGGGGCCGATGTATTGCATGGCCTCCTCGCTCAGTTCATCCAAACCCTCGAAACCCTTTTTGTGTATCATGGAAGCATAGCGTCGTGGGATATCGGTGGCAATAAAACCAAGTTCGTTTTCTTTGGCAAACTCAACCAGTGGTTTGTAATCGGTGGCATAGTTTGGCCACAAACGAACATCGGCTTTAAATTTTTTCTCGGCAAAAGCACCCTGCAGGTATTCATCCAGAATCAATTGGTTGTCGGCTTCAAACATTTCGGCGCCCAAAACCAGGCTTTCGCCCCTGACAGCAAATAAATCTTTCGTAATTTCAATTTCAAGCCAATGCGAAATAGGGTCGGTGTGCTGTTCCCCAAAGAAAACCATATCAGCCTCCGCCAGTTGTTTCATCATTTTTTCATACTTCATTTGTTTGCCCTTCTGGCTGTAAAGCATATAGGCGGGCTTGTCGCATTTAAAGGCAAAGCTGATGAAAGCAAGGACGACAATAAAACCAATTGATTTTTTCATTTTATATTTTTTTTGATGTGTTTCCTGTATTGCTATTCGTAAACCCAAATAGTGAAAGTGAACAGTGCTGTTTTGCTTATTGTGGTATTTTTCTGTTGTGCTTATTAATTTTTATGTACGGGTGAAAACTTTTTATCGCTGAAAAGCAGATGTTGTTGCCGTTTTTATTTTAAAAGAATGATGCAAAAATAAGCTTAATGTTTTAATCATAATTATTCGCTTATTAATTCTTAATATATCTAAACACAGCCCCGGTTACTTAGCCACTCCCTCAAAAGGCAGCCGGTTTAAAATGGAGCGCCCAAGGGTAATCTCGTCGGTGTACTCAAGTTCGTTGCCAACGGCCACGCCCCTGGCGATGGTGGTTATTTTTATTTCAAAAAGCTGCAGCAATTTATAAATGTAGAAGTTCGTTGTGTCGCCCTCCACGGTAGCAGGCAGGGCAAGGATAACTTCATGGATTTCTTCGGAGTTCACGCGTTGGACCAAATGGCTGATGTGAACATCGTTGGGCCCCACACCTTCTATTGGATTAATAATTCCGCCAAGCACATGGTAAAGCCCGTTAAACTGGGCTGTATTTTCAATGGCCAGTACATCACGGGTGTCCTCCACCACACAAAGGGTATTTTCATCGCGCCGGGGATTGGCACATATCACACACAAATCAGCGTCGGAAATATTGTTACACTTTTTACAGAACACTATCTCTTCGCGCATGCGGATAACAGCATTTCCCAGGTTCGTGGCAAAAACTGCATCTTCACGCAAAATGTGCAAAGCCAGGCGCAGCGCTGTTTTTTTACCGATACCGGGAAGCCGTGCCAGCTCGTTAACTGTTGTTTCCAGTAATTTTGATGAGTATTCGCTCAAAAGGTCCGTGGTTTGAATTTTGTCCTGTCTCCCGCATCCGGTGCCTCTCACAGCCCCCCGTCCAGCCCCTTCATTTCATCTCACAAAAATAGATAAATTTGTGTCCTGATAAATGTTCGACACCATGCAAAAAACCATTCTCCTGTTTATCGCCTTCATATTTGTGCCCCCGCTTGTTTTCAGCCAGTCGCAAAACCAGATGGATGCCGCGGGACGAAAGCAAGGTAAATGGATTAAAACCTATTACAACGGCAAAGTGCGTTACATTGGTCAGTTCAGGGATGACCGGCCTTACGGCGAGTTCATGTATTTCTACGAAAGCGGTGCCCTGCAGGCCATCAACGCGTTCTCGGATGACGGGCTTGTTGCAGAGTCAAGGATGTTTCACCAAAACGGGGCACCCATGGCGGAGGGCAGGTACATCCGGCAGAAGAAAGAAGGCCTCTGGCGCTATTACAGCGACATCGACAGCAACCTGATAGCAGAGGAAAATTATCGAAAAGGAATCCTTCAGGGAAAAAGCGTCAATTATTATCCCGAGACAGGTAAACCGGCAGAAATCTTTGAATTTAAAAACGGGAAAAAGGATGGCCCTTACCTGAAATTTTTTCCTGATGGCAGCAAAATGACAGAGGGCATTTACACAAATGATCAACTGAACGGCCCGTTTACCTTGTATTACCCCGATGGCACAATCCAGTTAAAGGGACAGTACAAGGATGGCCTGCAGGTAGGCAACTGGAGTTATTTTGACGAAGAAGGAAACGAAATCGGGGAAGACGCGTTTAGAAACGATAATGTTGAATAGGGTGTTTTAACTTTTTCAAAGTTTGAAACTTTGGAAAAGTTACCAGTCCTTAGCCCACCAATGCCACCACATCCGAAAGCGCATCAAAAACCCACTCTGTTTTTTCCAGCAACCTTTCTTTAGACTGATGTCCCCGGGCTACCAGGGCACAATCGATTCCCAAATCATTCGCCACTTCAAGGTCGTGCAGGCTGTCGCCGACGAGCAACATTTCGCTTTTAACGGCCGTTTCGCCCGCCAGCAATACCTGCCCGATCTCTAATTTGCTGTGGGCGTAATGGTCGGTCAGTCCCGACACCTTATTGAAAAAGTGAAATATACCTTTGCTCTTTAAAGAATGTACAAGCTTTTCGTGCTCCATGGCCGACAACACCAATTGGCGAACATTTTTTTTCCGAAAGGAAACCAGCAGGTTTTCAACACCTGAAAACAGGTTTGCCTGTGGCAAGGATTGATAGTACAAAGTGATAAATTCCATGGCCGGCACTTCAAAATCTTCCTGCTGGAAATCGAAACCGGCCTTGCGGTAATACTCCCTGACAGGGAAAGTGAAAATTTCGCGGTAGCGGCCGACTGTCATTTGCGGAATGCCGCGTTTTGAAAGCAACACATTCATGCACGACACGCATAGCCCCACATCATCGAGCAGCGTTCCGTTCCAGTCCCAAACGATGACTGTTTTCGCCGGCAACTTTATTTTCCTCACTGAGATATTTTTTTGGTTCTGAATAACAACCCGATATTTCATTCCCCGGGAAAGGCGCCCGGCTTAAGGCTTGCGAAGTAAACAAAAACCTGAAATCTCGGCAATTTGTTTTCGGACCGGGTTTATTCGTACTTTTCCGGTCTGTTTTGGCGCACCGGTTTTTTTGCTGATTTGAAATTTACCCTCCTTCCGGGATGTATGGCGAATAAAGACGGTCCTAATTAAAAATCAAGTTTGTTTTCCATGCCCGTAGTCTGGCAAATATCAGCTATTCATTTTAATAACAAGACACTGTTGAAAGGTGTTTTGTTAACTGTTGCGCCAATCGGTTACAGCAAACAACAGGGCCGGCTCCGAAATCTGCTGAAGGTAGTCAACTCCTATTTTATTGCCGTTTACGGAAACAAAGAGATATTCATTCGTGTTCACGGAAAAACCATCGCGGCACGCACCGACAAATACGGAAGTTTTTCTGTTGCCGTTGGTTTTCCGATAGAAGAAAAACCGGTCATCGAATCCGGGGAAACCGGACAAGCACTGAGAATCTTACAAGACTACCCTGTCATTTTCAAAACCACCACAGGCCCTTTTGATGTGATTTCCGATATTGACGATACCATCCTGGTTTCTTATACGGCAAAGTTTTTTAAACGGATTGGCACGCTTTCTCTGACTTCGCCACAGAAAAGAAAATCAATACCGTTTACCCTGAAGCTGCTGAATGAATTCGAAACCCGAAATTGCCGCGTATTTTATATTTCCAAAAGCGAAAGCAACCTGTTTGGACTCTTAAACTCCTTTATCGAACACCATGCCCTCCCGAAAGGAATACTGCTGCTTACCCCCTATTTGAGGCTCACGCAATTGGTTCGGCCGAAAAAAGGCAGGGATTTCAAGCTGAAACATATTCGGTTTATTCTTGGGCAATCAGAAAACAAATTACTTGTTTTGATTGGTGATGACAGCCAACGTGATATGGAAATCTATACCGGTGTAGCACTTGAATTTCCGGGGAGAATAGCAAATGTATTTATCAGGCAAACCAAACCTTTCCGCTCCATGCGGCAAAAGAAACAATGGGAATCCCTGAAAAAAGCAATGCCTTCGGCAGTTTATTTTGGAGATGATGACGAAGTAGAAAAAGAAATTGTACATTTGGAACAACTGCTCCGCAAAACTAAAGTACAATAATCCACGCCTATGAAAACAAAAACAGATACCGGTAAATCCATGTTGCCCAATGTTTTTTATGCATTTGGGATAACTGCACTTTCCACTGTCGGCCTTATTTATTTTGACGTGATATTTAAACCGCTGGTCATTGCCCTGCTGGCATGGTATATAATTCACGATTTAAACCGAAGGTTGGGAAAAATCACCATCCGCGGGAAATCCATGCCAAGGTTGTTGAGGGGGCTGTCGTCTTTTCTTATTATCACATTGGTTGTTGTAACTATTTTTGAGGTTGTCAGCCTCAACGTTGAACAAATCAGTGAGCAGGGCCCTGCTTACAAAGAGAAAATGGAAGGCCTGATGGGTAGTCTGAGCCACAGGATAAACGATCCCAGGTTGATGGAATACCTGAAAAGCGCTTTCTCGAAATTAAACCTTGCGGCGATGGCCACAGATGTAATCAATGCATTGTCCACATTCATGGCCAATTTTTCGATTATTCTCATCTATGTCATTTTTATGCTGCTCGAAGAAGCCGCCGTCAGGGTTAAGCAATTGAAACTGTTTCCGGAAAAAGATGAGAAATTCAAACGCTTCGACAAGCTGATCTCTAAAATTGACAAAGCCGTAAGGGCATTTTTGGGCTCCATGATCTTGATAAGTTTTATTACCGCTGCAATCAGTTATGTCGCTTTGTTAATATTGGGCGTTGACTTTCCCGTGTTGTGGGCTTTTCTCATTTTCATCCTGAATTTTATACCCTATATCGGCCCGTTTATTTCCTCCCTGCTGCCGGCTGTCCTTTCAGTTTTTCAGTTTGGCGACCTGATGCACTTTGTATATGTTTTCGGTGTGCTTGTGGCCATCCAACTGGTCCTTGGTAATTTTATCCAGCCCAAGCTGATGGGCAAAACACTTAATATCAGCCCGATTACCGTTTTGCTTGCCCTTGCTTTCTGGGGAAATATCTGGGGGGTTCTCGGGATGATACTGGCTGTGCCCATTGCATCCATTGCTATTATTATTATGGCACAATTTGCAGGCACGCGCAGCCTGGCAATAATGATGTCGGATAATGGCGAAGTCGGCGACTAAGGTATTTTAGGCCCGGCTTTCAAAAATGACAAACTGCTAACATGTGTTCATTAAAACCCTTTCAATGAAACTCCTTTTCGTAGTAAACCCTGTTTCCGGAGGCGTCAACAAAGGGCCTTTTTTACTTGAGGCGAAAAAACTTTGCAGCAAATACGGCATCGAAGCCCGGTTTTTTAAAACCACCGGACATAAAGACGAGCAGGCATTGCTCCTGGCCCTTCAGGAATTTCATCCTGATAAGGTGGCCGCGGCCGGGGGCGACGGAACGACCTTGTTTACGGCAATTACTTTGCTCAATACCGGCTACCCGATGGGAATTATCCCCCTCGGTTCGGCCAATGGCATGGCTGCTGAGCTGTTTGTCAACCCCCGCCCCATCGAGGCTTTGAAAGACCTGATTATGTCGGAACTTGTTGCAGGCCTTGACATGGTAGTGGTGAACGATGAACATTATACCATGCACATTGGCGACGTGGGAATAAATGCCCGAATTGTGCATGCCTACTCCAAAGATAAAAACAGGGGCATGGCAACTTATGCCAAATATTTTATCGACGAGTTAAAGCGGCTCGAGCCGTTCGGGATGACCATCAGGATTGACGGCAAGGTGCGCCGGGAAAAAGGGCTGATGCTGGGGATATGCAACTCCAGAAAGTATGGAACCGGTGTGCCGCTGACGTTGACGGGCAACCCCATGGATGGGAAGTTCGAGATAGTAATTGTTGAGAAAATAGACCTGACATCACTGATTAAAGCCGGCTTGTCAAAATTTGATGAAAGGTTCCACAACAGCCAGAGCGGAAAAGTGTTCAGTACCGACAAAGCGGAAATAGAATTTGACCGGCCTCGGCTGTTGCAACTGGACGGGGAAGTAATCGGCAAGTTTAAACAATTGAAAGTTGGCCTGCTGAAACAAGCTGTTAAACTAATCACCCACGGGGAGAACAGGTATTTGTAATAACCCGCATGAGGCCTAAAAAAGAAAAGCCCCTCCACACAAGGCGGAAGGGCATTTTCAGAACAACCAGAAAAGGGTTATCGTAATTTCACAAACTTACGGACTGTGGCAACTCCATCATTCGCTTTTATGCGCACAATGTACAGTCCCGGAGAAAGTGATTGTGTTTTCAGTTCAATTCTGTTACTACCTGAGGTCAATTGTTTTTCTAATGCAAAAACAAGCTGTCCGAATTGGTTCAGCACACTCAGTTGAACATCGCCGGTTTCTTTCATCCCCACTTCAACAGCGGTATTTGCAGTCACGGGATTGGGGTAAACAGCGCTTACTTCGTCGATATATTTCGAGGAAACTTCCCCGAGGCCGAGCAGCGCTTCGCCATTGGCCACCACAATATCTAGCTGTGCATCCGGGTTGCTTTCGCCCAGGACAACAGTAACAGGGGTAGTTTTGATTCCCACAATCTCCGTATAAACAATGTAAGTACCGAATTCCAGTTCAGGGAAAGCAAACTCACCGTTTTCATCGGTGCGCAGATAGCTGATGGGTGTGTTGTCCTGATTGAGGAGTAAAATTTCCACGTTTGGCATCAACTCCCGCTTAGCTTCCCCGCTTACAGTTCCTGCAATGCTTCCGTCGCCCGCATTAATTCCTTGTGAGGGTTGCAGGTATATATCGTAACTCCATCCCATGGGGAAAGGAAATACCGGCCAGGAATCTTCCCATGTCAAAGCGTCAACATGGTAAGTTGGCACATAATCACCATAATGGTCAGAGCCATCGGTGAGCTCGGCCTGAACAAAATAGATACAGTTCTCCAGGCCCACATTGTCAAATTGATAATATCCGTTGGAATCAACCGAAGTTGTGGCAACATCAATCAGGTCATTACCGATGGTATCAAACGTCATCAGGTAAACATCGGCTACATCGGCGCTCATGCTGTCGTCGAGGAACACATTACCGTAAACGGTAAAAGTTATGCTGTCGCCAACCCAAACCATTTGGGTGTATTCAATATCGCATCCCATGGCCGAATCAACGGCAAACATTGTTACGGTGTAAATGCCATCCTGTGCATAAGTATGCAAAACAGTTTGACCGGAACCCGTTGTGCTGTCTCCAAATTCCCAGCTAAAGGTTGCATTCATCGAATTCATCAGGAAGCCTTCAAACTCAACAGTCAGGCTGTCTCCTTCATCATAATCGAACCAGCCGGTGCAATCGCCGATGGTATCGTGAGAAACGTAGACCATATCGCAATAGGTACTTTCGCAGGAATCGTTGACATTGGAAATAGTGAGGCAAACTTCGTATTCGCCTTCTTCCTCAAATTCGTGGATGGGGTTTTGCTCGTCAGAGGTTTCGCCATCACCAAAATCCCAGGCCCAGGCATCAGGCTCGCCATAAGAAATATCAATAAACTGATATTTTAGATCACCATCCCGGTCGTTGCCGCTGTCGCAAACCGGATAGTAAAAATACATGGCTTCACAATCGCCGGGGAAGCCGGATGAGTCGGCCCAGACCATTTCCTGGTAGGTGCTTGTGCAGCTATCGCTGTTGATGGTAAGTGTTACAAGGTACTCACCTTCTGCGGCGTAAATATGTAATGGGTTTTCTTCGTCGGAGGTATTTCCGTCGCCAAAATCCCAGGCCCAGCTTGTGGGATCACCCCAGGATTCATCCATAAACTGCAACGAAAGGGGAAGATCCCCCGGATAATAAAAGAACCAGGCATCGCATTCGTAAATACTGTCGTAACCCACCATGATCATCATTTCTATTTCGCTTTCGCAATCGCCACTGTCGCTTTCGATGGAGAGGCTGACATAATACATGCCTTCTTCGCCGTAAGTGTGCGTTGGGTTTTGCTCGTCGGAAGATTCCCCGTCACCAAAGTCCCAGTCCCATTCTGTGGGGTTTCCGATGGACATATCCGTAAATATGACGGTCATAAAATCGTTTGGTGTAGTATGATGGGAGAACATGGCCTCGCAGTCGCCGCCCATGTCAGTACAAACCACAAAGTTGAATTCGAGTTCGTCATTTTCTTCCGAAAACTCATCAGACTCCGAAAGGTACGAACCGCAGCTCATCGTCGAAACGGTGAGAGTTCCGCTGTCGCCATCAGGTACGTCAAACTCATCCTCGTAATGTCCGTCATCATCGGTAAAAACAGTGTTGAAGTAATAAAAATCGCCTCCCGTACTGTCGGTCATAATGTCAACGGCCTGTCCTTCTACCGGCTCACCCGACATGTCGGTTACTTCACCGCTCACAGACACTTCATACGTCTGGCTAAAGGCAACCAGACTAAAAACACTTAGCATCAAGCTAAAAATAAGATTTCTCATGTTGTTAATAATTTAAATTAGACATTTGATTATGCCCTTTTCGCTTTCTTGTTCTTTTATCAAGACAGGCAAAAAAAGAATGGTTGCCTGAAATAATCAACGGTTGATTAAAATTTTCCTGCTGATGGTATTTTTTCCATCTACCGAAACCAGCTTCAACAAATAAAGTCCCTGGTTTAATGCTTTTACGGGAATGTGAAACTCCTGCTTTCCCCGGCCCAGGCTATAACTTTCTTCAAAAACCTTTTGCCCGTTCAGGTTATAAATAAAGAGGTTTGCTCCTGTACTTATTTTTGAGACCATCCGCAGTGTAATAAAATCGGTGGCCGGAAGGGGGTAAACTGATTCCAGGACAAAGTTATTTTCTACAAAATACTCCTCCACCCCAACAAAACTGTTGCAATCAACAATCAGTTCGATTTCTGAAATATTGGGGTTACCGGCATCGGGACTCAGGTCAACAAAAGTGACGGTCTTTCCGGTAAGTTCGGCCCTCAGCCTGTAGTTGTCAAAAGCAAGGCCGTTAAAACTAAAATTCCCGTATTCGTCGGTGTAGGTAAATGCAACAACCTTATTCTCCGCATTGAACAGTTCAATCAATTGGTGCTGTAGCTGTACACCGCTACCACAGGTCCAGCCCTCAAGCAGGTATCCCGACAATGACGCAATACCCGCTTGCAATGGTGCCAGCTTCTCGAGCTCGATGTTCACCGAAAATTCTTCCCCGTTCAACAGGAAAAAAGTTTTGGCGGCAGTCCAGTTGACAGCCGCTTCAAAATAGGCAGGGGCATAATTTCCGTAATCAAGCGAGCCCTCCAGCAAGTCGGTTCGGATGAGGTATTCGCCTTCGGGTTTTTGGCTAAACCAATAGTAGCCATATTTCCAAAACTCACGCGAATCCATGAACCACCACTGGTTATTCATCCTCCGGTACAAGTAGGCCATGGCAATATTGGCTTTATCTGCACTGTCGATGTTGATGGTAAACCCATCAACAAACACCTGCCCGCCAAAATTAAAATAGGAAGGGGTTTCGATAGTCTGGCAAAGCTCACTTTCGCAGCCCCCGCCATTCGGCGAAGCAGAAATTTTCAGGCATACTTCGTAAGTACCGCCCTCTTCGTATATATGCTGTGGGCTTTTTTCAGTAGAAACCTGGTTGTCGCCAAATTCCCAAAACCAGTTGTTGATATTTCCTTCTGACAGATCTTCAAAAAGATAGACAAAGGGGGTGTTGTTCAAGGTGTCGAGTGTATAACTGAAGGCTGCCTCACATCCTGTTGTGTCCATATCAACCTGGATCATTTCCATCGTCTGGCTGACACAGTAACCACCGGAGTCGCTCACAAATAAAAAAACCATGTACTGACCCGGTGCTGCATATTCGTGAACAGGTGATTGCAGATCAGAATATGTGCTGTCGCCAAAATCCCATTGCCAGAAGAAAATATTTCCCGACGACTTATCAGTAAAGTTAATTTCCAACGGGTTTTCTTCAGAAGGTTCCCATTCAAAACCGGCTTCGCAGTCGCCCTCACCAACAAGCACATCCAAACAGAATTCACTGTAACAACTGTCCCCCGTATTTTCAACAATCAGGCAAACCTCATAAACTCCGCCGGCATTGTAAAGGTGCGACGGGTTTTGTTCCGTCGAAGAAGTGCCATCGCCAAAATACCAGGTCCATTGGTCAATATCCCCTTCAGAATAGTCGAAAAAGTAAAGGAGCAAATTATTTTCTTCGTCTTCTTCGTAAAAATAAAAAGCCTGGCATTCCGTTATCCCGGCACACAATTCAAAATCGTAACGGTTTTCCGATTCCGGTTCTTCATAAAAATAGAAATGTTCAAGCCCGTTACAGTCGAATGAGGACACCAATACATTTTCGATATCCGAGTCTTCCACAAACAAAGAATCCAGGTAATAGCCCGCATCATCGGTGAAGGTCATACTGAAAAGGACAGAATCCTCACCACTCAGGAATACGGGATGCTCAACAAGCGGTGAACCATTGTCGATGTCGGTAACAAAACCGTCAAAATAGATCCAGTCTTCATCTCCGCGGAGCAGTTGAGGATGAAGCAGGAGGAAGGTGAGAACCAATATGGAAAAGGCAAACAATTTTCTTTTCATGGCAACAAAATTAAAAATCAAAATAAAGTCCGAAACGCAGGCCCATGGCATACGGTTTTACATCCGGGTAGCCGGCTTTGGTGTCGTAAATGGAGTTGATGTATTTGGTGAAAACAGGCTGGACAGCTACCGACATGTTTTTTTCAAAACGGTAGTTCAGTCGCAGCGACAACTGCCACTGCAAGTTCAGGTCAACACGTTCGGGTGTCTGCCGCGTAATTGCAATCAGTTCATATTCCGGGTTGTTCAGGCTGACCTCGGGAATCTGCTTGCTCAGCATTTTGCTGAAAATCATCCCGGCCTCTGCCGAGACCGAGAAACGTTCTTTATTGAGAAATCGGTAGCCGACTTTTAACGGAATATTGAGGTAGGAATATTTAAAAAGCGGGGTGGAGTGGATGTAATGATCCACGCTGTCGTAAACCGTTGTTTTCTTTGTTTTGTAGGTAATCTGATCCGGGTTTTGGGGATCGATTTCAAAGGAGACTACTTCGTTAAAATAGCCGATGCTGTCGCGGCTTCTGAAATCGATTTGGTAAATCCCCCGCTCTTGCATCTCCTGGTAACCCACGCCCGATTCAAAATAAAAGCGGTGAACTTTCAGCCCAAGGGCAAGGTCGGCCGACCAGGTAAACTGGTCAGTGGTGGACGGATAATAGGCCATGGCTCCGGTGGCACCCACTCCCGTATAAAAATGAATGTTGTTTCTTTTCTTCAGGTATTCTTCCATGCCTTTTACGCTGCGCGGATCAATGGTTTCGGGCGACATGCCGGCTATTTCTTCAATACCCCTGAAGGGGAGGTTTTCCAAAATCAGGGTTTCTTCCACGGCAAAGGATAACGACGTATTCATTTCCGTGGGCAATTCTTCTTCAAGCACATTTTGCGCAGTAGCTTCCTGATCAGCAACAATCACCTCAACAGCAGTTTCATTGTTGGAGGCGGCAGGTTCTTCAACTGAAATGTGCTCCAGCGTTTCCTCAGTTCCGGTAATTGCTACTGTCGTTTTTTCTTCTTCAGACTGCTGAACCGTGCCAACATCTTCAACAATTTGTTGTGAGCGGCTTGTCTTTTCCCCTGTTCCCAGGTCAAGGGCAAACCAGCCCGACAAGCCGGCAAACAATAGCAGTAAGGCGGCAACCGACCAGAAATAAATAAGCTTTCTGTTGCTGCCCTTTCGGCCAAAATGCCTGGCTTCGATGTCTGTCCAAAGACCATCTGAGGGTGTCATCTCAAAACCGGATGCGCCCTCGCGGAAAAGATCATCGATCTTTCTGTAATTTTTCATTGTCAATTGTCTTAAAGATGTACGAGTTTTTGTTGTCGTTCTTCTATTTTTTGTCGCAGCCAGCGCCGCGCCTTAAAGAGTTGCGTTTTGGAAGTGCTGACCGAAATATTGAGTTCTTCCGAAATCTCATTGTGTTGAAGCCCTTCGATGGCGTACATATTGAACACCATCCGGTAACCGTCGGGAAGTTGCTGTAACAACTTCATCAGTTCTGCCTGTGGTATGATTTCCTCAAGCTCAATGGCTTCGTTAT
Organism: Bacteroidales bacterium; assembly: GCA_021647205.1. Taxonomy (GTDB): domain Bacteria; phylum Bacteroidota; class Bacteroidia; order Bacteroidales; family F082; genus B6-G9. Next base: position 6,614 of record JAKIVD010000026.1, on the reverse strand, counting down.
CATTTTCATGTTTTTGTACTATCTCTTTGCTGTTTAAATCAATATCCAGCGTTTTCTGTCTCTGCTTTGCTTTGTATTGATTGATGGCCGTATTGACCATGACCCTTTTCAGCCAGCCCTCGAAGGAGCCCCTGCTTTCGAAAGAACCGATTTTCTGGAAAACCTTCACAAAGCCTTCCTGGAGCACATCTTCAGCCTCCATTCGCGACTTGGTGTACCGGTAGCAGACGGCTAACAGCACCGCAGCGTATTTTTTATACAATGCACTGTATGCATGGCGCTTACCTTTTTTACACCCTTCTATGATCTGGTCGTCCGATAACATCAAAGGCCTTCAATTAAATTTTTAGACAGTCAGGCACAATACAGGTTGCCTGAAACCGGCAATAAAAATAAAACTAATTTAGCCGGGGATTGCGAAAATGCGTATTTTCGGGAAGCAGGAAACAGAAACTTTTAACTTTCAACTTTCAACTTTCAACTTTCAACTTTTAACTTTTAACTTTTAACTTTCAACTTTTTAACCCATTGAGCTCTGAAGCAAGAAAAATACTGACACAATATTGGGGACACACGGCTTTCAGGCCGGTACAGGAGGAGATTATTGATGCCGTTCTCAGGAAGGAAGATGCACTTGCCCTGCTTCCAACCGGTGGTGGGAAATCAATCTGCTTTCAGGTTCCGGCACTCATGCAGGAAGGAACCTGCTTGGTCATCAGTCCACTCATCGCGCTGATGAAAGACCAGGTGAACAACCTGAAAAAGCTGGGCATTGCAGCCGGAGCAATTCATACCGGCATGCACCGTGACCAAATGGAATCGGTTTATTCAAACTGCCTGACGGGAAAGACCAAGTTTCTTTATATTTCTCCGGAGCGCCTCGAAAACGAAGCCTTTCTTTTTGTCGTTGCACGACTGAAGGTCAACCTGATAACGGTTGACGAAGCCCATTGCATCTCCCAGTGGGGCTACGATTTCAGGCCACCCTATTTGCGCATTGCAAAAATCAGGGAATTGCTCCCCGGCGTGCCTGTTCTTGCCCTTACCGCAACGGCAACGCCGGAAGTAGCAACAGACATTATGGACAAGCTGGGCTTTAAAAAACCCAACCTTTTCAAATCAGGTTTTGAAAGAAAGAACCTTTCATACAATGTTTATAAAGAAAATGACAAAGCCGGCAGGCTACTCCGCCTGTTGCAGGTTGAGCGGGGGCCGGCCATCGTTTACGTCAGAAACCGGAGAAAAACACGCGAGTTGGCCGAGATACTCGACAAAAACCAAATCAGTGCCGGTTTTTACCATGCCGGGCTGGACGCACGTACCCGCGACAAAAGACAAAAAGAATGGACCATCGGTACGACGCGCGTCATTGTGGCCACCAACGCCTTTGGCATGGGTATCGACAAGGCGGATGTGCGGCAGGTAATCCATTATGATCTTCCCGATTGCATCGAATCCTATTTTCAGGAAGCAGGGCGCGCAGGGCGCGACGGCAAACCCGCAGCTGCGGGTTTGCTGGTCAACAACACCGACATTGTAAATGCCAGGAAACGGCTGGCAGAATCTTTTCCAAGCCCCGATACCATCCGGAAAGTTTACAACACCCTCGGCAACTACCTGCAAATACCTGAAGGAACCGGCAAAGACACAGGTTACGATTTTGCCATTGCCCATTTTGCCAAACAATACGGTTTCAACATTCTCGAAACTTACAATGCGATAAAGTTCCTTGAACGGGAAGGATTTCTTTATTATATTGAATCGGCCGGTCAATTCTCGAAATTGTTCATCCCGCACAAAAAAGAAACCCTTTACCGTTACATGGTTGAGCATCCTGGCAGCGACCGGCTTCTGAAAGAAATACTCCGTTCCTACGGCGGCGTTTTTACCGATTACATTAACATTAACGAAACACAACTTGCCAAAAGGGCTGAAATGGAACGGGATGAAGTGGTGAAAAAGCTGGCTTACTTAAGCAAAACAAACATGCTGAAGTACGTGCCCATCCGCACAAAACCGCAACTTGTGTACGCCGTTGAAAGGCTCAGTGTAAAAAACATTCAACTGTCGAAGGAGAATTACCAGAACCTGAAAAAGGCATCGGAACGGCGGCTGCAAAACCTGCTGAATTTTTTGAGTAATTCCATACAGTGCCGCTCACAGCAACTGCTAAAATACTTCGGGCAAAGCAAGGCGAAAAGGTGCGGCATCTGCGATGTTTGCCTGGAAAAAAACAAAGTTGAACTCAACGAACTCGAATTTGAATCAATAGAAAGGGCTGTTCAAGCGCAGCTTAAACCGGGGCCTAAGCATTTGTACGATCTGGTCTCGGGGACCAGAGGTTTTGAAGAAGACAAAATCATCGCGGTCATCCGCTGGCTGCTCGACAACAACAAACTAATCCGCCAGCAGGACGAATCCCTGAAGTGGTACAACCAGTTGGATTTGACGTTTGAGTGAGGTGGCGGCGGGTGTGATTGTTTGATGGCCCGATTGTTATGGCCGGGAAACGGATGTGTGATATCTGGTGTCGGATGACCTGTATCCTTAAATCGTAATCTGTAAGTAACAATCTGAAGGCGTAAATTCCAAAATTCAAAACGGAGATTAATGCTACGAATCTTTTTTGCATTTCAAATAAAAATCCCTACCTTTATCCCAACATTTCGAGCAAAAATTAAAACACTACCAAACACTTACGCTAAACCCCTTGTCGCTGTAGAGAAAGAGAGACTACCCACCAGCACGCGAAAGGGCGCCACCCGCCTTAGGTTAAATAATCGAGCAGTTAACTGCTGAAGGTAAAGCCATTTATTGTTTAATCTAAATTTACACAATCATGAAAAATACAAAGTTTTTTTTCAATTTCACCCTCCTCCAAAAATCGTGCTATCCTATGTTTGTAAATAATTTGATTTTTTTATTCTATAATCCTATTCAGTTGTTTTTAATGCACGCTAACGGCAGAGCTAAAGTGCGTGCCGCGTTTAAACTAAAAATATTTCTGCTTACAAATGTATTCCATTTTATCGAATAATTTTCCTGTTTTACAATAATTTGCGGTATGCAGCTTTAGCTTATGTTAGGCACAGGTTGTCCACCAAAGGCGCAATCCCCAAACGGCAATGGAACGCCTTTTTGACAAGCCGGGTTTTTTGTACGAGGGGCTTCACTACAAGCGCGTGCCACAAGTTTGAGTAAGAACCACTGCTCAGCGGACGAAAATCAAAAAGCGTTATCCTTGCCGTTACTAAAAAAGTTGCCCACCGAGCAGAAGAGCAACCCAACCCATTGAGAAAAAGTCAAACCGCTGCGCAACCCAAGGCCGACCGCGCTGCCCGCCGGATGGATGCTTCCCCCTAAAAGGGCAACCCAATAAAGAGGTAATGGAAGGCCTTTTGAGAAGCCTGATTTTGGCAGGAGGGGTTTCACTGCAAGCGCGTGCCACAAATTTGGTTTAAGAAGTACAGCTTAGCCGACGAAAATCAAAAGGCATTATCCTTACCGACTTCACCAAACCAACGGGCAGCCCACAAAACAGAAATTGGATTTGCAGCACCTGGGTTTCCTGATAAAAGCCAACCCCCTCAAGAGGCTTGGTAGAATTATTGTTTTTCTTACCTGTGGGGCCCCGCAGCGTGGCGCCCACGGTGGCAATTGTGCCTAACGGTGGCAATATGAAAAGTTGGGCGTTTTGAAACGCCAGTTTTTCAATTTGCGACATCGTTTATTTGATGTTAAAATATTCATATTTACTACTTTCTGCCCAATTTTTTATATTGCGTGTTAGCACCAGTTTTTTATTTCACTTATTTTTTCAATGTCATTTTTGTTTATTAAATTTATTTGAATGCTGTATTTAACATTAAACAATAAAGGTCTTTCATATTTTAGAATAATTGAATTCCATGCTGAAAGACTCACTTTTTCTGGTTTTATAATGTTGCTGATTCCTGTGATTTTATTTAATTCTTCAAAATCTCTAATGAAAACAACTGGCAAATAAAAATTGAACAGTCCATTAAATAGTCCTTTTTCTTTTGGAGTGATAAGAATTAAGTTTTTGGAAAAGTACATTTCTGTTTTTATAGGTAGTCCTGTTACTATACTTCCTTTACCAACTGAAGATTGCAAAAATCTTACAGGTATTTTTTCGAATGAATAATTCGTTAGTAGTGAAAGGAATTTCCTTGACTTATTCAATTGCATTTTGGAAATAGTAATGACAATTATCAGAAATATTAAGGTGGACACAAGTATAAAAATAAATATTGTCATCTTAATTTCTGTTTGTTATCATTGTTATAATTAGTCCAGTCAACAAGAAATAAGCACAGATTGCATAAATATTAATTTTCATTCTTGTCTTTTCAAGATTTTGATTTTTCTTTTGTCCAAATACAGGTCTTATGTAAAAGTAAGTAAACATTAACCATTCAAACTTCGTGTTATTTAAAAATAACCAAAGGTCAACGATTGGTTTTTTTCTAATGATTCTCAAATATCTGTCAAAATAAAATGCTCTTGCTGCTGCACAAAATCCAGTTCCTGTAAGAAAAATCAACAATAAATATTCACTTAATTCCCCTTTTGTTCCCGGCTTAAGGAAAACATATGCAAAACCCATTAGAATTATTATTGTTCCAATATTATAATAGATTCTGTTTTTTATTCTTTCAACTTTCAATTATTATATTTTTTAAATTCTTATATCGTTGTGTCGTCCTAAAATTGGTGCTAACGGTTTGCAAATATGCCCCGTAGCCGTTTTGTTGCAGGGTTTCTGTTGATTACTCGTATGTTAATTTTACTTCTCATTTTTCTTAAAGTGTACTAACCGGCTATGGGGCATGATTTGCTGTTATAGCCAGTTTTATTTGTTGCTATTAATTAAATCCAAGTATCTAATCGTATCTTGCAAAATGATACTATCAGTTTCGCTATTGTCTTTATAAAACTTAACCCCTTTTCTCAAATATATCAAGCTGTCATTAATTACTATTTTATGGTCTATGTATTCATCCCTAAATTCATCATTAGATAGTTCTTCACCAAATCGTTCTATTTCATAAATTATTTTAAGAGAATCAGGAATGGAATAAAGTCCTATCCAGAAACTACCCCAAGTTTGGCCACCGTCACCACCCGATGTGGTTCCTGTAATCATATAATTGGTGTCATCCATTTTTAATATTTTTTCAATGTGAATACCGCCTATCCCAACATGAAATACTTTTCTCAAGATATTATCCAGGTAATAATAATCCCCTTCCTTGTGCCAAACTGTAAGAAGATAACCGATGTTCTCAAATCCATTGTCAACCATTATACTGAGAATTTTATTGTCAAATTCAATGAGCCCGTTTTTTAATGTTGAAAATTGCACATATCCTATCGGGGAAATATAATTTCGATTAGCATTCTGGTTGAATGAGATATTTTCAAATCTTTTACTAACTAGCTGACCTTTGGAATCGAATTTAACAAGGGCATTTAGTAGATTTATTGAATCAATATGAACTTTTTGAATAGTGTTGGACGAAACCAATTTCCTATGATAGAGTCCCTTTTTAATCAATAGATTGGAAATACTATCCAATCCATAATATAATGCTTCGTCCAACAATGATGTATCATTAATATAATTATATGCAGTTGTATTGCTCTCCAAATATTGTATTAAATCCAAAAACTGATTTTTTTTATTGTTATAGTTTTTGATGAACAGTTTATCAGAAGGTAATTTATTCAGTTGGTATTTAGCAAAACGAAATTCTTTTAACGAATTATGTAAATACTCTTTATACGGTTCCTCTACATCAGGAATAAAAAAAACGGGAATTTTAATTCTATTCCATGGATAAAATGGGCTATCATCTTCCATAATACCTAAATTATACCCAACACACTTTACATTCTCCTTAGCTATTACTAGTCTTATTTTTTCAATAGATGTAACTTTTTTATATAATAAGCCTCGACATGAAAATCCATATTTACCCTCATGACTACTTGATGTTTTTTTAACCCTAATAACTGTATCAAGATTGCTGAATATCAATGAATCGTTTGAATACATTAAGAATTTGCAAAAAATCGTATCATTTGAAAGTTTTTTTAATCCAAGTTTAAATCTAAAACTATCTTGATTAGCCACTAAGAACAATTCTTCCCCAAGATTTAATGAAAATTTTGGTGCCTCACTATATTGTCGCGCTGACAGGGTATCGGGTTTAGTTTGAACATGGGTTGAGATTATTGAATTATCTGCTCTTTGAGTATTTCTCTTTGTGTTTATGTTATATGAAAAGAGATTGACAATGATTATAACTACAATTAAATTAAATAAATAGTATCTCATATTTTATATATTATATTTGCACGGGAGATTAAATTGGCTATAACGTTAAGTATATGGTTTTGTGGCGGTTTTGAAACACAAATCTTTCAACTTACACCGATGTTTATTTATTGTTAAATCACTCATATTTAGCACTTCATCCGCCATAAACTATATACATTGTTGAACTAATCCTCCTTTCAGTTGGAAGCTTGATATAGTGCAATATATAGAATTGTGGTTTTAACTTTGTTGATGCATTTAAAAAATAAAA
>JAKIVD010000025.1 GCA_021647205.1 Bacteroidales bacterium | reverse complement strand
GTTGTTGTGCGCCAGCAGGGTGAACACTACCGTGTCGCCAACATTGGGCGTGGCATCGCTCACCGTTTTGCCCATCACCAAATCGGTTACAGGTACGGGAACGGTCGCAATGCTGTCGGTGTTGTTGGTGGTGTCGGGGTCGAACTCGTTGCCATCAACTACGGAGATGTTGTTGTACTCACCCGAAGCGCCCACCGATACGCTGATCTGCAAAGTGGTGTCGGCACCGTTGGCGAGGCTGCCCACCGTCCATGTCCAGGTGCTGGTGCTGTAGCTCCCGCCGCTGTTGTCCGATACGTAGGTGTAGCCCGTGGGGATGGTGTCGCTGAGCGTTACGCCCGTGGCGTCGCTCGGGCCATTGTTGTGCGCCAGCAGGGTGAACACTACCGTGTCGCCAACATTGGGCGTGGCATCGCTCACCGTTTTGCCCATCACCAAATCGGTTACAGGTACGGGAACGGTCGCAATGCTGTCGGTGTTGTTGTCAACCGGATCAAACTCGTTACCAAATACCGTTGCTATGTTCATCGTATCACCAAAGGTGTTTACTTTTGCATTAATATTCAATGTAACGCTTGCACCATTTACTAAATTACCGATGGTCCATGTCCAGGTAGTATGGTCGTAATCGCCACCACCATCGTCCGAAACCCAGGTATAGCCTGCGGGAATTGTATCCTGCACATAAATACCATTATCATCATCCGGCCCGTTATTCGTAACTGTTATTGTAAATATTACAGTATCTCCTATGTAAGGGGTGGCATTGTCAACAGTTTTCACAACAGCAAGGTCTGCCGTAATAAATGGCGGATAAGAATCACGGCAGCTGGCCCCGTCATTTTTAGCAGTAGAAGAAACCGTCATTAATTGTTCCGCCCAGGGTGATGGTCCTGTATAATCATGAATTCGATAAATATTTCCTGATGAATTGTGTCCAAAATATAAATTATCGTAAGTATCGGTCCATCCAGCTCCAAATATTGTAGCGGTCGAACCAGTAAAACCGCTTACTACTTTAATTGAATAAGTATAGGAAGACGCACCTGTTATCTCGAATGTATATAAATTTGCCGTCGTAGCACTGGTCTTACTCAGCCCATAAAAAATATCCGTAGTTGCCGATGGAATGTAAACAATGTCCCACGGAAAACCAGTCGGGTTACCACCTACGGGAGTGTAAGTAACAACCGAGTATGGGGGCGATAAATCTATCCTATTTATTTTATATGTGGAACTTACAAGTCCCCAGAGATGGTTGGTTGTGTCTGTATCTGCTGAAGAAGATTTAAAATCAAGACTGTCCAGTTTTTCATAAACTCCGTTCGTGTCAATTGATATCAACCAATTAGTCAAATCACCAGATGTCCCAAAACCATAGATTAATCCGTCATTTACGTTATAACCCAAACCGTTAAAATTACCACTTGCAGGTTGACCGATTGGATCAAAATTATTGTTAATTACATCCATTGCATACAATTGATTGTACTGCACTTCGTACAAATTGCGCCAGTCACAGTCAAAAGCCGAAGGTGGTCTTGCCTTAACCGTATCCGCATTATTGGTGAGGTCTGGATCGGTTTCGTTGCCAAGAACTGATGCTATATTGGTGTAATTACCAGTAGAATCGACCGATACACTGATCTGTAAGGTGGTGTCAGCGCCATTGGCCAGGTTGCCAACATTCCAAACCCAGGTTGTAGTATTGTAGGAGCCGCCACTATTGTCACTTACCCAGGTAAATCCTGAGGGAATGGTGTCGGTAACTGAAACGCCTGTGGCATCACTTGGGCCACTGTTGTGTGCCAGCAGTGTGAAGACGATCGTATCGCCAACATTCGGAGTAGCATCACTCACAGTTTTAGTCATCAGCAAATCGGCCGTCTGGCCGTGAAGCGGAGAAGTAAAACTAAATAACAGCATAGTCATTATAGCCAGCAGTACTTTCCCTGTACTGATGTATTTAGGGGTTCGAGCTAAGTTTCCGGATTCTCTGCGATTTGTTTTTTGAGAAGCAGACAGTGTTGAGTAAAAAAAAATTTTCATAACGAATGATTTCTTGAACTATTTTCTTGTTATATGTATATCATGAGTTCAGTATAAACTGTTTTCGATAAGAACACGTCAGTATTTTTTAGATTGGCCTTCTGAAAAACCTGAATTGGCTGCAAATATATGAAAATTTAAACACTAAAAACGTACCCCACCCCCCCCGACAGGCCTTCTTCTTTCAAGCTTATCGTAAATTAAACCTTACAGTTTTACCACTTTCTTTACTTTTGTTCCCCCAACCTTAAATCATATATCATGAAAAAACTATCAATTGTGTTTCTCGCTGTTTTGCTGACAGCAGCTTTAAATCTGGTTGCTCAGCAGACAGCCACCGAAACAATTGGAAAACCCGACATCCAATTAGAAAACGACTTAATGACGCCCGAGGCGCTCTGGGCTTTCGGACGCGTAAGCGGCCAACAGGTATCACCCGATGGCAAAACGGTTTTGTTTGGTGTGAGCTATTACAGCATCGAACAAAACAAAGGGAACCGCGAGTTGTACAGCATTGGTGTGGATGGCGAAAACCTCAGGCAACTGACCTATTCACCAAAAAGTGAGTTTAATGCCGTTTGGCGACCCGACGGAAAAAAAATAGCTTATTTAAGTTCCATTAGCGGAAGTGTCCAGCTTTGGGAAATCAACCCGGATGGCACACGCCAACATCAGATCAGCAATATTGAAGGTGGTATTACCGGATTTAAATATGCACCTGACCAAACAAAAATTCTTTTTACAAAGGAAGTTCCAATCGAAAAGAAATTTGAAACCCTGTTTGAAGGCTTGCCAAGAGCTTCGGGAAGACTGATGGACGATTTAATGTACCGCCACTGGGATCATTGGGTGAACACTTACAGCCACGTTTTTTATACCGAGTACGATGGCACGAAAATCTGGGACGAAAAAGACATTCTTCAAGGAGAACCCTTCCAGTCGCCACTCAGTCCTTTTGGTGGCATCGAACAGGTAAACTGGACGCCCGACAGCAAAACCATTGCTTACACCTGCAAAAAACTCACCGGTAAAGCAGCCACCCTTTCCACCAATTCGGATATTTACTTTTACAATCTTGAAACCGGTGAAACAACAAATGTTACGGAGGGGATGATGGGCTTTGATGTTGCACCGGTTTTTTCTCCGGATGGGAAATATATGGCCTGGGAAAGTATGGAAAGGGACGGATACGAATCGGATCAAAACCGCTTGTTTGTGATGAACCTGCAAACCGGCGAAAAATATGACGCCACCAAAGACTTCGACCAAAATGCAGGCAACCTCCTCTGGTCGCCCGACAGCAAGCACATCTACTTTACCAGCGACTGGCACGGGACATTTCAGATATACCGCTACAACCTTGAAAAAGGAAATATTGACAAGCTCACCGAAGGGCTGCACGATTACAGAAGTATCGATCTGGCCGGCGACCTGTTAATCGCAACACGCAATTCCATGTCGATGCCGACAGAATTGTACGCCGTTAAAATCAAAAACGGAAGTGCAAAACAAATCACTTTTACAAACAAAGAACTGCTTGAGCAGCTTACCATGGGGAAAGTGGAAGAGCGCTGGATGAAAACTGCAGACGGAAAAGACATGCTGACCATCATCATTTATCCGCCGCACTTCGACCCCAATAAAAAATACCCCACCCTGCTTTACTGCAAAGGCGGCCCCCAGGGCCCGCTCAGCCAGAACTTCCACTACCGATGGAATTACCAGTTGATGGCGGCCAACGGCTACATTATTGTTGCCCCCAACCGCCGGGGGGTTTCCGGTTTCGGACAGGCATGGCAGGAGCAAATCAGCGGCGACTACCACGGAAAAAGCATGGGCGATTACCTGACGGCTATCGACGAAATGGCCAAAGAACCTTTTGTCGACGAAAACAAACTCGGGGCTGTTGGTGCCAGTGCAGGCGGTTACGCCGTCTTCTACCTCGCCGGAAACCACGAGGGCCGCTTCAAGGCTTTTATTGCCCACGACGGCATTTTTAACGAAGAAGCCATGTACCTCGAAACGGAGGAAATGTGGTTCGAAAACTGGGACAAAGGCGGCCCGTTCTGGGAAAAAGACAACAAAGTGGCACAGGAAACTTATGCCCACTCGCCACACAAATATGTCCAAAATTGGGACACACCAATTCTGATAATCCACGGCGAAAAGGACTACCGCGTGGTGTTTACCCAGGGAATGACGGCCTTTAACGCCGCTGTTTTGAGGGATGTCCCGGCAGAGTTCCTTTATTTTCCTGACGAAAACCACTGGGTACTGCAACCCCAAAATGCCCTACTGTGGCAGCGGGTTTTCTTCGACTGGCTCAACAGGTGGCTAAAATAAAACCGGCAAAACACACCAAAAGTTTTTAACATTCGTTAATCTTCCGGTGCTTGTGCAAGCCACGCAAAAGCACTACTTTTGGCGGCTTTAAAACTCAAAAACTAAAGATATTTATATGAAGATTACAATTGTCGGGACTGGTTATGTTGGCCTGGTTACCGGCGCCTGTTTTTCCGAAGTAGGGATAGAAGTTACCTGCGTGGATATTGACGAAAAGAAAATTGAAAACCTGAAAAACGGTATCATTCCCATCTACGAGCCCGGCCTTGAAAAAATGGTGCAGCGCAATGTGGAAAAGAACCGCCTGAAATTCAGCACAAAACTCTCCGAATCGCTGGCGGGTGTCAATGTAGTTTTCGGTGCAGTGGGTACGCCCCCCGGCGAAGACGGAAGCGCCGATTTGAAATACGTTTTACAGGTAGCCGGGGAAGTAGGCAAGAATATGACCGGCTATGTTTTAATGGTAACGAAAAGTACAGTACCGGTCGGCACAGCCGAAAAAGTACGGATTGCCTTGAAAAAGGCGCTGGATGACCGGGGAACCAACATCCCTTTCGACGTGGCCTCGAACCCCGAATTCCTCAAAGAAGGCGACGCTGTCAACGACTTTCTGAAACCGGACCGTATCGTCGTCGGGGTGGATTCTGAAAAAGCCGAAGAATTGATGAGCCGCCTGTACAAACCTTTCACCATGAATGGCCACCCGGTGATTTTCATGGACATTGTTTCAGCCGAAATGACCAAATACGCCGCCAATTCGATGTTGGCCACGAAAATCAGTTTTATGAACGACATCGCCAACCTTTGCGAGATAGTGGGTGCCGATGTGAACATGGTCAGAAAGGGAATTGGTTCGGACAGCAGAATCGGGCAATATTTTATCTACCCCGGAACGGGTTACGGTGGCTCCTGTTTCCCGAAAGACGTGAAAGCACTGATTAAATCTGCCGATGATTTCGGGTACAGCATGGAAGTGCTCAAATCAGTCGAAAACGTGAACGAGCGGCAAAAATCTGTACTCATCGCCAAAGCAATGAAGTATTTTGACAAAGACCTCCGGGGCAAAACCTTTGCCATTTGGGGATTGTCCTTCAAGCCGCAAACCGACGACATGCGTGAAGCCCCTTCGCTGGTTGTGATCCGCAAACTGCTTGAAGCCGGTGCAAAAATCAAAGCTTATGACCCCGTGGCCATGGAGGAAGCCAAGAAAGTACTGGGCGACAAAATTGAATATGCAAAAGACCAGTACGAAGCTTTGATCGACGCCGATGCGTTGTTTCTGATTACCGAATGGCCCGAATTTAAATTCCCTAACTTTACCGTGATGGCACGACTGCTGAAAAATAAAGTTATCTTCGACGGACGGAATGTGTACGATGTGGAAGAAATGAAAGAGCTTGGTTACGATTACTTTGGAATCGGGACAAAACGATTATGATGAAGAAACACCTGATCGCATATTTGAAATAAAGCCTTTGTTTTGTTTCCCGTACTTTTGACAAGTTGTAACGGTAAGAAAAGCTAGTTAACAAGAATTATCGAAAAAATTATAAAAGTGCGGCTAACGGAAAAATTGCAAACAGATGAAACAATCATGAATTATAAACACACACGGGCATGATTGAAAAAGGAAAAACAGCATTCGTGCATTCGTGGCAACTATAAACACATGAAAAGAATACTGGTAACCGGCGGTGCCGGCTTCGTGGGCTCCCACCTCTGCGAAAGGCTGTTGAACGACGGCCACGAAGTAATCTCGCTGGACAATTATTTCACAGGCGGGAAACGAAACATCGTTCACTTGCTGGACAACCCCTATTTTGAAATTGTACGCCACGATGTAACCATGCCTTTTTTTATCGAGGTGGACGAAATCTACAACCTGGCCTGTCCGGCATCACCCATTCACTACCAGTACAACGCCATCAAAACCGTCAAAACATCGGTGATGGGCGCCATCAACATGCTGGGGCTGGCAAAACGCATCAAGGCCAAAGTCCTGCAGGCCTCTACAAGTGAAGTTTATGGTGACCCCCTGGTACACCCGCAAACCGAAGATTATTGGGGGCATGTGAACCCCATTGGCGAACGTTCCTGCTACGATGAAGGCAAGCGCGTGGGCGAAACGCTCTTCATGAGTTACCACAAACAAAACAATGTGCAGATTAAAATCATCCGTATCTTCAACACTTACGGCCCGCGCATGCACCCCAACGATGGCCGCGTGGTCTCCAATTTTATCGTCCAGGCACTAAACGGAAATGACATCAGCATTTACGGTGACGGAACCCAAACCAGAAGTTTCCAGTACATTGATGATTTGCTGAACGGAATGATAAAAATGATGGGTACCGACGACACGTTTACAGGTCCGGTCAACATTGGCAATCCCGACGAATTTACCATACTCGAACTGGCCGAAAGAATTATCCGCCTGACAGGAAGTAAATCCAAACTTGTATTTGAGCCCCTCCCTGCCGATGACCCCCTGCAACGCCAGCCCGACATCTCGCTGGCAAGAGAGAAACTGAACTGGGAACCGAAAGTAAAACTGGAAGAAGGCCTGGTGAAAACAATTGCCTATTTTGAAAAACTGTTAGGTGAACAATGAAAAAAGTACTGGTCACCGGAAGCAACGGGCAATTAGGCTCCGAAATCAGGAAGCTGGAAAATGAGTTTCCTGAATTCCGTTTTATCTTCACCGACATTGAAGAACTTGATCTGCTGGACTTTGCTGCTGTTGAAGAGTTTGTTGCTGCGGAGAACATCAGTATTTGCCTCAACTGCGCCGCCTACACTTCCGTTGACAAGGCCGAAGATGAGCAGGGGTTGGCCATGCAAGTTAACTTCAGGGCTGTCGAAAACCTGGCCAAAGTGTGTGGGCAGAACAAGGCCCTGCTCGTACACATTTCCACCGACTATGTTTTTGACGGAAAAATGTATCGCCCCTACACAGAGCCCGACCCAACTGCACCGGCTTCGGTTTACGGGTGGAGTAAACTGAAAGGTGAACAGGCTGTTTTTGAAAACACATCCCGTGCGATTATTGTCCGCACCTCCTGGCTTTGTTCGGCTTTTGGGAACAACTTTGTAAAAGCAATGCTGCGGCTGGGGGAAGAAAAAAACGAGCTCGGCGTGGTCTTCGACCAGATTGGAACCCCCACTTTTGCTGCCGATCTGGCCAAAGCGATGCTGAGAATGGTACAGAATGTTTCGTCAGAAACTATTCTTGAAATTTATCACTACAGCAACGAAGGCGCCATTAGCTGGTACGATTTTGCCAAAGCCATCATGGAAGAAGCCGGACTGAATTGTCAGGTCAAACCCATCCTGACCAAAGACTTCCCGACCAAAGCCACACGTCCGTTTTACAGTGTGCTGAGCAAAGAAAAAATTAAAATTGATTTCAAACTTTCAATCCCTTACTGGCGCGACAGCTTAAAAACAGTAATTGATGAATTGTTAACCCAATAATAAATGAACACAACAATCGAACCGGCCGTACTGGCCAAAGCCAACGAATGGCTCAACGGCAACTACGACAACGAAACAAAGAGTGCCATCAGGGAAATGATGGAAAACAACCCGCAGGAGCTTGTGGAGTCTTTTTACCGCGACCTTGAATTTGGTACCGGCGGGCTGAGGGGCATCATGGGTGTGGGCTCCAACCGAATGAACAAATACACCGTCGGTGCTGCCAGCCAGGGATTTGCCAACTACCTCAAAAACAAATTCCCGGATGTTGAACAAATAGCCACTGCCATTGCGTACGACTGCCGCAACAACAGCCCCTACTTTGCCCAAATCACTGCTGATGTTTTTTCGGCCAACGGCATCAAAGTATTGCTGTTCGACAGCCTCCGCCCCACTCCGGAGCTTTCATTTGCCATCCGGCATTTTGGCTGCCAGGGGGGCATTGTCATCACGGCATCGCACAACCCCAAAGAATACAACGGCTACAAGGCTTATTGGGATGATGGCGGACAACTCATCAGCCCACACGATAAAAACGTCATTGCAGAGGTGAACAAGATCAAAGACGTTGCGGAGATTCAAATGAACGGAGATGCGTCTTTGATTGAAAGTATCGGTGAAGAGGTGGATACGATTTACCTTGGCAAAATCAAGGCACTTTCCCTTTCCCCGGAAATAATCAAGCGTCAAAAAGACTTTAAGATTGTGTACACGCCCATTCACGGAACAGGCGTAAAACTCGTTCCCGAATCCCTCAAAGCCTTTGGTTTTAAACAGGTGTTCGGGGTAGATGAACAAAATATGGTGGACGGTAATTTTCCGACAGTGCACTCACCAAATCCCGAAGAACCGGCAGCGCTGGCAATGGCCATCGCCAAAGCAAAAACCATTGGCGCCGACCTGGTGATGGCTACCGATCCCGATGCTGACCGCGTGGGCATCGCCGTACGAAAGGGAAATGATTTCGTCCTGCTGAACGGCAACCAGGCAGCCAGCCTGCTGATCTACTACCTGCTCACAAAATGGCAGGAAAACGGCAAACTCACCGGTAAAGAATACATCGTCAAAACCATTGTAACCTCCGAATTGCTGGCCGATATTGCCCGGAAATACAATGTGGAATATTTCGATGTGCTCACCGGTTTCAAATACATTGCCGACATCATCAAGCGACTGGAAGGCCAAAAGACCTTCATCGGCGGCGGCGAGGAAAGTTATGGTTACCTCGTCGGTGATTTTGTCCGCGACAAAGATGCCGTCAGCTCCTGTGCCATGATTGCAGAAACCGCTGCCTGGGCAAAAGACAAAGGTATCGGGCTGCTCGACCTGCTGAAAGAGATTTACCTCGAATTTGGCTTCTACAAAGAAAAACTCATTTCGGTGGTGCGCAAAGGAAAAACCGGTGCCGAAGAAATCGAACAAATGATGAGGGATTTCCGCAGCCATCCGCCGAAAAGCCTGGACGGGTCACCGCTGGTGGCCATCAAAGATTACAGCAGCGGTATTAAAAAGAATTTGTTGACCGGAGAAGAAAAAATCATCGACCTGCCCAAATCCAATGTCTTGCAGTTTTTTACTGAAGACGGCAGCAAAGTGAGCGTACGCCCGTCAGGCACCGAACCGAAAATCAAATTTTACTTTGGTATCAAAGGCACACTGGCGCACAAAGAAGACTACGACAACGTAAATACCGGGCTGGAAGAAAAGATCAACCGGATTGTAAAAGAACTGGGGTTGTAACCAAATAAGTCGCCTGACCACTTTTGAAAGCCTCAACTTGTCCGCCTTTGTACCGCTGACAGATTTACCAAGGCATTTGAAATTCCTGATTTAGATGCGTCCTCGTTGCAAGAGGACGAGAGAAGGACAGAAGCTGGGATACAGAAGACAGGTGTCAAATAGCCTTCGATTCGAAACCTGCGACCCGAAACCACTTGACCTGCAACCAGCAAACAGTAACAAAAAACCATCATCCATGAGCACCGACGACATCACCCTCTCCAAGCCCATTATCGAAATGGCAACCGTAGCCAACGAATTTTGCTACTTCCTTGACACGGCAGAAGACAAAAGAAAAAAGGGCATCCTGGAGTTTGCCCACCGCATCCTGCCTTTGCTTTACCTGAAAGGCACACTGCTGCCAGAGATTGAGCCCGAATACCCCGAAGCCGGCGAGCGTTTTGTGACCCAGGAAAACTGGGAAACCGTTTTTACGCTACTCCGGGACAAATTTGGGAAAGAGGATGAATACTGGATTATCGATCCGCAATACATCAATGAAACAGAACCGCTCAAAGCCAGCATTGCCGAGAACCTCGCAGACATTTACCAGGACATGAAAGATTTCATCATGCTTCTTCAGAAGAATACCCATGCTGCCCGCGAAAATGCCATCGCCGGCTGCAAAACTCTCTTTGTCAATCATTGGGGTTATAAAATCGGAAATGTATTGACAAGGATACACCACCTGCTGCATGAAGAAAACGAAGGTCTTTCCAATTTCGAAGACCCATTGGGAATTCTTTAGTCAGGCCCGACCTGTTAGTGTGCTTACACCTGAAAGCGTCTTGAAGTTGCTTGTGTTTGACTGCCACGAATGCAGGAATAAAGCTGAAAATGTAAAGCTCGATCCTGCTTCGGGTGTCCACGCACGAAAGTTTAGTTTTGAATTCCTCCTGTTTTCGGGTATGGGTGCCTGCTACCGGATTAAAACCAGGAAACTTCTTTTCCTGATGAACCGCCTGGTTTGTGCACGGTTTCAGCGATTGTTCGCCCCGTTTTTTACTTACTCTTCAATTTTTAAAGGCTGAACATGCCCCCAGTTTTCTCCCCGTTTTATCCTTGTTACCTGCATTTCACTAATGCGAAACAACTTAGCGATTTTTGCCTGGACCACTCCCCGCTGCAACATGGATTTTAACAACATAATATCAGACTCTTCCAGCTTGCTGTTTTTTATCGCTCCGGGGTTCCTGGCGTCGCCATACTTTTTCTTTGCCATTTCGCGGTGCCTTTCAACCAATGATTCTCTCGTATGCCACTCAAGATTCGCAACCTGGTTGTTTTTCAGGTTCCCGTCCAGGTGGGTTACGAAAGTATGCTTGTCAGAAGGTTTTGGCAACCAGATTTCGGCTACCAACTTGTGCACATAGACTTTGCGTTTAAACTTTTCCGTGTTTAACTGTACAAGTTTAAAGCCGTTAATTAAGGCACACTTTAAAACCTGCCCGTCTTTTTTATTATTGACAAAGGACTTTACCCTGCCATAATTACTTACCTGGTACCGTTTTCCTGAAGCAGGAACGAACCGCCATTCTTCATCTTCAATCTTCCTGAGTTTTCGTTTTTCTATCATCACCACTATTTTGTTGCGTCTTTAAAGCTGTTCAATCTTCAACTTTTATCTTCCAATTCGCTTTTGCAAAAATAAAATTTTCAAGTTTCGAATGTTTGGACGGAATTTTTGCGTGAGCATTACAAACAGTTCACTCTGCTTCTCAGACCGTACATGATGAGAAGAAAATCAAGCAGCAATTTTTTTGCTAAGTTAACCGGCCAAAGCTTGTAAGCAATTTCTGACAGGTTTAAGTTTTTGCACTGTTTACCCGCGAGAACAACTTACATCACCCTTAAAAAATGCAAAGTTACCACTAAATATTCATTTGAAAAATACCCACTTCTTGGTAGTTACTTCTTTTCGCTTTTTTCATTTCTTTGCCAGACTAGGCAACAAAATCATCACACAAAATGACAGGGCGAAGAATTGCTGTTAAGCTGTCCTCTTCTGTTGTTGCCGCAGGGCGTGCAATGGAAGGCCAATTAACTTTTAACGTTTAAAGAATGACCCTTGCAGATTTAAAAACAGGCGATAAGGCTGTCATCGTTAAAGTAAAAGGCCGCGGTGCTTTCCGCAAGCGCATTATTGAAATGGGGTTTGTTGTAGGCAAGCAGGTGATTGTCGTTAAAAACGCACCGCTGAAAGACCCCATCGAATACAACATTCTTGGCTATGAAATCTCACTGCGCAGGAGCGAGGCCGCACTGATTGAAATCGCCAAAGGGGAAACCAACGGCAACAATGGCAACCCTTACAAAGGTGTTTTAGAGATTGAGCAGTCGTTGAACCTGGCACCTGTTCCCAAAAGCAAAACCATTAATGTGGCCCTGACGGGCAATCCCAACAGTGGCAAAACAACGCTGTTTAATTTTGCTTCCCATTCCAAAGAAAAAGTGGGCAATTACGGCGGGATAACAGTAGATGCCAAACAGGCTGTTTTTGAGCACAAAGGCTACACTTTCAAACTGGTTGACCTGCCTGGAACCTATTCCATTACCAGTTATACGCCCGAAGAATTGTACGTGCGCGAACACCTCCTCAACGAGTTGCCCGACGTTATCCTGAACGTAATTGACAGCTCGAACCTGGAGCGCAACCTTTACCTTACCACCCAGCTCATCGACATGGACCGTAAAGTCGTCATCGCACTCAATATGTGGGATGAATTTCTGCAAAAAGGCGACCACTTCGACTACCACAAGCTGGGGAAGATGATTGGCATCCCGATGGTGCCGACTGTCAGCTCCAAAGGCAAGGGGATTCATGAACTTTTTGAAAAAATCATAGATGTTTATGAAGACAAAGACCCCACACTCCGGCACATCCACATTAACTACGGACGGCGGATTGAGCGATCGATCAGGCTGTTGCAGGATTTAATAAACATTCCCGGTAACGAACACCTCAATTCGACCATCGCACCGCGCTACCTTGCCATTAAATTATTGGAACAGGACGAGGAAGAAATTAAGCGCGTTACCCATTGTATTAACGGCAATGCTATCCTTAAACTGGCGGAAAAAGAATCGAAAAGCATTTCACGCTTAAGGAACGAAACCATGGAAACGGTCGTCACCGATGCCAAATATGGTTTCATTGAAGGGGCTCTCAAAGAAACCCTCCGCCCGGCGCCAAAGAACGACAAGCTCACCCGCAGCCGGATCATCGACAAAGTGGTTACCAGTAGGTTACTGAGTTACCCCATTTTTCTTTTTGCCATCTGGATAACCTTCCAGGCCACTTTTTATCTTGGCGATTATCCCATGCAATGGATCGAGGCGGGTGTCGCCTGGCTGGGCAACCAGATTTCAGGCTTTTTACCAGATGGTATTTTGAAAAACCTGCTCGTTGACGGTATCATCGGTGGTGTGGGCGGGGTTATTGTTTTTTTGCCGAACATCCTTATACTGTTCTTTTTCATCACACTCATGGAAGCCAGCGGCTACATGGCCCGGGTGGCTTTTATCGTAGATAAACTGATGCACAAAATCGGCCTGCATGGCAAGTCATTCGTTCCCATGCTCATGGGGTTTGGCTGCAACGTGCCGGCCATCATGGCCACCCGTACCATCGAAAACCGCAGCGACCGGCTGGTAACCATGCTCATCCTCCCGCTCATGTCGTGCAGTGCGCGCTACCCGGTTTACATTTTGCTCATCAATGCCTTTTTTATCGGGCACCGGGGTACTATTCTGTTTGGCATTTACATCTTCGGTATTTTCCTTGCGGGAATTGTTGCCTTTGTATTGAAGAAAACCATGTTCAAGGTTGAAACCGTTCCCTTTGTGATGGAACTACCCCCCTACCGAAGGCCACGTTTGCAGTCGGTGCTGAAACAAACCTGGTTCAAAGGGGAACAATACCTGCGCAAGATGGGCACAATTATCCTGGTTGCTTCGATGATAGTCTGGGCATTGGGTTATTTTCCCCGCGGGGAAAAGATCGAAGTTCAATTTAATCAGAAACGCAGTCAACTTCTTGAGACCTACAATGGAAGGTTGTCAGGAATAGAAAGTGGTTCCCCGG
This sequence comes from Bacteroidales bacterium, assembly GCA_021647205.1. GTDB lineage: Bacteria > Bacteroidota > Bacteroidia > Bacteroidales > F082 > B6-G9. Next base: position 36,093 of record JAKIVD010000025.1, on the reverse strand, counting down.
AATTTAGTAGCACCCAAAACGAAAAAGAATCTGCGCTGAATATTCTTGACTTACAGGAACGCCGCCTCAAACAGGAAAATTCCTTTATCGGGCGCATCGGTAAATTCATCGAGCCGGCCATCCGCCCGCTGGGCTTCGACTGGAAGATGGGGGTGAGTCTCATCGCAGGATCGGCGGCCAAGGAAATTGTCATCAGCACCATGGGTGTACTTTACCAAACCGACCCAAACGTGAATGCCAACCAAAACCTCATCGTAAGGATTAAAGAGCAAACCCATACTTCGGGAAAACACATAGGAGAGCCGGTTTTTACGCCACTGGTTGCCCTGTCGTTCATGCTTTTCATTTTAATTTATTTCCCCTGCATCGCGGTTGTTGCCGCCATCAAAAACGAATCGGGAAAATGGAAATGGTCGCTGTTCCTTGCTGTTTACACAACTTTGCTGGCCTGGTTTGTTTCATTTATTGTTTATCAGGCAGGGAGTTTGCTGGGGTATTAGACCTGAGATTGTTAGACCTGAGACTTAAAATACGAGTGGGCCAAACCTGAGGGGCAGTATTTTTTTCTTCAAATCTTCCGGTTTTAAAAATGTTTGTTGAAAAATTTTCCCGGCAGGTTGAAAAGCAAGTTGGGAGCTTGTTGTTAGTGTGGATGCAACGGTTAAAATAATAACTTGTGGCTTTCGGAGACCTCATGTTTCGCAGGAACTCAGGTTGGTTGAAAGACGTAACTTCGAAATTGTGTGGAAATTAAGCATTGGCTTACTTAATGGTGGAAAGCGTTCTTACTTTTTCTTTGTTTTCTGAACCCATCGCGGACCAAAGAAATTGATTGTGGTTATTGATAAATATTAAAACAACAGTTTTGTCAGTCTTTCCGATATATTTTCTCACAGTATTTATTAAGCGTTTCGAAGGTCTTTTAAAAAACTCATTCCAAATTATAACGCCATAATAGTCAGCTTTGGGAAATTCGTTAAATGACAACTTATCTTGATTAATAAATTTCGAATTCGTTAGTAAAAAGTCCAGATTGAATTTGTGTATGTTTAAAGTTTCAATAGAAGTTTTGGGAGGAAATGAATCAAAACAGTTGTCAACATTCCAATTTAAAGGAATTGGCGGGTCTATATAGCAGTTAACTAATTTAAATGTCTCCGTACCTTTATTATCATAAAATCTAAATTGAGAAGGCTGCTGATCATCATTTAAAGCTTTTTTGAGATTGTAATAATCGCTTGAGTCATGGTCTGCAATATTTAAATTTTCAAAAGCCCTTTTGTATATTTCTCTTAGTCCTTCTGTGTAGTTCGCTGTATCTAAAACCAAGTTATACTCAACTGGTATTTTATACTTTTCCGCTTGTTTTAAAATTTGCTTATCTGTATTCCACTTTGGAGTAGTATCAACTCCTAAAAGCACTTTATAAGTTAGACCGCAACCGGAGACCAAAAAGGCCGATAATAATACTACTAAAATAATTCTTTTCAATTTTCGTGGGTTTGTGTAATGCTTTGCAACAATGGATAAGAGGATTTTGAGATCAGATAAAAATCGCTTAAATTTTAGCGCATTTCAATTATCAACTGGTATTACTCCTCTATCGAAATAGTAAATCCCGCCCCTGTTTTATCGATACTAACAAAAGTGCAGTTGTCCCCACGCTCATCCTGAAAAGTAGTATGGTTTATTCTTTCGATAGTGAAATCAATGTCAGCATTGGGTGGAAAACCAGCAAAATCACTTTGCTCAAAAGTGTATTCTCCGTCATCACTCACGATTTTTCCTTTCCTGATGTATTCAGGAAAATAAATCCTGTTTTGCAGGTCGCTTTGTGTACTTGGGAAGTACGCAAGATTAATTAAAATGCCGTTCTTGTTCTTATCGTCCTTATTCCATCTGATTGTTGATCCAACCGTTATTTTTTCATCCGCTGTCAGGTTTTCATAACTAACAGGGTACAACAATTCAGGTATGTACAACTGTCCGCTTGGATTAGCAATGCTTTCATCACTTTTAGCATTTAAGTAGTCCGTTTCAAATTTGAGGTTGTATTTTTTACCATACAAACTGTTCATGTGGTTGATTGTATCCCCGAAGCTTACATCACCATCCTGATTGTAGAAATAAGCCGGAAAGTTCAGATGGAATTCATTTATGGATAAACCATTTGGTTCATTATTACCTTTAATTGATGCTGTGGTTTGCGAAGCATATTCTTCGGGATTGGTGTGTATGGTAGAATAGGAATGTATCATATATGTTTTCGGGGATTCTTTCATCTGATCGATGAAAGCATAATAGTCCGAAACTGCATCACCAGGCTTTACGTCATTCTTTTTGCATCCTGAAAGCAGTAAAGCCATTAATGCTATTCCTAATAGAAGAAGTCGTTTCATAGCTTTCAATTATTTATTCGGAAGTAAAGTAAAAACAATGTCATTTCCAAATATCTTGTGAAATATTTTTTCGATTGCTATTTGCATGGCGGCTTTTCGTAATACAACCAACTATTTCCCCATCTCGTCCAGCCTGTTCAGGCCCTGGTATAGTATTAAAGTGAAGTCCGTAACAAATTTTTCTATCAATTTAATCCTCTCACACTCCTTTGTTGCCTGAACGACTTTAATACTACTAATTTTTTGTTCTTTACAATTTTGGGGATAACTTTCATTTAATTTGAATAAAATAGTGAGATGAAAAAAAAATATGACATTTCCAAGTGTTTTGTAAAATATTTTTCATGGTTACTATTACTCCATTAATTAACGTGCGAATATTCGCACGACAATGTTAGCAGATTAAGCACGCGAAGAATTCGCGCGCTAGATCTAGACTGTACGACCGAAGACTGCCGACTGTAGACTGCCAACTTTCAACTAAATACTATTTCCCCATTTCATCCAACCTATTCAACCCCTGTACTGCCAATGGATAGTTGGGTAACAACCGGAGTGCTTCCCTGTATTGAATACGTGCCTTCTTGTATAATCCCATGGCTTCGTAAGTCCTGCCCAGGTTGTACACCGCCCGCACATCGGCAGGGTTCAGGTCAATTACCTGCTGAAAGGCTTGTGCTGCTGATTCCAAATCTTCCAGTTCTACGAGGTAAATGTAGCCCGTATTGTAGAAAGCATTGGCATGTTCCGGATAGTTTTCGGTAAGTGTCTGGTAAGTTTGCAATGCCTTCTCAAACTCGCCGTGGTTCTGGTAAAACAAGCCCAAAAGGAACAGCGCTTTCTCATCGTTGGGGCGCACGGTCAATGCTTTGTTGTACCAGGATATACACAGCGTGTCGTACTTGCTGTCGTAAATGGCGGCAAGCTGCATAAAAGCCATGTAGTTCACCGTGTCTAACCGGGCCGAGATTTTCAGGTTGTTCAGGGCAGCCGTTGTGTCGCGCATTTCCAAATGGGCGATAGCTTTTAAATAGTAGGCCTCGGCGTTCTCACTGTTCAAACGAAGAACGGCTTCCGCGTACTGCTGCGCTGTTTTGAACTCTGCTTTAAGCAAATAAATTTCTGCCAGTTTCAGGAAAGCGGCCTGGTTTTCCGGATCGATATCCAGGGTTTTCTTTAAGGCATTGATGCTGTTTTGGGGTTTCTCTAACAGAAAGTAAATATCAGACAGCAACAGGTAAAGTTGCGGTTCGTTGGGGTTCAATTCCAGGGCTTGCATTAAATCGCGCAAAGCAGGGTCAATGTTTCCTTTGTCTGCATTGAAAACCGCCCGGCGAAAAAACAGGCTGTAGTCGGTTGAATCTTTTTGGATGAATTGTGTTAATATCTCAATGGAATCGGTTTCGGCCGTTAAACCGGATTCATCTGCCTGACGGTTCTTTCCCTGCTCAGGGCTGCAACCAAAGGACAGCCAGATTGAAATAACTATAATTAATCCAATGTATTTTTTCATTTTAAGAATTTCTAATTTGGAGAATCAGGATGAAAGAACCAGGACACAAGACAAAAGAAACAAGAACAAGTCTGCCAACTGTCCAAAGGACCACTTTGTGGAAGACTGCCGACTGCTCAATCTCAACCCGCCAGCTTTTCCATAATCAGCGTTTCCAGTTCCTCCATCATTTCAGGATTGTCGAGCAGGAGGTTTTTCACTGCATCCCTGCCCTGCCCAAGCTTTGTTTCTCCGTAGCTGAACCATGAGCCGCTTTTCTTCAGCAAGCCGTATTCGACTCCCAGGTCAATAATTTCACCCACCTTTGATATACCTTCCCCAAAGATGATATCGAATTCAGCTCTCCTGAAAGGTGGTGCCACTTTATTCTTCACCACTTTCACCCTTGTCCGGTTTCCTTTCACGGTGTCCGCATCTTTAATTTGTCCGATCTTACGAATATCGAGCCGGATGGAAGCATAAAACTTGAGTGCGTTTCCACCGGTTGTGGTTTCAGGGTTTCCAAACATCACGCCAATTTTTTCGCGCAACTGGTTAATAAAAATGCACACCGTCCCTGTCCTGCTGATGTTGGCGGTTAACTTTCGCAATGCCTGCGACATTAACCTGGCATGCAGACCCATCTTCGAATCACCCATTTCGCCTTCAATCTCGCTTCGGGGAGTAAGGGCAGCCACAGAGTCAACCACCACGACGTCAATAGCTGCCGAACGGATCAGGCTGTCGGTAATTTCGAGCGCCTGCTCTCCGTTGTCAGGTTGCGAAATAAGGAGGTTCTCGATATCGACACCGAGTTTTTCGGCATAGAAACGGTCGAAAGCATGTTCGGCATCCACAAAAGCAGCAATACCGCCCTGTTTCTGCGCTTCGGCAACAATGTGCATCGCCAGGGTAGTTTTTCCCGAGGATTCGGGGCCATATATTTCGACAACCCTTCCCTTGGGCACCCCACCTACCCCCAACGCATGATTCAAACCGATGGAGCCGGTGGAGATGGTTTCCACTTTTACCACGGCTTCGTCGCCCATGCGCATGATGGTCCCTTTTCCAAAGTTTTTTTCGATACTGCCCAAAGTGGCTTCGAGGGCTTTCAGTTTTTGCTTCTTTAATGCATCTGCATTTTCTTTTGCTTTATCGGTTGTCATAAACTTAGTTTTTATTGATTGATTCAAGAATCTGGTTCGTATGATCTTTTGTTTTCACCTTGGCGAAGACCTGCTCAATAATTCCTTCTTCACTGATGACAAATGTTGTACGGAGCAAACCTTCATACTCCCTTCCGTAAAGTTTTTTCGGCCCCCAGGCACCGTAAGCCATGATGATTTCTTTTTCCGGATCAGAAATCAATGGAAAGGGCAGATCGTACTTCTCAATAAATTTCTGATGTGATGCCTGGCTGTCGGGACTCACGCCTACAACTTTGTAGCCTTTTTCAAGCCACATTTGATAGTTGTCGCGCAGATTACACGATTCGGCCGTGCAGCCCGGGGTGTTGTCTTTGGGATAAAAATATAAAATCAGTTTACTCCCCTTGAAGTCTTCCAGCCCAACGGAATTCCCGTATTGGTCAGGCCCTTTGAAGTCAGGGGCTTTGTTGCCCGCCTGTAGTTTCTTCATGTAAAATTGTTTTTTGACAAAGATAAAACTATTTGGGCGAAGTGAAGCAGGAGATGGATGATTTGGGTGAAAAATTACCAGGACAAAAACTGTTTTGTACCACAGGGCATCGGCAACATGATTTCGGGGCTCGTCGGCGGTTTGCCCATCACGCAGGGAAAGGGACAGTTTTTTCCGTTTATCATTACCATTGCCGGCATTGTATTTTCGGATCTTCTGGCAGGTATTGCTTTGGGGATGGTCGTGGCCGTACCGGTCATCCTGTACAACAATCACAAGGTGCCTTACAGGATGAATAAAAAGTATTTGAAGGATCAGGAAAACATTCGGATTAAATTGTCAGGAAGATGTTACCTTCCTGAACAAAGCTTCCATTCTTAATATGTTACCGCAGATTCCTGACAACTCGGTAGTTGAAGCGGATGCATCACAAACACACTTTATTCATCCGGACATTTTCGAAATTCCGGAAGATTTTAAGGTCAACGCGCAAATCCGGAACATCGAATTCGCCGCCATTGACCTGTACAAAGGAAAGCGAAAAGAACCCATCCCTCATTTCGGGTTAAAGCGTAAGGGGAAATAGCGAAGCAGCAACAAAACAGAAACGTACCAAGCGTGCAAGAGAAATAGAAGCGGCAGACCACTGAAAAGAATTTTTTCTGAACAGCAAAAGTTGGCAACAGTGGTCAGATGACTATTTCCCAACATCCTTGTTCATCGAGGCAAAATACCTGCAAAACTCCGTCAACCCACATTCCTTGCATTTGGGCTTTCGTGCCTGGCAGACGTAACGTCCGTGGAGGATGAGCCAGTGATGCGCCAGCGGGATCAGCTTTTCGGGAATGTGTTTCACCAATTGCTTTTCGGTGTCCAGTGGTGTTCTTGAATTGGTTGTCAGGCCGATACGCGCAGAAACCCGGAACACATGTGTGTCTACAGCCATGGCCGGTTTGTTGAAAACAACCGCAGCAATTACGTTGGCCGTTTTTCGCCCGACGCCGGGGAGTTTCTGTAAATCGTCAATACCTGACGGTACTACGCCATTGAACTCCGCAAGCAGTGTCCTTGCCATGCCCTGCAGGTGCTTCGCTTTGTTATTGGGGTATGAACAGCTTTTTATCAATTCGAAAATATGTTCAACACTTGCCGCCGCAAGGGTTTCAACAGTAGGGAATGATTTGAAAAACTCCGGTGTAATGATGTTCACACGCTTATCGGTACATTGTGCCGAAAGAATGACAGCCACAATCAGCTCGAAGGGCTCCCTGTAAACGAGCTCCGTTTCTGCAACGGGTTGGTGTTTACTGAAATAGTCAATTACTTTTTGAAACCTTTCTTTTTTCGTCATGGCATATTTTTCTGCAAAAATGAAGAAAAAAAAACCGCAATCTATCCGATTGCGGTTTTTTCCCTGATTCCTTTCAATCAGTTGAGCAGGACCTTTAAACTTCCCAAGCTTTTTGTTTTCAAAACGGTTAGCGCCGCAGCATAACCAAACACAAATTGCATTGCTAATGGCGATGGTTTGCATCCGGTTATTGCCGGGCTTTTTTTGATTTTTTTACTTTTGGGAATATCCCGTGTTTCTTCCGGAGTAAAATAATTCATCATAGGCAAATTTATCGATTTGTTTAAACATTAATCAATAAACGCCCAAACGGTGATAATATTTTAACGCTTCAATAAAATATTTTAAAGCAGCACAAAATAAATTGACGAGAGCTGTTTTATCTCACTGGAATTGTGCCCCCTAAGCGGCAGTTCTGCTTTAGTTGGTCAGAATAAGGTTTTTTTCTTCAATCAATTTCCGCAAATTAATCAAAGCATACCTCATACGGCCCAGGGCTGTGTTGATGCTTACTTCGGTATGGTCGGCAATGTCTTTAAAACTCAAACCCGAATAACAACGCAATTGTATGACCTCTTTCTGCTCTTCGGGAAGATGCTGAAGGAGGCCTTTGACATCGGAGTGAATCTGCTTCATCACCAATTGTTCTTCGATGGAAGGGTCGGTAAGCTGGATGGTGTCAAAAACGTCAAAGTCCGCATTATGACTTTCCACATAAGGGATTTTCCTGGCTTTTCTGAAATGGTCAATCACAAGGTTGTGGGCGATGCGCATGACCCACTGGATAAACTTCCCTTCATCCTTGTATTTACCCAATTTCAGGGTATTAATCACTTTGACAAAAGTGTCCTGAAAAAGGTCATCTGCCAATTGTTTGTCCTTCACCAAAAGAAAGATGTACGAATACAGTCGGTTCTGGTGGCGTTCAATAAGTGTTTGAAGACAGGAGTGCTTACCGTTCAGATATCCTCTGATCAGTTCTTGTTCGCTTGATGCTAAACTCATGTTACCGGTTTTGTGATTATAAACAAAAAGGGTAAAAGTTTATTCGATAATCGTCCTCCTGTATTTTGGTTGGTAAATGAAAATATCTTTTCTGTAATGCAAATATAGGCAATTAATTTAAACGACCAAATAAAATTCTAATTTTGTGCCCAATTTAATTTTTCGATGCAAGATACCCCTTTAAAATCCGGTGTTGATAACCCGATTGTAGTAGTAAATTCACGGGTCAACAACCTGAAAGGGTTGAGCGTTTCCATACCCAGGAACAAGTTCGTTGTCATTACTGGACTTTCCGGTTCGGGAAAGTCATCACTGGCATTTGACACTTTGTATGCCGACGGACAGCGCCGGTACGTAGAGAGCCTGAGCTCCTATGCCAGGCAATTTCTGGGCCGCATGGACAAACCGGATGTGGATGCCATCCATGGAATTTCCCCGGCCATTGCCATTGAACAAAAAGTAAAAACAAGAAACCCGCGCTCAACAGTCGGCACTTCCACCGAAGTTTACGAATACATTAAACTGTTGTTTGCCCGCATCGGCAAAACCTATTCCCCGGTTTCGGGAAGACTTGTCAAACGGCACACTGTAACTGATGTGGCTGATCACATCCTTTCCCTTCCGGAAGGAACAGATGTATTAATCTGCTCGCCTTTGCCCATCAGCAACGACCGTAAATTAGACCAGCAGCTGCAGGTTTTAATGCAACAGGGCTTTAGCCGGATACTGACGAAAGGAAGCACCAAACGGATTGAGCAGGCGCTGGAAGAAGTTACCGAGGACACAAAACCTGAGAACTGTTTTCTCGTTGTTGACAGGATAAAAGTCGAAAAGGACGATACCGACCTGCTGGCCCGAATCGCCGACTCGGCACAAACTGCTTTCTATGAAGGTGAAGGTAAATGCCGCCTCACCTATTCTGTAAAGGGCAAAGAACAAACTGTTGAGTTTTCAAACAAGTTCGAGCTGGACGGCATTCTTTTTTCAGAACCATCAGTAAACATGTTTACTTTTAACAACCCGCTGGGCGCCTGCAAAACCTGCGAGGGTTTCGGTAATATTATCGGCATCAGTGAAGACCTGGTGGTCCCCAACAAACGCTTGTCGGTTTTCGATGGTGCGGTAGCTTGCTGGAAAGGGGAGAAAATGAGCGAGTGGAAAACAGAATTAATCAACAATGCTTACCTTTTCGACTTCCCTGTCCACAAGCCTTACAACGAGCTGTCAGTTGAACAAAAAGAGCTGCTTTGGGAAGGCAACGAAAATTTTAAGGGCATCAACGGTTTTTTCAGGTTTGTGGAAGAACAGAGCTACAAAATCCAGTACCGGGTAATGTTTTCCCGTTACCGGGGAAAAACAGCATGCCCCGATTGCAAAGGAACACGTTTAAGAAAGGAAACCAATTATGTAAAAGTTGCCGGAAAAACCATCTCGGGGATTGTAATAATGGAACTGGACAAAGCCCTGCAATTTTTCACAGCCATCGAACTGAACGAACACGACAGCAAAGTGGCCCGGCGGCTGTTGATTGAAATTACCAACAGGCTGCAATTCCTGAAAGATGTCGGACTGGGCTACCTTACTTTAAACCGCTTGTCGAACTCCTTGTCGGGAGGCGAATCCCAACGCATCAACCTGGCCACCTCGCTCGGCAGCAGCCTGGTCGGTTCCATGTACATTCTTGACGAACCCAGCATCGGGTTGCACCCCCGCGACACCGGCAGGCTCATCACCGTTTTAAAAAAATTGCGCGACCTTGGCAATACCGTCATCGTTGTTGAACACGAAGAGACCGTCATCCGCGAAGCCGATGAAATTATCGACATTGGTACCGATGCCGGTGAACATGGCGGCGAACTGGTTTTTCAGGGAACATTTGACGAACTCAAAAACAACAACAAAAGTTATACAGCTTTGTACCTCACGGGACGGAAACAAATCCCACTTCCCCCTCAACGCAGAAAGTGGCGCGATTACCTCGAAATAAAAGGGGCAAACGCCAACAACCTGAAAAATATCGACCTTAAGATCCCTTTGAATGTGCTGAATGTGGTTACCGGTGTGAGCGGTTCCGGAAAATCGACACTGGTGAGAGACATTCTTTTCCCGGCACTCAAAAGGCAATTGGACGATTACGCCCTAAATGGCAGCCCAAACACTTTGCTTAGCGGCGACATCCACCGGGTTGCCGTTGTGGAATACATCGACCAAAACCCGATTGGCCGCTCCTCACGTTCCAACCCGGCTACTTACCTGAAAGCCTACGATGAAATCCGTCAGCTATTTACCAGGCAACCACTGGCCAGGATCAGGAATTTCAAACCCGGCTACTTTTCATTTAACATCCCCGGGGGGCGCTGTGAAAAATGTGAAGGCGAGGGGGAAATAAAAGTGGAGATGCAATTCATGGCCGACATTCACCTGAACTGTGACGCCTGTGGCGGAAAACGCTTCAAAGAAGAAGTACTGGAAATTTATTATCATGACAAAAATATTGCCGATATTCTTGAAATGACCGTCACCCAGGCCATCGCATTTTTTAGTAAAGAAAGTGAGGGGGCAACAGAGAAAAAAATCATTGAAAAAATAAAGCCGCTCGAGAAAGTGGGACTTGGTTACCTTCGGCTGGGGCAGCCTTCAAATACCCTTAGCGGCGGTGAAGCACAACGGGTCAAACTGGCGTTCTTTCTGTCAAAAGGGGCAGGCTCCTCCCCTACCCTTTTCATCTTTGACGAGCCCACTACCGGATTGCACATCCACGACATCAGCAAATTGCTCAATTCCTTCAATGCGCTTATCGAGAACGGCCACTCTATCATTGTCATTGAACACAACATGGAAATCATAAAATCTGCAGACTGGATTATTGACCTTGGCCCCGAAGGGGGCGAAAAAGGGGGGCAACTAATTTTTGCAGGCCTTCCGGAAGACCTGGTCAATTGTAAGGGTTCACACACCGGAAATTACCTCAGGGGAATAGTTTAAAACACTTTCCTGTTTGAAACCTGTTACTAAATCAACATTTGAAGAACCGCTTTCCGCTTTATCATTTTCGCTTAAATCGTCATATTTTGGGCTAGATCTCTACATTTGGTCAGACGCCGGATTTCCCAACACAATTATACCTATTTTTGCAAACTTTAAACCAAACCTTAACCATTTAACTATTTTCAGATGAGAAGTACACTTATCACATTAACAACCCTTTTTTCCTTTTTGTTTATCCTGTCTTCTTGCGACAACAATAATCAGTCAGAGCAGAAAAAAACGCACGGAAACAATGCTGGACAGCCCGACACAACTGTTCATTATCCACAGGAAAAACACCTGGCCAACATCCGCCAGTTAACTGATGCCGGCGATAATGCCGAGGCCTATTTCAGCTTCGACAACTCCATGATTGTTTTCCAGGCAAAAGTCCCTGACTGGGGCAGCAAGTGCGACCAGATATATTATTTTCCTTTTGCCGATGGCGATATGAAAACGTCAATGCCAAAGGTGCTTAGCGAAGGTCTTGGCCGGACGACTTGTTCATTTTTCATGCCGGGGGACACCACCGTCATTTATGCCTCAACACGCTCAGGTGGTGATACCTGCCCGCCCGATCCGGAAAGACGTACCGACGGAAAATATGTCTGGCCCATTTATCCTGATTTTGATATTTACGTTGCCAACCTCAAAGGTGAAGTTGTTGACACGCTGATTAGCGGTCCCGGCTACGATGCCGAAGCCACAGTGTCTGCACAGGGCGACAAAATCGTGTTTACCTCCGACCGCAGTGGCGACCTGGAATTGTACACCTGCGACATCGACGGCAGCAATGTAAAACAAATAACCGACGAGCTCGGCTATGATGGCGGCGCTTTCTTCTCGCCCGACGGCAGCCGGCTTGTGTTCAGGTCATCGCGCCCGAAAACAGAAGCCGATGTCAAAGAGTACAAAGAATTACTGAGCCAGGGACTGGTGATGCCCACCAACATGGAAATCTACACCTGCAAGCTGGACGGGAGCGACAAAACGAAAGTTACAAACCTGGGGAAAGCAAACTGGGCACCGTTTTTCCACCCTTCGGGGAAGAAGATCATCTTTAGTTCCAACCATGCCGGAGAACGTGGTTACGAGTTTAACCTGTACATGATCAACATTGACGGTACCGGTCTGGAACAAATTACTTTCGACAAAATCTTCGATGCCTTTCCCATGTTCTCCTACGACGGAAAAAAACTCATCTTTTCTTCAAACCGGAACAACGGCGGAACACGGAACACGAATTTGTTTATTGCCGACTGGGTGGATTAAATAAGTTGAAAGTTGAAAGTTGAAAGTTGAAAGTTGAAAAAAGTTCTTTTTGACAAAGGTGATTATTGGCAGCTCTCAGTTACTCAGGTATTTAGAATGCAGTTAAAATGAACGCCGAAGCAAGAAACAAGGTTTTTTCCCGGCTCAGGGAATTGGGCATACAGTACGAGGTATTCGAACACCCACCGCTGGATACCATCGAAACTGCGCTGGAATACTGGAAAGACATTGATGCCATGCACTGCAAGAACCTGTTCTTCCGCAACCACAAAGGCAACAGGCATTACCTTGTCATCATTAAAGACACGACCCCGTTCTCCATTCGCAGCCTGGAGCAAAAACTCAAACAGGGCAAACTCACCTTCGGTTCCCCAAAAAGACTGATGAAATACCTTGGCGTAAAACCGGGCTCGGTCTCTCCCTTCGGGCTGGTTAACGACGAAGAGCAGCATGTTCACCTGTTTTTGGACGAGCAATTGCAGACGGCCGATAAAATCAGTTTTCACCCCAACGACAATACGGCAAGCCTTGTTTTGAACTATTGCGATTTCATTACTTTTCTTGATTTTATGGGCAACACTTACGACTTCATCGACCCTGCACCCGAAAACGATTAGTTTTGTATTTTTACCCTTTGCTTTGCACCCGGAAAAGAACCGGAATGACCGGCCGGCTGACATTTCAAATCAATTAAACTTAAGCAACTTAAAACAACTTCTTCGTGATGGAACACCTGCCCATAAATATCAAGTCTGAAATCGGGAAACTGAAGGGTGTTATTGTACACATTCCCGGCCCCGAAGTGGAAAACATGACCCCTGAGAATGCAGAACGGGCCTTGTACAGCGACATCCTGAACCTTTCTATTGCCTTGCCCGAGTACAATAATTTTATCGGCGTGCTGAAAAAACACACCCATGTATTCGAGGTTAAAGAATTATTAACGGAAATCATCAGGGACGAAAAAGTCAAACACAGGCTCATTGCCAAGATTTGCAAACACGAACAACACGAACAGGACGATGTTTGCCAGTTCATCGAACAAATACCCGATGAAGACCTGGCCCACCAGTTGATTGAGGGGGTCGTGATGAACAAAGATACACTCACACGGTTTCTCGACGATGAACGCTATTGCATCAATCCTTTGCCCAATTTCTTTTTTACACGGGACGCCAGTTTTGCCATGGGAAACGAAGTAATGATCAGCAAGATGGCAAATCGTGTCAGGGACAGGGAAGCCATCATTATGAATGCTGTTTTTAAATATCATCCGGTCTTCAAAGCGGAAACGGTAAATCCAGTGAGGGTTTACGACAAAAGCGGGAAAGCTTCCATCGAAGGGGGCGACGTGATTGTGGCACGCGGGGATGTTTTCCTGGTTGGTAACGGCGGCCGCACCAGCCCCCAGGGAATTGATGCGCTCATCGAACACTTAAAGTCAAAAGCCGGTGTTCAGCATATTATTGTCCAGGAACTGCCCTACAAACCCGAATCATTCATTCACCTCGACATGACTTTTACTTTCCTCGACCGTGAAAAGTGTATGATTTTTGAACCGTTAATTATCAACTCCCACCGCTTCCTGACCATCCACATCACCGTGGAAGGCAACAAAGTAACTTCCATTAAAGAAGAAGACAACCTGCTGACAGCACTGCGCAAACTGGGTATCGACCTGGAGCCCGTTTATTGCGGCGGATTAAATGACCGTTACATCATGGAGCGCGAACAGTGGCAAAGCGGAGCCAACTTTTTTGCACTGGAACCGGGTAAAATTATTGGTTATGCCAGAAACACTAACACCATCGAAGCCCTCAGCAAACACGGTTTTGAGGTCCTGGCAGCGAAAGACATTGTAAAAGGAAATTACGATTTGGACGACTACAAAAAAGTCGTGGTAACCATTCAGGGCAATGAGTTGTCAAGAGGGGGGGGCGGCGCCCGTTGTATGACCATGCCGGTAAACCGGGATGAAATCGGGTGGTAAACTTGCGGAAGATGATCTCCCGCAGATGACACAGAGTTGCGCAGAAAAATAACGCAGCGGTGATTATCGGAATAAGCAGGAGAAAAATAAAAAAACCAATTTGCGAACATTAAAAATATACTACCAACAACACCCGCTCCGCAGTATCCTGCTTGCGGCTTTGCTTATCAGGTTAGTGGCTGTGGTGTTCTCCAAAGGTTTCGGCTGGATTGACGACCAGTTCCTGATTGTCGAGATTGCACAATCCTGGGTAGACGGCACCGATTACTACGGCTGGCTGCCCAATGCCGACGGCAGCAATGTGCCGAAAGGCTTCAGTTTTTTTTATGTGGGGCTGCACTACCTGCTTTTTCGCCTTCTCGAATGGATACAGATCCTTGAACCACAAAGCAAAATGTTTGTTGTTCGTTTCCTGCATGCTTTGTGGTCGTTGCTCATTGTTTTCTTCGGATACAAAATCACCCTGAAGCTCGGTGACCGGAAAACAGCAAACCTTGCCGGGTGGCTGTTGGCGCTACTTTGGTTTTTTCCTTTTCTCAGTGTCAGGAACCTGGTGGAGTTCGTCAGCATCCCTTTTTTAATCTGGGGCACTTACCTGGTGGTTCAATCAAGCGAAAAAACGAAATGGATAACTTGGCTTTGGGTTGGAATCTTATTTGGCCTTGCCTTCAACATCCGGATGCAGACCCTGTTGTTTTCCGGCGGTATCGGACTCGTATTGCTGATTCAGCAAAGGTGGAAATCAGCTCTTGTCCTTGCTCTCGGTTTCACCGGCACTGTTGCCCTTTTACAGGGTGGCATCGACTTTTGGGTATGGGGCGAACCCTTTGCACAACTCAAAGCATACGTGGCTTTCAATATGACGCACTACGGAAACTTCACGACCGGCCCCTGGTATGTTTACCTGCTTTTCTTGCTTGGAATCCTCATCCCTCCCGTAAGCCTGTTTCTTTTCTTTGGATGGCTGAAAAGCTGGAAAAAACTACTGTTGCTTTTTATCCCGGTTCTGCTGTTCCTGCTGTTTCATTCCTACTATCCCAACAAACAGGAAAGATTTGTCGTCACCATCATCCCTTTTCTTTTAATTGCAGGCGTCATCGGGTGGCAACGTATTGTTTTGCAGCACGAAACCAATAATATTTTCATCCGTTTGAACAAAGTATCCTGGGTTTTCTTTTGGATGCTCAACCTCATCCTGCTCCTTCCCGTGTCGATGATTTATTCTAAAAAAGCCAGGGTGGAGAGCATGGTTTATTTGTCGCAATACGACGAGCTAAAATATTTCCTCATCGAGGATGTCAACAAAAATGTGCTTCGCTTCCCGCCAATGTTTTATTTAAAAAAATGGGTGCCCTACGATGCCCTGATGGCCAACGATAATTTTGGCAGTCTAAGTAAAAAGAATGGATGGAATCAAGATAGCGGTCAGCCCGGTTTTGTCCTTTTTTTCCAACCGGACAACATTGACCAACGGGTTGAAAAAATGAAATCCCTCTTTCCACGACTAGTTTTCGAAACAAAAATAGAACCCGGAACGGCAGACCGTGTTTTACACCGGCTGAATCCCATTAACGACAACCAGGACATTTATATATACAGGAATGAAGCTGTGATCAGCAAAAAAACCAGCAAATAGCCAAAGTGGTAAACATGACAAAAGAAGAAGCAAAAAAAAGAATAGCTGATCTGACAGCAATGCTGCAGCAACACAACTACAATTACTATGTGTTGTCGCAGCCCGCCATTTCTGATTATGAATTTGATGCGCTGCTGAAAGAACTCGAGCAGCTCGAAGCACATTTTCCCGAACTTAAGTTGTCCGACTCGCCAAGCCAGCGCGTGGGTGGCGAGCCCACCCGGTTCTTTGCCACCGTGAAACATAAATACCCCATGCTTTCGCTGTCGAACAGTTATTCTGAAGCAGAAATAGCAGAATTCGATACCCGAGTCCGCAAGCTGCTTGCCGGCGAAGAAGTCGAATATGTCTGCGAATTGAAGTATGATGGCGTGGCCATTGGACTCACCTACGAAAAAGGTTTGCTTAAGCAGGCCGTTACGCGTGGCGACGGCCTTCAGGGCGACGATGTAACGGCCAATGTAAAAACAATCAAAAGTATCCCCTTGCGTTTACGTGGCAATTACCCTGACGAGCTGGAAATCAGGGGGGAAATTTTTATGTCGTTGAGAGGTTTCCGGCAACTAAATGCCGAACGCGAGGAAATCGGTGAAGCCCCTTTCGCCAATCCGCGGAATTCGGCTTCCGGTTCGTTGAAAATGCAAGACCCCAAGGAGGTTGCCAAACGCCCCCTTGACTGTTTTCTTTATTACCTTCCCCGCGAATCACCGCACTATACAACTCACTACGGAAGTTTGAAATATGCCGGGAAGCTGGGGTTCAAAGTATCAAAAAATGTGGCCGTTTGTACAAGCATCGGGGAAATTTTCGAGTTCATCCACGACTGGGACGAAGGCCGTAGCCAGCTCGACTACGACATCGACGGCATCGTAATAAAGGTGAACAGCCTGGCACAGCAGAAGCGGCTGGGTTTTACAGCCAAGAGTCCACGCTGGGCGATTGCTTACAAGTTCAAAGCCGAGCAGGCCGAAACGGTTTTACTGTCAGTCGATTTCCAGGTGGGGCGTACCGGTGCCGTTACGCCGGTGGCCAACCTTAGCCCGGTTCATCTTGCCGGCACAACGGTCAAACGTGCCAGCTTGCACAATGCCGACATTATTAAAAAACTGGATTTGCATAGCGGCGATCACGTTTTTGTGGAGAAGGGCGGGGAAATCATTCCCAAGGTTACGGGTGTTAATCCCGCAAAACGTAAAGCAGGTGCCCATCCGGTACGCTTTATTTCACATTGTCCGCAGTGCGGAACAGAACTGCTCAGGAAAGAGGGGGAGGCGGCACACTACTGTCCCAACGAAGACTTCTGCCCGCCACAGATTAAAGGCAAACTGGAACATTTTATCTCACGCAAAGCGATGAATATCGACAGCCTGGGCGAAGGAAAAATTGATTTGCTTTTTGAAAAAGGACTGGTAAAAAATGTGGCTGATTTGTATGACCTGGAATACAAACAAATCCTGGGGCTTGAAAAGATCATCCCGGGGGATGAGGGAAAAAAAGAGAAAAAGCTCAGCTTTAAAGAAAAAACGGCAAACAACATCATCAATGGCATCCGGGCTTCAAAAGCTGTGCCCTTTCACCGTGTACTTTTTGCACTGGGGATCCGCTTTGTCGGTGAGACAGTCGCCAAGAAGCTGGCTGCCCATTATTCCGATATCGACCACTTAAGCAAAGCAGGGTTTGAGGAACTTGTGGAGGTCGATGAAATCGGGGAAAAGATAGCCGAATCTGTTTTGAACTGGTTTCAGAAACCGGAGAACCGGCATATTGTTGAACGTTTAAGGGAAAAGGGGGTTCAACTCGCCAATGCCGCACCGGCCACACCGGTTTCCAATGTTTTAGAAAACAAATCTTTTGTCGTCAGTGGCATCTTTCAACGCTATTCGCGTGATGAGCTGAAAACGCTGATTGAACAGAACGGTGGTAAGAATGTGGGGGGCATCTCTTCAAAAACCGACTTCGTACTTGCCGGCGACAAAATGGGCCCGGCCAAGAAGCAGAAAGCAGATAAACTTGGCATCCCCATTATTTCCGAAGAAGATTTTGAAAAAATGATTAGGGAACAAACCCGCTGAGGGGTCTTGCCCCCAGCGGGATGTGGAGTTTAGACAACTCTAATCCTGTATTGTCAGCCCGAAGGGAGTCTGTATCTGTCCATCCGGCGGGTTATTTTAGCGGGTAATAAATGTCCGTTTCCCATTTCGCTGAATCTGGTTCGGTAGCAGGATCGGTAACATATACTTCCCAGATATAATCTTTGGGTGTAAAATTAAAATCCCTCAGGTAAGTATCGATTGCCTGGTGGGTGTTTTCCGTATTGTAACCACCAACATGCCGGGAAAAAAGAGCCTTCCCGCCGGGAAGTTCAAAATAAGTGATGGGGGTTTTTAGTTTTTTAGGTGCCTTTTCAACAGGAACCCCGGCACTGATGCGGATAAAGCCCGCAGGGTCCCAATTGTGGTAAACGGCAAAGGGTTTGCCTGCGATGGGTATTTTTTTCTTCATGATGTAACTCATCAACTTTCCATAGTTTTTCGTCAGTAAATCGCCAATACCATCCAATGTAGCCGAATCGTAAATGGCCAATGCCGCTTGCGGCTTCAGTTCAAGCAGGCTGATTTCAGGTGGTACGGGCATTCCTTCGGCCAAAGTTTTCAGGTCGTTGAGGCCTTTGGTCAGCATGGGCTTCATCATGCCTTCCATGGCCAGGCCAAACCATCTTTCCAACGGATAACTCATTGCCCTCATGTCGGTTGTCCAGGTAACCATCACACCTTCAGGTGTTTCTTCAAATTGCCAAATGCCATTTGTCGTTCCATCCTGTCCATAAACAATGTCGGTTATAATCGTCTTGTAGGGCCTGCTTTCCAGAACAGTCAGTGTACCGCTCTCTTTACCAGACCAAACCATTTTTGCCCCTACCCCCGATTTGGCACCTTCATAGCTGACGGCCATCGCCGAATCGTCGTCGAAGGGCGACCAGCCTTTCCAGTTATCCAGGGTATTTACCTGATGAAAAACAGTAACCGGTTTGGCCTTGATGAGCTGCGAAGCTGACACCGCCACATGATCGGCGAGGAACAGGGGGATAATGAAAAACAAAGCCAGAATAACAAGAACGACAGTTCCGAGAATTTTTAGTGCTTTCATGTCTTTAAGTATTTAATTTGCTCAAAGGTAGTTTAAAAAATCTAATTTAGAATACGTATAAATTTCGCCACTTAGCGGAATGCTGCCTTCAAACGCTCAAGTGCATCGCGAACAACTGATTTCGGCGCAGCAAGGTTCATCCGTTGAAAGCCTTCCCCACCCTTCCCGAAGAGAGTACCGGCGCTAAGGCCAAGGCCGGCTTCATGAATCAGTTTTTCTTTGATTTCGTCATCCGTTAAGCCGGTTTTCCGGAACTCGATCCATGCCATGTAAGTGCTTTCGGCTTTTGTAACAGAAAGTACGGGGATTTCGGCTTGCAGAAAACGTTCAAGTAGTTGAAAGTTGTTATGAACATATTGCATCAATTCATCCACCCAGTCATCGCCAAAAGTATAGGCCGCCTGCGAGGCAACGGCGCCGAATAAATTGCCTTTCCCGAGGTGTGGGCCGTTGAGCGCCTTTGCAAATTTATTGCGCAGTTCTTCGTTTTTAATGATAACCGTTGAGGTAGAAAGACCGGCCAGGTTAAATGTTTTACTGGGCGCGATGCAGCTAATGGTATTTTCGGCGAGGTCGTCGGACAGTGCAGCCATCGGGCTGTGACTAAATCCCGGAAGGATTAAGTCGTTGTGGATTTCGTCGGACACTACCAGTACATTATTTTCCAGGCATAATTCGCCCATTCTCAACAATTCATCCGGGGTAAAGCACTTCCCCACCGGATTGTGCGGGCTGCAAAGAAAAAACATGCTGGCCTGCCGGGCCTTTTTTTCAAAATCATCAAAGTCAATGGAATACGAGCGCCCGTTTAACAACAGGGGGTTGTCGGTTTGTTTGCGCCCGTGATTGGCAATGGCCGAAAAAAAAGGGAAATAAACCGGAGGTTGTACGAGAACCGCATCTCCGGGGCGGGTAAAGGACGTTACCGAAAAATTGAGTGCCGGCACAATGCCCGGCGTGTAAACAACCCACTCTCTTTCGATGTCCCAGTTGTGGCGCCTTTTTACCCAGTCGACAACAGACCGGTAGTAGTCATCTGTCCGGACCGAATAGCCATAAACAGGATGTTTTGCCCTTTCCTCCACTGCTTTCCTGACAAAGTCCGGCGTTTCAAAGTCCATGTCGGCAACCCACATGGGCAACACATCGGCCTTTCCGAAATAAGGTTCGCGCAGGTCATATTTTACACAGGCCGTATTCTCCCTGCGGACTGGCTTATCGAAATTATACATTGAAAAATTTCGTTTGAAAAACCCCTTATTGGGTTAGCATCACCGGCATAATCAGCATCAGGACATCTTCCGGATCGTCATCAGCCTGTTCGGGCAACAGAATACCGGCCCGGTTGGGCGCCGACATCTCAACAATAACGTTGTCGCTTTCAAGGGTGGCGAGCATGTCCTGCATAAATCTGGAGTTGAAGCCGATTTCGATATCCTCACCTTCGTAGCTACAGGTCAGGCGCTCTTTCGCCTCACTCGAAAAATCGATGTCCTCGGCAGTCAGCACCAACTCTTTGCCCGTTACCTTAAAACGCACCTGGTGAGTCGATTTACTACCGAAAATGGCCACACGCCGCAAAGCATTGAGCAGGCTTTTTCGGTCTGCCGTCAGCTTGAAGGGATTTTGTGTGGGAATAACGGCCTCGTAGTTGGGGTATTTTCCATCTATCAGGCGGCAGGTAAGGGTAATATCGTCGAACGTCAGCACGGCATTGGTGTCGTTGTATTCCATTTTCACCTCCACCTCATCATCATCGGGCATGATATTTTTCAGATGGTTTAACGGCTTTTTGGGCAAGATAAACGAAGTTGTTGTTCCGGGTTTTACATCGGCCCGACGGTAGCGCACCAGTTTGTGCGCATCGGTGGCAACAAAAGTCAGGTCGTCCTCATTCATCTCGCACAACACCCCCGACATCACCGGTCGAAGTTCATCGTTACCGGTTGCGAAAAGGGTTTTGTTAAATGCACTCACCAGCAATGAACTGCTCAGTATTAAGGTGTGGGTGTCTTCGAGGGCAGGTATTTGTGGGAATTCATCACTTTGGTGGCCAACCAGTTTGTATTTTCCTTCACCGGCAAAAAGCTCAATACCCTGGGTGTCCATATCCACCTTAATGGTTACCGGCAATTCGGGGAAAGTCTTCATAATATCCAGCAACATTTTTGCCGGGATGGCTATCACACCAGGGTTCTCGGCCATGTCTGTACTTAATTCCACCGAGATGGTTGTTTGCAGGTCGGAAGCTGTAATTTTCAACTTGTCGTCAGAAAGCTCAAACAGGAAATCTTCCAGAATCGGCAGGGTGCTGCTGCTGCTCAGAACACCACTTATTTTTTGCAAACTTTTCAGCAAGGCTGAACTCGAAATGATAAATTTCATTTTCTTCAGGTTTTAGAATTCTTTATTTAAAAGCCGGATAAAAGTACAACAATTTATCTAAACAGTGCGTGGTTGTTTTCCAACAATTTATTCACAACCCGGGCGCTCAAAGGAAGGGCAAAAACAAATGCTTCACTGCTTATCTTCTTCTGAGTTTCTCCATCTTCCGCACAAACTCAATCTGTTTGCGCCGCGTAGAAATAACGTATTCGTAATACTCCGTATCGCTTTCAGGATTTAGCATCCGCTTGCCGGGGCTGAGCTCTTCGAGGTACATATTGAACTCGTTGTCGGACGAAATAACCTGCATAATGCCATACCTGTACGAAAAAAAGTACCATTGCTTTCGGCTAAGTTCAAGGTAAATATGTACTGCATCACCCGATCTTCCTTTTTCAAGCTGGATGTAGCCCCCGACATATTTATTGACCGCTTTTCCCGCTATATATCCCACACCGATCGGTCCTTGTGAAATAAATGAACGTACGCCGGGGTTCCATTTCATGCGCAGGTCAGAAAACAAGAGCATGTGCTCAATTTCTTTGGGAACCTTATCCATCTGCCCATAAAGGCTCAGTTGTGTAATGAGCACCGCGCTCCGCTCGGCTCCCAATACCTTCCTGAGGAAGATGGGGAACAAGCCCTCGCTGGTATTGACTACCGGCAGATTTGCAATGCGGATGCTGTCGGCTATCATTTCGGCTGCATTTTTATCGAAATAGAAATTAAGCAAAAGAACCATATCGAGGTAAGTGGAATCGGGAAGGATGAGGTGCCTGAATGTCCCGGCCGCTTTCCATTTAAAAATATCGGGGCTGAGGCCCCAGTCGAGTCCCAGGTCGAAGATACCATCCCCTTCCAGCACACATCTTTTGGTATTGAGCTGGACAAAATTGCTTTCAATATTTTTCCCCTGCCCGCGTTGGGCCTTCCCCACCCTGAAACTTGCGTTGGCTGTATCGAAATCAATCTTTCCGGTGGCACTCACCAGTACCTGGTCGGCAGAATCCCTGACAGGCTGAAGCACGAGTGGATAATACCGGCGCAACCTTTCGGAGAACGCCAGGCCAAACCGGGCGTTCCTGCCGAATAAATCAACAGCGCCTTCGCTCAGCTCAAAGAAAATATTGTCGGGGTCCAGCCTTTTGTCAAATGAAATCCAGTTGTCTTCCCTGCCCACGCAATCCTCGTTGAGGCGATAGCCACCGGTAAACCGCAGGAATTGCTCTGTAGCTGTAAACCTTATTGACCCGGTGAAAAAATATTCGGGGCTCAGGAAAAACAGTTCCCCCGCAGGCAACCTGGCAAAACCATTTGTTACGCCATAATCCCCAACATAAATACTGTCGAGGTTTAGCGGCTGGACTGCCTTGTTTCTGTCCACATAATCCAGTGTTCCTGTGGCAGTGTAATTGTGCCTGCCGTAGATTCTTACTTCTGCATCGTAAATATGGTGGTATTTGTTTCGTGTATCAGCAATTATCAGGGCATTTAGCAGCGGATCCATCTCGGCATCGCGTTCAATTTTCACATAAGCATTTTCGGGAAATACAGCCGCATCGGCAACCTTTATCAGCCTGACGCCTTCTACGTCGATGGTGTATTGCTGCAGGTTGTAGGTAGCCTTATCCGCAAAGAAACGCAAGGAATCCTGCTCCTCTTTGACAGAGATAAATTCGTGTCCCGAAAGCGGGTAAGCGATAAGGTCATCGTTGCTCAAAGAGTCCATCCTGGCCTTAACCTCTTCCATACCGCTACGCAGTTCCAGTTTGCTTTCATCCATGAACCACTCCACTTCTTCGAGTGTCGAGATGTAACTGTTAAACGGGAACTTTACAAAGGAATTATCATAAAGATGTGTGAAGCTTCCTTTCTGCGCTTCGAAATCAATACTGGCAAAATAGCCCTTCGACTCAAAAACATGGATGTTGGTATCGCTGCGGCTCAAAAAGAAGTCGGCGGAATCGGCTGTCAGCTTTGTGCGCCCGAATTGTATGTTGTTGGAAGTAATTTCCGACTGGTCGAAAAAGAAGGTTCCCTCTCCCCGCAGTTTTTGGTTATCCAGGTAGAGTTTTCCCTGCAAAGAAGCGCTGTCGTACATATCGAAAGGTTTCCCAAGCAAATCCAGCCGCATCACATTGGTGTCGGTTAACCAGGTCAGTTTCACGCTGTCACCTTTCACAAAGGGCAGGTCATAAGCTGCCGCATCTTCATGTATCGCGAAGCTTTCCCCAATCCCGCTTACCGAATCGGGGTAAAAAGTAAAATTGTCAGAAACCGTAGTTGAATTCAAATATGTCAGCGTGCCCTTGCCATGAAACCCCCTGTTGCTCAGGGTGATTTCTGGCCGAAAACTCCCCTTGCCCCCATAAACAGGGTAAACGCTGTCGGGCGGGGCCTGATGCCTGATGCCCAGCGAATAATCGGGCATGACCACAAGTGGTTCATTCAGCGGCTTGAAAATGCCGGCCGACACCAGTGTCCCTTCAAAGGCAAGGCCTGTTGTTTCAAAAGTAGAAATGCTGTCAAAAACAAAGGGGTCCAGTTTATAATAAAAGTTTTCGGGACGAAGGGTACTGTCCTGAATTGACCGCTTGTTGTAACGCACATAGCTTTCCTCATTGCTTACAAAATAAGGATAACGCCCGTAGTGGTGCAAACCCGATTTGTTGAAAGGCTGATCGATATACAGTTTGCCGTTGAGGTCAACTATTTTACTCTGTACCCTGACCTGCCATTTTGCCTTTTGAAGTGAATCAACAACATAAACCTTGAATTTCAGCGAATCCACAAAATTCATATTGACCATAAAACTGTCATAAATAAAAGTGCTCTGGTGCGAAAAGAAATCGAAAAGACCGGTGTGCACCTGTCCGTCGAAAGTAAAATCGCGGTTCTTTTTGAAGGAGATGGTTTTGTCGTAGGGAAAGATGTACATTTCCTGCGAATCGCTCAGGTGGACTTCGGGGACACCGTAAACATCCAAATCGTAGGTTTGCAAATTAACAGTTGCATTGGGGTTGAACCTCACATTCGACTCAATTGAGATCACATCAAAGTCACGGTTTCCGGTCTTGGCATCCAGAAAATAATACAAGCGGTCTTTGACTGTGGCGGTCTGGTTTTTCGGATTGTAGACCACAAAGCCCTTTCTCGCCAGCTTTATCAGCATGGACGAAACCTGCTCGGGAGACTTATCCATGAAATCAGCCAGCGCATTCAGTTGAATCACTTCATCGGAATAGGTGTTTAAATAATTCCTGATAATATACATGGGGTTCAGCTCGTCCATACCCTGGATGGTATAGAAATCGCGCTCCGAGAAATAATTACTGGAAATAAAACGGGCCGTTTTGGCATTGCCACCGCCGGGTGCGATGCGTTCAAAGTTCATGGTGGAAGAATCCATGTTCCAGGTCAATGCCTGCGAATAGATATCCAGTTGGTGGTAGGAATCAAAAAACGGGATCACCTGCGAGCCCCTGGATTCGATAAACATGACCAGCAGCCGGTTTTTGTTGGCATATTTCACACGCAGGTCAGGATGGAAAACGGAATCTGCATCAAAGTAAAAAACAAGCTCGGCATTTGCCGCCTGGAACTTCTCCTCCCCCAGCTGTATCATCGCCGCGTTAACTTTTCCAATCAAATGGCCCCGGTACCAAAAGTTCAGCCGGGCAGTAGTATACGGGCCGCCAATCCCATACACTGTTTTCCCTTGCATGCTGTAGCCGCCAAAATAATCAATTCCGGGATAAAGGTCTTTCAGTTCATAATCATCAAGGTAGGTTTCGAAACGGGGATAAGAAGCTCTTTTACCGGGGGTGCCCGACATGATTTTATCCGTAAAGCGCCCAAGTACAGGTTGGCTGAAAAAACGGTCATAATATAAAACTGCCGAATCGATGGTGTAACTGCTTTGCTTCAGGTTGATCTCGTAGCTTTCCACCTTCACAAAGATTTTTTCGCCTGTTTCCCGGCCAAAACGCCCCCACTTTACCGTGCCGCCCTTTCCTGTCCACGAGCTGTTCTCATAGTTGAAAACTCCTTTCGTCTTTAAAATAACGGAACTGTCTTTTTTGGTTGCGGCAATCAGGTTTAAACGCTCGTAACGCAACAAAAAACTTGTGTCCAGTTCAAAAGCAAAACGTGCATCTCGGTAATACCATGCCAGCGTTCTTTTGTCAAACAGCTTGTTATTTTCAAACAGATTACGGGTAAACTTTAAAAAAGCCGAAAAGTCCTTTGTGCTCAGGCCTTCCAGCAGTTGCTGCGCATAAACATGCCAGGCGATGATGCTTTTGGGCAATTGTTTCGATTCCGAGAGCAAGGTCAGGGCATGCACATAATTATACAAATAAGGGTATGTTTTCAATTTTTTGCTGTGCATTTTTTCCACCAGCCGCTGAATTTCCTGTTTTTCGGCCCGGTTAAACCTGCCCATACTCCAGCGCGAGCCAAAGCGGTCGAGCAGGGCCTTGGATTTTTCCTGATTTAATTTTGAGGGTGTGTTTAACAGCACTTCCGATATTTGCCAGAAAAACTGTTCCGAATTAAAAGCGACCGTATCCTGTGCCCGGCCAATACGGGGGAGCAGTAAAAAGGCCAAAACCGAAAATAAAATGAAAATCTTTTTCATTGGTTATTACTTAGGCTACTAACGTTGTTTCCCTGTTTTTCTTGTCAATGGCTAAAAACTGCAGCCACCCATTTGTTTTTCTTTGTGCTTGTTACAAAATCAAGGCCACTTTTTTGCGCCTCTCGGCGGATGTCTTCGAGGTCTTCGGCATAAAACCCGCTCAAAAAAATGCGCCCCCCCCTTGCTAATACGCCCGTGTAATGCCCGATATCGCGGAGCAGTATATTTTTGTTGATGTTGGCCAGGATGAGTTCGTACGGCGAACTATCTTTCAAGGCTGCCGCATTCCCCTGTTTTACTTCAATATTGCTGCAATTGTTCAGTGCAATATTTTCAACGGAATTGTGGTAAGCCCATTCGTTATTGTCGATGGCCATCACCTCTTTGGCCCCTTTCATGGAAGCCAATATTGCAAGCACGGCCGTTCCGCAGCCCATGTCGAGCACTTGTTTTTCTGCACAATCTTCCTCCAGCAAAAGCTCGATCATCAGCGCCGTGGTTTCGTGGTGGGCCGTACCGAAGGCCATTTTCGGTTTGAGAACAATATCGAAATCCGCCCCCTGGCTTTCCTCGTGAAAAGGTGCCCTGACATGGCAGCTGCCGGCAATGGTCACTGGCGGGTAATTACTTTCCCAGACGGCATTCCAGTTTTGGTCTTCGATTATCCTGGTGCGGAGTTCTTTCTTTTGGTCAGCACTTTTCAGAAAAGCAATGGAGCGCACTTTTCCCATTGAGAAATCTTTGGCGGGAATATAAGCCAGGAGGGCTTCTTCTTCTTCCGAAAAGCTTTCGTAGCCGATGTCAGCAAGTCGGGCAATCAGTATTTCACCCTGCTCGGGATCGGAAGGTGCCGGACATTTTAACTCAATGTAATTCACCCTGGAAGTACTTAAAAACTTTTGACGATTGAGACGAATTCCCCGGCTTTCAGCGAAGCCCCGCCAATGAGTCCGCCGTCCACATCTCTTTGCGAAAACAATTCCTTTGCGTTATTGGCATTGCAACTGCCACCGTACAACAGGGTGGTTTCTTCAGCAACTTCTTTGCTGTATTTTTTGGCGATCAGGCCGCGGATAAAAGCATGCATCCCCTGTGCCTGAACAGGCGAGGCAGTCAGGCCCGTGCCAATTGCCCAAACAGGTTCGTAGGCAATTACCACATTGGAGAATTCATCTTCGTTCAGGTGAAAAAGCCCTTCGGCAATTTGCTGTTCAACAACCTTAAAATGGTTTTCTTTTTCCCTTTCTTCCAGCACTTCGCCACAACAATAAATCGGGGTACGGCCGTAGTCGAGCAGTTTGTCCACTTTTTGGGCCAGGAGGGCATTGTCCTCATGAAAATATTTCCGCCGCTCGCTGTGTCCCACGATACAATACTTCACATCCACCGAGGCCAGCATGCCGGCAGCAATTTCTCCTGTGTAAGCCCCGCTGTCGTGGTTGCTGACATTTTGTGCACCCACTTTCAATACCGACTCTTCGGCAAAGTCCGTTGCCATTTCCAGGTAAAGCGCCGGCGGGCAGATGACTACCTCGCAATTGAGTGCCTGCCCCTCCAACTGTTCAGCCACACCGGCCGTCAGCTCCTCCGCTTCAGTAAATTCGAGGTTCATTTTCCAATTCCCGGCAACTATGTTTTTTCTCATGGTTTTCTTGTTTTTATTGTAAGGTTCAAAAATAGTTTTAACTTTTTAAAAACGTAAATAAAATTCACGTTTTTTTGTTTACAAAACTAACTTAAATTTTCCGGTAGCCATAATCCGTATCGGGGTCCGACTGAAGGTTAATGACCTGACCGACTACCTGCTCATTGCTTTCTTCTGTCATCTCACCTGATACCAACCTTTTTGTGCTTACTGATGCTTTCCTGCCTGGACGTGCCTTTTTGGGCTGGTAGTAATACTGGTGTTTTGAAACCCCGGTAACCGGTAATACCCGGTCCCGTTTCAAGCCCAGCCCAATATATTTTATGGCTATAATTTTTTTCTCGCCCAGGCATATTTCTTTTTTAGCAGCTCGGTTTTTAAATGGCCTTCAAGCTCTTTTTCTGCCAGCAGTTTTTTAAGGAGCTTGTTTTCTTTTTCAAGCCTCTTGATCTCTTTGATATGGGCCGGGGTCATCCCGTGCCTGAACCCGGCCTCGCCCATTTGTTCAAATTTTTGCTTCCAGCTGTAATATGTCGCCGGATAAATGCCGTGTTTTTCGAGGGTGGTTTTTACACCGTTTTGCTCAACTTCTTTTAGAAATTGAATCTTTTCTTCCGTGCTAAACTTTCTTTTTTCTGTCATGATCGTACAAAGTTATAGATTTCTAACTATAATCCTGTCCGACTTTCTGGGGGGCTAAAACAGTTTTTGATTTAAAATTTCAACTTTCTCAATCCCTTTAAACTCAAAATTTATCGGCTTAGTTTTACCTGTTTCAAGGAACTCAATCTGATATTCCCCTTTTTCTTCATTTACCTCAATAATTTTCCCTTGATTCCAAATTGTGTGATTCACTATATCACCAACATTAAATTTCTTTTGAATAGGTTGACGGGTTGAATCTAGTTTGAGCTGTTCTTTGGCTTCATCTATAATTTCTTGACTTAATTCACCTTTACGAACAAAATAGTTATCGCTTATTTCAAATAGAAAACGTGAAGGGTATTTATTTAAACCTGTACTGAAATTGAAACCTTCAGATTCAGTCATATAAAAAGCCTTTTCAGCTCTTGTTATAGCAACATAGGTCAAACGTCTTTCTTCTTCAATGGCTTTTGCTCGTCTTTCCTTAATTGACATTGCACTTGGTAAAACGCCCTCTGAAAAACCGCAAAGAAAAACGTAAGGAAATTCTAAACCTTTAGAAGTATGAATGGTCATTAATTTAACTCTATCATTTTTATCGTCTTCTATATCCATATTTGTATATAGTGCAATTTCTTGCAAATACTCAGTGAGATTTATTTGTTCTTCATCTTGAGTTTCTAATACGATTATAGAGTTTTGAAGTTCTTTTATATTGTCTAATCTATCTGTGTCTCCATCTGTTCTGTAATATGCAGAAAGACCACTTTCGTCCATTATCTCCTTCACTAAATCTGAAATGATTACATCATTTTTTGATTTTTTATACTTTTCAATTAGTTCAATAAATTCTATTGCACCTTTACGACTTAAATCCTTTTCTGAAATATTTTCTTTTAATGCAGAGTAAAGTGATATATCTTCTTTTTCGGCAATTTTGGCTACATTTTCAATAAACTTTTTACCTAATCCTCTACTTGGGCTGTTCACAACTCTTAGAAAAGAAAAATCATCTCCAAATTCAATCAACCTTAGATAGGCTAGTACATCTTTAATTTCTTTACGTTCAAAAAATCTAATCCCACCATAAACAGAATAAGGAATATTCTCTCTAATTAGAGACTGTTCAATACTACGTGAAATATGATTGGCTCGATATAATATGGCAAAGTCTGAATATTTACTCGTTTCGTCTGCTACAAGTCTTTTTATTTCATTTGCAACCCATAAACCTTCTTCATAATCATTTTGGCCGTGAAAATGGACAACTTCAATTCCTTCAGGGTTTTGAGTAAACATATCTTTATCAACCCTAATCTTGTTGTTTTTGATTATATGATTTCCGAGATTTAATATATTCGGTGTTGAACGATAATTTTGATTCATTATGATTGTCTTTGAATCAATGAATTGTTTATCAAAATCAACCAAAATCTCGGGTTTAGCACCTCTCCATTCATAAATAGTTTGGTCTGGGTCACCAACAACAAAAAGGTTTTTATGAATTTGTGAGAGCATCTCAATTAACATAAATTGTTTTTGCGAACTATCTTGAGTTTCGTCAACTTGAATGTAATGCAGTCTTTTCTGCCACTTTTCAAGAATATCTGGATTATTTACAAATATGTATAGTGCAAAATTTAGTAGGTCGTCAAAGTCTAAAGCAAAATTCCGTTGTTGTTTTTCTAAGTATCTTATAAATACTTTTTCAATTTCATTATCAGTTTCTTTCTTCTTGGATTCAAGGATATATTGCAAATATTCTTGTGAAGTTTTTTGTTTGCTTATATATCTTAATACTTGTTTGAAGGTGAATACTTTTGATGTTAAACCAAGTTCATTATAAACTTGTCGAAGAACAGTCTTTTGGTCTTCAACGTCCATTATAATAAAATTCTTTGGATACTTTATTTTATTAATATCTTCTCTTAAAACTCTAACACAAAATCCGTGATAAGTAGTTATATAACTCAAATCTGAATTTTCTCCGACTAATCTTTTTACTCTTTTCCGCATTTCTTGTGCAGCCTTATTTGTAAAGGTTACACAGAGGATATTAGAAGAGTTAATTCCTAATGCTTCAACTATATAGGCATATCTTGAAGTGAGAGCTTTTGTTTTTCCTGAACCAGCACCTGCGATTACTCTAACAAAACCTTCGGTTTCTGTTACAGCTTCCAACTGTTGTTCGTTCAAATTTTCTTTTAGCTTCTCAATACTATTCATTAGAGTTTATTTTTTGTATTAAGCCCAACGGTTAGTATATGAAAAGTAAGCGATTTCGAAGCAATAACTTTCATGCTTGCAAGAAAGTTCAAATAGGCTACAAGCCTTGATACTACTACTATCTCGCTTATTTTATATATACATTGTTATGCGCTTTATTACATTCCTCTCCTATAGATAAGAATTCTTTAAGAATATTTTTTAGCTGAATATAGTTTGACAGTTCTCGTTTTGGGGTAGGACCTTTAAACGATTTATTATTACAACTTTGGGCTTTTTCGCGATTCTCACAAGCTAATTTAAGTTCACCTTTTACTTGATAGACATAAGCTAATCTATAATAATACCACCCAATAGTATCATAAAACCTATTCTGCCAAACAACTGTATTAAATTCTGCATCCCGAAGAACCGTCAGAAATCCAATAAACCTATTTGACTCAATACTTTTAAAACTGGCTCCTTTAATATTATAATATAAAAAATTATTGATTAAATAATAATACATCTTTTTTAGTTGGTTGTCTTCTTCAAAACCTTTATTTTCAAGTATTTTTATTGCCGCCAATAAAAGATTAATAGATTCTCTTAATATTTTATTGTGTCTTTTTTGTAATTTTTTTTGAATGGAAGTAGGATGCTCAGGTATAACAATCTTCAATGTATGATGATACCATAATTGAAATAATGCGAAAGAACGAGTTAGTTTGAATCTATAGTCATTTATTCCGATAAAAGATTGGTGATTATTAATTATATTATTAAAATCTTCGGTTTTCAGATTATCAGAATGTGCAAATGATGCAGCAAATATCGAGTAAAAAGAATTTATATCGAATTTGTTTAAACTTCCTTCTTTAATTAAAATAAAATTCTTTTTTTCAAATGCTGTACATAGAGTAACTATTAGGTCATATTTTGAATATATCCAAAGTATTGAGATACCAGAAATAAGTTCAATTAATTTGTCTGCTTTTGTTACTCCTACAAATAATAAATCTATAATCTTTGTAACAGACGAATTAAATAATGAAGTATTATCTATATCATTTAAGTCTAAATTTTCAAATAGTGAATAGATTAATGTGTCAATGGTGGATTTTATTTCTGATCTAAAGGAGAATCTAAGTAATCCAAAGTCATTTGAAGGATGTTCAGGGAGATTATAATCACTTTTTATAATCATGGTTTCACTATGAATATCCTTTATTTTATCAATAATATCTTTTAGCAAAGATGTATTTTCTAATTCTTTTTCAAAATCTTCTTTTATGTTTGCTTTTTTAAATTTAATAATTCTTTCGATACTATCATTATAGGTATCATAGTAATTAATATATTTTAGTATTGCATCAATAAAATCTTTATACCCACCATTAAGCCACATCTTATTAAAAAACTCCAAATCAGCATCTTCACCTATTAAATCTCTAACTTTAGTTTCAAGTATAGAAGCTTCAGAATGTAAATATTCAGTACTAATTAAGTTCGTTAAGTCTTCTTTTATTAACCGAATGTCCTCAACAGCATTATAAATGGCCTTATCAGTTTCAGACAGGTTAAATATTGGATCTATAATAAAGAAGCTTTCAAATCGAAATATTGGCAAATGTTTGTTGGGTTTAGTTGGGTGAGGGTAAGAAAGTGCCAAAGGATCTTCCTCAAATAATTCTAGCATCACTTTACGTAAATATCTTGCTCCTGTGAAGAAAATAGGCAAGTCTTGTGAAAAATTTGATTTTTTAAAAACGTCAACCTCGACTTGTAATTGTGCTATTGCTAAAGCATCCATATAATTACTAAAAGCTTTACCCTTTCGAATTCTTTCTAGTTTTGTTAATGTTTTTTGAAAAATATCGCATGTTTGAAAACTTGTGTGATCAATACCATTAAATGTCAAATTAATAATATTCTTTTCATCAAATAATTGGTTATATCTATCTGTCCAGAAAAATGGATTTAATATTGAATTTGACTTGAATAGAAGTTTTGAATTTACTTTTAACTCTTTTACATATTTCTCAAAATTATCAGATTTGGGATTTTTAAAATTTTCTTTAGGTATTTCTTTTAACAAATTAAACAATAATTCACTATCTACCTCATCTTTTGAAAAGGTGTTTTTATCGGGAAAATTACTGTCATCATTTGTGAGCTTAAAGATTAATTCATCTTGATGTGGTTTAAGAAGATTAATATTCCCAAGCCACCCTTTCTGTGCGATTGCATGAATTTCAACATCTTTTCTGCTTTTAAATTTTCCCCATTCGAAGTGATAGTCTTTGTTAAAATGCCAAATACCTTGTATCATGGTAATTACATCGCAAGAATCGAAATAAATTTTTCTTTTTAAATTGTATTTTTCTTTTAATTGATCTTCTATGTACTGATATTCGAAAACTGATAAATTATTTGCATTACTCATGTCTATACTTTTTAATGATTAAATAAGTGCTAAACTTAATTCTTCCAAAGAATTTATATCTGAAATTTCATCAATAAAATCTTTATAAGGATCATTATTAATATCACGTCGATTAATTGTTAGTTGCTCTCTAATGAAAGGTTCAATTTTAACTGCGAGAAATTTCATCGCTCCAGTAATAGATAAGAGGGATTCAGCTTCTACTTTTTCTATAACTGAATCTGCCATTTCTGGGCCAGCATACTTAAAATTTATTGATTTAATTGCTTCTAGGTTCAGATCAATTATTTCCCAATCTGGTACTTCTTCTTTATTTCCCTCTACGCATATTAAATATTTACTATAAAAACTTTTAAATTCTTCATTTTGTAAAATAGATATTGAAGTTTCATATAGCCAAAAATTTAATATTTTCAGAAAATCAAAAACAAATTGTATATCATCCGTATTGTTTGCAACTTGTATTATATCATAAAGTACAGAATAAAACCAGTTTGATATGTCATTATTAGGATTCTCTATATTGATTGAGCTAAATTCCTTGAACAATGTAATAATTATTTCCTTGTTACCCTTGTCCATCTTATCAACAATAAACGGCAACATCAATGGTTCATCTTTTAATCTATAACTTGAAATGTATTTATCAACATATTTAACTTGCTTGCGTTCATCTAATAAATACAATAACTCAATTTTTATATCTGATGAAGTATTGGGATTAAACACTAGGTCAATGATATAACTGTCAGTTAAACCAAATTCAATATTCATTGATAAAGTAAATAGCTTCTTTTGAACCTCTTTAGATTTCGTTCCGTAATAATTGTTAAGTGCTCTTTGAAAAACAATGTTTGAACAAGCTGATAACCGTTCAAGAATATAACCAGGCAAATCAATTAAAGCAATGAGAGCACTCTCATCTGGGTCAATATTTCTAAGAGAAGGGAAAAATAAATTAAGGAATTTTAGATCCCCAAGTAATATTAACTCAATTGTATAAATAAACTCATTAGAGTTTAGATGTTTCAAGAGAGTATGAAAGTTGTAGTTTTCCTTGAATTCTAAACGTAATTCTTTGTCTTTTTTATAAATATCCATATTAAACAGAATTTAATAGTATACATTTTTTTACATCATTAATTGAATAATCTGAACCCCAATTGACGGCTTCCGGTAATCTCAAAGCATAATCGGTAATTTCGTATTCGTTATCTAGAATATTATATTTCCCATTATTCAATGGTTTAATTATTCCATGTTGTTTGAAGAGAACATCAGTCGGTCTAAAAAAATCATTGTAACCAGAGTCGCAAATTGTGGGACGATGCAAGTTACTTGTACTTGAAGTGAAAATAAATACAAGCATATCTTTAAGCCTATAATCCTCAAAACCAAGCCCTAGTGCTGTTCTTGCTTCCTCTGCATATTTAGTCTTTAAAAAATAGGCGGGATTTGAGCTATTATTTATTTTATCCCACGTCATCCAGACGAGTCTGCCTTTCTGCCTTAATAAAACTGATTTATATTTTGGGTTTATTGTTTTGGTATTTAAACATAGATCGCTAATAAAATTATTAGCATCTTTTTTTGTTTTGAAGAAATGTTTATATTTTGTGTTTAAGTAATAAATAAATGTCTTTCTAGGTATTACCGAGGCAGCTATAATGGAATCATTCTGCAAGCTGCACTTTCCGCCGTAACATAAACTTTCATAGCCATGTTCTAGTAAGTGAGAGATGTCATTGCAACTGGTGAAACTTGTTTTTAAGATTTCAGTTATTTCGGTCATTTTATCGCTTTTCAAAAAGTGCTCATTATAGAGGTTTCTTATCCAGAGTCTATGCTGTTCACAATTTTTGAAGCCAAAAATCAAAGGACGAAAAAATTCTTTTCTTAAATGCTTACTCCTTTGTTTATAAAAACTATAGTTCTTCATTTTTTAATCAAGTATTTTAGATAAACTTTGTATATACTAAGTATCTGTGAAGTTCACTAAATATCGTAAAATTAGTCATTAATTATAATTTCATTTATTTAAGTAACAGATTGCCTCTGAGCCTATTCAATATTCCAACTAACGTCAAATCTAGGTGCTGGTATTCAGCACATTATCAAATCCGACATCTTGCGGTTTGAGGTCAAATTTAGCAATATTTTTCCTTATTCGGGATACTAATCTGAGTTTTCTTTTTTGGTCAAGGAACAAGTATTCGGTTGGTGGCTGATATTGCTCACCTTTTGCGAGCATATTCCATATTATTACTGCCAGTTTTCTTGCCGTGGCACTAACTGCCGTGGCCCTCCCTTTTTTGTAGTTTATACGTCTGAAGAAATCATTTAGATGTCCTTCTTTCAGGTTACCAATAACATTGGCCGCTTGTCGTAAAGCAATTTTCAGCCGATTACTTCCTTTTGGCAGGTGGTGACTTAAAAGCTTGCCACCGCTTATTTTGTTGTTTGGCGCCAATCGGAGCCATGCCGTAAACTCTTTTGCTGTTTTGAATTTTTTGACCCCCTCCAATCCGATTTCACTGATAAATGCCATTACGGTGGCATCGTTCACGCCTTCAATGGCCATTAAATCAATTCCTTCAAAGTATTGAACACCAATCTTGTTCATGTCAGTATTTCTTATCGCATTTTTGTTTTTTCGTTTATAGCCTTTTTTTTTTGCTGTCTGCTTTTTTTTGTTCTCATCATTTCTGATAATTTCTTTGAGCAGTTTCTTAATTTCCTTATCCGTTTCGTCAATCTGTTTCTGAAGATGCAAATATGTTTTCCATTCTTGCTTTAGAGCAAAAAAGTAATCTTCACGACCATTGTATTGCAGAGCTTTTGCGATTTCTTCTTCTGACTTTCGGATATTGTAGTGTCGGTGTTTAGCTAGTTCTTTTCCTGATCTTTCACCGGCAACAAATGCTGAAATTATTTTCTGGCCTGTAAGACCTACAATATCCTTCACAACGACATCTAACCGTAAATTCATAAGCCGTAGATACTTTTGCATCTTCTGGACAGTTGCTCCTGTTTGTTTGATGATGTTTTAAATACTCCCCTTCTTTAGACAACTTTTCTACAAAAATAAGTTAGATTTCCATTCCGCCCAATTGGGCGGAATGGAAAATCTTAAGCGGCCGGTTTGAAGACCCTTTCCGGTACCTTGTAAGC
>JAKIVD010000001.1 GCA_021647205.1 Bacteroidales bacterium | reverse complement strand
TGTGCCTAATAGCTTTGATAATCAACTCTAAATCAGACTTAAACAGAAATATTGTCAGCTCGCAGCATTATTAAACCCATCTCATATCGACTTTTTGGTGTAATTTTGAGTTTATGAATTATTCAGGCTAGATGATGATGTTGAAGACAATTACCTTGATTTCCTGATTTATTATGCAGGTACAGAGGTTGACCCCCCTGGTTTAACTGATCCTGTTGAGTGTGTAGAAGCATCCCCGGAACTCAACTTTTATAAGCAAAGTTATGTGGATTTAACCCAGGGATGGGTAGATGGATCAGGAGGTAAAAAGTTCAAAGACTGTACATATAAAGGAAAAGATGAAGGGTCATTTTGGCAGCATAAACTAACTACTGTCATCGGTTTTAGGTTTACTTCACACATCGCTGTTATTGACATACCTCCCATTGATTAGTGTAGTTCACAAATATTCATTTATTAGTACCAGTGTCATGCACAAGCAATTCATAATCATTATCCTGCTTCATTTTGCTTTGTTGTCAAATGCGCAATACAGTTACAATGTATTAATACAAACTCCCGCTAATGAAGAAGCAGAATTTGTTTACCATGACAAATTAAACGATGAGCAAATCGTGATTGTAATTGTGGAGTGCTTTAGCAGCGATACAAATTGTGTGGCGGAATGCACAATATATACCCTGACCAATTCAGGCGATACGCTCCGCTGGCCTTTTGTTAACCGGCGCAATGATACCCTGTTCTCTATCAACAATATCATCCAAGAGGATAATGGTGATTATTTTATGACTGGCATTGGATGGACCTTAGACAGTATAGGCAGGCCAAAAAACGCTTTTGATTACAATATAAAATGGAACAGCAACCACGAAATTATTTGGGAAAGCGTGCACCAAAGACCTGCCCAGTTTCAAGGTTATTCAAAATCACACAATTTTAAAATACTTAAGCGAATTGATAATAGTTACCTAGTAGCTAGAACAATTTGGTCCGGAAGTCCACTTCAACCCTATAACTACTTGGTAGAGGTCAATCCTACTAACGGTGCTGTTGTTAAAGAAAGAACACCACCTATTATAGGCCTTCTACAAAGTCTGACCTATACCATCGATTCATCTGAAATTATGATGCATATGGGAAGTACTTATATGCGGGAGTGCAATAGGAATGATGTAGGCGTAATTATGTTGGATACAGCAACATATGACACAATTCGTGGCCATTGCTACAACCGTGATGACGATGATCCTGAGAAATACTGGTGTGTCGATACACCCTATGATGCAATGATTAGAAAAGATGGCCATTTGATTCTGGCCGG
Organism: Bacteroidales bacterium; assembly: GCA_021647205.1. GTDB lineage: Bacteria > Bacteroidota > Bacteroidia > Bacteroidales > F082 > B6-G9. The sequence continues at coordinate 331,903 of JAKIVD010000001.1, read as the reverse complement.
TACGGCTGACTGCCATAATAAGATAGAAGGAGATTTATCAGAAGAATATTTATTCATCTATCAATACGATACAAGTTTTCAATTGGTAAACAGTACATTTTTAACCGATAAGGACACCATAAATTACGGGGGCTGGTACGAGACGATGGACATCAATGACAATAATGAAATCTGTCTGGCGGGTGTATTTAATTTGGGTTTTGGTCCGTGGAATCCACAATATGATTGGATTTACCTCGCCAAAGTTGATGAAAATCTGGTGCTCATGAGCGAACGATATATGGGTGGTGACGCTACTTATGAAATGTTTAGCATGGCTGCCACGCCAGATGGGGGCATGGTTGTTTCAGGAACACGCTACGATTACCTAGTCAATGATTTTGAGCATGACGCCTTCGTTATAAAAACAGACGGAGGTCTGTGGGTTGGGCAAAATGAAACTACTACAATACCAGTACATTCAGCATTGGTTTACCCCAATCCTGGAAACGACTTAATACACATCCGCACTACCGAATACCCATCAGTATTTGAACTTTACGATGTTCAAGGAAAGCTAATATTATCAACACAGATAGAAAATCATATAACTAGTATCAATATTTATTCTTTAACTACGGGTTTTTATACATGGACTCTTACAGAAGACAAACGAATTATTGACAATGGAAAATGGATTAAAATAACACCCTAAAAACTAAAGACATGAAAAACAAATTTGTATTACTGCAAGTATTTTTACTCGTTTTTATCATGAACATTGTAAATGCGCAGCCATGCACAAATTGCCAAGGCACACAAGACAATAATGATAATTCGAGTGCCATTGGTGTGGGGACAAAAGCATTTGGGACTGCATCATTCGCAAGTGGGCTTTATTCTGAAGCGACTAATATCGGTACAACGGCTATTGGTTTCAGGAATACATCCATTGGTAACTATTCAACTACACTGGGGAACTTTTTAAAAGCTAGTGAGGCACATTCTATTGTTATTGGAGATGGCTATGATGTAGGTTTTGAATTGGTCAATAATAAACCCTATAGTTTAATGATTGGTTTTGAAAGCACAAAACCAACATTTTTCATTAGCACTTCCTGAGATGCATAAAACCGGCCGAGTCGCCATCGGTAATGTCAACATGGCTGTGCCTCTTGCCAAACTCCACATCCGTGCCGATGCAGGAGAAGATGCTGCCATACTGATTGAGCCCAATACCTGGAATACCGGTGCCGAAGCGCATCTTCTTCTGGGAAATGCTAACAATGGCATTTCAGTACAAAAGCAAGTTGAAGGTGCTGATTTGCTTTTCCGGTCTGAACGAAATTATTTGTTTAACTCCACAGGCTATTTAGGCATCAATACACTTGAACCCCAATATAACCTTCATGTTGAGGGCAGTATGTTTACAAAATCGTTTAGGCTGTACAATGATGCCCTGCCACCTATTGAGGAAGGCTTTGTACTTGTTGCCGATGAATTTGGCAATGCCTATTGGGGTAATCCAACCACTGTCAGCCTTTGGCAGCTTAACGGAAATGGCAATGATATTTATTATATGGGGGGAAAGTGGGAATTGGCATTGAGGCCCCGGAAGAAATGCTGGATGTTGCAGGAAACATTTTGGTAAATGACGCCATTACAGGAAAAGAAGCAAATGGCAGGTGGAACGATCCCTTTTTTCTGACTTTAAGAGGGAGTAGTAACGAGTTTTCTTCAAAAATTATGCTTTACAAAGGAGATGGTGGAACAAACCAACATGAAATTAAGATTATTAATCCCCTGCCGGATGGAGTAGTACAGTTTCATGTTGGTGGTAAAATAAATTTCGTTGTCAGAACAAATGAAACTGTGCTTGGAGCGCAGAACGAAACAGATTATGCACTGAAAGTAAACGGAAAGATTTTAACCAACGAGGTGGAAGTGCTTGTTGAACAATGGAATGATAAAGTTTTTGAGAAGAATTACCCTTTAATGCCATTGATGGAATTAGAAAATTATCTGCAACAAAACAAACACCTTCCCGATCTGCCACCAGAAAAAGAGGTACTGGAAAACGGTATAGAACTTGGTATGTTGAATGCACTACTTCTAAAAAAAATTGAGGAGCTTACTCTTTACACAATTGAACAACAGAAAATGATGGTAAAGCACTTAGAAATGATCGAAAACCAACAGCAGCAAATTAATGAGCTAAAACAATACGTGAACGACTAGTAATTGTTATCTGTTAAAAACTGAAATCATGGATGCATGTATAAAAAGAAGTAGAGCAAAGTTTTTAAAGAAAAGATATGTTTTGTTTTTTTTCATTTTGATTCTGGGAATTAAAACTGGAACTACACAAAGCCTTTTTTATTATACTCCGATAGGTAATGTCTATTTCGAAGGAATTTCAAACGAGAAAATTTTGGTAAAATTCAAAGAAGATTTAACTACACAGCAAAAAAATGATATTCTAAAAAACTACATTGTATTAACACAACTAAATAGTAATAGGGAGTATTCCAAGAGGGGCAACGCCATAAAAGTAAACGAATACCTTACAGATGATGAGGTGCTCTATATGCTTGATGAATTAATGAAGAATCAGGGTATAGTCTTTGCCAATCCTTATTATTTCTCCGAATCTGGTAATCTTTTGTCTTATACAAATAAAGTGATTGTAAAACTGTCATCTGAAATAGATTTAAAAAGACTCATTTCACTGGCAGACAGTTTGAAGATTTCATTCCCGAAAGAAGATAAATACATGTCCAATGTTTATCATCTGGAACTTACTAAAGAATGTACACTTAATACTATTGAAACCTCAAACTTTTTGTATGAAACAGGATTGTTTGAATATACTGAACCTATGATTACCGGTGCTGGCAAGTCCTTTAGCGAGGCATCTAATGACCCTTACTATAGTTCACAATGGGCAATACCTAAAATGAAAGTAGATGATGCCTGGGACATAACCATGGGTGATGAAAATATTAAAATAGCCATTCTTGATAATGGTGTAGAAATGGAACACGCAGACTTGGAAAACAACATTTTAGCTGGTTACGATTGGCTTAACTCCGATAACGATCCTTCCCCTTTGTTAAAAGTGAACGAACAGAATGCCCATGGTACTGCTTGTGCCGGTATAGTGGCTGCAGAGTGGAATAATACTATTGGCATATCTGGGATTGTTCCAGACTGTAAAGTTATTCCTGTAAAGTTTTCTGAAAATGATGAAGAAGGAAATTGGGTTGGAATCATAACCCCTGATATTATTGCTTTGGCTATAAATTACAGCTGGGACGAAGCGCAAGCTGATATATTAAGTTGCTCCTGGGGGTGGGACACATACTCAGCAACAATTGCTGATGCTATTTGGTATGCAACAGTACTTGGAAGGAATGGCTATGGTTGCCCTGTTTTTTTTGCATCAGGTAATGATAACTCGCAAGTTTCATTTCCGGCATATCTTTCAAACGTAATTGCTGTGGGCGCTACAAACATATCTGATGAAAGGGTTGACCATTCAGTTGCAGGGGACTGGGGCAGCAATTATGGAGATGCGCTGGATATTGTTGCCCCTGGCGAAGATATTTATACCACTGACCTAAGTGCCGAAGAAGGCTATAATACCAATATTGTAAATGGAGATTATTTTGCGACATATTCGGGTACATCTGCAGCCTGCCCGCAGGCTGCCGGAGTAATGGCCTTGTTGTTATCAGACGATCCGTTATTAACCTTGCCGGAAGCACGCTACATTCTTGAGACAACCTGCGATAAAATCGGGAGTGACGATGGCACCTATGAGTATGCAACAATACCGGGTCATATTAATGGTAGCTGGAATGAGGAAGTGGGTTATGGAAGGATAAACGCATTTGCAGCACTCGATTATTTGAATAATCACGGCTCGGAATGTGAAGCAGATTTCACTTTTAATGGGGTTCGGGAAGATCTGGTTGTTAATATTGATCAACCGGTTTATTTTAATTCAAGTCTTTGCTATGCGGGGTCCGAAGGGAGTGAGATTGTCTCGTATGATTGGGTATTTGGCGATGGGGCAACTTCTACCGAAGTAAATCCGGTTCATACTTATGCTGAAGTAGGAGTTTACTCTCCTATTTTAACAATTCAGTCGCAATTAGCAAGTGGGGGATGGTGCGGTGATCAGAAGCCATATTGGAATGAAATTACAGTATCCCCAAATATGCCTGTCCTCAGGACATGGGTACAGGAAGATGAAAGCGGGGCAATCGGATTTATCGGGCTTTCCAATAGTTCCTGCTATCTTAATCTTGATATTGCTGATAATTTGCTTGAAAACCCAGGCTTTGAGTTTTCACAGTGCAACATTGATTTATATGATGGTGTATATACGTGCAAGGAGCATTATCCTTTTGATCAATACCCAATATGTGTTGATGGGTCTTGGTTTTCCTCACACGGCACTCCTCAATACTGTAAATATCCTGATTTGCATATGATTAATGAAGGTAACTCATTATATTTGGGTACAGTTGCAAACCGATTTGAGGGTGGGGGTGAAATTATTGAAACATATAAATCAGAAGGATTATTTTATGAATTAGATTACCCTTTCTTGCCAGGATTCACCTATAAGCTAAAATTTAATGCTTGGAAAGTTGATGAATTATATTATGATAATCCTTCTACTATTGAGAAAGTAAATATAGCTCTAACAAGCGGTCTTGAAAATGATTATCAACCATTATTGGAAGACTGTGATCAGGATGAGGTGCATCAACACACACCACCGGAAAATTCATTTTCACTTCACGAACTAGGATTTTTTCATACTGCAGTTGATCTGGCTTATCGTTGTTATGAAGTACTCTTTACAGTTCCCTTTTCAAACCTAGATCAAATTTGGATATATCCTGAAACGCTTCATACAAATTACCCAGGTTTATCTAATTATTTTGGTCATATGCATATTGATGATTTTATTCTAACTCGTGAAAGTAATTGTATGGAAACTGTTGTTTTCGAAAACAATACTAATTTGCCGTCTTTGACTAAAACTTCCGATCAAATTATTGCAAGGAACGGAGCGGAAGTGTTGAATGAGCAGGCCGTTGTTTTTCAGGCCGAAAGTCTTATTTCCTTACAAGCCGGTTTTGCTGTTCGGCATGGTGCAAGTTTTGCAGCGTTTAATGAGACTTGTACATCCACACCAGAAGAAATTAACAGCTTATACACAAACCATTATTATGCTGAATTACCTGCAAAGGTTCATTTTTTCAATAACAGTCTTGCAAATTTAGGAATGATCCCATCTGACAGCCATAGTGATAGAAGAAATATGCAAATGGGTATTTTTGAAATCAATGATGGTCCATTCGAAATAATACCAAATCCAAGTAATGGCTTGTTTAGGGTCTCTTTGAAAAATGGTAAGAATTGTCAAATAAGTCTCAAAATAAAGAACAGTTTTGGACAAACTATCTTTAAAAAAGCAAAAATGGACATTAATTATTCTACGATTAATATAAGCAGTTCTCCACCTGGACTTTATACTTTAGTAATTGAAAAAGACAATGTTACTTATATTGAAAAACTAATTGTTAACTGAGGGTTATCATTTTATCGTTGAGTAAACTATGATTACAGAACAAAAAAAGGACGAAAGTAAAACCTTCGTCCTTTATCTTTTTCCTGGTTTTTCTAATACCGATAATGATCAGGCTTATAAGGCCCATCTTGGCTCATGCCGAGATACTCAGCCTGTTCTTTGGTCAGTTTGGTCAGTTTAACTCCCAGCTTTTCCAAATGCAAACGGGCTACTTCTTCGTCAAGGTATTTTGGCAGACGGTAAACACCCACTTCGTATTCATCCCTCTTTTCCCAAAGGTCGATTTGTGCCAGTGTTTGGTTGGTGAACGAATTGCTCATTACAAAAGAGGGGTGGCCGGTAGCACATCCCAGGTTCACCAAACGGCCTTCGGCCAGCAGGTAAATGGAATGCCCGTCAGAAAAAGTGTATTTGTCAACCTGGGGTTTGATATTTAATTTCTCAACACCGGGATAGCTTTCCAGTTGGACAACCTGGATTTCGTTGTCGAAATGGCCGATGTTGCAAACGATGGCTTCGTCTTTCATGGCGGCCATGTGTTCAACGGTAATCACATCTTTGTTTCCGGTGGTGGTTACAAAAATATTTCCTTCTTTCACGGCCTCTTCCATGGTGGTTACTTCAAAGCCTTCCATCGAAGCCTGCAGGGCGCAGATGGGATCAATTTCGGTAACAATCACACGGGCGCCGTACGATTTCATCGATTTGGCAGAGCCTTTTCCCACATCGCCGTAACCGGCAACAACCACCACTTTTCCGGCAATCATCACATCAGTGGCACTTTTAATTCCGTCGGCCAGCGATTCGCGGCAGCCATACAGGTTATCGAATTTCGATTTGGTTACCGAGTCGTTCACGTTGATGGCCGGCACCAGTAACTCACCCTCTTCCATCATCTGGTAAAGACGGTGAACCCCGGTGGTGGTTTCTTCCGAAACGCCTTTCCATTCTTTGGCGGTGCGGTGCCATTTGGCGGGGTCTTCGGCCAGTGTTTCCTTCAATACTTTCAGCACTTCGGCTTCTTCTTCGCTACCGGCTTCCACGTCCAGCGATGAAGGGTCGTTCTCGGCAGCATAGCCTTTGTGGATGAGCAAAGTGGCATCACCACCGTCGTCCACAATCAGTTGCGGGCCTTTGCCACCGGGAAACGACAGGGCCTGTTTGGTGCACCACCAGTACTCTTCCAGGGTTTCGCCTTTCCAGGCGAAAACAGGAATATTGCGTGCGGCAATGGCTGCGGCAGCATGATCCTGGGTAGAGAAAATATTACAACTTGCCCAGCGTACATCGGCGCCGAGGGCAATGAGGGTTTCTATTAAAACGGCCGTCTGGATGGTCATGTGCAGCGAGCCCATGATCCGTACACCCTGCAGGGGTTTCGTAGCGGCATATTTTTCGCGGATTGACATCAGGCCGGGCATTTCTTTTTCGGCAATGTCTATTTCTTTCCTGCCCCATTCGGCAAGGGAAATATCGGCAACTTTGTATTGCAATTGTTTTTCTAAAGTGATTTCTGGCATTTCGATAATGTTTTCGTGTTTTAATTTTCGGTCGGCAAAGATAGGGATTATTTTAATCGTGAAACAAATTGCCGGTAACTGAAAACCCAAAGATTGGTTATTAGGCTATTAGCCAATAAAGCAGAATTATTTCATGTGCAAATCTTGTTATTTAATCACGATTGTGTAAGTTTGCACTCCAAATTTTACTGAAGTAAAACCGGGCCTATAGCTCAGTTGGTTAGAGTCCCTGACTCATAATCAGGTTGTCCCAGGTTCAAGTCCTGGTGGGCCCACGGAAGCCACTCCTTGAAGGGGGTGGTTTTTTTGTATAAATCAACATTTCTTTTTCTTGTAAAGCAGCATGTATTAACATACCTGACTTTCCTCAATTCCCAATTTGCAAAGCGGCATTGGGTTGCACGATGAGTTTCCCCCTGTCTTCAATCCACAACCATTTACAGTTTCCTGTCTGGTAATCAAAGAGCACACAATCGGGGCCATTTTCCGGGATTACCACTTCATCGTTCAGGGTCGGGATACCGCAATCCCAGTTGGAACTCAAATTCCAGGCGCTGCTGCTTGTCCCCATCCAGTGAATTGTTTTCACCGGTGTGCTGACTTTTGTAACCGTACTATTGGCACAAAGCCACAAATCAGGATCGAATGTTGCGGTAGTGGGCGCAAAACCCAAGGTGGCAAAAAACAATGTGTCAGCAGGGTTGTTCTGAAAAAATACGACAATGGAATCCTGCGCGCCGTCACTAAACCTGATGGGCACAGGCATCTCAAAAAAAACATTTCCGCCGGCAGAATGGGTTTGCTGGATATTTACCCTCAGCTTGTTGTTGCATGAATTGTCCACTGACCATTTCACAGCATAATCAGGCCATCCCTCTGCGTAAAACCAGTCGGTAAAGAACTCTGTCAAGCTGGTATCTGCAGTCGCTTCGAGGTGTGCCTGTAAATCGGCTGTCTTCGCATAATCATAAGCCAGACTGGTATCGTTGATGTAATTGTAAAGGCCGTCAAAAAACGGTTGCTCCCCCATTATCCACCTTAGCATGTGCAGCAGGTAAGCGCCTTTGTTGTAGGACAACCTGGAGTTGAATATCCGGTTGACACTGGTTGTATCGTCGCAGAAAACAGAGCCAAAATTGTTGCCTAATACATTACTTCGTTTACCGCTTAGCCACGAAGCAAATGTTCCGCTTTGGATACCCTGTTCTACGGTCAGGCCTTCAAGGTAGGTGGCAAATCCTTCATTCAGCCAAATGTCCTGCCAGCTACCGCAGGTGATTTTGTCGCCAAACCATTGGTGTGCCAGTTCGTGTATTAAAATGTAATACCACCATCCGCCCATGAAAGTCATTGTCGTGTGTTCCATCCCCCCGCCAAACCTGCACTGGGCATGGCCATACTTTTCGTTTTTATAGGGATAGGCGCCGAATTTGGAAATGAAAAAGTTCATCACCGTATCAAGTTGAACGGTTTGGGAATGCGCGTAAGCCGAATCGCAGGGAAAAACATAATTCAGGACTTCAAGCTGTCCGCCGTTGTATAAATTGATTGTGTCGCTGTAAATGGCATACTCCGCTGCGGCAAAAGCCACAAGGTAAGCAGGGATGGGGTAGGTATGCTTCCAGTGGTCTGTTATTTTGTTCCCGGATGTGTCGCGGCCCAGCAGCAAGCCGTTGCTCCCGATGTGGTATTTGATCGGGGCGGTAACTATCATATCCACCGAGTCGATTTTATCGTTGAGTGTTTCCTTGCACGGCCACCAGTTTTTGGCGCCATACGGCTCCGACAAAGTCCACATCACCGAGTCGAGGGATGAGCAGGTAGTGCGGTCAATCTTGAACGAACCGAAACCGTCAACCAGCGGAGCGCCCTGGTAATAAATAGTCACCGAATCCAAAACTCCTGAAGAGAGCGTTGCCGGAAAATTAACACGCAATTCGGTGGCAGAAGGGAATGAATTGGGAATCGCATTGCCGTGATATTTTACCGAATCCACCGTCATGTTATCCCTGAAATCAAAATACATATTGTCCATGTTGACAAGTGGCACAAAATAGGTTGTTAGGTTTCCTTCGATGTACCTTATGGCAGGATCTATTTCCAGTTCGAAGCGATGATATTTCGTATCGTAATTTGTCGTATTGGCTGAAGAGAGAAATTGCATGGCCCCTCCGGCATGCTCCGGCAATGGTGGTTTTTCCAGTACTTCCTGTGCAAAAGAACCCAGGAATAAGACAAGGAATAAGATAAGGAAGGTTGACTTGTTTTTCATGGTAAACAACTTTTAAACGAAATTATTTACAATGATACGAAAGAAAAATAAAAGCAGCTTTTGATAATGAACTTTTCCAAAGTTCCGAACTTTGGAAAAGTTATCAGGCTGTTTTACAGGGGTTAAGACCGGCCCCTGCTTTGCATTAACAGTTACTTCAACAATGCTATTACTTCTGTATTTCCCTGCATTTCTGCATGTTTCAATGGCGTGTTTCCCCTGTTGTCAGTAATTGTTTTGTCTGCTTCGTAACTTAGTAACAGTTTTACAATTCCGGTGTGCCCAAAAGTGGCAGCATAAACCAATGCCGTGGCGCCGTTGTAATTTTGCTGGTTGACGCTTGCCCCGTTTTCGAGTAATAATTTTGCTATTTCATTGTAACCTTTAAAGCTCACACCCATTAAAGCGCTGTTTCCTGATAAATCCCTTGCGTTTGTTTCACTGCCGTTTCGGAGTAAAAATTTAAGCAGTTCCGGATGGTTGTTGTATGCAGCTAAAATCAGTGGCGTAAAGCCTTTGGCATCTGCAGCGTTAATGGTGTCGTTGTTCAGGCTGTGTAGCTCCCTGAGCCTGGTTAAGTCCCCTTCTCTTGAGGCATCAAAAATGTTTTGTGAATGGGTTGTCATTGTATAAATGATTGTAATTAGCAGTAGTAAGTATTTCATTTTTTTTGAGTATTAAAAAGGGGAGGTATTGCTACCTCCCCTTAAGGTTTAGGATGTTTATTATTTCATAAAATCTTCCCGTGAAAAGTCAAGCGCTTCCGCCATTCTCATTCCGTAATCCATGTCGGCCCTGTAAAAATAGGTGATCATTTTCATTTGAATGGATTTATCGGTTACCTGGCCGAGGTCGCCGCTCAGGTTTTTAATCAGGTTGTCCTGTTCTTCTTTATTGAGCGACCGGTAAAATTCACCTGCCTGGGCAAAATCATTTGTCTTGGTAATTTTCTTTTGGGTGATGGTCACATTTTCGTAAGTTGTTTCCGATTGTTTGTATTGTTCATCTTCGGCTACATTGACTTTATTGCTGGGCTGGTAGTTCACATCGGGGTTTGTAAACCTTTTGTTTCCATAACTGCTCCAACTGTCCGAATTATAATTTACCGGGGGTTCGTTGGGTTTGTTGATTTCCAGTTGTTGAAAATTCGGCCCTAACCTGTGGCGTTGCGTATCGAAATAAGAGAACAACCTGCCCTGTAACAATTTATCTTCTGACGGTTCTACTCCGGGGATCAATGTTCCCGGGGAGAAGGCAATGCTTTCCACCTGCTCGAAGAAATTAACCGGGTTCTGATTTAGTGTCATGGTGCCGATTTTTACTTTCTCAATTTTATCTTCAGGCCAGTCTTTGGTTGCGTCCAAAGGCCAGAAATCAAACGAATGTAAATCTTCAGGCTGAATCATTTGGACATATAAATCCCATTGCGGAAAGTTTCCGTCTTCGATATCTTTCCTTAAACTAACGGTGGCGTGCTGCCAGTCCATTCCCTGTTGTTTCATGGCTTCTTCTCCGGTAAGGTTTTTCTCGCCTTGCTTCGTTACCCATGAATATTTCACATAAGTTACTTTTCCTTCGGCATTTATCCATTTAAAACCGTGCACACTGCTGCCGTTCATGTACTGATAGCCTTTTGGAATTCCGAGGTCTGTCCAGAGACGGGTAATCATATTTGTGGCTTCCGGTATGTTGGAGAAGAAATCAAAATACCGGTTAGGGTCCTGCTTATTCGTAACAGGCGATGGTTTTAATGAATGAACCATGTCGGGGAATTTCATGGCATCCCTGATAAAGAATACCGGCAGATTGTTTCCTACAATATCATAATTCCCCTGTTCGGTATAAAACTTGACGGCGAAACCTCTCGGATCCCTTGCTGTTTCAGGCGAGCCTTTTCCGTGTATCACCGTTGAAAAACGAACGGCTAAATCTGTTTTCATTCCTGCTTTAGAAAAGAGTACAGCTTTTGTATAGGCTGACATATCTTTGGTGGCCTCAAAATATCCTGACGCCCCCGTACCCCTGGGATGGACTACCCTTTCGGGGATTCTTTCCCTGTCGAATGCCGCTAATTTTTCAATTAAATGAATATCTTCCAGTAATACCGGTCCATATTCGCCTGCCGTTTTTGAGTTTTGATTGTCTCCTACCGGAGCTCCGCTATTCGTTTTCATTACTTTGTTGTTTTGTGCAAATCCTGCAAAACTTATTGCAAAGATGATTGCGGTTAATACTATTTTTTTCATGGCGTATAATTTTTTATGATGAATAATGCTGCAAAAATACAGGCAGAAACAATATAAGTCAAATTAATAATGTCTATATTTGCATTCATAAAATCAATATTATGACTTTACAACAATTGGAATATGTAGTGGCTCTGGATACTTACAGGCATTTTGTAACGGCTGCCGAAAAGTGTTTTGTAACCCAGCCAACAATAACCACGCAGGTTAAAAAATTAGAAGCTGAAATTGGCTTAATATTATTTGACAGGACCAGTACCCCGCTGTTGCCAACACAAGCAGGAGAACTGTTTATCGAAAAAGCGAAAATGATTATTCGGGATGTTGGTGAGCTGAAGAATATGGTAAACAAAGAACTGGACAGTGTTGAGGGGAAGTTTACAATAGGGGTAATCCCGACAATTTCCCAATATCTTATTCCATTGATTTCGGGTAATTTCTCGGCAAAATATCCCAATACAATTTTGAAAATTGAAGAAATGCAAACCGAATATATCATAAATGCCTTGCAAAAAAAAGAAATTGACATGGGTATTCTGGTTACTCCTGTTGACGAAACTTTCATCAGGGAGGTAAAATTATATAATGAACCTTTTGTTTTTTACGGACAAAAAGATCATCCCCTGGGAAGAAAAGAAACAATCTCAACAGGCGATATCGAACAGCTCAACGATTTATGGCTTTTAAACGAAGGCCACTGTTTCAGGAACCAGGTTTTGAATATTTGTACCAATACGGCTTCCAATAAAAACATCCACTTTCAAAGCGGTTCAATCGAAGCCCTGAAAAAAATGGTTGACAATTATGGCGGTTTTACCTTGGTGCCCGAAATGGCAATTAACAAAAACGACAAAGCTTCTGTCGTCCATTTTTCGGAGCCTAAACCAATTCGGGAAGTCAGTATTGTAACCCACCATTCGTTTTCCAAAGAGGCTTTGATAGATGCTTTAAGGGCCGAAATTTTAGATAAAATACCTAAAAGCTTTGACAAGAATGCACGATTTATGAAAGTTAAATGGAGGTAAAGGTGCATGCTAATTTGAAGTATAAGAATAGTAGCCGCCTGTGTTGTGATTCACTTTTGATTTACAATGAAGTTGGAGTGTACAACAAACCTTGAGTTTTCAACTGCTTCAAAATTCCATAAAAATGTTGAATGTTGGCTATCCAAATCGGTGTATATAAAAGTCCTACGACGAATAGAAACAGTGCTCTTTTAGCAATTCTGATTCGCGCATTTTTAAGTTTTATTTTATCCTTGCCTTTTGCAGCATTATTCAACATAAATGCAATGCCTATTATTCTGCTTGTCAGTTAGCTGTCGAAAATTTCAGTTTTATGCCGACTTCATTATCTTCGAATAAAACAATTAATTTTGATTCCGTATTTCTATTACTTTCAAAACCATAGATACATTTGTTTTACTTAAGCACTGATAAAAGGACTTGCTATTCGAATTAAAATTCCATTTCCAAGTTCTGCTTTCTATAAAAGTACGACTTAGATTGACCTTTTACATTTAGCCTTAAAGCGGGAATTATTATTGATATTTTGAATACTCCGTTCAGTTTCTTAATTGGCTACAACTATAATAAAGAAACCTCCCGACAAATGAACCCCATCCCTGTTCATCAAAAAGAAAAACAGGAGGCTGCAACAGTGACAATTATCAAAGTTGTTGATTTGCGGGATTCCAGTTTGCCAGGATTTTAAGATCAAACGTAAGGATGCAGAAGTATTTTTTCGCCAGATACAAAAAATGGTGCTTTACTTGGTCAAAGTTTTGTATTATCAAACGCTTTTGCACTATTCAACCCAAGATAATTCGTACTTTTGCAGAAAGAATAAGCATACTTAAAAACAGGAAAATGAGACTTATATTTACCTTTATCGCTGTGCTGATGTTTATGTCGCAAAGCATTGGACAAAATGATGGCCAGTTCAACAGAAATCACACCGGTATCCACAAAGTACTTTTGTTGGAAGTTTTGCAAACGAACTCTTATACCTATTTACTGGTTGAGGAAAATGACAGTTCCCAATGGCTGGCAGTTCCCAAAATGGTAGCAGAAACGGGGGAGACCTATTATTACCAGGGGGGAAATGAGATGCGTGATTTTAAAAGCACCACTTTAAACAGGACATTTGAATCGGTTATCTTTCTTGGCGGGGTTGTAAAAGCGAAATCGATGGGCAACAAGAAATCAGATGCCCCCTCTTCGAAGGTTAAGTCCGATAAAATAGAAGTGAGCGTTAGCCCGGTTGAAGGCAGTATCACTATTGCCGAATTGTTTTCCGATAAAGAAAAATATGCCGGGAAAAGAGTTCAAATCAAAGGAAAAGTGGCGCAGTTCAGCTCGGGAATTATGGGCAAAAACTGGATTCACCTGCAGGACGGAACCGATTTTGAGGGAAAATTTGATCTGGTTGCCACGACAAACATGGATGCAGAAGTAGGGGACGTGGTAATCCTTGAAGGGAAAATCACTTTGGACAAAGACTTTGGATATGGTTACTTTTATGAAGTAATTATGGAAGAAAGCAAAATTGTTCAATAAAAGTATCTTCAAATTTTGTATTTATCATAAAGCTCAATCCGTACCGGACAATCGCAGAAAACCCTCCCTTTGATCTGATGTCGATAAGCGCAGTTTTCGTCTCCGGAACAGAGCACAAAATGAACACATTCGAAACAGGAAAAAACCTCACACAGGCCTTCCCTGTTTTCTGAAAGGCAAGAGAAATTCTTGTTGCACTTTGTTGCAGCCTGTTTAACCTTCTCGCTGATAATTACCTTTCGGTAGAACTCGGGATCCTCCTTTTTTGGCATGGTGTTTTCAGTCTTTATACTCTCAAGCACCTTTTCCATGGTTTGAATTTTAAATTTGTTTTTCATAATTGATATGCTCGTCAAAATTTGCTTGTGTTTGTTTGCTCATGTTACTGTGCCTCCTCCTATGAGAGGAATTAAAAAACCCACTGGCTTCTAATCATTCACATCAGCCACACCATTGCCAATAGTGACTTGGTGGAGAATCTCATTCAAAAGGAACCCTGCCTTGAGTTCCGAAATCCGAAATCAAAACAGTGAGATACTGCATGCTGTCGAAAATCAAATTCCCCTGCATTCTTCAGGGAATGCAGAAAGAACACAAAGATAAAACCTATGCGCCTAAACCTTGTTGTTTCCATCATTGCACTTGTGATACCATTATGATTTTCGGATAATTATTTCAAAGGACACGGGTACTGCTACTAAAATAAATTCAATTCCTTCTATTCCTATTCCGGGTTAAGGTGGAAAACAGAAGGGTTCTCCCATTGCCTGGAATCAAGAACCTCGTTAGCCGATTTTAAACCGCATGGAACGGAATTATTTCCTCCGCCCCAATCGGTGTTTTCCCAAGCCTGCCCATGCCCATGACAAGTTTGGCAACCATTACAGGAGGAGTGCCAAGAGTAGGCAGCAAGCCAGTTTGCGTGGCAAACAGCACATAATCCTTCGGTACCGCCCCAATCAACAATAGTGCCTGAGATTGTAACCTTAACCGCCCTGTTTGTACCATACGTATTCCAGGGCGGGCCTGTCCACTGGGGACCTGGTCTGACACCATCATCCACATAAGAAGTTCCGTCAACAGTATCCCTGATCATATAGGGGTTTCCGGCAGTGTTATTTACTGAATAAGAACCATGTGGGTCATGGCAATCCATGCACAACACTTCATATCCGGGTGCGCCTGAGTAGCCCGGCCAGTCTCTTTTTGAATCAAGGCCATGGGTCGAGTTTGTCCAGGTATAATCAACATGCCAGGGGGTTGGGGTATAATTACAACTTTCGAGACCCCTGAGTGCAATTGTCGGGCCTTCAACATTTTCAGGAAAACCCGGATCAGTGGGACCTGTTCCTCCGCTATGGCAGGATAAACAAAAGCCATTGTCGGTTCCGGTCCAGGTGGATGTTGGATTGAAGGGATCCGCAAGGGGGGCAGTTGCTGAGACCGTGTGCGAACCATGACAATTCAGACATTCCAGTTTTGCCCCACTAAATGCCTGGTCGGCATCGCTAATGTCATGATGGCTGTTTACGCCCCGCATGGTTCCTTCGTTGCCGAAGCAAAAGTCGCCATACCATTCGTTCCATTGCAAAGTTCCCAAAAAGCGTGTTGCCACATCCGGAGCAGCGTTTCCGTTACCGAAAGGATCAAAAGGATCGGCTGATAAGAGTGCCCCGTCAGCATCGTGACAAGCCTGACAAAAGTTAGAAACATCCGGGTCGGTGTGGATGGAGTCGGGTTTCAGGAAACTTAAAATACTTCCGTCATCAAGGTTGATCAGCTCAACATATCCTCCTTTATGGTTAGTCAGGGAATGGCAAACTTTGCAATCGTTATCGTCCAGTGTGCCGCCATAATGTGCGTGGGAATTACCCGTGGGGAACTCACCGGCCACAGGCCTTCGTCCGCCGACAGGAATGCTATCCAAATTGTCCTGGGTATAACTATGACAACTGGTGCATCCCCCTTGTGGGGCAAACTCAACAGAATGGGGATGGCATACTACGCAACTAATCCCTCTGTTGTGCACATGATTGCCACTGGAATTGTTTCGGTAATAATCTGTTGTTGTATGGCAGACCTCGCAAACTCCATCGTAGGTGGCGTCACCGTCAGCATAAGAATTTGGGCCGCTTTCCCTATAAAACAAAACCGGCTTTAAACCATCGTTGGGTGTAAGCAATGTATCTTTCGTCATGAAAATATTGTCGCGCTTCGGATTGTGTGTCTGGTGACATTGGGAACAGCTCATCCCCTGGTGCCCGGTATAGGTGTGGCAGGTAGTACACAAATTGTCATCGTTGGTTGTACGCAGCAAATAGCCATCGCCAGTACCGTTATTTGCACCTCCGGAATTGGTGTAATGAATTCCGTGGCAACTGCTGCATTCCACCTGTGAACCGATGAGGATAATATCAGGGTCTTGGGGTGTGGCATAAAAGCGTGGGTCGGCAGCGGGATATATTTTCCCTACCGGATGGCTTCCTTTGTTGGTAGTGTCATCGGAATAAGTACCCACATTGCGTACCGTATGGCAATCTTTGCACATGGCATCCTGATCGTTGGATATTCTTAAAAAAGGCGGATAATTGTCAGCGTGTGGGTTGTGGCAGGTTGAACACACTATTTCATCATACATGACCTTGTTTGCCATATTTGAGTTGGTGGGTAAACTTGCTCCGTATTCTTCATTGATTGCAGGTTTGTTCCATGCGTGGGAGGTGCCACCAATCCCGGGTTCGGCCCGGTCAGCATTTGTAAAAGGTGTATTGCTGGCCATCCCTGCCGGGTTATGGCAGCTCATGCATAAGTTAGCGTTTCCCGCAATGGCTGTCAATTGGTCGCCGGGCGCGTTATTTAACACATGGCAGGTTAAGCAGGGGATGCTGTTGTTCCAATGGGCCGAATCACCAGATAAAATGTTTTCTGTTTCTTTTAAAGAACTACCTGAAAACTGTGAACCGGCTTCTTTAACGAAAACGAATGCCACGATGAAAACAAGTAAAACAGCAAGCAGGATATTTTGTTTAGAAAAGTTAGTTTTATTCATCTCTAATCTATTTATTGTATAAACCTTAATTCAGCAAAACCATTCGCCGTACTTTTCTGAGGTTGTTCAGTTTCAGCTCGTAAAAGTAAATGCCATTTCCGGCAGCCTGTCCATCAGCATTGTTTCCGTCCCAAAACACGGCGCGTCCATTTTCTGTGTACTTGCCTTTTATTCGCAATCCTGCTTCGAAGGTACGGACAAGCGTTCCTTTCACATTGTAGATATTGATGGTTACCTCCTGGTCATCAGCTAAAATAAATGGTATCCAGGTTCCATCCCGGAAAGGGTTGGGGTAATTTTGCAATAATTCACTGTTGACGGGCAGTATTTCACCGGAACCATCCAAACCAATTTCCCTGGCACTGAACACTTCGAGTGAACCCGTATTCATCGAGCTTATCCAGATACGGTTCCTGGAATCAATTGCAATGTCCATCGGGGAATTTAATTGGCCGGGTTTATTTCCAAATTCGGAAAATCTGGTTATAAAATCCCCATCTTCATTAAAAACACTAATCGTGGCCTGGTAGTTGTCCACGACATAAATTCTGCCCCAATCATCAACGGCCAGCCCCTGTATTCTCGTGAACTGTCCGTCTTCGTAACCAAACTCACCAAAGGTGCCCAATAAGTTTCCCTGCAAGTCGAATGCAAGAACCCTTGTGTTCAGGTCATTTGCTGTTTTCCCGGAAGTGATGCCGCCATGTTCGGCTACCAAAATCCGTGAATTCTTTTTGTCGTAAGCAATCCCGGTTGGATAAACCAAAATACCGTCCCCAATTATTTTGATTTCATTTCCTGATAAATCCATCACAATGACCTGCTTGCGTTTACTGTCTACCACATACAGCTTGTTGTTGCCATCAAAAGCAGCATCGGAAGGATAGATACAGGAAGAATAAATTTTGTTGGGTTTGCCGTTTGGATTTACTGTAACTAAATTGCCATGGTTGTTATCACTGACGACAAGCTGGTTGTTGTTGCTAACTGCCACCAAAACAGGTGATCCGCCGGGATAAATTGTTTCCAGGTAATTACCGGAACCATCATATTTGGTGATGCACTTCTGAAAGGCATCTGTAACATAAACAATTCCCTGCTTGTCTATCGTCAGCCTGAGGGGCGATTTCAAGCTATCTGAAATGCTGAATAAATGTCCGTTATTGTTTGCTGATGATTGTGCAAACAGGCCCTGGCCTGAAACAATAACAAGCAGAAACAAACAGAAAGTAAAACGACAAGAGCGGGCAGGTAGTGTCAATTTCTTTTTCATAGTTCATAAGTTGAAATAAGTAAAACTAACAGGTGGCCTTATTTATCATGACAAGTCAGGCACAAAGCGCTGCCGTCATTTGACTTCCAGAGCGAAAGGGAGATGGTAACCCCCGTTGCCATGTTGTGGCAACCAACGCATCCCTGCGTATTTCTGCCGATATGGACATCGTGGCAGGATGAACATTGCATATAGCCGCCCTGGAGCAGGTCATCAGCAATCGACCCACCCAGGCCTGATGGTGTTGTTGCCGGATCATACAAACCACCGTCAGCGGTTGCCAGTGCTGTGCTGTATTCAAACGAAATGGGATGATCATCACGCAGATCAGTTGTGAGATTACCCCAGGTCACAAATTGGGTACCGCCTGTAAAACCACTGTGGTTATCAACGGCAACTGTTCCGTCATGACAGGAAAGGCAAAGCTTTGAATGGCCGGTTGGTTGACCGGGTGTACTGTTCATTGTTGAACTTGTATACACCTGAAAACCGGCACTGGTAACTTCATGATTCCAGAGCGGCGAATCGGGAACGGTCATGTCTGCATTGTGGGGGGTATGGCAGGGCAGGCAAACCTCTCCTCCACTCCAGGAGGCACCGGTAAAATCATGGTGGCTATTCAATAAACCCTGTCCAAAAGAAATTGATGTAAAGAAAATAAGTAGTACTGATGTAAGAATTCCGGTGAAGCGCTTCATGATGGATTATTGTTTGGATTAATATATAGTATTTATTCTGAATTTAAAAAAACGTAAGTTTCGGGAAACGTGCAGCAAAAACCACACCAGAAGTGCTGTGTTTGAACAATCTATACTAATTTAGACTGAATCCTGATAACACTAATTGGTTGAATTATTTCTGCTGTATTTTTTTTTAGCATGACAGCCGGTGAGACAAGACCCGCCATTTTCGGTTGCCTGGTATGTAATGGGCATCTTCCAGGACCCAAATGCCACATTATCAGCAATTAAATGTTTAGTTTGCGATCCGTGCATGTCGTGACAATCCTTACAACTCCTTCCTTTTTCTCCGTTAATGTGAAAAAAATGCAGATTTTGATTGCCATTTCTGAAGTTGGTGGCACTGTTTGTCTCCTTTGCTGTTATCATCTCTTCATCGTGACAAGCAAAACACAAAGCAAAACTTCCTGGCTCGGCTGGGGCATATGGCCCAGGAGGGAAAGTATCCTTCAACAATAAGGGGTTAACAGAGGTATGTGCTGCATGGCATCCGGTACATCCGTCAAACTCAATCGCATCATGAACATAGCGGCTGTCCAGTTTCTTCCTGATATTACTAAGTTTCGCCGTTTCAGTTGTAATTGATCTATTGTGGCAGGTAAGGCAGAGCGCGATATTCTCTTTCAGCAGGAATTTTTCCTGTTGCGAAGAATGGGGCGAATGACAATTTGCACAGGTTTTTTTAATGCTTACTGCCCCATGAACAACAGGTTGGGAGTCAATGGATTCTTTAACATCATCATGGCAGTCGAAACAAAGATCAGTTGTGGACAAGTCCAATAGATTCTTTTCTGTTGATCCATGAACAAGGTGACAGTTTCTGCAATCGTCCTCGAAAGGGGGATGGAGGTGTTTTGCCTTCATCTCTTCGGCTACCTGGTCGTGGCAAGTAAAGCATAGATCCGGTAAGCTGCTTTGAAGCATTGCCCGCTGATCGGATTGATGGGGATTGTGGCAGTCCAGGCAATTCCCGTCTTCCACCGGTTGGTGCATTACATTGTGTTTCATTATTTCTTCCTGGTCATGGCACTCGAAACACAGATCAGGAACGGATTGGTCTAACAACTTCTTTTCTTTGGACCCGTGCACAAAGTGACAGTTCCGGCAATCATCTTCAACAGGTGCATGCAAATATTTGGCTGTCTGCCCCTGTATAATTTCTTCATGACAATCGAAACACAGGGTGGGCATTGGGGCGTTTAACAACGAAGGGTTGTTGGATTGGTGCGGGTTATGACAATTCTGACAGTCGCCTTCACTCACCGCCGCATGCTCAACATTGTGTTTCATAATTTCGTCCCGGTCGTGGCATTCGAAACACAGGCTGGCTATCGGACTGGCCAACAGCAAGGCCGAATTTGGGCTGCTGTGGGGCGAGTGGCACATCACACATTCTCCGGCCTCAACCGGGGCATGAATATTTTTTTCCGTATTTTCATCGTGGCACATATAGCACAGGTCCGGCATTTGATCGGCCAGCTTAAAGCCTCTTTTACCTTCGGCAGGATGTTCATTCCCAGTAGGTTCGTGACAGTAACTACAGTCCTCTTCTGCGGGTGGGTGTACTTTCCGGTTTGCCATTAATTCCTGATGGCAATCAAGACAAGACTTTTCTCCTGTTTCATCATTTTGCCCCAAAACTTCTAATCCGGGGGATGAAACATACAAAAACACCGACAGTACATATTTCCACATCTGTTAACGCATTTTAAATTTTCTTACAATACTCACATAGGCTCCGCCGAACTTGATGGTCTCCCTATTAAGATAAATTCGGCGGTATGCTTCAATACCAAGCGTAATATAAACCTTTCTTACAATCATGGTCAGCTCCGAGCGGGCAGAGAGATAATCAAGGTCAATCTGATATCCTTTTTGATCCCTGTAGAGAACCTCCAGGTTCAGCTTAATTCTTGAAGTAAAACTGTAGGCCAACCTGCCCGAGACGTCGGCATACAATTCATTAACCCGTTCACCGATAGTCAGGTAATACCTGGTATTCCCTGTCAGGGAGAATAAAAGCCGATCGTTGATACGCCAATTGAGGTTGATAAAAAACCTGAGTAGCTGGAACGGAATAATATTGCTCTTGTAGTCGTTATACTCAACGCCAAACCGGGCAATTGCGATATTAAACCTGAGACCATAAATGTTTTCCGTAAAATAATTTAAAGCAACGGGTAGTGTTTTCTCAACATTACTGTAATTCTGTTTATTCCTGCGATAGTAAAGTTCGATGAACTGCCGGAACAACATAACGCTGATGTAAAGGGATTGGCTGTTTGAAAGAAAGCTGTAATTGCCGGGAAGTGTAGTTGTGTAATCAACCAAGACGGTTGCTTTATCCGGGATTTGGCCTCCCGGTATTCGTTTGATTTCTATGTAATTATTCTGTTCAATTAGTAAATAATCGAAATTTAATTGATAAATAATGGTACCGGTTACGTCCTTCACGATAACAGTTTCCTTTTCGGCGAAAGGCTTATCCAACAAGACAATTTGATCATCGGCTAATACATGCTCTTCGTTAATTATCCTCAGCGGAATGGGCTCGCTGGTTCTGTTGAAATTGCGGTATGTGTACCTGTAACTTACATTAAGGAGTCCGTGTAGGGGTATTTTTTTCGTATAATTAATGTCGAACCCCAGCCTGTAATCATCTTCCTGGTAGATAGAATGCCTGTTGAATATGACCTCAGTAAAAACATTGGTCCTCAGGCTCTCAAAGAGTCGGTGCTCGAGGTTGAGCCTTGCATTGTTTTGATAAAGCCTGAAAAGTGGGTCGCGGGTATCTAAATAATTATAACTTCCTGTGAGTTTAAGACTTTGGTGTAGAGTCATGTTCAGGTTTGCGGAAGCCTGAAGCCTGTTAAGATCATTGGTCCCTTTCTGGTTGAAGTCTGAAATTACGGTTGTCAGGTGATAATTCTTTTTCCTGTCTAAAAAGAAGGTGCTGTTTAAAATTATATAATGAATCTTGTTTCGGCGGGGTACAAGCGAATAAGATTCAACACGAATATAGTCGTCAAAAGAGTAGCTTAAACGGTGTTTGTCTTTAGCATAAAAGGATCGTGAGGCTTTGGCTTTAACACTGCGCTGCCAGTAGGAGAAGGTGCGCCCTGTCTCAATCTCCACCTGGTCCCAGTTGCCTTCCTCGTAGTCGACCGAGAATGGGAGCACTTTGTTTTTAAATATAAATCCACCACCGAAGTATTTTCTCTTTGTTCGTGAGTTGGAAAAATTCTCACGGTTAATAAAATTCTCGCTCAGGTTTACAAAGGCATGAAAGGAAAGTTTCTTTTCCTGAAAGAATATGGTTCTAAGATTGAGCCTTTTCAATGTCCTGACATCAGTGCGGTCAGGAATGGAGGTATAAGCAGCACTCAGTTTTTCGGGATTGTATTCGAGTTCAAAGTCAATCCCCAGGATACCGGGACGAATAATGGAACTGACAGATTCTAACAGCAGCCCCCCCGAAAGGAGCGTGCCGCGCCCTTTTACTTCAAAGCCATTTCCCAATTCCTGAAACAGGTTCCTGTAGTGCCCTTTTAACCCAATTTCTCCTTTTAAGGACTCCTGGTTCCAGAATTTGTATTGCGTACCCCCATTTTGTCCTGAACATTCAACAGAAATTAGTAGTAACAGGTATATGAAACTTCTTGTTTTCAAAACCCCCTGATTTATTAATTAAATATAAACCTGTCGTCTCCCCCATGCGGGTTATGGCATTCTGTACAGTCGGCATCTTCAATGTCTTCATGTACTTCATTACTAAATACATCGTTTGTATTATGGCAACCTAAACACAAATCCTGCCCGGTCCTGACAAGTAAATGCTTATCTTTTGTAAGGTGCGGGTTATGACATTCTGTACAAAATCCTCCCCCGACCGGCCCATGCAGCACCTCAAATTGATCAGCAAAATCTTCGTGACACTGGTAACACAGTCCGGGCATGGGCTCAAGCAATTTCCCCATCTGCCCCTGATCGTGGCAGCTTGCGCATTCTTTGTCCACATAAGGCGGATGAAATACATATTCCGTGCGCACACGGTCACGAGCAGGGGCATCTTTGGTCATTGCAATTTTGCTGAGTGAGTCAGCCCGGGCAATACTGTCAATAACATCAGGATTTGGCACACCATCGAAAAAAACTGAAAGAGATTTATAACTTGATCTTGGTGTACAAGCGATAATAAATACAACTACGGCAAAAAGAATCAAAGCCTTTGAATAGAAATCCCGGCGCATTTATTATAATTAATAGATTATTTTTTCGGCTCTACATAACCATATACATTAACTTTATCAGGGCCATATTGGTTGGTTACGAAAATCAGGTATTTCAGCTCAAAGCTTTCGTGAGCAAAATCCTGAAAGAATTCCAAATTGTCATAGTCGATGGTTACAGTGGCCGGTAACCACATATCTCCGGACTTCTTATAGGATCCCCCAAAAAACATGAGCAGTTGCCCGTCCTTATTAAATATCTGCGTATTTTCAAAACCAGCATCGACAACGTAGAGGTTCTCGCTGCTGTCAACAGCAATTCCTTTTGGCCGGACAAACTGCCCGATTGAACGGCCATAACTTCCTACCGACCTGATGAACTCCCCCCCGTGCGTATAAACCTTTACCTTGAAATCACCAAAATCAACGACGTAAACATTTTCATCGCTCACATAAATACTTGTTGGAGAATACAAATAATCACCGTTTCCGGGTTCCGAATCCGGAATGGAATACAGCTTCTCGTAGGTATCGGTGCTGTACACATCAACCCGGTGGTTATTGTAATCGGTAACCCAGATTTTGTCATCCTTCACAAATACATCGGTAGGTTTGGAGTTGTCGCTCTCACCAAAGCTGTTCACATATTTGCCATCGGCATCAAATACAACAACCTGCCGTCGTTTGGCATCGGCCACATATAAAAAACCATTCTTGCCTACTGAACAATTGAGCGGTTTTTTTAACTGCCCTCTGCCCCCCGGTACAAAATAGGAAAAACTGTGCTTGTCTAAGTCAAGGATTTCGAGTGCGTTTAACTGTGTATCACAAATATAGACCTTTCCTTTGTGTATGGCCAGCCCATAGGGTCTCGAAATACCCAGATTTTCACGCTCACCCAATAAAAAACGGCCCAAACCGGAACGCTTGCCCGTAACACTCAGCGAAGAGCTGATAGTGGTCAGGAATTGTATCCGTGCGGTGTCGGGCGGGGCGGGGTAAATGACAATATCATCAATTGACAAATTCTTGTTCATACGTCGTGAACACGAAAAGGAAAGCAAGGCTATTAAACCGGCAAGCAGGCAGATTGTAACTTGATTTCTGTTCATCTGGTTTTATCTTTTTTGACGGGTTAAAGATACGAAATTGTCATAATTGATTGCAAGCTCATCCGACCTTATGTAAATTAAAAAAAGGCGATTAAAAAACCGCCTTTTTAGTAAAAGATTACAAATAAGTTTTAGCTGAAGCCCCTATTTATTATGGCAGGTAAGGCACAAGGCACTTGCTGCATTACTCATAACAAGAAAATCTCCATTTGTGTCATCATGTACATCATGGCATGATGCACATTGCATTTCATTGGCAAACAACATATCGGCGGTAATTGTTCCACCTAAACCTGAGTTGGTTGTAGTGGGGTCAAACAATCCACCATCAGTACCAGCCAATGCTGCATCATAAGTAAAGGAAATCGGGTGGTCATTGCTTAAGTCGGTACCAAGATTCTTATTGCCCCCAATAAATTGACTTCCACCTGTTGCACCACCGAAATTGTCAATAGCAACTGTTCCATCATGGCAACTCAGGCATAACTTGGAGTTTCCATTCGGCTGACCAGGTGTTGCATCCATCGTTGAGGAGGAGTACACTGTGTAAGTTGCTGTTGAAAGTTCATGGTTCCACAACGGTTCTGCACCGGTAATGGCATTGTGAGGGGTGTGGCATACAATGCAAATCTCCCCTGAGGGGTTCCAGCCTTTTGTACTGAAGTCATGCTTCGTTCCGCTAATCTGACCCATACTTAATTGGACTGTAAAGGCTAAAGTTACTACTGCAAATAATTTAATTAGTGTTTTCATTTCTTTATGTTTTAATTGGTTAATAAATTCACACTTGGCAAAACTACAACAAAACCTGTGCCTGTTATTGAGATTTCAGAAATTTAGAATGTATCCAAATAGGCGGCACGCTTAAAAATGATTTGTTTATTAAGATTAGTCAGGGCAAAACTAATTAATTTTTCCAAATGCAGTAATGTGCAGTACAAATAAAGGGATTTTTCATTATTGCTTTAGGAAGAATAGTTTAGATGACCTGTTTGAAAGCAGGGTGAAGAGCAATACTAATTACGAGATATTGAACTGTGTTGAAATCAGGAATTGTGATTAAATAACGGGCATTCATCCAGGCTGTTAATGGGGAGGGAATTGTTTGAGGCATTTAGTAAGGTTTTTTGTTGAAACAGAAAACCGTGTATGTAAACCGCACGTACAGTAATCGAATGAACTGGAGATTGACAGGATACGTATCCTTAGCTTTATGTTTTAACCCCTTCAGATTCCAGTATTCCTGAATATGGTTTTCAGCGCTGCGTAGTAGCAACTGCTAAATCATTTAGAATCGTTCTGCTGTTTGGGGGTTGGTCCACAGTTGGGGAGATGTTGTAAAAAGTGGAAAACGGGTGAAATAGCCCATGCAATTGGGTGAAATGCCCCATTTCTTCAAATATTGTATTTTTTCTTTTTATACCTCAGTGTATCGCGGGATATTCCAAGCAATTTACAGGCTTTCGACTGGTTTTGGTTGGTTTTTTCCAGCGCCTGCAAGATCATTTGTTTTTCCATCTCATCGAGTGAAATACCTTCGTCAGGAAGCACAAACTGATAAGCGCCGTTTGGTTTTTCCTGTTTGATCAGCGCCTTCGTGATATCGCCTGGCAGCGAGTCGACCTGAATTTCATCAGAGTTTTCCAGAATAACCGCATGCTCCATCACATTTCTCAACTCCCTGATGTTGCCGGGCCAGTGATAATGGATCATTAACTCTTCTGCTAAATGATTCATCCCTGTTATGTTTTTATGAAAGTGTTCATTAAACTGACTGATAAAATAATCAATCAGTAGCGGGACATCATCAATATGTTCCCTCAGGGGGGGCAGGTCGATTTGAAATACTTTTAAGCGATAATACAGGTCTTCCCTGAAAGTTTTCTGCTCAACCGACCTTTTCAGTTCTTTATTGGTGGC
Organism: Bacteroidales bacterium; assembly: GCA_021647205.1. GTDB lineage: Bacteria > Bacteroidota > Bacteroidia > Bacteroidales > F082 > B6-G9. The sequence continues at coordinate 305,397 of JAKIVD010000001.1, read as the reverse complement.
AGCAATAATGCGAATGTCAACAGGGATTTCAACCGTTCCTCCCAGTCGCTTGATGACCCTGTTTTCCAATACGCTAAGTAGTTTTACCTGTGTTGTCAGGTTTATTTCGCCAACTTCATCCAGGAAAACAGTTCCGCCTTCGGCAATTTCAAAAAGTCCTTTTTTCAGGTTTTTAGCATCTGTGAAAGCCCCTTTCTCGTGGCCAAATATTTCACTCTCGAGAAGGGTGTCGGGAAAGGTTGAACAATTAATCGTCACAAAAGCACTGTCTTTACGGTTGCTTTCATTGTGAATTGCCCTGGCAAACAGGTCTTTTCCTGTCCCGGTCTCTCCAAGCAGCAGGATGGTCGTGGTTTCGGAACGTGCTATTTTTTTTGAAATGTTAATGATTTTTTTGAAAGCCTGCGACTGGCCTACAATCAGGTCAAATGTAATATCCTCTCGTTGTTCACGCCGCGACAACAGCACCTTGTTTGCAATGCACAGGTTGTTTTTAATGTTTTCAATTATCAGGTTTATTTCCTCGAATGAAAAAGGTTTGTTGACATATTCAGCAGCACCTTCTTTCATCGCCTGTACAGCGGTATCAATCGAGCCGTAGGCCGTCATAAAAACAACAGTGGCATCTTCATCTATCGCCTTTATCTTCGAGATAACTTCAAGTCCCTGGATGCCAGGCAGCCTGTTATCTACAAATACCACATCAGGATAGTGCTTTTCAAACAGTTTTATCCCTTCTTCACCGGTTTCGGCAGTAAAGACTTTATACCCTTTGGAATTCAGTTGCTTTTCGAATGACCATCGGATCAGTTTTTCATCATCAATAACTAATATTTTTGGTAGTTTCATACAATTGTCAGGTATGCCTGTTTTCAGGTACTTTTATTATCAATAGGTAAAGTTATGAAGAATTTGGTACCTTTCGACTCTTCGCTTTCGGCCCAAATCTTACCCTTGTGCTTTTCCACGTTTTCCCTTGCAATGGCAAGCCCCAAACCAGTCCCTTCGGTCCGGGTGGTAAAAAAGGGATTAAAAATATCTTTCAGGATAGGTCCTGGTATTCCTGCCCCTGTATCCTCAACGGTTATAATGACTTGTTTCTTTCCCGTGTCGAAAGCCGTTTTAAAAGTAACAGTTCCCGCTTCACTGATTGACTGTATCGCATTTAATACGAGGTTAAGTAAAACATTTTCAATTTTCTCTTGATCGAACCTGAAAAGCGGGATATTCTCCTGTAGCTCTTTTTTGAATTCAACTTTTTTATGGTGCGTTTGGTTTTTAACAAAAAAGACAAGGTTTCTGATAATTTCGTTGATGTCATTCTTTTCCAAAGTAATGTTGGTTGATTTGGAAAACCGTAACATGTTGGAAATGGCATTGTTCACGCGTTCTGCCTGCCGGCGGATTTCTTCAAGTACGGGCTTGTTCTCATCTTCGGGAACATGTTCTACTAAAATTTCAGCAGCATTGGCAATACCTGTGATGGGGTTTCTGATTTCATGCGCCAGACGAGCTGTCATTTCGCCAATGGTGGCCATTTTATATTTGTTCTCCAATTCCTTTTGGTTATATATTTGGAGTTCCTTTTGTGTTTTCTGGAAGGTGTCCACCATATCATTAAAGCTTTTCCCAAGTTTTCCAAGTTCCTTGGAATCGGGTATGGACAAGCGCTCGTCAAGGTTGCCCTGGTTAATTATATCAATGGAACGATGAAATTTGTACAGGGATTTTTTGACAAAGCGGTAATGTACCAAAAATGCTGAAACCAGAATAATGAAAACAATCAATACCGAATATAAGATACTGAAGTTTCTCATCGTTGAGATGTTTTCAGTTGTATCCCCGAGAGGAATGTCAAAGACCAACATGCCTAAATATTTTTTGGAAGAGTTATGGCATTGTTGACAACTTGGTGCATTCTGAAAACGGATATAGGCCCGTAGGTTAGGATCGGAGCGGGAGGTAAAAGACTCTATTGAAACGTCCTCGTTTAAATCTGCGGTTTTTATAAAAGCCGGCTCTCCGAAATGTGCGGAAGTCGTATCCGACTGGTAAACAAGACTGTCATTCGAATTGAAAACATAAATATTTTGAAAGTGGCTGTCTCTTTTAAAATTATCCAGCAAAGGGTGCAAAGCTTTTCCCCCGAACTGGGAAACAGTATGGATAATCTGGCCCTGCATCAAGCTTATCCCGGTGTGGATATCTTTCTCTGCATGTTTGTACATTTCCCCGGCCATATAGCTGTTAAAAATGTACAGTGCAAAAAAAGACATGGTGCTTACCATTAGAAAAATGGTTGCCGTGATGATTGTTCGAAAGGAGAATAGCCGCATTTTCTATTAATTGTAGCTTTTTGGATTGTGTCCTTTGCCATGGCACCTGAGGTAACATCTCCCTGCAAAGGAACCCTGGTCTTCAAATCTTAACTTATTTTGTTGAATCGGCCTGACAATACTTATATCAAAGTTTATCAAGTGGGTATTGTTGGTTGAGTTTCCCTGCGAACTGCTGATGCCGTGTGGATCATGGCAGGCATTGCAGGGGGCATCTTCTTCTACAATATGTGTATAATGTACATCTTGCTGAAATTCATTTCCGTTGGGGTTGATGATAACACTGCGGTCGTGACATTGATAGCAAAGCTCATAAGCCTGGTATGACTCAACGGTATAATCGGCAGTTGAATAATTGAACTTTAGGATTTGCGGATAGACAGAGCCATGTGGCCCTGCCGGAGAACCTGTGCCATCACTGGCATGACAATCTGTGCAATAAATCATGCTGCTTTCGGTAAGTGGTGCTATCAGGCTGGGTACATCAGGATTCGTCCCGGGGCCGGCAACAGGGTGGAAAGAAGGGCTGCTAAGGTCAAACTCGAAGCGGACATTGTTTTGCTCAATCTGTCGTGTCGTAGGACTTGCCGGTTTATCGGGGCTGTCGGCATGGCACCTGAAACAAATTTCATATTCGTATTGTACCGGATCAACGGCACCGCCACTGAGGTTAATCCCTATCGTTCCTACATTAAACCCCTGAACGTCAGGTGCACTTGCGCTCAGGTTGCGTGCTGCATGCGGGTTGTGGCAGTCCTCACATTCAACATGTTTGGTCAATACCAGGGCACTTTCCGAGGCATCGTGCGTGAGGTTGTAGTTGTAAACATTATGGTTATAAGGTTTGTTCAGCTGGACTTTGATGTCTTCGGAAGCCACATTTCCATTATGACAATCAAGGCAGTTGTTCTCTTCGGCCAGGTAATTTAGCAAACGCTGATTGCGCCCTGCATTGTGCGGGTTGTGGCAGTTCTCGCAGGCATTTTCCGAAACCGTGGAAAAAGGTGTATGAAACCAGGGATCGTTTCCTGAGCCATTCCAGCCGGCATTTGAGTTTCGATGACTGGAAGATAACCAATAGTCCTTTACGTGACACTCGTTACAGAGGTTAGAATACTGGGTAGTTACAACCAGAAAATCGGTATAAATATTCGTGTGCGGGTCGTGACAGGCCGTGCATTGCATTTTACCGTTTTGCAGTACAACCGGCCATTGTAAATTGACGGGATCGACCAATTCGCCATCTGCTGCGGCCAAAGCCGAATTGTAAATAAAGGAAACCGGATGATCATCGGAAATGTCGGTTGTCAGGTTTGTATTGCCAACAGGCATCATGGTTATCCCTGCAGTAAAATCGATGATAGCAGGCCGGCTCAAAACACTTCCCAGTGCAATGGTCCCGTCATGACAGGACAGGCACAGCAGGGAAGCACCGTCAGGCTGACCGATGGTTGCCTCTGTTGTCGTGCTGTTATAAAACGTGAAGTTTAAACCCGGATCACTCCTGTTCCACAAGGGCCCCGACGGACTACTGTTATGTGGGGTATGGCAGAAGATGCATATCTCTGATTCGCTAACTGCCTTAATCGTTCCGGGACCGCTTACTGATAAATTGTGTACCGTAGTGACTATTGATTGCGAAAACAACCACGCAGGCACTAATAACAAGAGCGTTAATTTAATCTTTAATGGAATCATTTGTTTGTCCGTTAATAAGTTGAAACACCTGAACGCGTGAGTTGTAGCTGTCTGCTACATATATGTAATCATTGTCATCGATAAAAATTCCGGTGGGTAGCCAGAACTGTCCGTCTTCCCTTCCCTGCTTCCCAAAATGATACAAAAGATTTCCGTTTTTATCAAAGATTTGAACCGCATGGAACAAGGCGTCAACAACGTAAATATTGCCAAAAGAATCTGTTGCAATTCCCTTTGGCCGGGAGAAATAACCTGTTGCGTCACCTATTTCACCAAATACAGTAATAACCCCACCATCGCTGTTCAGTATCTGAATCCTAAAATTCATGGAGTCAACAATGTAAACCACTCCCGCTTTATCAATCCAGATAAATGTTGGGTAATTAAACTCTCCCGGGAGTTCCCCCCGCTTTCCAATCTGCCTGATCAGTTTCCCCTCCCGGTTAAAAACAGAAATACGGTGGGCAGCAGTTTCCACCACCCATAATTCATCATTGATACGTGAGTAGGCAAGTCCTGTGGGCTGAAATAATTCTGTCGAAGGTTTAAATTCTGTCATTTCATCTTTACCAACATTCAACTCGAATATTTTGTTTAAGCGGGAATCTGTATAAAAACACACGCTGTCAGCGGAAACGCAAAGACCAACCAGCGAAGAATATTTCTTTTTAAACGAACGGGGGATTTCACCCACGTTATCTTTTATGTTTAACAAAACCCCCAATCCCTGATCCAAAACCCAATACGATTCTGGATTACTGGCAATAATCGAAATAGGCTTGCTAAGTACAGGTTCCTGCTGTTTTCCAAAAAGAAACTCGCCAATCCGGTCAAAGATGCCTTCTTGCACAACGCCTTTCTCCGGCGGAAACTTAGCAACAAAGCGGATCCGGTTGATTTCAGCCTGACTGCTATCTATTGCGTTTACCAGATTCTGTGCCCAGATGGAAGAAAGAAAAAACAAGTACGATAAGCACAAAACCACCATCTTTTTATGGGGCATTTTAGGGACGAACAGGGATAAACCGTCCAATCTTTTCCATAGTAAACCGGAAGAAAAAGTTATCATTTGTACCATAATAAAATATGTCCCCTCAAATTCATTGCCAACTAAGTTTTATGCCGGATAAAATTATCAATAATATTGTAATTATTGATAGAACTGTGTAAATATCCTGATTTTTATTTTTGGGAAATAAGCATAAGCAGTCAAGCGTTGGCATGTTTGATGATAATTATTGCCAATAAGCAACTGAACGCACATTGAGGTATGTGCCTTTGCCGGATTGGGCTAAGGGGAAAAAAGACGTTGATGTGATTCTAAAATTTTACCTTCCGGATTCGCCCCTGGATACAACGGGTTTATTCCCTGATAAGCTTTCCTGAGCTTTGTTGAGCATTGCCCGAGGCAACGCAAAATACAGACCTCGTGGCAGGGTAGAAACAGCTACTTGTATTACGTCCTGCGGCTAAAGATTGCCGGAAAACGATTTGGACGCTTACATCAAAAATTGATGTGGATGGACTAAAGCAAACTATACTCGATAAAATTGAGAAGAAGTGAGGGTTCAGACTGTGAGACCTGAGACGAAAAATGGACAAACCTGACGGGCAGCATTTTTTTGCCAGAATCATCTTCATTTTTCAAATATTCTTCTGAAAAAATTTCCCGGCAGGTTGAAAGCAAAAAAAACGGCCAAAGAATTTGAATACAAAGACAAAGGTTCCATGGCCACCATCGGGCGTAACCTGGCTGTTGCTGATTTGCCTTTCGGAAAGATGAAAGGGTTTTTCGCCTGGGTTCTTTGGTCGTTAGTACACCTTTTTATGATTGTTGGTGTAAAAAACCGCCTCTCCATTTTCCTGAACTGGTCCTTCAATTACTTTACTTACGATCAATCCCTTCGCCTGCTCATCAAACCGAAAATCAGAAATGTGGAGAAAGAAAATATGGCAGGTTGCACTGTGGAGAACAAAGCGTCCGGTTTGGCCGTACCGGCAGCACATTAGAAAAACCGTCTCTATTTGACCCGCCGGGTTTTTTCAACCCGGCGGGTCTTCTGTTCCCGCCAACAAATAGTCGCCCAACCACAGTTCGCTCACCAAACCTGCAAACAGCGAGGCAAATTTTCTGTCTTCGGCATTTATTTCCAACTCCGGCGGCTGAAGCGCTGTCTGGTTTTGCCAAACAAAACACATACCATATGTCGTAAAAAATCCATCAGGTATCCGGCTCGCAACTCATCCCATTGCTTGAAAACAAGAATGTGCAAATTATCGACCTTCGTCCCATTGATGCCTACAATGGCTGGAAACTGGAAGGTGAATTGCGCGGTGGCCACATCAAAGGTGCCAAAAGTCTGCCATGTCCATTACCGCAACCGCGAAGCCTATTTGAGCGGACATATTCCCGGCGCCATCGACATCGATACTTTGGCGCTGGAAGCACCCGAAACATGAAACCGCCGCACACCAGAAGAACTGAAAAAAGCCCTGGAGCAACACGGAATTACAAGCGATACCACGGTTGTCCTTTACGGAAAATACATGCAGCCCGACAATGACGACGAATTTCCGGGAAGTGCAGCCGGCCATATTGGTGCCATCCGCTGTGCGTTTATCATGCTGTATGCCTGGTTGATGGGCTGGCCACGGGTTTCTGTTTTTGATGGCGGCTGGTTCGAATGGAGCAACGACACGGAAAACCCTTTTGAAACGGGGGTCCCTGAATAGTGAACCAATCTGGTTTGTCAGGAATTGCTTTTGTAAGCGTCAAACATGAACAAATTGATAAAACCAAAAATAATGAAAAGTTCAAATAATGACTGGAAACTCCAAAAGCAAGCTTTCAACGACAAGCTGAACGAAGCCCTGAAACAACAGCACCATGCTACCCAATTCCTCGCCCTGGCAGGACGGCATTTAATCCCTCAAAAAGACGATGACAGCAATACGAATGTGGAATTTATTCCCGGTGAAAATTTACTGCTGGGAAACGAATTGCCCAATGGTATGCGGGTTGGATTACATTTAACAGAACTGAAATTGCTCATTCTGGATGCAGCAAATAACACCAAAAAGACAATAAGGCTTGAAGGAAAAACACAAAAAGAAGTTTTTGTGGAATTAACGCAAAACCTTGCTGATGTGGGCATCAATGTGACCAACTTCAAAAATGAACTGCACTACGAAATCCCTGCTCATCCCCTGGATGAAGGGGCCGTTTTTTCTATAGAAGATAAAAATGATTTTCTTGAAAATGCAAACTACCGCAACAATGCCAAAATAGTGCTCAACGAAATTGCCGGAGAATTTGAATCAGAAGAACCCATCAGAATATGGCCCCATCATTTTGATACCGGCGCTTTTTACGTGATTTCAAAAAATGAAAAAGACGAAATGGCCCAAACCATTGGTGTCGGTTTTGCCATCCCCGACAGTATGATTGACGAGCCCTATTATTACCTGAGCTTTTGGTCTGAAAAGCCGGTCGAAGGAATCGATAAACTTCCCGCTTTGGATGGAGGAAACTGGATGATGCCCGACTGGAACGGGGCTATTTTGAAACATTCAGAGCTGTTAAAAACTGAACCAGCAGACGAACAATGCGAATTAGTAAAATCATTTTATCAGTCCAGGATTAAATCATTGCTGGATTGTTTCAACAAAAAACACACATCCCCATGGCAAAAAAAACAGTCTGGTACAAAGTGCTCAACAGCAAAGATGAACTGCCCGAAAACCGGGTAACCACGGTAAGTGCAGGACACAAACAAATTGCACTTTCTCATTTCGAAGGAAAGATTTGTGCCCTCAACAACAGCTGCCCCCACCAGGGCGGCCCACTCGGGGAAGGCAGTATCGAAAACGGCATCTTGCGCTGTCCCTGGCATGGTTGGGATTACCATCCCTGCACCGGCAAAGCACCGGGTTTTGATGACGGTGTTGAAGCTTATAAAGTGAAGGAAGAAAATGGTGCCATCTTCGTTGGCCTTCTGGAAGAAGAACCGCACCGGGAAACCATTTCTGATGTGATGATGGAAGAATTACCCCTTTCACCATTTCCCCACCGGTAGAAATGTTAGCCAAGGCTGTGGACATGATTCGCCAGGCCAAACGGCCGGTTATTATCGTTGGGCACGGCGCGAGGTATTCCATGCCGGAAATCATCCGCATGGCGGAAATGATGAACAGCCCGGTGATTACGACTTTTAAGGGCAAAGGATTGATTTCCGATAATCATCCGCTTGGTTGCGGCGTACTGGGAAGAAGCGGAACCCCCATTGCTTCCTGGTTTATGAACGAAAGTGATTTGCTGATTGTTTTGGGCGCTTCCTTCTCGAACCACACCGGGATCACTCCCAAAAAGCCAATTATCCAGGTTGATTTCGACCCGATGGCCCTGAGCAAATTCCATAAAATTGATGTGGCACTCTGGGGTGAAATCGGGGTGACTTGTCAATTGTTGCAAAAAGAACTTTCCGGAAAAACAGACACTGTTGACCAACGACCCGAAGTGGCTGCCCGTTGGAAAATCTGGCGCGATGAAAAGGAAAACCGCTCAATAGATGATGAGGGGAAAGGTATCAGTTCCATTGCCGTATTTGATGCCATGAACCGGATTACCCCTGAAAATGCGGTGATTGCAGTGGATGTCGGGAACAACACCTATTCGTTTGGCAGGTATTTTGAATGTACAAACCAATCCGTACTCATGTCGGGTTATCTTGGCTCCATTGGTTTTGCTTTGCCTGCGGCCATGGGTGCCTGGGCGGCAGTGAAAAATTCACGCCCGGTTTGGTCGCTTTCGGGCGATGGGGGTTTGGGGCAATACCTGGCCGAAATCACGACCCTGGTCAAATACAATATGCCCATTAAGCACATCCTGATCAACAATTCGGAATTGGGAAAGATTTCAAAAGAACAGCGAACGGCTTCCCTCGACGTTTGGAAAACAGACATGCACAACCCCAATTTTGCCGACTTCGCCAACAATTGCGGTGCACTGGGCATCCGGATTGAAAAAAGGGGAGAACTGGAAAGTGCCATGCAAAAAATTGCAGCACACAACGGCCCGGCACTGCTCGAAGTGATATGTGATGTGAATTTGATTTAGCCTGAATAATTCACAAGTCTTGTATGAATAGGCATTATTTTCCCGCCTTTAGGACGGGGCAAGATTGAGTCAAAGTGGATAGTTTATGAATTAATCAGCTTAGATTTCCATCTATTTTTTTTGGGCTTTTGTTGTGCCGTCGTGCTTTTTTCTTTCATTCTAAGTCCATAATTATTTGAATGTTCTCTTTAATCAGTTCTCTAAATTCACGAGACAATTCCCCAACTTTTTTTATCAGCCTTTTATTGTCGATGGAACGAAGCTGATCAATCATTATATCACTGTCTTGATGTAATTTGGCCATTCCTTTTCTAAGGTGAACCCTTAAAATCTCAGAGTCCTTTTTTACGTTTGTTGTCAAGGGACAAACAATAGTCGAAGGATGAGGAATTTTGTTCAATAAATTAGTCTGAACGACTAAAACAGGCCTTGTTTTTCCTGGTTCTGTTCCAATCTGTGGATTTAAATCTGCAAGCCAGATGTCAAATTGTTTAATCGACATAATCAATCTCCTCAAATTCTTTAAGTACAGACATAGAATTTCCTTTTACAAGTTCAGATTCCTTTTTCAATCTTTTCTCGATTATTAAACGTCTCTGAAGTCTGTTGTAATAATCAATTGCCTCGTTAATATATCTGTTTCGGGGTTTTTTCATTTTGGAGAGAATCTTTTCAGTTTCTACGAAGATTGAATCGTCAATTTTCAATGATACAGTTTTCATAATGTTTCTTTTAAATATCACAAAAGTATATAAAATAAGTATATCTCCAAAATATTTTCAATTTCTTTTGCATGCGGCAAAATGCATGAATAAGCGTACTGTCGTGCTATTTCAGTTTTATCATTTCTTAATTCTTTTCATTTGTCAGGAGTGGGTGTCCCTTTCGACTATCAGTACAAAATAAGGGTATAAAAGCCCCATGTATCAATTGTGAACTAAAAAATTATGACAATGAAAAGGAAAATCATACAGTCGCTTTTTGTCAACGAAGAAGTTTAGGATGATAAATTCTCTTTAGTGAATACTCATTTCAATTTATTAAAATGGAAATCTCATTAGAATTCTGGTACCTCTTGCCCATTTCAATCCTCATTGCCACCACCGGTTGCCGTGGCACCTCCGTATTTATTGTTGTGATAACGGTACTTGTCGCTTCTGTCGGGCATTTTTATGAATTTGCCGTGCATGCTGAAACAGCGGTGATGAACCAAATTTTAAACATCGTTATTTTTACTATTCCGGGAGTGGTAATTGGTGGCCAGATTGGGCCTGCTTTGCAGAAAAAATTACCCGAAGATAAAATGAAAGTGGGTGTTTCCGCTTTATTTGTCGGGGTAGGTACCATCATGTTATTTACACTTATACCTTAAAGGCCAAGCGGTTTTTTCAATAATGTTTCGATCTCCGATGAAATATGTAATCCTTTTTTTTCTGCTCATCGGACTCCATGCTTTCCCACAAAATGCAAGACAGGAATCAAAGGCAGACTTTGTAGATCTATTGTTGGATTCCCTTGTTTCTAAAAGACATCACCGACAATCTGATGAAACAGGGCAATCTCGCCGTTTTCAGCCTGGCATCGGGCGGCGACCGGGCAGCCAATATGATTGCGAGCGGGACGTACCAAAAAGAATATCTACAACTGAAACCGGATGTTTTTATCATGAGTGGAGGCGGCAATGATTTGCTGGAAAACGAACGGATTTTGAACCTGATATCGGATGAGCCCATCGACAAAACCTCCCCATTTCTAAAAGATTACGGGGAATCCATTATCATGGCCATGATATTTGATTTCAACGAAATACTCATCGAGCTTGGTAAAGAATATCCCAATATTTACCATGTAGATGTCAGGGGCTTCAATCATTTTCTGGAAACAAACAGGAACAAAAGGAAGGGGCGATATTGGTACGATGAATTGCATCCAACAAAAAAGGTGTTTGCCGAAATTGCCAAAACTTATGTTGCAATTATCAACGGCGAATTACCAAAGAACAAGCGTATCTTTAGCGTGATTGATTATTTCCGGGAAAACGGAAAGCAGGCCCCGTTATAAACGCTTCTTATCATTGCTGTTTTACAACATTGCTTATTTTTGAAGAATAGAATATTTTACAGTTCATTTTTTGACAGACGGGATAAAAAATCCCGGAAAAGAAACATGGCATGGCACAGGAAATAGAAAGAAAGTTCTTGGTGAAGGCTGACTTTAAACCGATGGCAACCAAAAAGAAGAGCATCACCCAGGCCTATCTGTCATCGGTTCCCGGGCGGACGGTGCGTATAAGGATCGAAGATGAAAAAGGCTTTCTCACCATCAAGGGTAGCGTCAACGCTTCCGGTACCACCCGCTTCGAGTGGGAAAAAGAAATTTTGCAGGAAGAGGCAAAAACTTTACTTGCGCTGTGCGAACCGGGTGTTATCCACAAAACCCGTTACATCATCCCCGAAGATGGCGGGCTCAAATTCGAAGTTGATGAATTTTATGGTGATAACGAGGGGCTGATTGTTGCCGAAATTGAACTCCCCGCTGAAGACCATCAATTTGTCAAACCCGAATGGCTGGGTGAAGAGGTTACCGGAAATCCTAAATACTTCAACTCCATGCTCAGGAAGAAACCGTTTAAAAACTGGTAAAAGGCTTTGAAACTGTACGAAAACTGTAGAAAGAGAAATTGTTTCACAGTTTATTTTTATTGTTGGGGAGGCCGGGATACGTTGCCGGCAGAAAGTCTATGGGCTTACGGTTGCCATCCTTAGATCTTTTATTTTTAAACTGAGAAAATACAATACTTTATTACTGTTGTCCAATTCATTTAAAATGCTTGTTTTCTTGTCTTCAAAAGCATGCTTAAAATCGTCAAATAATCCGTAATAATAATTCACCCCTTCTTTCAGGTTCTTTACAAAAGTCATCAGGTATTTTTCCTGCTTATCAGTAACAGTGTCCTGGTTTTCCTCTATTTTATTTTTCAGGTAATCGATGTAAATTCGCAGTTCTTTTAAAAACATATTCGGGCGATCGGTCCGTGTCATCATATTTGCCCTTCCGTAAATATGGTCGGTAATTTCTTTCAGCTTCATTATTTTTGAGAAATAGGCCATGTTTGGCCCCGGGCACACCGAAACGCCTTCTCCCTCTATCTTGGTATCAAGCTTGTATTTCAACAAAGCAGAAGTGCCCAGGCCCACGCAAAGGCAGGATTTGTCGATGACCTTATTCAGCATCTTTTGCTGTTCAACCGGGTCACCACCCTCTTCTTCAATTGCTTTGAGTTTGTTGCGTTGGTAGCGACGCGAAGCCGTACAAATCATTTTGTCACTAAACTCCCTGTTTGAAACAAGCAATTGTTTCGGGCACAGGCTACCCGGCCGTCCATTTTCGGCGAGGGTCAGCTTTTCAAGGTCTTTGGTATTCCCTCTCAGGCTGTTAAACGGAACCCCCAGTGGGGAAATATTACTTAAATACAAGTCTTCTTCTTCCGCCTCTGCCAACTGGACCAGGGTTGCATCGTCAACCGACGTTGCTTCGGGAACTAAAAGAAAAGGTGTGCCCCAACCAACCGAATCAAGTTGGTATTCGTCGATGAGGAATTGGTGCTCTTCAGCCGTTCCCACACCACCCTGGGCGGTAACCCTTAATGGCAATTCTTTTTCAGGCACAGTACGGTTTTTTCCGGAAAGCGCCCGTACAAGTACCTCGTGAATTGTTTCGGTCATTTCCCTGCGATGGTCCCTGAACTCTGCCAGTATCGGACCAAGCAGGTAACCATCGGTGGCAAAGGCGTGGCCGCCACAATTCAAGCCCGACTCAACCCGGTATTCCGAAACCCACAATCCTTTCTTTGCCAGAAATTTCCCCTGTACCAAGGCCGACCTGTAATCACTGACTTTCAAAACAATCTTCTTTTTAATCTCGCCGTTCCTGTCAGGATAAAAATCCTCAAACTGTTCAATATAAGCATACAAGCGCGTGTTCATCCCCGCTGAAAGGATGATGGAAGAATTCAAATCACTATTGGCATATCCCCTGAGTGCCGCATGGGCATCGTTGTACTCTACCGGCAGTTTTTCATTTTTAAGAAAATTCTCTTTATCAACTTTGGTCATGATATTTACATCAATACTGCCCATTGATAAATTGTCTTTTAACCAGTTACTGATTTCGTCCAGGTTAAGATACTTCGTTTTTAAGTGCTGGAATTCCTGTTTCAGGCCGGAGCAATCAGGCAACATGCTGAAATACTCTTTTATCTCCTGCCCTTTTTCGGCTGCCGCAATTTTAAACTCATCGAATTTTTTTTCTACCAGCTTGTTGATCAAATTCAGATAGGAAGTAATTCGCTCTGCCCTGAAATCTTCAAACTTTTCCGTAATCTCGTGATAAGGAATTTCAAATTTTTCACAATACATCTTCCTTAATTTTTCAAGAAGGGTGTCGTCAACCAACGAAATAACCGAATCGATTCCGTATGGAGAAACCTTCAATGGCGTGTCAATGGTAAAACCAATGCCCATGACAGGAATGTGAAAAGAATGTGCTTTGCTCATATCTCAGGTAGTGTTATATGCTGTAAACTCTATTTGAAGCTGCAAAACCGGTGTGCAAAATTTGAACTTCCGTGAAGAATCCGGATTCTGGCTACGGTGGCGAAATTACGAAAAATTGATGAGATACTTCAATTTGTGAAAAGATAGTAAAGGCTGGCAGGAAAAATTAAGCTTCACAGGCCTTGTTTTTATGAAAAAGCCCTTAAAAGCAACTGTTTTTAGTTAAAGAAATAACCGACTAAAAACGTTTTACTTCATTAATAACAGCTTCTTAGTTACTATTATGTCGCCAATTGTAAGCTTTGAAAAGTAAATACCGGGTTGTATGCCGTTCGCCTCCCAAATAAAGCGGTGGTTTCCGGAATCCAGCTTCTTGCAAACAAGGGTTTTTACTTTTTTTCCGCCCAAATCGTAAACTTCAATTTCAACACGGGTCGTTTTTTCCAGCTTTATGCTGATGCTTACCTCGTCGCTAAACGGGTTTGGAAAAACATTAGTTTGGACTGATATTTTGCTGTTTTTTTTGATACCCACCCAATCGTAAGTAATACCGAAAAACCGGAGGTAAGCAGCCATCAATTCATCTTTTGTTCCGCCTTGCTGATCTGTCAGTCCGCCAAATTCAAAAGAAGTGCCAATGGTTTTGTAGGTTTGGTTTTCGTACGAAACACCCACTCCGTAAGCGGGGGCATCATTCATAAATATCAGGTCTGCCCCGGCTTGTGCCGCTATCTGATCGATATAATTGTTATTGCCGTCGTAGGGAAAAGAAAATGCTTCGGCAAGCGTTCCGGCCTGTCCTTCTATTACCGACAAATCATCGTTTCCATCTGAAACACCCTCAATAAAAAACAAGGGATGAACAGCCGTTTGTGCATCGTAAGCCCAGGTGTCGCCACCTTCCATATAAACGCGGCCGCCATTCTGGAGGAATGCTTTCAGCAATTCGCCATCCACATCGCTCAATTGCCGGTTGTCGGGATAAACGCCAAGCAGCACAAAAACAGAGCGGTACGTATTCAGGTCTTCGGGAATCGCGCTAACTTCATCGCAACCCACCTGCAATGTGGCCAGGCAAAGCTGCATTTCGTTTGCAGAAGGTGATGACTCAGCCAGTTTCAACAAGAGAACCGGTTTTTGTCCGACCGTAGTTTGAAATGAGCCTTCTCCGGTAATATTGAAGTCAGCAAGCAGATTTAAAGAGAAGGGGGCAAGATGTCCGTCGGGCGTATCCGCTTCGCAGCTTACGCTGTAAACCGCTTGTGCCGTGTCGGCCGCATCCAGGTTTCCATAATTTTGTGCGCTGCTGTTTACCGTCACATAATCACTTTCGGCAAGCAGGTTGCCCATCACATTAAATGCAGCAGAAGAACCATTGTTCACAATATCCACAAGCAGGTTTACCGTTTCCCCCGGGTCCATTTTACCGTTGCCATTGCCCTCCGAATCATCAATACTGAAACTTAAAAAATTCAGCTTGGGGGCGTGCGCTGTTAGATAAAAAGAAGACTCCCAAATGGAACGGCCTTCCCCGTCCTGTGCACTTACATTAAATTTAATTTCCTGACCATCCGGTACACTGCCGGCCACATCAAAAGCAAAAGCATCAGTAACCGACACGGTATCCTTCGACACAATTGTACCATAAAACTCCGTTGTGTCGTTGAATTGAACATATTCGCTTTCGACAAACAAAGTAGCGTCCACATCCATCGCATCCTCGTTACCAACATTCACCAGTCCGACAGTAAGCAAAATACTCTCGTTGTAATCAAGCTGCCCGTTGTTGTTTCCGGCCGCATCGTTAATTTCATGGGCTGCATAAACCACATAAGGGCCATCGGGAGGGATGATTTCGATACTTGTAATATAAGGGCGGTAATTGAAGGCGGTAACCACAAAATCGGCAAAACCCAAACCATCAAGCGGATCGAAAGTGATGGTAGCCGATCCGCCTTCAACAGTTGCTGTTCCCAGGATTTCGCCTTCCATTGTCAACGCTGCCAGGGTACCTTCCGCATCGCAGCTTATGGCCATTGAAGTATCACCAAGTTGCAGTGCAACAGGATGCGTTACCGTCATGTCATCAGGTACAGCGGTTCTGATGGCGAGCGACGGGTCGCCGAAAATGGTCCAGGTATCGGTCATCACATCCCCGTCGGAACCATACACATCGTTCATGTTCATACAGCCGTTCATGGCGATGCCACCAAAGGTCCGTTTGATATTGTCTTCGTAGGTTTCTGTCAAGATATCGTTCATTTCATCCTGCCCGCGCATGGGCGGATTCCAGCTTTGGTTGATGGTAGACATAAAAGCAGCTATTGCACCGGTGGGTTCGTCATCGTATTCGGCACGCAACCAGGCTTCGGCGAAGCAGGTTTGGTTGACAAAATTTCCATTGACACAGGCCACAGAAAAAATGAAAGGCAGTTTTCCGGTGTTGGTGAGGTTGTTGACATGATTTATCGAAAAACCACTCGTACCCCAGGAATAATCGCTGCCATGCCCCACGTAATTGATGATGGTGGCCCCGGATTCGATATCGGTTGTAACCATAGCCGGCGTGGGGTTTTCGTCGGCATCTTCACCACCCTGTGAACCGTCAAATAGTTCGTAGGTATGCATGTATGTAAAAGGCAACAGATTGGAGTCGGCAATATTTCGAATATGCTCGTAGTCCAATTCATCATCGTCTCCGGGTCCCTGGTCTGATCCAATGCCAATGGCTTTGCTGTACCAGGCCGTGTCGGCAATGGGGTTTTTTTCGTAATCCAGCGTCCGACGAACCATGGTGTTTACGTGGTTGGTATCTTCGGCAGAAAAGCGGCCGACAAACAAATCGGGGTAGTGGTCGTTGCCGGCCACGTAGGCAAAATCGTTGTCCGAATCGTTGCCCGCAATTACGCTGGAAGGCACCTGGGCAGCATCGCCAACAAGCAGCAAAAAAGTAAGCCCGTTGTCGTTGTAATAATCGGCAACGTATTGTTTGATGTCTGACGACCCGCCAATGGATTCTACATTCACCATTTCAACCGGTGTTCCGGCCTGGATACGCCAATCTATCAGTGGTTGCATCTGATCCATGAAATCGCCATAAGAAATAATCAGCATATTGCCTTGTTCTTCAACGGGTGTGTACCTGCTTCCGGTGGCATTGTAATTGAGAAAATGATGTTGGTAAATGGCTTTATATTGCTTGTTCACTTTTACATTCCGGTAATTTTTATCCAAAGCATTCACCCTAGAAACACCTGACTCAATAACTTTTACAGTAATATCAAAATAAACCCGTAATGTTTTTGTGACGGGATTGTATTGAAAGGGATGAAACAAAACTGTTTGCCCGCGGTAATCGCGCACAACATAAGGATCGCGCAATTGTGATAGCTTGCCGGGATAAAAGTCATCCCTGTTGTATTGCAGTCCAAATTCGTAGGGTACTGTTGCAGGGTCAATTGTTCTGGGCAGATTACCCTTTGATGGGGCTATCAGTACATTTTCGAAATCTTTGTACCGGGCCGAAACAATTTCCATTTGCATTTTTGCCTGTCCGGGAATAATAATCGAGCTGGCAAAAACAGGCAAATCGGGAGCGCCTTTTAATAAATTTCGGCCTCCTTCTTCCAGGCTGATTACCCAGGCTTCACCCTGTGGGGTTTGCACAGCATTTTGCCAGAAACCCTCCATCGAAAAATGAAGGGTTGAGGTTTTAATGTTTGATGAAATCAATGTAATGTCAGCCGGCTTTGGTTGGTCCGAATTGATTTTTATCCAGTCGGATGCAAAAAGACCGGACGAGATGAAAACCGCGACAAGGAGTAATTGTAATTTTTTCATGATATGCATTTGGTTTGAGGAAAGACAAAATTACTTCTTTTTTACATCATCAACAGAAAGATAAATGTGAACGGAACAGGCTTATCCTTAGTAGCGTATATCTTTGTTCTCATATATTTTCAATGAACTTTAGTGAAGGTGCCGGTTACGAAAAAGACGCTTTTCCGGTTCAGGAATGAAAAAAGGTAAAGCAAAAAGAAAGGGAGGAAAAAGAAAACGATCCGTTGATAATTTTAATTCAACTTCACCGCAACCTCTTTGCGGAAAAGATATTTTACCGGGTACCAGGTGGCCAGCAGGCCGATGAATTGAACGACAAAGAAGACACCGACAAACTCAACGGCCTTCATTTTTACAGGATAAGCGTCAATAATAAAACCACCTCCGGAACCAAGTTGAAGGAGGCCGAATTGCTGCTGCAAATAAAGCAGGGCAAATCCCAAAACCAGACCTGCCACCCCGCCAATCAGACTGATCATCATCCCTTCAAGCATAAAAATCCTTTGTGTTAGTTTTTTACCGGCCCCCAAGCTGCGCAAAACCGCAATGTCTTTTAGTTTCTCTACAATCAGGATGGAAATGGAACCAATCATGTTAAAAGAGGCGAGAATAAGGATAAAAACGAGGATGAGAAAAATTGCCGTTTTTTCGGAGCGCATGACTTTATAAAGGGCCTCATTTTGCCGGAAACGGTTTTTAATGACAAAATCCCCACCCAATATTTTGCTGATTCCTGCCTGTAAATCATCAACATCAGTTGATTTATCGATGAAAATTTCTACAGAGGTTACTTCGTCGGAATAATCCAGAATTTTTCGCGCAAAGCGAAGGGGAACCAAAATATACTTTTCATCAAATTCCTGCTGTATGGAGAATATTCCTGCCGGGTGAATCAGCTCGTTATTAAAGGCCGTTTCGAATTGAAAGGAAGAAGCATTTCCCCTTTTGGGTACAAAAACCGACAGCAAATGCCTGACGTCGTTCAGGTTGATATTAAGGTACCAGGCCACCCCGGCACCGGCAACCGCAAAATTTGATTCCCCTTCCTGTAGCACAAAAGTACCCTCAATCAGCATGGTGTCAAGCGATGACATTTGTTTGTAATCAGCAGGCAATCCTTTAATTGTACCGATAAATTGCTGGTCGCGGTATTTAAAAAGGGCATCTTCTTCCACTACCGGGGCAAGGCCAAACACACCTGGTAGATTTGCTATTTTTTCGTTTGGGAATTCCCGATAGTGAAAGGTCTTGCCATTGCTTACGGTGATTTCCAGGTCGGGATTAAACGTGCCGTACAAAGATTTGATGACCCCCTCAAAACCATTGAAAACCGAAAGTACAACAATCAGCGCCATGGTGCCAATGGTAAGCCCCACAACCGAAATTATCGAAACCACATTGATCAGGTTGTGCGATTTTTTCGAGACCAGGTAACGCCGGGCGATAAACAGGGAGGTGCGCATTGCGGGTTTATTTTACTGCAAATATCAGGTTTTTCCCTGAACTGAAGTTCAGGGAAACTGATGGGTTCTCCAGTCCTTCAGGGCCGGATTAATTATTTCCATGCCCTGGCCACAACCCCGGTTCCCGTTTTTTGTTTCCGGCTCACATCCATCCAGTTCAACAACAAAGCAAAGGGGAAAGTCAGTAAATAATAGAAGGGCAGAATAATGAAGAAAATATAAGACGCATTAAGCATCAGGATGGGAAATTTCATGCTGAGTTTCCACGAAAGTTTGCCGGGAGGGCCGTATTGATAGTGCACATCGGTTTTACTAAACCCGGCGCGTTTCATTTTATCGGCAATCTCTTCAATGCCGTAACCATCGCGTACGTGTTCATCAATAAATGAGTGGCTGCCATCGTTTTCATGATCGTGGTGGTGCACATCGGAGCCGCCCTGGTCCGAAGGTGTGGAAATCAGCAACATGCCGCCGGGCTTTAGCGTTGTGTAAAAATTGCGGAGTACCAGTTCGTCTTCTTCAATGTGTTCCATTACATCCACACAAAGTACCAGGTTGTAGGTTTCTGGTTTTTCTTCAAGTTTGGTCAGGTCGGCAACGGCAAAACTCGCATTGTCGAGTCCTGTTTTCCCGAAAAAGTTATTGCAATCTTCAATCTGTTCGTCTTTCACATCCACCCCTTTCACCTGCCAGTTTTTATTTCGGGAAGCAAGGTAGTAATCGTATTGCCCAAAACCGGAACCGGCATCGAGAATCTGCTGCGTGCCCTGCACCGTTTTTTCCCAGGATTTTATCGCTTTGCGGATGTGCCACGAGCGCAACAACAACAAGTCCAAGAGTTTATAAAACAATTTACGGAGTCCGGGCGAGCTGTTAAATACTTTGCCGAGTTTTCTTTTAATGGGATCGTATTGCATGGGGGTTTAATTGGTCATTAGTTTGGTATTGCAATATTTAATTCTCTTCTTCGAGAAGCGAATCAATATTGTCAATGTAATCCAGCGAGTCATCCAGAAAGAAGCGCAATTCGGGAACCACGCGCAACTGGTGCCGGACCCGGTTTCCCAGTTTGCCTCTGATTTCTCTGCCGTGTTTTTTGATGTTTTCCAGCAAAGCTTCTTTATCGTTTGTGGCAAAAAGGCTCAGGTAGGTTTTAGCCACCGACAAATCGGGCGTAACATGCACCTTGGTTATCGTTACCATCGCACCGCGGGTAACATGGCGCAACTCCATCTGGATAATCTCTGCCAAGTCTTGCTGAAGCAATTTTGAAATCTTTTCCTGACGTTTTGTTTCCATGGGGCAAAAGTAGGTTTTTTCAATGTACCTGCGCAATCGGGAATGGATACCCGGGCACACGCATTAGTTTAAGTTTTAAGGTGTAATATTTTAAAAAGATACCGATTTCTTTCAGCGGATGCCCGACAAATCTTTCAAGTAACATTTTATCGATAAAGATTTTTCCCATCCTGTCCTTTGACGTGGTTTTAACGGACAAGACAACTATCAATTTCGACGAAGAATTCACTTCCTCAAAAGGCGAAAGAACCAGGTCATTCTTGTATTTATAAGTTTCTGCCCCCTCTTCTGTTTCGTACGGAGTTTTCAGCGTGATTTTTTTACTGGAGATGCCAACTTCGCCGAAAACTGCCTTGATGAGTAGTTCCTCAAAGCAGTTTCCAACATGTTTTCTCGCACTGTTCAGGTTTACCAGCAAATCCAAACCGGCTCCAGTTGATTGCAGAATCGTATAAAGGGTCCCGACAATTGTTTGTTTTTCCTTTTCCGTTATTTGATGCTTGGATTTGATTTTTTCAAATTCTTCCAAGGTTTGTACGACTCTTTGTAAACCCTTGTCTAATGGGGTCATCTTTTTTTGTAAAAATAAGTTTTTCCGGTAGTCAGCGGATTTATCAATATCACCAAAGGAGTTAAATACCCTGTTTAATCTTAAAGACTGTTTTTCCCGCTTTGTAGTTTTCCACACCTTTGTCGAGGAATTTCACAAAAGCATCTACATCGAGGTCGTAAGCACGGGGCTGGGTAAGCACACCGCCGTTGGCATCCATCAGTACGTAAAAGGGTTGTGCGTTCACGGTGAATTTGGTGATTTGAAAGTCGGCATATTTTTTACCGATGGTCTTTTTCATTTTCCCGTCATATTCCGAGGTAATCCATTCAACCTCCGGCAGTTTTGTCTTGTCATCAACATAAAGTGCCAGCACGATGTAGTCTTCGCGGAGCCGTTTCAATACCTGGGGGTCAGACCACACATTGGCTTCCATTTCGCGGCAGTTGACACAACCGTGGCCGGTAAAGTCGATAAAAAGAGGTTTGTTTTGTTCTTTGGAACATTTGATCGCCTGGTCGTAATCGAAATACCCTTCCAGTCCATGTGGCAGGTGTAGGAAGTCACGGTATTTTGGGGGTTCACAAACTTCGTTTACTTCGGCCCCGCCACCTGAGCCGGCATAAGCTTTCACATTTTCACGGATGACATTGTGCAGGTCGAAATCGTGGGTGCTTTGTGGTGGGATATATCCCGAAAGTGCTTTCAGCGGCGCCCCCCACATGCCCGGAATCATATAAACCACGAAGGAAAAAGTAAAGATGGCCAGCATCAGCCGGGGCACCGAAACAAAGGGCACATCCGAGTCGTGGACAAATTTTATTTTTCCCAGCAGGTAAACACCCAGCAGGAAGAAAATGACAATCCAGATGGCGAGGTAAACCTCCCGGTCCAGTATTCCCCAGTGGTAAGTCTGGTCTGCGATGCTGAGAAATTTAAGCCCGAGTGCCAGTTCGAGAAAACCAAGGACTACTTTGACCGAGTTTAGCCAGCCACCCGATTTGGGCAAGCCCTGCAACAATGAGGGGAAGAAAGCAAAAAATGTAAACGGCAACGCAAATGCCAGCGAGAACCCAAACATCCCCACAATGGGCTTTATTACAGCCCCGCCGGCCGATTCAACCAGTATGGTCCCCACGATTGGCCCTGTACAACTAAACGAAACAAGTACCAGTGTCAGCGCCATGAACACCGGCCCCATGAAACCACCCTTGTCGGCACCTTCGTCTGATTTGTTGACAGCCCAGCTTGGCATCACAATCTCGAACATGCCAAAAAACGAAAAGGCAAAAATCACGAAAATAAGGAAAAACAAAACGTTGGGAAGCCAGTGTGTGCTCAGAAAGTTGGCGATATTGGGGCCGGCCACAACAGCCAAAACCGAACCGATAAAAGTATAAATGGCAATGATGCTGAAACCGTAAAGCAAGGCCTGCATCTTCCCTTTTTTCTTGTCTTCACCATCCTTCATAAAGAAGGAAATCGTCATTGGAATCATGGGAAAAACACAAGGGGTTAAAATAGCAATCAATCCACCAAGAAATGAAAGAATAAAGAAACCCCACAATGAAGCTTTCTGCCCCAAAATATCGGCAGAAGCAAGCACAGCACCGTCTTCTTCGTCCACTTCTGTAAGGGCTGAAACAGGGCTGTTTCCCAGTTCAAAGCGGTAATCAACGTCGGTGGGGGGGAGGCATTTGGTGTCGTCGCAACACATGAAATTCAAAGAGCCTGTTACCACAGCACCTTCTGAAAGCAACTTGACTTTTTGTTTGAAAACGGCTTCGAATGAAAAGTATTTCAACACCATATCAAAATTGGGATCGAACTCTTCGATGACCTTACTTTCTTCGGTTACCGGTCCAAGCAGCTCAAAATCATCGCTCTCCTCAAAAGTAAATGTTGTGGCCGGTGGTGCCATGGGAATGTCTTGCGAATACAGGTGCCACTTGTTTTCGATACTTGCCGTAAATACTAATTCGTACTCAGTATCGGATATCTTGTTGGAAGAAAACTGCCATTTTACGGGCTCCAGAATCTGTGCCCCCAGGTTGACGGCCATGACCAGAATGGTCAGTAATATTAAAACTTTTCCTTTCATTTGTTCCCTTTTAGGTCATTTTAAATGGTGTGCAAAAATATACAATCTGACGGTAAAAACAGAAAAACCTGACAGATGAAGATTACAGATAAACGAAACTGTTGCACCAGCCAATTGCCAAAATATGGTGGTTTAAAAAGCGTATGCTGATAATGAATTGATTTGGCAAAAAATATCAGTGCCTTTGGGCTCAAGCCCAAAGGCACTGATACCGGCATTCTTTCCCTTTTTCACCTGTCATGTTTTGGGTTATCCTGAGCGAAAACCTGAACTTTTAGCAGCCCGGAACAACCTTTGCCCACACGAAACCTCTCCGAAGACCTGTGGCCGACAACCCAGATGATTTCTTCCCCGGACAGCAGCAGCCAGGTATTTTCTTTGGTAAAACGGTCAAGTTTCTTGTCGATAAAGTAATCGCTGACGAGCTTACTGCCTTTCATCCCGAAAGGGGCAAAACGGTCCCCCTGCTTCCAGCGGCGCAATTTGAGCGGAAACGCCAATCTGTCAACATTAAAGTATGCCAGGGAGGGATTGGTATCAAAAGGGTAGTTCTCCTTGTTCTTTTCGAAACTGAAGCGAAGGTGAAGCGGGGTTTTTATTTCGTGGTCATGTTCCCGGATGCTAAAATATTTTGGGGGGGATTCGGGATTCCTCTTACGGATAATCAGTTGCTTGCGGTCAATCAGCAACTGGTGCGTTGCTGAATAAAAAACCTTGCCGCTGTGTGTTGTTTCATCGTTTTGCAGAAGCCGGTAAAGCCCGTCTGTTGTTTCCCGGCTGAAGTGGAAATCTTT
Source organism: Bacteroidales bacterium (assembly GCA_021647205.1). Taxonomy (GTDB): domain Bacteria; phylum Bacteroidota; class Bacteroidia; order Bacteroidales; family F082; genus B6-G9. Next base: position 281,644 of record JAKIVD010000001.1, on the reverse strand, counting down.
CAGGAGGTAAAAAAGCCAGGCTTCTGTTGGCCGATGGTTTTTTACCCCAGAAAGCGGAAGGTGGATATTTTCCCCCTTCCGGGTGAGCAAAGTTGCTCTTTTTTCCTTGAGCAATTGCTGAAACAGCAGGGCATCCTCCTGTAAATACTGCAAGCTTCTTGCGATGGGGGTTTCGGCCTGCGGCGAAATCTTTTTCATCACCGGAAGCAAGTTGTTCCGGATGCTGTTCCGCAAATATTTATCAGACGTATTTGATGAATCGGCCCTGAATTTCAGGCCGTTGATGGTGGCAAACTGCTCAATCTCCCGCCTTGTTGCAAACAGCAGCGGGCGAATAATTTTCCCTCTTTTTAGCGGCATGCCTTTTAAGCCCTCTACCCCGGACCCCCTGAACAAATTGATAAAAAATGTCTCAACCTGGTCGTCAAGATGATGGGCAATGGCAATGTGGCCGAACGATTCCCGGCTGCTAACTTCTTCAAACCAGGCATACCTTAAATTGCGGGCGGCTTCCTGGACACTTAATTTTTTTTCTTCGGCATATTGCGCTGCATCACAAACCTTCACAAACAATTCGAGTTTCAGTTTCAAAGCGATAGAACGGACAAAATCCTCATCGGCATCCGATTCTGCCCCCCTTAATTTAAAATTGCAATGGGCAATGCCGGGAATATATCCGCTCTCCAGCAAAAGCGTCAGCAGAACAACAGAGTCCGCCCCGCCACTCAGTGCGAGCAGGATTTTGTCCCTGGTCGAACAAAGTTTGTTTTTGGCAATGAATCCTTGAAACGCCTTTAGCATAATGCAAAAGTACGAAACGGGAGAAAAGAAGTCTGAAGAAGTGGCAGTAACTATTTACCGTTGTCAATTTCCCAGGTGTTGCCTGTATGCAGCAAATCGTCTACCGACTTAAGCGGTGAAACTTCCTTTTCGTGTTTAACCGAGGCCCAGATGGCTTCTTCGAGTGGTTGCGACTTGACAGAGCGAATGACACCCAGGGCAACCGGAAAATCAGGGGCTTTCATATTGGCCAGCATCATTTGGATTCCCGGGTCGGGGTTGGTGGGGTCGTGGACAAGAATGTCGTCTTCGGTGATGCCGTTCTCACCAATGGTCACCACTTCGAGTTGTGTCCCCCTCAGCACGAGGCCTTTGTCCCTTTCCTGTCTGAAGATCATGGGCTTGCCCGCCTCAAGAAAGAGCTGGTTGTCGTTTTTCGTTTCACGTCCCGTAATCAGCCCGTGGATTTTGTTGTTGAAAATGACGCAGTTGGCCAGAATCTCAACGATGGATGCCCCTTTGTGTTTTGCGGCTTCGGTAAAAACCTGTGACATCATTTTCATATTTGTGTCAACCACCCTGGCGAAGAATTTTCCACGGGCACCAATCACGAGTTCGCCCGGATTAAACGGGGACTCAAAAGTGCCCTGCGGTGAAGTTTTGGTTTTTGATCCCTGTGGCGTTGTGGGAGAATACTGCCCCTTGGTCAGGCCGTAAATTTTGTTGTTGAAGAGCAACACATTGATATCGGGGTTCCGTCTTGCCAGGTGGATAAAATGGTTGCCACCGATGGCCATCGAATCGCCATCACCGGTAATCATCCAAACATTAAGTTCGGGATTGGCCAGTTTAATGCCTGTGGCCAGTGCCGCTGCACGACCATGAATACTGTGAAAACCATAGGTATTCATGTAGTATGGAAAACGCGAGGAACAACCAATTCCTGAAACAACGACAAATTTCTCTTTGGGAATCCCCAATTCGGGAAACACATTTTCGACGGATTTTAAAATGGCATGGTCGCCACAGCCGGGGCACCACTTGACCATCTGATCGCTCTCAAAATCTTTTTTGGTGAGCTTTAATTCCTGGATAGCATTTTCCATAATCTAACTGCTTAAATATTCCGAAAACTTTTCTTTAAGTTCTTTTACCATGAATGGCAAGCCTTGAATTTTGTTGTATTGCTCGTACTTAAACTCAGGAAGGCGCATTCTTAAATAATTGACAAACTGCCCTTTATTGATTTCGCAAACAAGTATCTTCTTGTATTTTGCAAAAACCGCAGCCGTATTTTTGGGAAGCGGGTTAATGTATTTAAAGTGTGCCATCCCAATAGACTTTCCTTCTTCCCTTAACTGTTCAAGGGCAGTGAGCATTACCCCGTGGGTACCTCCCCAGCCAACGACCAGCAAATCGGCATCTTCATCCCCTTCTATTTCCAGTTCGGGGATGTAATCGGCCACTTTTTCCACTTTTGCCTCCCGTAGCGCACTCATTTTTTCGTGGTTGAGCGGGTCGTGCGAAACATTGCCGCTTCCATCTTCTTTTTCCAGTCCGCCGATGCGGTGCCTCAAACCTTCTGTTCCGGGAATAGCCCAAAACCTGTTCAGCTTTACAGGGTCTCTCCGGTAAGGTTGAAAATCGGGATCGTTTGCTTCAACTATGGGCGGGTTAATGTCGGCAAGGCTGGCAACTTTAGGAATTCGGAATACTTCCGATCCGTTGGCCAGTGAGCCGTCGGTGAGTAAAATAACCGGTGTCATGTGCTCCAGGGAAAGCTTGACAGCCTCGTAGGCCGAATAAAAACAGTCGGAAGAACTTTGGGCAGCCATGACAATTAAAGGGGCTTCGCCATTCCGTCCAAACAAGGCCTGGTACAAATCCGATTGTTCCGATTTTGTTGGCAACCCGGTTGAAGGCCCACCCCGCTGCACATTTACAACAACGAGCGGTAATTCGGCAATCACCGCCAGGCCCAGCGCTTCGCTTTTTAAGGAGAGGCCGGGTCCAGAAGTACTGGTTACCGGAACAGCCCCGGCAAAACTGGCACCGATGGTTGACACCACGCCGGCAATTTCGTCCTCTGCCTGAAAAGCAATGGCGGAAAACTGTTTGTGCCTCGAAATTTCCTGGAGGATTTCAGAAGCAGGCGTGATGGGATAAGAACCTAAAAACAACTTTCTTCCCGAACGCTCGGCACCGGCCAGTAATCCCCATGCCGTGGCCAGGTTTCCTGTTACATTTCGGTAAACACCTTTTTCCAAGGAGGCCGGCTTGATTGTAAATGTATTGGCAAAAGCCTCAATGGTATGGGCAAAATTGAAACCCGATGTGAGTACTTTTTTGTTGGCCTCAACAACCAGTGGGTTTTTGGCAAATTTGGTTTCGAAAAATTTGTTGGTCCGGTCAAGTGTCCTGTTGAACATGTAAAATATCATGCCCAGGGCGAACATGTTTTTTGATTTCTGTGCCGATTTATTATCGATGTGCAGTTCTTTAACGGCTTCCCTGGTCAGGGTAGTGATGGGTGCCTGAACAACAACATGGCCGCTTAAAGAATTATCCATCAAAGGGTTGGATTCGTAACCGGCTTTAACAAGGTTTTTCTCAATAAACGAATCCGTATCCACAATAATAACGGCCTCGTTGGTTATCCAGCGCATGTTGGCCTTCAGTGAAGCCGGGTTCATGGCAACCAAAACATCGGCCAGGTCGCCGGAAGTGTGAATATCCGTCTTCCCAAAGTGGATCTGAAAACCGGAAACCCCTGAAACCGTCCCCTGGGGAGCCCTGATTTCGGCCGGGTAATCAGGAAATGTTGCGAAATCATTTCCGGCAAAGGCCGTTGAGTCGGAAAACAAATTTCCGGTTAATTGCATTCCGTCACCCGAATCGCCCGCAAAGCGTATTACAGCCTGGTCCAATTCGACGACCCTGTCAAGTTTTGCTGTCATTAGAACATCATTTGGTTATGGCGGCAAATTTAAATTTATTATTGGACGGAAAACCGAACAAACAAGTATTTTCTCAACAGTGGCCAAACCATCCGCATCCCTTGTTTAAGAGGGGGTAACAAACACATTGTTAACAATTTGGCTTTAATGCCCGCGATCTGTGAAAGCCGTTGTTTTCTAAATTATAATGAGTCTAAATTTTAGCAGGCGTGTTTGTTTCCGAATCTGTCCGGTTTACGGCTGCAACTTGAATATTTACTGACAGAATGAAAGTGTAAATTCAGCCGCTAATTAGATTGAGAAAAAAAAAGGATTTGCTTATTCGCGTTTAAACAAATGCAATATATTTGCGCAATTTTAAATTTAAAATTTTTAGTTATGGCTTATGTAATTACTGATGACTGCACAGCTTGTGGCTCTTGCATCGACGAGTGCCCCGTTGAAGCAATCACCGAAGGGGATATTTATGTAATAGACCCCGATCTTTGCACTGATTGTGGTGCGTGTGCAGATGTATGTCCGGTAGAGGCTATTCATCCGGAATAATTCACGTAACAAACAATTAACTTACCCCGCGCATGCGGGGTTTTTTTTGCGCCCCTTTGTTTATTTTGAATTAATCTAAATAGAAAAGCTGTTTTCCAGTATTTGCTAATTTTGTCAGAATTGATGTAATGAAATCAAATGGATAACCTTGACTTTTTAAACAGCACCGACCCTGCTGTGATTGACACGCTTTATCAACAATTCAAATCCGACCCGGCATCTGTGGAAGAAGGCTGGCGAAAGTTTTTTGAAGGTTTCGATTTTGCCCTCAGCAGCTACCCTTCCAAAGCAAGCCGGCAGTTGGAGACCTCGGATGAATTCAAGGTCATCAACATGATTAACGATTACCGGCGGCGCGGGCACCTGTTCACCAAAACCAACCCGGTAAGAAAACGGAGGGACTACGCTCCCACGCTTGCTCTTGAAAATTACGGTTTGTCCAATTCCGATGCGGATAAAACTTTTCATGCCGGAAACGAAATTGGCATTGGCGATGCCAAACTCAAAGACATCAAGGCTTTTCTTGAAGAAACGTATTGCCGTTCAATCGGAGTCGAATACCTGTTTATCCGGGATGTTGAGATTGCCAACTGGCTGCAAAACAATTTTGAAAAAACCCGTAACCGGCCAAAATACAATTCCGGAGAAAAAAAATACATCCTGCAAAAACTAAGACGGGCAGTGGGTTTTGAAAAGTTTCTTCAAAAGAAATTTCCGGGCCAGAAGCGTTTTTCGCTGGAAGGCGTCGAAGCCCTCATTCCCGCACTGGATGCTATTATGGAGAAAGGCTCGGAACTGGGCATCCAGGAGTTTATTATCGGGATGCCACACCGGGGACGGCTCAATGTACTGGCCAATATTTTACGAAAACCTTTCAAAGATATATTTTCTGAATTCGAAGGTGTGGAATACGAGGAAGAAGGCCTGCTCGGTGATGTAAAATACCACCTGGGATTTACCATCGAACGGACCACCAGCACCGACAAACAGGTAAAGTTTACGCTGGCCCCGAACCCTTCGCACCTTGAAGCTGTCGACCCGCTGGTGGAGGGCATTACCCGTGCCAAAATCGACCAGATTTACCAGGGCGACCCCAACAAAATTGCCCCCATCCTTATCCATGGCGATGCTTCCATCGCCGGCCAGGGCATTGTTTACGAAGTAGTGCAAATGCAGGACCTGAAAGGTTACAAAACCGGGGGGACCATTCACCTCGTGGTGAACAACCAAATTGGTTTTACAACGGATTACCTGGATGCCCGGTCGAGCACCTATTGCACCGATGTGGCCAAAACCACGCTCTCGCCTGTTTTTCATGTGAATGGCGACGATGCCGAAGAAGTTGTTTTTGCCATCCAAATGGCGATGGAATTTCGGAATAAGTTCCACAAAGATGTTTTTATCGATATTTTGGGCTACCGCAAATACGGCCACAACGAAGGTGACGAACCCCGTTTTACACAACCCATTTTATACAAATTTATTGAGAAGCACCCCAACGCCTACGAAATTTACAAAGAGAAACTGATTGCCGAAGGGGTTGTTGATGAAGCAGATTGTGCGGCTGCCGAAAAAGCGTTTAACGACAAATTAGAGTCCAGCCTCGTAAAATCCAGGGAAAGCGACAAAGCATCCATTCACAGTTTTCTGGAAGAAACCTGGCATGACATCCGAAAGGCAACCGACACTGATTTTTTGAGCTCGCCGGCAACAGCCATTCCCAAAAAAGAATTGCTCAGTATTACGAAAAGTATTACCGAACTTCCGGCTGATAAAAAATTCTTCCGCAAAACCATCCGTTTACAAAAACAAAGGGGCGATTTGGTTTTGAATCAGGGAAAACTGGATTGGGCCATGGCCGAATTACTGGCTTATGGCAGTTTGCTCAACGAAGGCATTCCGGTACGCCTGAGCGGACAGGACGTGGAACGCGGTACTTTTTCGCACCGCCATGCCGTTTTAAGTATTGAAGATAAAATTGAAAAATACATCCCGCTAAACCACATCAGCAATAAACAGGCAACTTTCGAAGTCTATAATTCCCTGCTTTCTGAATATGGTGTACTGGGGTTTGAGTACGGTTATTCGCTGGCTTCACCCAGCACTTTGACTATTTGGGAAGCCCAGTTTGGCGATTTTGCCAACACGGCACAGGCCATCTTCGACCAGTTTATCAGCAGTGCCGAAGACAAATGGAATGTGATGAACGACCTGGTTGTGTATTTGCCCCACGGTTACGAAGGACAGGGGCCGGAGCACTCCAGCGCGCGCATCGAACGTTTCCTGATTCTGGCCGCCGAAAACAATATGCAAATTGCCAATTGTACCAGCCCGGCCAATTTCTTCCATATTTTGCGGCGGCAGCTGCACCGCCCTTTCCGCAAGCCCCTGATTATTTTTACGCCCAAAAGCCTGCTGCGCCACCCACGCTGTGTTTCTACAACTGAAGAAGTAACCAAAGGTGGTTTTCAGGAAGTGATTGACGATGCAACCGCTGTTGTTTCTCAAACAACCACCCTTGCTTTTTGCAGTGGCAAAGTGTATTACGACCTTTTGGCAGAAAAAGAAAAACTCGGGAATAAAAATACAGCATTGGTTCGCATTGAACAATTGTTTCCTTTCCCCAAGAACCAGATTGATGACATCTTTAAAAAGTATGACAAGGCTACCCGCTATTTATGGGTACAGGAAGAACCGGCCAATATGGGACCCTGGGAGTTCATCCGCAAAGAGATAAAAGATGTGCAATTTGAATTGATTGCCCGTCCGGCAAGTGGCAGCCCGGCCACCGGCTCGCCTAAATTTCACGTTATCCGACAGCAAAAGATAGTGGACAAAACTTTTTTCCAATGCGATTGCCCCTACATTTATGACGACTGCGAAATGGTCTGTATTGGAAACAAGTGGAAATCATTTGAAAAAGAGCTGAAAGAACTAAAAGTGAAGCAGATTGACAGCAAATTTCATTCGGGGGTGAAACCGTTGAAGTAAAATAAAGCCACTACTATTCCTTTTTACTGCGCTTCCCAGCACGATGCCGCCAAGAATGGCCAGAATATTTCTGATGATTGGGTTCATTTTTCGTTTTTTGTTATTCAGTTTTCTATTGTCAGTTTGCAGATTTTTCAAAAATAGGAAAATCCGGTTTAAGCGTGCGATTAACTAAAACAGCATTCAGCAAATAAACGATGCTGATGAAAGTAAACGGTCAACTACCAAGCCCCTTCTTTTTATATTTATCAGCCGCTTTTGTTGTTTAAATGTCGTTGTGTCAATTGAATTAGATATTCTTCTAATTTTGCATTATGATTGTAGAAATAAAAGTACCCAGTCCGGGAGAATCCATCACCGAAGTACAAATTGCCGGTTGGCTGGCGGAAGATGGCGAATACGTTGAAAAAGATCAGGATATTGTGGAGATTGACTCTGACAAAGCTACCCTGAGTATTGCCGCTACCGAAAGCGGGACCCTGAAACAACTGGCCGAAGAAGGCGATACGGTGGAAGTGGGCAGCATTTTTGCCAGTATTGATACAGAAGGAAAAGGGGTGGCCAAAAAGAAAGCTGCAACCAAAAAGGAAGCATCTGTTGCACCAAAAGCGGAAGAAAACGCAAGAGAGCCCAAGCCAAAAACCCCTCCCGAAAAAAGCAATATCGAACTCACCATTTCCCCGCTCGCACGCAAACTGATGGAAACCGAAGGACTTGGCGAACAGGAACTTGTTGACTTTTTTAAAAACAACCGCATTGGAAAAAAGGATGTGGAATACGTACTCACTGAAAGAAAAAACACAGCAGGACAAACTGCTGTTTCAGCAACTTCATCAAACTGGACAGGAGGCCGCGAATCGAAAGCGGTAAAAATGTCGATGCTGCGCAAAAAACTGGCACAGCGACTGGTTTCGGTAAAAAATGAAACCGCCATGCTCACTACTTTCAACGAAGTGAACATGACACCCATCATGGACATCAGGAAGAAGTACAAAGAGATTTTTAAAGAGCAACACGGTGTCGGGTTGGGATTTATGTCGTTTTTCACCAAAGCGGTTACCGAAGCCATTCCTTATTTTCCGGCCATCAATTCCCAATTAAACGGTGAGGAAGTTGTTACTTTCGATTATGTAGATGTGAGTATTGCCGTCAGCTCGCCCAAAGGGCTGGTGGTTCCGGTCATTCGCAATGCAGAAATTCTTAGTCTGGCAGGTATTGAAGACAAGGTAAAAGAACTGGCCATCAAAGCCCGCGACAACAAAATCACCCTCGAAGAAATGCAGGGCGGCACCTTTACCATTACCAATGGCGGCGTGTTTGGCTCGATGATGTCGACCCCTATTTTGAATCCGCCCCAGAGTGCTATTCTCGGCATGCACAACATTGTACAACGCCCCATAGCCGTCAATGGAAAAGTGGAAATTCATCCCATGATGTTCGTTGCGTTGAGTTACGACCACCGCATTGTAGATGGCCGCGAATCGGTCGGCTTTCTGGTGAAGGTGAAAGAAATGCTTGAAAATCCTGCTGCCATGTTATTTGGCGGGAAAAATGGCGTTGAGGTTTTGCTGGGGCTTTAAGCAGTCTTCGGTCATCCATATTCCTGAAATCCCAAACCTGGGGTACTTTTACTTTAAAACATGCATGCTGATAAAAACCGGGAGGTGGTCGCTGTAACCGCCGTAGTAATTCTTTGCTGCTGTCCGGCTTGGCCTTTCCGGCCCTTTTTCCGGTTGGTAAAGCATCCAGTCTTTTTTAATGACGGTTTGCCGGTCGGAAGTGGTTTTTAAACCCTCGCTACCTTTGAGTAAAGCGGTCGAAACGATGATTTGGTCAAACATGTCCCAGCTTTTGTAGTACAAACTTCCTTCACCCTTTTGAAAAGGTGCCAGCGACAGGTTATACAAAGTTTGGGGTTTGGTGTCGGCAACAGGTAAAACAGCTTTTAAATAAACCGCAATACTTTTGTCGGTGGGATTGTCGTTCAAATCACCGGCAATAAGAATGTTGGCGTTGGGGTTAAGCTCGAAGATGGAATCGGCGGTTTGTTTGAGCAACTGCCCGAGGGCAATGCGGTGCGGCTCTGTTTTTTCCTGTCCGCCCCAGCGCGAAACCCAGTGGTTGACAAAAATGTGGATGGTGTCTTTTTCGCCCACAAGGCCTTTGGAATAAAGGATGTCGCGGGTTTTATTTTCAGGGTCTGTTGGGAAAACCGGCCGGATAAAATAGGTTTCCAGGGGCTTGTAAATTTTGGGCCGGTACAACAGCGCCACATCAATTCCCCTCCCGTCAGGGCTGTCTTTGTGGAGGATTTTGTAGCCTGCTTTTTTTAGTTCTTTCCGCTTTATCAGGTCACGTACAACAGCAAGGTTTTCTACTTCACTCAGCCCGAAAACAGAGGGGAAACCCGTCGAATCCACAACAGCCATCACCCTGGCCAGGTTGTTTAATTTGTGCAGATACTTCTCAGTGTCCCATTGAAGGTCACTGCCGGGTACGTACCGCCCGTCCCGAATGTCAGGATCATTAATGGTGTCGAACAGGTTTTCAACATTGTAAAAAGCAAAGCTGAAATTTCGCGAAGATATTCTGGAACAGGAAGAGAAAACAGCTACACTAAAAATAATAAGTAGCGTTATGTTGAAGTACTTTTTCATCTGTTTATAATTTTCTCGCAAAAGCACAAAGACGCAGGGAAAAGATTAATCATTTCCTTGCCTGGTTGCCGTCAGGCAGGTGTGTCAATAGGCTTTGGCATGTTGGTTTCAATTATTCAAATTATTGGTGGCAGCTGTGCTGATGTATTGTTCATCATTTTCTGGTGTGTTTAATACCTTTCATGGGTGTTTCATCATTTTAAATCGTTATTGCCAAATCACCCCATTTTCAAATTCTCCCTCACTCCCTTTTCAGCCGTTCAATTTCCCGCCGGTCTTTTTTTGTTGGCCGGCCGGTACCACGTGTTCGTTTTTCGTAGTTCAGCCGGCGCATCATATCAAGGCGTTCGTATTCTTCCGCCGGGGTTAAATCTTCCGCCAAATCGGTGACCAGTTTGGCCGCAACCCGGTTTTTAATGACTTGCAGGACTTTTACTTTTTTCTTCAAGGCAGCCAGTTGGATTTCAATTTCATCGCCTGTTTGGATATCGCGCGAGGGTTTTACATGATGCCCGTCAATCTTAACTTTTCCGCCTTTGCAGGCCTCTGTTGCCTGCGACCGTGTTTTAAACAGGCGCACTGCCCACAACCATTTGTCAATTCGTACCGTTTCCAACGCTTCAATGTTCTTTTCGGTTATTTCTTTCTAAAATGTAACCGGATGGGGACGCCGGTAAAATCATAATTCTCCCTGATTTTGTTTTCCAGAAAACGCCTGTACGATTCTTTGACATCATCGGGCAGGTTGCAGAAAAATACAAACTGCGGGGTAGCCGTTTTCAGTTGCATGATATATTTTATCCTGACATACCTTCCCCGGGAAGCTGCCGGTGGCGGAATGCTTTCAATAATGGGAAGCAGGGTGTCGTTCAATTTTGAGGTCGGTATTCTTTTGCTTCTTTTGTCAAACACCTCCGCAGCCAGTTCCAGTGCTTTGAAAATCCGTTGCTTTTGCGTTACCGAAGTAAAGACGACAGGCACATCGTTAAATGGGGCAATTTTGCCACGAATGTCTTTTTCCAGGGCCAGGTGGGTATTGGTTTCTTTTTGTACTAAATCCCATTTGTTAACAACAAGCACGATGCCTTTTTTGTTTTTTTCGGCAAGATGAAAAATATTGAGGTCCTGTTTTTCAATGCCTGATTGTGCATCAATCATCACCATGCAGACATCTGATTTTTCAATGGCACGTATGGTGCGAACGGTAGAATAGAACTCAATGTTTTCGTAAACCTTGCCTTTTTTCCGGAGGCCCGCAGTATCCACCAGCATAAAATCATGCCCGAAGGCATTGTAGCGGGTGTAGATGGAATCGCGTGTGGTACCTGCAATGGGCGTGACAATATTCCGGTCTTCACCGGTCAATGTATTGATCAGGGAAGATTTTCCCACATTGGGTCTGCCGACGATGGCGATTCTCGGTAGTTCGGTGTCTTCATCTTCTTCCTGTGCTTTGAAAGCTTTCACCACTTCGTCAAGCAGATCGCCGGTCCCACTTCCGTTAATGGCAGATACGGGGTAAACCTGTCCAAGTCCGAGGGCATAAAATTCACCCGCCTGATTGGCCAGGTTTGGCGAATCCACCTTGTTGGCCACCAGAAACACTTCTTTTTTTGACTTCCGCAACAGGTTCGCAACATCCTCATCCAAGGGACTAATTCCCTCCCGGCTGTCAACCATGAAAACAATTGCATCCGATTCGTCAACGGCAAACAATACCTGTTTCCTGATTTCCTCTTCGAAAGTGTCATCCGAACCGTGGACATATCCGCCGGTATCGATAACAGAAAAAAAAGTGCCGTTCCAATCGCTTTTGCCGTAAATGCGGTCGCGCGTTACGCCACTAACCGCTTCAACAATCGCTTCCTGCGTTTTTGTGAGCCGGTTGAAAAGGGTTGATTTTCCTACGTTCGGGCGTCCTACTATGGCCAGTGTGTTACTCATGTGAGGTATAAGTTAAAAAGTTTAAAGTTTGGTTCTTAATGATCGTAGCCAAAGCGTTTCAGCAAATTTTCATTATCGCGCCAGTCTTTGTTGACTTTTACGGTTAATTCAAGGAATACTTTTTTGCCGATAAAATCTTCGATATCCAGCCGGGCCTGTGTCCCTGTCTTTTTGATGGCTTTTCCCTGATGCCCCAGAATGATTGCTTTTTGCGTTTCCCTTGCCACAAAAATATTGGCGGTTATCCGGGTAATTTTTGCTTCTTCTTTGTATTCTTCTACCACCACTTCAACTGAGTAAGGGACTTCCTTTTTGTAATTGGTCAGTATCTTTTCGCGGATGATTTCCGACACAAAAAAACGCATTGAGCGGTCGGTAAACTCGTCTTTCGAAAAGTAAGGGGGGCTTTCCGGAAGGTGGCGCAAGATAAGGTCGAACACTTTGGGAATATTAAAACTATTAAGTGCGGAAACGGGAATGGCTTCTGCTGAAGGCAATTTTTCCTTCCAGGCTTCCATTTCTTCCACTACTTTTTCCTGATCCGATAAATCAATTTTGTTGATTACCAACAGAACAGGGATTTTCGCCCGACTGATTTTATCCAGAACACTTTCCTGTCCAAAAGGCTTTCCCGCTTCTGTTACCAACAAGATAATATCGGCATCGTCCAATGCCGTCTCGATGTACTTGTTCATCAGCTCATGCATTTTGTAAGCGGGCTGGTGCACAATCCCCGGTGTGTCGGAATATACAATCTGAAAATCTTCCCCATTGACAATTCCCATAATCCGGTGCCGGGTGGTTTGCGCTTTGGAAGTAATGATTGACAACTTCTCCCCAACCAGTGCATTCATCAGGGTTGATTTGCCGACATTCGGCAAGCCGATAATATTGACAAAACCGGATTTGTGGGACATAAAATTATTTGTGAAAAGTTTGCACGGCAAAGAAACAAAATATATCTTTGCAGCCGCAAATGAAGATATTGCAGGGCGGCCCCGATAGTTGGCGGGGGTGGTTTGCGTTTGAAAAGAGTTCATAAGAAATAAAAATATATTGCGGGGTGGAGCAGTGGTAGCTCGCCGGGCTCATAACCCGAAGGTCGTAGGTTCGAATCCTGCCCCCGCTACTGAGAAGCCGCCGGAAAGGGCGGTTTTTTTTTGTTCAACATTTTTGTCATGTATTTTGTTTACGTACTATACTCGCTGAAAGACAACAGGGCTGTAAAAAGGCTACACCTCAAATATCCATAACCGATTGCTCAGGCACAATTCCGGAGGAAACAAACCGACTGCTCACCTTACTCATGTTTCCGGGTAAAACAAATCGAAACTGCTCGGGTTGGTTCGTCGATACCGCCGGGCATAAACACCTTTATTGCTTTTATTTCATAAGTTTGCTTCAGGATATACACCAAATACCATGAAGATAAACAGCCCGTTCCGCGTTATTCTTGCTGATTCCTCTGGCGGCGTACTGCAGGTGCCACAAAAAGAAATACAGAGGAGAAACCTTGATGTCACAAGAATAACCAATGTCAAAGCTTTTGATGACCTCATCAACAGGAAGGGCTTCAACTTAATCTTTATTTGCCTGGACAATGATGAATTTCCTGACGAAAAAATTGTTGCTGCAATACGGCGTTCCTCAAAAAATAACCTGGATACACCCATTGTTGTAAGCTTGACTTCCCATCCCGAAAATAAACTAATTGATCGTCTTTACAAAGCCGGAACAAACGACATCGTTTTTGATTCCGGTAATGAGAACCATCTCCTTTCGAAAATATATTTGTTTCAGCAGTTATTCTTAAAAGTTGCAAAGCTAAATCAGGAGAACGGTGCATTGAGGAAGAAGAATGCACAACTAGAAAAAAGAAACGGGAAACTTACGCAGCAACTAAAACAAGACAAAATCCTGCTTCAAAAAACCTACAAAGAACTTTCGAATGAAATTGACAAGAATGTAAATACAATACTGAAACTGAACGAGCAAAGCCTGATGTTGACTGAAAAGGTTAAAGAACTTGACTGCCTGATTGCCATTGCCGCATATAGCGAAGAAGAGGACACCCCCATGGAAACCTTTTTCAGCAAAACAGTAAATAGTATTGCCAGGGCTTTCCACCGGGACGAGAAGGCACTTGTTGAGATCATTTACAATAACCAACATTTTCGCTCCGCCAATCTCAAAAAAGCAAAAAAAACCTATTGCATGGAAATATGCTTCCAGCAAGAGCATGCAGGGCAGATTTGCATTTATTACCCTCTGAAAACACTGGAAACATTCGCAAACCCTTTTCCCCCTGCGAAAAAGCAGTTTCTGTCAACCGTTGCCAATAACCTCGGACAAATTATTCGCAGGAAAGAAGTTTCGAAGCGACTGAAAATATTCCAAAGAGCTGTTGACCAAAGCCCCCTGATGATATCGGTAGTCAACCTGAAGACGAAAAAGATCGAATTTGTTAATCCCATGTTCACCAAAATGCTTGGCATAAGCATGGAGGATACAAAAAATGCAGAGCAATTGATTAACATCTCCGACAGAAAGCTGAGTGCCATCAGGAAAGAAGTTAAGCAGACCGTCTTGAAAGGGAAAACCTGGAAAGGAACCTATCAGAATAAAAAAAAGAACGGACAAAGGTTTTGGCAAAGAACCGCTATCTATCCTTTGTTTGAGAACGGTGAGGTTGCGTACAGCCTGGGTATCAGCGAAGACATCACCGGGGAAGTCAGGATTTCCAAAGAACTAAAGATCAGCAGAGACAGTTACGAACACATTGCCCGTTATGTGCCCAGCGGAATCATTATTGTTAACAAACAGGGCAGGCTTTTATTTGCCAATGAAAAAGCTGCGGCAATTACCGGCTATTCGGTCGCCGAGTTGTACAAAACCAATATTACAACATTGACCCATCCGGACGTAATTGAGGAAACAAAAACAAGACTGGCAGCAAGACTGAAAGGCCTGGAAGTTAAAAACAATTTCGAAACACGGATCGTCACAAAGAAAGGCGAAACAAGAACCATTGAGGCCTCGGGCGTTTTAACAAAGTGGAAGGACAAAACTGCCGACCTTATCCTGTTTAATGACATTACAGAGAAAAAGCACTTTTCAGATTTACTGAACATCCAGTACAGCATCGATTACCTGAGTACCATCCCCGTGGGTTTGGACTATGCTTTTGCGCGGATATTTGAAACCTTGTTCAGGTATGAATGGATTGATGCCGGTGGAATTTATTTAATGAATGAAAATGCCAGGAGGCTCGAATTGGTGTTTAACATCGGACTGAGTGACGGTTTTGTCAAAGCATCGCGTTTTGTGCCGAAGAAGTCGGAACGTTTTAAGCTGGTTCAGCAAAAGAAAACGCTGTATCATAGCTGCAAAAATTACATACCCTTCCCGAAAAACCTGAGTGATGAAGGCATTAAAGCGATTTTTATTTTCCCCTTGGTCCATGATGATTCAATCATTGGGGTATTGAACCTTGCAACAAGATCGGAGGTCGAACTGACGGCGCATGAAAGGCTGATTCTTGAATCCATCGGCAACCGGATCACGCAAATGATCACCCTGATCAATATACAGAACGAATTGAAGGAAAAAAATCAGGAGTTGCAACAAACGCTGAAAGATATACAGGAAAAACATCAGTTGCTGATCCAAAAATCAAAGCTTGAATCGCTCGGCGAAATGGCTGCCGGAGTAGCGCACGAAATTAACCAGCCCCTTGGCATCATATTTTTATCACTGGAGAATATTCTTTTTAAACTGTCCGGACAAGATGTATCGAAAAAATACCTCGACAAAAAGCTCAATTCCATTTCCGATAACATAAAAAAAATAAAAGAGATTATCGATCACATCCGAATTTTTTCCCGCGATCAAAGGTCGATAATTATTGAAAGGGTTGACATTAATGACGTGATTAGAAAGTCATGTTCAACAATTGAGGAACACTACTATTACAATAATATTCATATTGAACTTGACCTGGGGGAAGGCCTTGGCTTCACACTTGGAAATAATTCCAAGATGGAACAGGTAATGTACAATTTATTTTCTAACGCAAAATTTGCACTGGAGGACAAAGAATCATTACTGACCGACAAATCATTTGACAAAAAAATACGAATCAGGACCCATTGTAACGACGAGAAAATATTTGTTGAGTTCGAAGATAATGGAACAGGGATCGAAACAGACAACCTTGAAAACATTTTCAATCCGTTTTTTACAACCAAACCGGAAGGTATCGGTACAGGCCTGGGCTTATCTATCGTTTATGGGATTATTACCGAAATGAAAGGCGCCATCCGTATTGAAAGTAAAAGGAAAAAGTTTACGCGCGTCAATATCGAATTCCCGAAATCCGCTTTTAACAAAGAGATGAACTGAGGAGACTGGTGGTTTTCAGCTATTTTTTTTTTTAGTGGTTTTCAGCGAGCCTGCATACTTGTATTTTACGTTTATTTGTTTATTGCTTTCATGAAACAACAGTTTGAAGCAGTATAACCACGTTACTGACCGATAGAATCCTGTTTTTGACAACTTCATTGAGCCTAAACTGCTCGCTTGTTGCCGGATTTGATTTCTAAGTTTTGGGAAACCAGCTGAAATGTCTCTTCATTTTTTAAGAAAGCAAGACACTAGATTTGACCAATCTATTGCATTATGAATATATTAATTCTCGATGATGAACAAGGGTTCAGGGATGAATTGAATGAGTTTCTCGGTACTGCAGGTAACGACATATTTCCGGCAGCCCGCCCTTCAGAAGCATTTCAGGTGCTTAATAAGTACCCAATCGACCTTGCCATCCTTGACATCAGGCTCCCGGAAATGGATGGGCTGCAAGTCCTCAAAGAAGTCAAAACATCATTTCCTCATATTGAGGTGATCATGATCACAGGACATGGCGACATGGATAGCGTCATCAAAGCAATGAAAGAAGGTGCCATTGATTTCTTTAATAAACCTTTCAAGCTCAAAGATATTCAAAGAACCATTGAAAAGACAAAAAACCACATCCAGTTAAACAGAAACCTCAAAGTTTCGAATAACGGCTACTCTCTTATTTCCAAAGAACTGGAAGAAAAAATCGGTTTTTCCTTTATCAGCAAAAACTCAATAATGAAAACCGTTGTCCAGCTCATGCACAGCGTGGCCAAATCAAGCCATACAACGGTACTTATTACCGGAGAAAGCGGAACAGGAAAAGAAGTAGTTGCACGAGGAATACATTATTTGAGCGAACGTGCAGGCCAAGCCCTGCATTCAGTCAACTGTTCAACAATTCCGGATGAGTTGTTCGAAAGCGAATTCTTTGGTCACAAGAAGGGTTCTTTCACAAGTGCAATCAATCATAAAAAGGGCTTGTTTGAAGTGGCAGATAAAGGAACCCTTTTTCTTGATGAAATTGCCGACCTGAAGGTCCACCACCAACCTAAGTTCCTCAGGGTGCTCGATAATAAAATGATCTCAAGGCTGGGCGAAACTGCGGAGAACCGTGTTGATGTCCGTATTATTGCGGCTACTAATTATGACCTCCGACAGTTGGTGGAAGAAAAAAAGTTTAGATCTGATTTATTCTACCGGCTGAACTCATTTGTTATTCACATTCCACCGCTCAGAGAACGTATAGATGACATACCCCTCTTGCTTGATTATTTTATAAAGCAATTTTCAGGTCAACTCCGGAAAAAAATACGACGGGTTGATAAAAGCGTGATAGAACATTTAATTCAACATGACTTCCCCGGCAATGTCAGGGAACTTAAACACATGATTGAGAAAGCTGTTATTCTGTGCAACGGTGACAAGTTATGCATCAATCATTTTCCAGATATCTTGCAGCAGTCGTTTACTTCTTTTATTCATAAAAATGCTTCTGGCACAACTTATCATTTAGAGCAAATAGAAAGAAATACGATTACGCTTGCACTCCAGCAAACCAATTACAATAAGTCCAAAACAGCAAAGTTGCTCCACATTTCCCGCCAGGCACTTGACAGGAAACTTCAAAGATTGAATATTAATATCCAAAAATCACCTGTGCTTTAGTCAGCCATCTTTTTAAGTGTAATTTACACTTAGCCGGAAGCGGGCATTTATCCCCAGACAGGATTTACTCACCTGACCCACAGGGGGTATACCTAAACGGAAATCTCCAAGCAAACAGCATCAGCCAAATTTTGTGCCCGCTTTTGGGCAGAAACAGGATTGGCTCCCGAAGAATGTTACTGTTACTTCCTGAACACCTGCAACATATGGCTTCGGCACAAGTTTTGCCATCTGGGCTTGCCAATCATAAACTTATGAATATTTTATTCATCAACAGCGATTTTGCCATGCACGAAGAATTTAATGAATTCTCGCATACAATTCATGCCACCAACTTTTTTTCCAATTCTACTGAAGAATCTATCCGTTTGCTGAATGAGCAGCAAATAGATACCGTAATTATTAAAATCAACAAGCTGTCTGACATTTCAGTCTTAAAATATATCAACGATTACTTTAAAAATATCAAGGTGCTCATAAGCGCCCGTCAGGACTTTGCAGAAGCGCTGACGATTTTTAATCAGCTAAATTTTGAAAAAATCAAGAACCCAATGGGGCTGGCAGAATTAAAGGGACACCTTATTCCTTGACCGAAGCTTTGTCAAAGCCTGCTGATTTACTTGCAAAAACAGATTAATAAACAATATAGTAAACTAAACAATATTCATTATGAAAAAAATTACTTTTTTACTTGCTTTGATGGCATTTTTTGCCGTCAATGTGTTTGGACAAGAGGTTGTCAGCTCCAGCCCCGCCTGGGACGGAAGCAATCAGATTGATTTGTGTGAAGGAGGTTCGTTTACAATCTCTATTACAAACACAGATGCCACTCATACCTACAATTTGACTCAAGCCGATTCGAGGGCGCTGCTTCAAACTTTGCCAGGAAATGGCGGGACGATAACTTTTGATCTGGTTACACCCGCATTGGGCAATACATCTTATTCAGCCTTCGATGCGACGGATTATTCACCCTTTGTGAATTTTACAACAAATGTTGTTGTACAGCCCACAGCACCCACCATGACAAAATCACCCAACCAGTCTGCTGTATGTGCCGGAACAGATGTTTCTGCCAGCATTGCAACAGCAGGAAGCGGCGGGGTTGCAAGTTGTACTGACAGCTACGAATACAGTACCGACGGAGGTACAAGCTGGAGTGCATACACTCCTGGAACCGCAATTTCAACAACCGGTCTTTCGGGGACTGATATTGTTCAAATATTGGCTACCCGTTCTGACCCTGATGGCAGGGGCTGCGATGCTTCTAATTTGTATAAATGGACGGTAAATGCTGCTGTGAACCCGGCATTAACCGGAGAAACTGCACCTTGTTTCAACTCCAACGAAACGTATACAACCGATGCAGGAATGAGCGCTTATAACTGGACGGTTACAAATGGAACAATAAGCAGCGGTTCAGGAACTTACCAGATTACAGTGGACTGGACCAGCGCAACTGGTGCAGGGACTGTAAGTGTTTATTTCGATGACGGAAATACATGTACTTCGAATACAACAACTTTAAATGTTGATGTTAAAGCCTTACCGGTTCCAACAATTAGCGGGCCAACAACAATATGTGCCAATGCAACCGAAACCTATACCACAGAAACAGGCATGACAGCTTATTCGTGGACAATTGTAGGAGGAACGGGTACTTCAACTACCGAATCAATTGATATAACCTGGGACAATTCACCGGGAACCACACATAGTGTAACTGCCACCTATACTGATGGTAATTCATGTGCAGGAACAGGATCAGCTTACGCGGTTACTGTTGAAGGTCTGGTACAAAATACAACCACCGGAATTTACTATTGCACCATCCAGGAAGCGATTGATGATGCGAGTACAACTAGTGTCGAGAATATTGCTGTTTCAAATGGAACCTATATTGAAAACCTTGTTGTTGACAGGGGAATTACAATTACCGGAGAAAGTGAAACCGGTGTAGTTCTTATGCCAACACTATCGGCTCCCATGCCCGGAAGTTCAGGTTCATTACCTGCCGGCGCAAGCAATCTGATGCTTATCCAGGCGGATGATGTAACTATTCAGTATATGACAATTGATGGGGACAATCCAAGTCTTACGAGCGGAACCGTTGTTAACGGTGCAGATATTGATGCACGAAACGGTATTATACAGGATTTTACGGCTGGCTCCTTTACCAATCTAAATGTAAATCATATCACAATGCAAAATATCTACTTGCGTGGTATTTATGCATCAACAGGTGGCGATTTTGATATTTCAAATAATACTGTTTCCAATGTTGCAGGTGAAGCACAATCCATACCAATCATGAACTGGAGCGGTACCGGGGTTTTCTCATACAACAGCGTCAGTAATTCAAACGATGGCATTGTGTCCAATCACTCAAAAGGTGTTACTTACGAATACAATACGGTTACAAATTGTGGCAGTGGTATTCACACAGATAATAACGGCGATGCTGCCGGTTCAACGGCAGACACTATCCGCTACAATACAGTAAGCAATGGTACAGCCGGTTCGTATGGAATCTGGGTGTTTGCATCCCGGCTTAACAATGAGGTGTATGAAAACACAGTTAGCGGTGTTTCCGTAGGTTTATGCGCCTCGGGGCAAGTCGGAGGAACGCCTCTGTTTAGCCGAAATACTGTTAATAATGCAGAAACAGGGGTTTATACTACGACAAGTCTTTTTGGTTGGGGCTCTTCTGATTGTTCTGCTACCTTTACTAATAACTATATCAACAACAGTACTACTGAAGCCTTTAACTGCGAAGCCGAAGCTTCGTACACAAACGCAACTACTGCAAACAATAACCACATCACCGGCAGTACAACTAATGCAAATGCAAGCGGAGCAGGAACTTTAAGTATTGATCTTACCTGTAACTGGTGGGGCTCAATTGATGCCGGCGTAATTGCCGCCGGTATGAACGGGAATGTCCAATTCCTGCCCTTCCTGACGGACGGAACAGATGATGATGGAAGCACGCCTGGTTTCCAACCCGTACCCAATTCATGTGATGGAGTCGGACCAGTACTTGTTTACGATAATGATCCTTCCACTACAGGCACACTCGTTAGCAGCCACATGACAATCCAGGAGGGTATTGACGCAACCACAACCATAAACGGTTATTATGTGGTAGTGGCTGCCGGTACCTATACTGAAAATGTTACCGTTGATAAAAGCTTGGAATTACGCGGCGCACAGTACAATGTCGATCCCCGTGGCACTGCCTGGACTACCAATATTTCTACCATTGATGCCAATGGTGGTAATTATGGTGTGTATATAACAGCAGCTGATGTAACTGTTAACGGATTTAAAGTAATTAATGCCGCCGGTAGTACTGTTAACTTATATGGTGGTATTGGTGTAATTGGCGCAAGCCAATTGGCAGGTATTAATATTAGTTATAACTGGCTTGATCAAAACTCAGCAAATGGTATATTTATGAGTAATGTAACTGCCCCGGTTGTCGACTACAATTATTGTTCAAATAATGGTGACGGCACAGATAATATTGCTGGTATATCTTTATATACTTCAGGTAGCCAGTCAATCACTAACGGTTCTGTTGCAAACAATGAGTGTTACCAAAACATGAGCTATGGTATCTATATTGCATCTGCAGTTAATGTTGCAAGTTCAGTTACAGGTGTAGTGGTTAATAATAACAAGATTCATTCCAATACGAAATATGGTTTGCAATTGCTTAGTCATAATTTCCAGGATGCAGTTACAGCTCTTACAGTTTCCGGAAACATGATTTATGATAATGCACGTAATGGACTGAAAATTGTCAGCACCACCTCATGCGATATTAACAGCAATGAAATTTATAATAATGGTGCAGGTGGTTCATCTGATAAATACAAGTATGGTGTAATGATGGAAAGCTATACAGGTAAAACATCAACAGCTAATAGTTTTACCAATAATAGTATTCATGATAACACACTGGGCAGCGTAATCCTTCAGAATACCGGCGGATCTTATGTCGGAAATGTATTTAACAACAACTCTTTTGTTGAAACAGGAACAAATCTTGGTATCAACAACCTGTCAACAGATAATATTGAGGCCACTTGTAACTGGTGGGGCAGTGAAAATGCAGGTGATGTTGCCGCAAGTGTTTCTGGTGATGTACAGTTCCTGCCTTACCTGATTGTAAACAATACAACTGGAACATCGTACTGGTGGGATATTTCAAATGACTATTCATGTGATGGAGTCGGACCCGTACTTGTTTACGATAATGATCCTTCCACTACAGGCACACTCGTTAGCAGCCACATGACAATCCAGGAGGGTATTGACGCATCAACAACCCTGGATGGGTATTATATAGAAGTTGCCGCCGGGACTTATGAAGAAACAATATATATTTATAAATCTATAGCATTGCGCGGCCCAAATTATGGCATATCTGGCACAAGTAGCAGTCGGGTTGCGGAAGCAATTATTCAATTCCCCGTCGGCACAACGGGATGGGACGCCATCATATATAGTAATGCAGACGATGTTTTGATTGATGGATTTACAATAAGTGATGCAGGTGGTGTTGCCGGAGAAGACCTTACAGGAATTATAAGTGTGGAAGCAACAAACATCCAGGTTTCCAACAATATTGTTGATGGATTTACATACATCTCAATATGGATGCACGGTGAACCATATCCTGCCTTAACTCCTCGTGTCACTACAGTTACAAATAACTATTGTATAAATAATCATGGTTTGTACCACACTATTTACATACAGGGAATAGGTGGTTCAGTATCTGGAAATACTGTAGAAGATTGTGCAGCTGCTATACAAGTTCAACCCTACGGACAACCGAATGTTGGAACTGTTCAAAACAATGCCTTTGAAGGATATGTAAACGGCATCTATCATAATTATGCGAGTCTTGGTTCTGGTAAATGGACATATACGAATAATTCAATATCTGCTGTTTTACCCCCTGCTGGTGGTAAAGGACCAGGCACCATAGGAGTTGGGGAAATAGTAAACAATACTGGATTGACTGTTCCTGAAGATATAGATGCGGCCAATGATAACTTAACCAGAGGTAGTGGTGGTGATTGGATAGGTATTCATGTGAGGACACATGGAACATCAGGAACAGGTGCTGCACCTGAAGTTGAATTTATCACAGGCAATAACGTTGATGGAGTAATCGCATTGACCGATCCATATTGGGCAGATGTAATTGGCCTTCAATTTAGAAATACTGGCAACAATGCACTTACAAAGTTCTATAACAACAGTATTACAAATGTTGATTATGGCATTAAAGTATTTGACGATACGAACAATGGCTCGTTAGTTGATCTTGACAACAATACCTTGAGCAATTACAGCTATGCGATTCTTGTGGACCCAGATATGGACATAGATGCTTCCAGTGGAAATACATATGAGGGTGTTGCTTCAGGTTCAGCCACACTTGCTGAGTTATTTACGATTGAAGATGCGATTATCCATAAAATCGATGAAAGCTCTCGTGGCTTTGTCACAGTCATTCCAAATAACGATTATGTAACAGTAAACAGTTTTGCAGGTGCCGAAACAACGCCATCCATCCAACGTGGTATTGATGCTGCAATTGCAGGATGGACAGTGAATGTGAATGATGGAATCTATACAGAAAATCTCATCGTTGATAAAAGCTTGGAATTACGCGGCGCACAGTACAATGTCGATCCCCGTGGCACTGCCTGGACTACCAATATTTCTACCATTGATGCCAATGGTGGTAATTATGGTGTGTATATAACAGCAGCTAATGTAACTGTTAACGGATTTAAAGTAATTAATGCCGCCGGTAGTAATGTTAACCTATATGGTGGCATTGGTGTAGTTGGTGCAAGCCAATTGGCAGGCATTAATATTAGTTATAACTGGCTTGATCTAAACTCAGCAAATGGTATATTTATGAGTAACGTAACTGCCCCGGTTGTCGAATATAATTATTGTTCAAATAATGGTGACGGCACAGATAATATTGCTGGTATATCTTTATATACTTCAGGTAGCCAGTCAATCACTAACGGTTCTGTTGCAAACAATGAGTGTTACCAAAACATGAGCTATGGTATCTATATTGCATCTGCAGTTAATGTTGCAAGTTCAGTTACAGGTGTAGTGGTTAATAATAACGAGATTCATTCCAATACGAAATATGGTTTGCAATTGCTTAGTCATAATTTCCAGGATGCAGTTACAGCTCTTACAGTTTCCGGAAACATGATTTTTGATAATGCACGTAATGGATTGAAAATTGTCAGCACCACCTCATGCGATATTAACAGCAATGAAATTTATAATAATGGTGCAGGTGGTTTATCTGATAAATACAAGTATGGTGTAATGATGGAAAGCTATACAGGTAAAACATCAACAGCTAATAGTTTTACCAATAATAGTATTCATGATAACACACTGGGCAGCGTAATCCTTCAGAATACCGGCGGATCTTATACCGGAAATGTATTTAACAACAACTCTTTTGTTGAAACAGGAACAAATCTTGGTATCAACAACCTGTCAACAGATAATATTGAGGCCACTTGTAACTGGTGGGGCAGTGAAAATGCAGGTGATGTTGCCGCAAGTGTTTCTGGTGATGTACAGTTCCTGCCTTACCTGATTGTAAACAATACAACTGGAACATCGTACTGGTGGGATACTTCAAATGACTATTCATGTGATGGAGTCGGACCAGTACTTGTTTACGATAATGATCCTTCCACTACAGGTACACTCGTTAGCAGCCACATGAAAATCCAGGAGGGTATTGACGCATCAACAACCCTGGATGGGTATTATATAGAAGTTGCCGCCGGGACTTATATTGAACAAGTAAACATTGAAAAAGAGATTTCACTCATTGGCGCAGATCCTACTACAACCATTATACAAACACCGGTTCCATCAACTATGGTAATCTATGACCACTATGGCAGCAAATCACCGAACAGCAGATATGCTGGACATCGGGGAGCCAATATTCCGATTGTAAGGATTGCAAGTTCTAATGTAACATTCAAGAACTTTACTGTTGATTTGGACAATCAGGTATTTTGGGATGTTCTGGGTAGCTATACTGATCCTACATATAGCAGAAGTACAGCTATATTGGTTGATCATGTGGAAACTACTCCGGGTACAATAGGAACGTTGGAGTATTATACAAATGTAGTGATTGATAACAACATTGTGACTAATATGCTTGAGAATGACGGAGGTGACGCCATTAAAGTGTTAGGGCGCGCAACTGGTTATGCAAGTAATAACATTGTTCGTTCAGGAGCACAATCGGCAATTTATATTGGCGGAACAAGTCAATCTACATTTACTCCGGCCGGGCCTGATTTTGATGCATACTTGAATACTCTTTATGGTGGCACATATGAGATTGATGCCGGTTGGATGTTCGCTGGCATTGGTTACTGGGACAATGGTCAAGGCGAAGCTTATGAAAATACAGTTTATAATAATCCAACTTACAGTACTGTTCATTCAGATTACCGTGCATATGGTTTAGCATGTTGGGGAAACAATCCCGGTGCAATCAGTTTTTATGACAATTTTGTATATTCCGAAGATAACACATCTCCAGGAGGTGTGGGATGTTATCAATATTCAGGATTAAACGTAAGTTGGGACAACAATGTTTTCGAAGACCAATACTATGCAATGGCAATTTATGGTTTTCCACCAAATTGCCCGACATCAACCATAACAAACAGTACATTCAAAAACTGTGAAGAGGGTATTTGGATTGGTAATATGGATGTTGGCTGTGGGGCAGTAACAATTAATAATAATCAATTTATTAACATTGCCACATATGCAATTCAAAACGATGCTGCTCTATCAATTAATGCAGAAAACAACTGGTATGGCGATGCTTCAGGCCCGTATAACGATCCGTATAATACTTGCGGTTTGGGTAGTGATGTAATTGGCCCAGTTGATTTCATGCCTTGGTGGACAACGACGACGGGAGTTCCGTCATCACCATTGCCGATTCAGAATGTTACCAAAGGCACTTTCTATTGTAGCATTCAGGATGCCATTGACGATGCCACGCCAACCCTGGCCAACCCGGAGGTGATCACTGTTGGAAATGGTACTTTCCTTGAAAATATTACGGTGGACAAAGAATACCTGACACTAGCCAACGCCGCTTCTCCTTCTCCAATAATTGATGGTAATAATTTGGGAACTGTTGTTACAATTACGGCTGATAATGTCACAATGCATGGATTTACGATACAAAACACGGGTGTCGGCAATTATGCAGGGATCGCACTGTTTAGTGTAAATGATTGTAATATACATGACAACATGGTCACAAACAACCAGTTTGGTATTGCGCTTTTAGATGATGCATCGAACAATATTGTTAAGGACAACATCATCACACTTAATACATCTTATGGTGTTTTGCTCGACTACTATACGGCAAATACAACAAGTTGTAGGCTAAATACCGTCGATGGAAATATAATATCAGTTTCTGAAGTTGGTATCTACCTGGGTGAAATAGCAAGTGAAAACACCCTTATTAGCAATACCGTTCAGAACAATTTCGATCATGGCATTGAGTTGTATCACGCAGATGATAACACCATTAACGCCAATACGATTAACAGCAATACGGAATCCGGAATACGTCTGGGTGGAAGTCAGAATACCAGCATTATCAATAACACAATAACAGGTGGTACTCAGGCTGACGGGATCAGGGTATTTACCTCTGCTACCGGCAGGTTGTCAACGGGCACTGATATCCATCACAATACAATCAGTGGTCATACACGCGGTGTAATTAGTGACGGCGAAAACGTTGATGCTTCTGCTAACTGGTGGGGTGACGAAACCGGCCCCTACCACAATCCAAACAATACTTGTGGATTAGGCAACCTTGTTTCTGATGATGTGGATTTCTTCCAATGGTGGGATGATGCATCCATGACCGACTATTATGTATTGCCCGACCCCAACATCACTTGCCTGAGCGACCAGGTACGTTGTGCCGATGAAACAGCGACAGACACCTACACCACAGTGGGTACTGAATTCGATCCGACCGTTGTTGACCAATGTCGTCCAACCACAATTACCAACGACCAAAATGCATCGGCCAGTTTAGATGGACATGTTTTTGCTACCGGAACAACAACCGTAACCTGGACCATCACTGATGTTTTTGGAAACGATTATTATTGTATTTATGACGTTACCATCAATGCACTGCCCGATCCTGTAATTACAGGCGACTTTGAAGTTTGTGCAGGCGCTACCGGTGAGATTTACTCAACACCGCTGGTTTCGGGCAATTCGTACCTATGGAATGTAAACGGTGGCACCATTGCTTCCGGGCAAGGTACCAATTCAATCACTGTGGACTGGTTTGATGTTTCTCCGGGAACACTTACCGTAACCGAATATGCAGCAGGAACTTTCTGCTCCGAAACCGTTTCGGAAGATGTAACGCTCATCGCGCTGCCTACTCCGGAAGTTGTCGGGCCGGCATCTGTTGTGATTAACACAACCGAAACCTATTCAACTACCACCAATCCCCTCCATGCCTACACATGGACTGTTACCGGGGGTAGTATCCAAAGTGGTCAGAATACCAGTTCCATTACGGTATTGTGGCCCGGAACTCCCGGAACAGGAACCGTTATGGTTACCGAACTCAATTTGATAAGCGGTTGTGTTGCGAATTCCGATGCATTGAATGTTACCATCAATCCGGCCGGATACACCGTCAGCGGCTACTTTACCTATCACAACGGTGCCAACACGCCATTGAACGGCCTTTCGCTGGACCTCATGGATGGCCCGACGCTTATTGCTTCAACAACAACGGATGCAACGGGTTACTACGAATTCACCTTCGTCCCGGATGGCGTTTACACCATCGATGTAACAACCAGTGCGCCTGTGGGCGGCATCAACTCGCTTGACGCCGGACAGGTGAATCTGTGGTGGACAAGTCCGTCTAACATCGAGCATGTCAGGTGGAATGCAGGCGACGTCGCCTTTGGCAGCGGCAGCAGCATCAATGCCACCGATGCCGGACGCATCCAGGGCTACTTTGTTTACGGAACAGCCTTCGACAGGAGTGCATGGACCTTCTGGAAACAGCCCGATGTGTCCAGTGCCAACCCGCCGACCTCAACCAACCAGGTTGTGGTCAGTGGGGCAGATGTTAGCCAGGGGTTCTATGGTTTGTGCGTCGGTGACTTCGATGCAAGCAATACAAACCCGGGCGGTAAAGCGCTATTTGATTCGGACCTCGTATTGTCTTACGATGGTTCCATCTTTGCTGGTGCCGGAATGGAATTTGAACTCCCCATCAAAGTTACTGCTTCAATGCAGGTAGCGGCTTTGTCATTGATTCTTGATATTCCATCCAACCTGCTTACAGTGGAGGATGTCTTAATAATCAACAACAATATCCCTTCTGATGCAGGCGCACTTGATTTTAACGTTGATGGAGATGAATTGAGGATTGGATGGAATTCCCTTCAGGCTTTTAATTATGCCGATGGAAATATCCTGCTCATGCTAAAACTCCGTACAACAGACAACTTCGGCAGTGGTGACATCATTGAGGTTGCGCTCCGTCCAAGCCCGCTCAACGAATTGGCTGACGCGCAATACAACGTTATCAGAAATGTTGTCCTGAGCACCTACACCGTAGAATACGATGTGACGGGAATCGGAGAACTTGAACTGCTAAAAGGGACAACACTTGAAAGTTTCCCCAATCCGTTCAACGAATTTACATTTATCAATTACAATATTCCTGTGGATGGTGAAGTGAAACTGGAGATTTACAATATGTACGGTTCCCTTGTGAAAACACTGGTTGACGAGTTGCAAGAAAGGGGTGAACATACTGTCAAGTTCCATGCCTTAGGTAACAATGCCGGTGTTTACACCGCAAATATTCGGGTCAGGGCCAACGGACAAGTAGTTTCACGTACCATTCGAATAGTTATTAATAGTTACTGATTATTTAACATTTACCGGGTGTGCCGAATGGTACACCCAGGGTTAAATAAATGACAATTAATATGTTAAAACTATGAAAATTACACATATATTTTTCTTGAGCTTATTGTTTCTGATCGGTAGGTCAGGATTTTCACAGAATGCGCCGCTCACTACTGCAGGAAAAGTCCTTGACGCTTCGGCGGGCACTATCAATGTTCCGGTTACAGTCAGCAATTTTGACAATATCGGGAGCATAACACTCACGCTGGATTACAACCCTTCCGTGATCAGCTATGTAAGTGCCACACCCAGTCCGGCTTTTTCGGGAATGACTATTGATGGATCAGTCCCGGGACAGCTTGTCATCAGTTGGACAACTGTTGCTGGAGCCATAACTTTACCGGACGAAAGCCAGTTAGCAGAAGTTGAGTTTAGTTATATTTCAGGATCAACTTCGCTTTCATGGGACAATGCCGGTAATGGCGGAAGTAACTGCGAGTATGCCGATGATGTCCTGGTTCCGCTTAATGACACACCCACAGCCGATTATTACGTTGATGGGTTTGTTACATCGCATGTTGCCCCAACTACCATGGCACCTGAAATTGGGGATGTTGTGGCCGGTCCGATAGATGTGCCCATCACGGTAGAAAATTTCTGGGGTATCGGAGCTATTGCTTTGACTTTGGAATATGACCCGAATATCCTGACTTTTACCGGAAGCACTCCACACAGCAACTTTGGGGCAGCCATGATTGTTGGCAATTCGCCGTCTGCCGGAGGTAAGTACAAAATAGTTATTAGTTGGATTTCTGCTCCTCCTGATTTTATACCGGAGACCTTGGCCGATGGAACTACCCTGGTCGATCTTCATTTTAATTATGCACCTGTCCCTTTTTCCGGAAACCATTCCCTGCTGAACTGGGTAACCGATGGTACGGCATGTGAATACGGTGATTCAGCTTACACCACTTTGTACGACAAGCCATACGAAGACTACTATTTCGACGGCATTGTTGCTGAACAATTAGCGCCCGGCACTTACCTCCCCGGGATTACAACTGCACAAGCGGGTCCAATAAATGTACCAGTTACTGTCGTTGATTTTCAAAATATAGGTGCCGTTGCCTTGACATTTGAATATGATGCAACGGTGATAAATTTTGTCGGGCACACACCCAATGCTGCTTTTGCCAACAATCTATTCCTGAGCAACCAGGTCAATGGTACTACCGGAAAGGTTGTCATTTCATATTTTGGTACTGCTGTTTCATTAGCAGATATGGATGCGATTACAGATATTGAATTTACCTATGTGTCAGGAACCACAACATTGGTTTGGTTAGCGGACGGCACTGCCTGCGACTATGGAGATGCTCAGTTCTACTCACTTTATGATGAACCCTCTGGAGACTATTATTTCGACGGACTGGTCGCAGGTCAGGTGTCGCCGCAAATCAAAGCCGATTCAATGAGCGTTGTATCCGGAACCCAAATCACTGTCCCGCTCAGGGTCTGGGACTTTACTGACATTAGTTCCTTGTCGCTGACCCTTGATTATGACCCGGGGGTATTGACTTATCTTGGTGCATCCCCACATCCCGATATTGCTGTCAATTTTACGGAAGGAGCCACCAATCCCGGCAGGATATTGATAGGGTGGTTTAACGCAAACCCGGTTGACCTTGCGAACGGAACGGTTTTAATTTACCTGAGTTTTAGCTATTCGGGCGGAACCTCTTCCTTATCATGGTTTGACGATGGAGGGTCTTGTGAATTTACGGCAGGCCCCTTGTTCACAGTGCTTTACGACCAGCCACCTAAAGATTATTACATTGATGGATTGGTGAAACCCGCCGGTTTTACCTGGACGGGACTGACTTCAACAGATTGGATGACGGCCTCTAACTGGTCCGATAATGTGGTCCCCAACAGCCTGAGTGCAGTATCCATTCCTTCAACACCCGTTCCGTCATTCTGGCCGGTTTACACAGGCGACTTTACCCTGGGAGACCAATGTAAAAGTGTTGATTTTGATGCCGGTTCAATAATGACTGTTACCGGTGACATGACAATCAATCCCGGGAAAGCTTTTGTAAATGCCGGTTCAGGATTGTTAAAAGTTGGTGGCGACTGGTTGAATTCCGGTGTATTTGAAATTGGTACAGGCGAAGTTGAATTTATTGGCCCGGTGGATGGATACGTTCCGGCAGGAGTACTGCCCGCAGATGAAGTGCAGAACTATTCGTTAACAACTTCTGCCGCACTGATGACACCCATTTCGGGAGGTTCGGCCGGCCCTACAGGAGACCATGCGCACAGCGATGTCAATATCGGCTTTAGCTTTGAATATGCAGGAACCAACTATACGCAGTTGAGAATCAGTACCAGTGGATGGGTTTCGATGGACCTTTCGGGCGATGACCTCACCTCCGGTGAAAACGACCGGCTGTTTTTTGCTGCCGACCCGGCCAATGCACTGGCACCGTGGTGGGATAAGCTATTGGCAGACGGAAGTTCAGGCATTTCCTACCTGACTTCAGGAACGGCCCCCAACCGGGTGTTTACCGTAGAATGGAACAATGTTCTGACATACAACTCCGTTTCTACTTCACGCATCAGTTTCCAACTTAAACTGCACGAAACCACCAACGCCATCGAGTTTTGCTATGGTACTGCTGCAGCCGGTACGCACAACACCAACGAAGGGGCTTCTATTGGAATTAAAGGTACGACAGGAGGAGCCGGTGATTTTATTGAAGCTACAACGGCTACCCGAAACACAATGGTTACCAATCTGGTAAGCGATACAGATTGGCCAACTGTTAATTACACCTTTACACCACCGCCCGACACGCTTACTTTTTACAAGTTGAAAGTAGGCGACAACGCAAACCTTTTCATCGAGACAGATGTGAAAGTGGTAGGTATTGGGCCCTGATAAGCGATTATTAGTTTAAGCAGGATTAATAAACACAATAAATATATGCTGTAAATTAACAATGGAACCAATTGAAAATCTCTCAAAATATTTACAGCACCCTGCGCCCCATGATTTTCCGGGGCGTAGGTTTTTTGAGTTTGAAACGCTTTAAAACAGCAGGTTCCCTCTTATTAAAGCTTGGTGATTCTTTTTTTTTGTAATGGTTTATGGTAAACTTTAACAGCTTAAACAATTTTATGCGGGTACTTTTTCTTTCGGCTCTCATTTTTTGCGCCATTAGCACTTTTTACGGACAAGATGCACCGATTACCACAGCTGTAACGATTAACGAACCCGACACGGGCTCCCTTATTGTCCCCATCACCGTCACCGGATTTAACAACATCGGCGCCATTTCGCTGACCCTTGACTACGACTATTCGGTGCTGAATTTTGTGCAGGGATCGCAAAACCCGGGTATTCCTGGCTGGTTTATTATTAATGACAACAACCTTGGAAACGGCTTCCACCGGCTGTTGATGGGTTGGTTCGGCGCCGGTATTTCCCTGCCTGATGGCAGTTCTATTATGGACATCGAGTTTACCTATATTTCAGGCACGACCACCCTTGCCTGGTATGATGACGGTGGTTCCTGCGAGTATGCCGATGCCAACTACGATGTACTGAATGACCTGCCAACCGAAGATTTTTACATCAACGGCTACGTTTGCGGGGCCATCGGCGCACCGGCTTACATTACAGGCGACAGCGTCGTTTGCCAGGCATCGCCGGGCGTGTTCTATAGTACGGATACCATTCCCAATGCCACTTCCTACCTCTGGACGGTGCCTTCCGGTGCCACCATCGCCGGCGGACAGAACACCAATGCCATCACAGTCAATTATTCTGATACGGCCGTTTCGGGTCTGGTTACGGTGGCTGGTGCCAATCCCTGCGACACCGGCTCTTCGGTACAGCTGGCTGTAAGCGTTAACACCCTTCCCGTTGCTGAGGCCGGAAACGATACCATCATCCCATACGGAACCAGCACCACCCTGCATGCTGCATTTGGTGGCCCGGGAAGTTACAGCTACTACTGGACACCGCCCGAACTACTTGAAGACCCCAACGTGCAAAATCCGCAGACGGTCACCCTTACGACTTCCAACTATTTTGAGGTGGAGGTGACGGACGACTCCACATCCTGTCAGAACACCGACGATGTGCAGGTAAGTGTTTCCGGCGGGCCATTGAGTGTAAATCCGGTGGCAGCGCCCGATGAAAACTGCAATGGCGATACGGCGCAACTTTTTGCCAATGCCGGTGGCGGGTCGGGTGACTACACCTATTCGTGGACCTCCACCCCTGCCGGTAACCCGCCCTGGAGCTCTGAAGAAGAAAATCCCCTGGTGTCACCCGACACCTCCACCCTTTACCATGTTGAAGTTGACGACGGGTTTACCACCGCAAATGGTGATACCGAATTGACGGTACACGCACTGCCGACGGCGGCCATCTCGGGCGGAGACACGCTCTGCGGTGACGACTCCACCGCACTGACCGTTGACCTGACCGGCACAGCAGACTGGGACATCATTTATTCCAACGGCAACACAACCTGGCAGGTTACGGGCATCGACAGCACGCCCTATCTGCTGCATGTTTCCGACTCGGGCACCTACGTATTGCTCGAGGTGGAAGACGCAAACTGCACAGGGACAAGCTCCGGTTCGGCCGTGGTGGAAAAGTATCCCGTCCCCGAAACGCCAACCATCACGCAGGATAGCGACGAGTTGCGTTCCAATATCGCCCTCGGCAACCAGTGGTACCTCGACGACACAGCCATCGAAGGCGCCAACCAGCAGGTTTACACAGCCGTTACCGACGGCAGGTACTACGACATTGTCACCATCAACACCTGCTCTTCCGACACTTCCAATGTGATTGACGTATTGATTCTCAATGTTCAGGAGAACAACCCTTACGACTTCTTGATAGTACCCAATCCTGCCAAAGACAAAGTCAGGGTTCAGTTTGCACAGCGTTTTCCAGGGGGAATGGAAGCAAAAGTATTCTCAATGTCGGGACGGCTGGTTTATAAGTCCTATTTACAACCCGGAAGCAACAATACTTCCCAAACCATTGACATCGGCAGCCTTCGTCCCGGTTTGTATTTTCTGCAAATCTCAAACGGGAAAGCAAGTGCCGGACGGAAACTCGTTGTGCAATAGGATTTTTATAGGAATATAAAATCATTTCTGCTCTTATGAACCTCTTCTTTTTACTGAATGAAAAAAAAGAGCACTTCATTTAAACTTCCAAACTCATCTTTCCGGTTTCCGGCAGTTTATGAAGCAGGGCTTTCTTCCCAAACAAAAAATTCCAAACTATTTCAGAAAAGAAATGCTTAAAATATGTAATATTGCCAATAATAAAAGTTAAGCAAGATGCCGAGAGTTATAAATTTTTCAGATGCCGCTTCTATTGGGATACACTCCTCTATTCTTATCGCAAAATCCGATAAGCCGATGAACGCCATTCAGCTTTCTGAAAAAATTGGTTCTTCAAAACATAATATCGGTAAAGTCTTGCAGCGGCTTGTCAAAGATGGTATTCTAAAATCGTTTCGCGGTCCCACCGGTGGATTTATGTTGAAAAAGAAACCATCCGAAATTTTGATATATGATATTTACCGATCTATTGATGGTGAGTTGGAACAGGGTGAATGTCATCAAGATGCACATATCTGTCCGTTTGATAAATGTATCAGAGAAAACATAGTAAAAGAAATAACGGCTGAGTTTGTTAACCACCTGAAAGCAAACACCCTTCAGGATTACTTATAATCCCTTAACAACAGCAGGTGGCCTAAGCACGGCTTTTCGCAGCCTTAATTTAGAATCCCTCTAAATCTTTCTAATCTCCATCTTTTTTAACACTTTTTGTTAAATAGTTGTTAATTTTGAATGTTATTTTCAGAAATCGAATTCTTAAATTCTTAAATGTAATCCATTAAATTATGAAAAGATTTTTATTTTCCCTTTTGTTCACGGGGTTTTTCATTGCAATCGCAGGCGACATGATCGCCCAAACAGTAAAAATAACTGGTGAGGTAAGACCACGCTACGAGTACCGTCATGGTTTTTGGACCCTTTTTCCCAACGATGCAAATGCAGCAAGTTTTGTTTCGCAACGTACACGATTAAACGGTTTTTTCAGCAACCAGACCTTTAAAGCTTACATCAGCCTTCAGGATGTCAGGGTTTGGGGTGATGTGAACCAATTGAACCGAAGTGATGCCAACGGCGTTTCTGTTCATGAAGCCTGGGCACAGTTAAAGCTTGCAAAAATTTTGAGCTTAAAAGTAGGACGGATGGAAATCATTTATGATGACCACCGCATCTTCGGGAACGTAGGTTGGGCACAGCAGGCACGTAGCCACGATGCAGCCGTTTTCAAATTCTTTTTTGGCGATAACCAGATTCTTGATGCCGGTTTTGCAATCAATGCGATGCGGCCATCTGTTACAAGGGTGGATTATACCAATAAAAACTACAAAGCCATCCAATGGTTGTACTATCACGGCAAATTTGGTAAATCAGGCTTGAGCATTTTGTTCTTAAATAACGGTTTGGCTTACGATTCGAACAGCAATGACACCATCTACGACGAAAGCATTGCATACAGCCAGACAATCGGTGGCAGGTACACATTTAAAGGGGATAAAGTGAAATTTAATGTGGCATCTTATTACCAGGGGGGAAAAAACAAAGCAAACAACGAACTGTCGGCAATATATTTTGGAGGTGATGTTTCCCTGCATCTAATTAAAGGCTTCGCTTTCGGACTGGGAATGGAGTACTTGTCGGGAACCGATACAAAGGACAGGGGGGTGAGTGGAAAAAAAGACAAATCGTTTACACCTTTTTATGGAACCAACCACAAGTTTAACGGCTGGATGGACTATTTTTATGTAGGAAACCACGTTGCAAATGTTGGCTTAATCGACATCTTTCTCCCACTTAAATTTGCAGTTAATAAATGGAGCTTCGCACTCATCCCGCACTATTTTATGTCGGCAGCAACAGTTTCTGCAGACATCAGTGCCCCTGACAGAGCTGTTCCGGTATGGAAAGATTACAGCAGCGGACTCGGTACCGAGATTGATTTTGTGGTAAAATATGCATTGTCGAAAAGTGTAAACATTCAGGGGGGCTATTCTCAAATGTTTGCTACCGAAACCATGCAGGCTTTAAAATATCCTGACAATCCAGGTGGCGGCTTTAACAACAATACCAACAACTGGGCGTGGGTCATGCTTACTTTTAAACCTGCTTTTTTCAGTAAGGAATAAACCAATAACAACAATTATATGGACAGAAGAGACGCATTAAAAAACATGTTGGCATTCATTCCATTGGGTGGTGCATTTGCCGGAATAACGGCGATGGGTTTCCGCTTTATAACACCAAAAAAGCGCGATGTAACCCGAAGGATTTTCACCATGCACCTGAATGAATTGCCCATTAACGCCTCCCGCAAGATTACCGATTTGCGTGGAAAAGACCTCGTCCTTGTACGCACCGGTGAACGGGAAGTCAAGGCCATGTCCACTGTATGTACACATTTGGGCTGTACCGTTTACTGGCAAAAAGACAACCAGGAATTTTATTGCCCCTGTCACCAGGGCCGCTTCGACAAAAACGGTAATGTGCTTGCCGGTCCCCCGCCCACACCCTTGCAAACCTATCATACAGAAATTGAGGGCGAAAACGTTTTTATTTTCTTTAAAGATGCGGAGGGTTAATTATGGGACTAGGAACTTGGCTTAAACAATCATTCCCGGTTGATCAGGATGCCCTGATAGAATTAACCGCCGAACCCATCCCAAACCACCTGAAACGATGGTGGTGGGCTTTGGGGGGAACACCGCTGTATATGTTCACCGTGCAGGTAATAACCGGTATCATGCTCGTTTTTTATTATGTGCCCGATACCGCACGAGCCTACGACAGTATTGCCTACATTACCTACACTGCCGATTATGGCTGGCTGATCAGGAGTATTCATCGCTGGTCTTCCAACATCATGATTGCTTCCTTAATATTGCACATGATGCGCGTATTTTTTACACGCTCGTACCAGGCTCCACGAGACATCAACTGGATGTTTGGTGTTGTTTTGTTCCTGCTCACTTTGATGTTTGGATTTACAGGTTACTCACTTGTTTACGAACAAATGTCGTACTGGGCAATGAAGGTTGGAACCGGTATTGCCGGCGCTACCCCTTTTATTGGCGGATGGATTGCCGATTTTATGCGGGGTGGCAGTGAGATTGGTCAGAACACCTTAACAAGGTTCTACCTTTTTCATATTGTTTTGTTACCCCTTTTATTGGTTATGGCAGTTGGCATTCATGTTTACCTCATCAGGGCGCATGGTGTAACCGAACTTAAGTTCAAAGGAGACGAAAATTTGGAAAAGAAAACCTTCCCTCTCTGGCCCGACCATGTATTTACCGAGTTGATTATGGTATCCATAATCATGATACTGCTGTTGACGCTTTCATTATTATTCCCGGTTCAGCTTGGCGACCCCGCCAACCCGAATGTAACACCCTTGCACATCAAGCCCGAGTGGTATTTCTTTGCGGTTTTCCGCTGGCTGAAAATCACAAACCTGCTGGTTGGCGTTTTGGGACCAATGGTCTTTCTCGGCTTACTTTTCTTCTGGCCTTTTATCGATAAATTCCTCGATAAAGTTTTCCCGGACAGAGAAGTAGGATTCTGGATTGGCGTTTTGGGAATGCTAACCATCATTGTATTCACGGTCTGGGAAACCTTCGGACATTAAATTCATTCAAAAGAAAAAATAAATAACCTAAAACTTATAAAAAATGGCAACAAGTTTAAATACAAAAAGAACCATTATCGGTGTGCTAAGTGTGGTATTCCTGATAATCTTACTCATGGCGCTCTGGAAAGAGGTACAGCATGCAATGCCCGATTATAAAGCCGCGCCTATTATTGACGAGGGAACAAGGCACTGCGTAAGCTGCCACGGCGAAAAGGGTGTCGGAAAAGTTATTGTTGAACAATGGAAGGACAGTAAACATGCCGAGGTGGGTGTGGGTTGTCTTGAATGTCACCAGGCCCAAAAAGGTGATGTTGACGGTTATGAGCACGAAGGGCAGTTTATTGCTACTATCGTAACCCCTAATGACTGTGCCAAGTGCCATGCCGAAGAAGCCGAGCAATTTACAAACAGCCACCATGCTGATGCAGGAATGATAATGGGGTCGCTGGATAATGTGTTGGCAGAAGTAGTGGAAGGTCATGCGGCTTTTATGGATGATGCTAATCCTGCCGCCGCATCAGGCTGCTGGCAATGTCATGGATCAAGAGTCCAGTTCCAGACCGATGAGAACGGGGACCCTAAGTACAACGATTTGGGTATTCTGATGCTTGATCCTAAAACCTGGCCAAATACAGGTATGGGACGCATCAATCTGGATGGATCAAAAGGATCCTGCTCAGCGTGTCACAACAGGCACCATTTTTCAATTGCTCAGGTTCGTCAGCCCGAGAATTGCGGCAAATGCCACATGGGGCCAGACCATCCGCAGTTGGAAATCTATAACGAATCAAAGCATGGTATCAACTTCCGCGCACACCGCGAAGACATGAACCTTGATGCACAGCCCTGGATTGTTGGTCAGGATTATTCAGCTGCACCAACCTGTGCTACCTGCCACATGAGCGCTACGCCAGATCAGCCTGTCACCCACGATGTTGGCGACAGAATCAGCTGGACATTGCGTCCCAAAGTTTCTGAAAAAATTGATGCCGCCGAACTGGCCAAATACGAAGCGCAGGGAAAACCATTGCCCGAAGATTTCCTTACCTGGGAACAAAGAAGAAAAGGCATGAAGAATGTGTGTTACCAATGTCATACTAAAATATATGTTGAGAATTTTTACAAGCAATATGACAATATGGTTAATTTATACAACGATAAGTTTGGCAAACCAGCTTTGGCATTAATGAAATTATTGAAAAAAGAAGGCCTGATTACGCCAATTCCTTTCGATGATAAAATCGAGTGGACCTATTTCTTCTTATGGCACCACGAAGGCCGCCGTGCCCGGATGGGTGCTTCGATGATGGGACCCGATTATACACAATGGCATGGTAATTTTGAAGTTGCCGACAGGTTTTATATGGAGATGGTTCCCGAAGTTCAAGAGTTAATTGCTGAAGGCAAAAAGCATGGCAAATCGGCACAGGCAGACCGTGTTGCCAAATTGCTCGACGATATCCTGAACAGTGAAATGCACAAATGGTTCATCGGTAAGTCAGATCCGGAAGAAGTGGCCAGGAGAAAAGCCGCTTCAGCCGAATTTCGCAAGAGATACTCACAATAAATATTGTGCAGTTTTTTGCAAACTATGATTTGAAGATATTCAAATCATAGTTTGCCTTTGTTATTTAAAGAATTGTTTTTCATTCCTCTTTTCCAATAAGAAATAATATCATGGGTATAAACAGAAGAGAATTCGTAAAAACCACTGCCGTTGCCGCCGCAGCTACAGCCATAGGAATTTCTTTACCAAAAAAAATGCTGGCAGCCACACCCGAAAAATCAGAGGGTAATTGGCGCTGGGACAAGGCCGTTTGCCGGTTTTGTGGCACAGGTTGCGGCATTATGGTAGCCACAAAAAATGAAAAAATTGTTGCCGTTAAAGGAGACCCCGCTGCGCCGGTAAACCGGGGTTTAAATTGTATAAAAGGCTATTTCAATGCCAAAATTATGTACGGCGCCGACCGTCTGAAACAGCCCCTGATGCGGCTTGGCGAAGATGGTAAATTCAGTAAAAATGGTAAGTTTAAACCTGTTTCGTGGAAAGTTGCCTACGACGAAATGGAAAAACAAATGCGGCGCAGCCTGGATGAATTAGGCCCCACCGGCATTGGCGTTTTCGGGTCTGGCCAATACACCGTCCAGGAAGGCTATGCCATGGCAAAACTGATGAAAGCCGGTTTCCGCTCAAACAATATCGACCCCAATGCACGCCATTGTATGGCTTCGGCTGTGGGCGGTTTTATCCAGACTTTTGGTATTGACGAACCGGCCGGTTGTTACGACGACATCGAACTAACCGATACCGTAGTAACCTGGGGTGCCAACATGGCCGAGATGCATCCCGTACTTTGGTCGAGGGTAACCGATAGGAAACTGTCCGATCCAAAACGGGTTAAAATCATCAACTTGTCTACCTACACCAACCGCTGTTCCGACCTGGCTGATGTCGAACTTATTTTTAAACCGCATACCGATCTGGCCATCTGGAATTACATCGCCCGCGAAATTGTTTACAACAATCCCGGGTCGATGGATCAGGAATTCATTGATAAATACATGCAATTTGCCACCGGATTTGTCGATACCGGATATGGCATGCGCACACCGGACCATCCCGGCTTTACCGATTTGGAAAGACAGACCGTGAAAAAAGAGGTTTCCAAAAAAATCTCCAAAGAAGAAGCGGTAACACTGGGTTACCTGGGTTTTAAAGAAGGTGATACCATGGAAATGAAGCACCGGGATACCCCCAAAGGGCATTGGGCCATTTCTTTTGAAGAGTTTAAAAAAGGCCTTGAACCCTACACCCTTAACTTTGTGGCTGGTCTGGCCAAAGGCAATGCCGACGAAGACCTGGCCTCTTTCAAAGTAAAACTGAAACTGCTTGCCAGCCTCTATATGGAAAAAAACAGGAAAGTGGTTTCTTTCTGGACGATGGGCATGAACCAGCACACACGCGGTGTTTGGGTAAACGAGCAGGCTTATATGGTTCATTTCCTGTTAGGCAAGCAAGCCAAACCCGGAAACGGTGCCTTCAGCCTCACCGGACAACCCTCTGCCTGCGGAACCGCCCGCGAGGTAGGGACATTTTCTCACCGGCTTCCGGCCGATATGGTGGTGGCCAATGCCAAGCACCGCGAAGTTTCTGAAAAACTATGGAAAATTCCTTCTCAAACCTTAAACCCAAAACCGGGTGCGCATATCATGAAGATATTCCGCGACCTGGAGGATGGCAAAATTAAGTTTGCCTGGGTAAATGTTTGTAACCCGTTTATGGGTACGGCCAATGCCAATCACTGGCTGAAAACAGCGCGTAAAATGGATAATTTTATCGTGGTCTCCGACAGCTATCCGGGCGTATCGGCTAAAGTTGCCGACCTTGTTTTGCCTGTTGCCATGATTTACGAAAAATGGGGCGCTTACGGCAATGCCGAACGAAGGACGCAGCACTGGAAACAACAGGTTGTTCCGGTGGGCGATGCCATGCCCGACCTTTGGCAGTACATGGAAATTGCCAAAAGGTTTAAACTAAAAGATGTTTGGGGGGCGAAAAACATTCCCGGCATTGCCGGTGGTTTGCCCGATGTGCTGCCCGAAGCCAAAAAAATGGGCTACACTCCCGAAGATACTTTGTTCGATGTATTGTTTGCCAATAAAGAAGCCAAATCGTACACCTGGCCCGACCCGATTGGCGAAGGTTTTCACAATACGGAAGTTGAAGGCGACGGACGGACCATCCTGGGCACGAATGGTGAAGAATGGAAAGGTTATGGCTTTTTTGTTCATAAATACCTCTGGGAAGAATACCGCTCCTTTGGTGAAGGACATGCCCACGACTATGCCGATTTTGATACCTACCACAAAGTGCGTGGACTGAAATGGCCGGTAGTCGACGGGAAAGAAACACAGTGGCGTTTCAATTCGAAATACGATCCTTATGCCAGAAAAGCCGATACAGGCGAATTTGCTTTTTATGGTAAAGCTTTAAAAAAGATTGGCAAAGGTAATTTGCAGGGAATCGATAAATCTGCCGGGAAAGTTGACCTGACCAACAAAGCCAAAATATTCTTCAGGCCTTATATGGACCCGCCCGAGATGCCCGATAAAGATTATCCTTTGTGGTTGAGCACCGGACGAGTGCTGGAACACTGGCATAGTGGCACAATGACGATGCGGGTTCCCGAACTTTACAGGGCTGTCCCCGAGGCACTTTGTTATATGCATCCCGATGATGCCGTGAAATACAATTTGCAGCAGGGTGATTTGATTTGGATCGATTCGAGGCGTGGAAAAGTGAAAGCACATGTGGAAACACGAGGCAGAAATCGTATGCCGAGAGGAATGATTTATGTGCCCTGGTTTGATGAAAAAGTGCTGATTAACAAGGTTTGCCTTGACGCAACCGATCCCATTTCAAAACAAACGGATTTTAAAAAGTGCGCCGTTAAAATTAGCAAAGCTTAAGTCAATCGATCAAGATGGCTGACACACAAAATATGAACTCCAGAAGAGATGCCCTGAAAACCATGTTCCGGGGGGCAGGGCTACTGGGTTTGGGTGGCGCTGCCTGGGGCTCGGCAGCCATCAGGTTAAAAGCTTCGGAATTAACCCTGAGGCCTCCGGCTGCAATTAAGGAAGAACTTTTTGTAAAAGCCTGCATCCGTTGTGGTACTTGTGTTGAAGCCTGCCCGTACGATACTTTACAGTTGGCCACTTTAGACGATCACACAGCCATGGGCACACCTTTTTTCAAACCAAGGTTGATTCCCTGCTATATGTGCACCGATGTCCCTTGTGTTCCGGTATGCCCAAGTGGTGCGCTTGATCTTAAAAATATCGCAAAACAAATTGATGGCGTACAAACGGAAAAGCCCGACATCAATAAAGCAAAAATGGGTGTTGCCATGCTCGATCAGGAAGCCTGCCTGGCCTATTGGGGCATTCAATGCGATGCCTGCTACCGGGCTTGTCCTTTGCTTGGCGAAGCCATTACACTGGAATTTAAACGCAACGAACGGACAGGGAAGCATGCCTTCTTAAAACCAGTGGTCCATCGTGATGTTTGTACCGGCTGCGGCTTGTGCGAGCATGCCTGTGTTACCGAGAAAGCAGCGATTTTTGTACTCCCCCGGACGGTGGCAACCGGCAGGGTGGGTGCGCATTACATCAAAGGATGGGACGAAGCTGATGAGGAGCGTTTGAAAAATATGAAAGAGGCGCAAACCAAAAAATCTTCTCCGGAAGATGAATTAAATGATTGGGAATACCTGCTTGATGATGAGTAGAATTATTTGGAGAAACAGGTACATCATATTAAGAAGAACAGTACAAATTGGGCTGCTGGTTTTATTTGGCGGTGCCAATTGGTGGGGATGGAAATTCCTGATGGGAAATTATAGTTCAGCTTACGTTTTTGAAACATTTTACCTGGCCGACCCACACGCGGTTTTGCAAACATTTGCTGCAGGGTTTGTCATGAGTACCGATGCGATTGTCGGTGGTATTATCGTTCTTTTATTTTATGCTTTGATTGCCGGAAGAAGTTTCTGCAGTTGGGTGTGCCCGGTGAATATGATTACCGATCTGGCAACTTACCTGAGGAAGAAGTGGAAAATAACGAGTAAGGAAAACTTCTTTTCAATCAGTAGAAAAACCCGGTATTGGGTGTTGGGACTGGGAATCGTTTTATCACCCATAGTTGGTGTGGCAGCTTTCGAAATAATAAATCCGATTACCCTGTTGCATCGTGGGATTATTTTCGGTTTCGGTATGGGTTGGGCAGTAATTATTGCTTTGTTCCTGTTCGACCTGCTGGTTGTTGAATACGGTTGGTGCGGCCACCTCTGCCCTTTGGGCGCTTTTTACTCGGCTACAAGCCGCTTTGCCTTAATCAAAGTAAAACACGATGTTAACAAATGCAGTATGTGTATGAAATGTTTTGGCGTTTGCCACGAAGAACAAGTGTTGCATATTGTTGGAAAACATTCAGGGTTTATTAAAAATGAATGCAGCAATTGCGGGCGCTGCATCGAAGTTTGTGAAGACAATGCTTTAAAATTTTCAATTTATAATACTAAAATTTAGGAGGGTACAATAATGA
Source organism: Bacteroidales bacterium (assembly GCA_021647205.1). Lineage (GTDB taxonomy): Bacteria > Bacteroidota > Bacteroidia > Bacteroidales > F082 > B6-G9. The sequence goes on along the minus strand of JAKIVD010000001.1, from coordinate 237,793 downwards.
ATAAAATGTGGATTTGTGCAGTAATTTTTAGTTTGTTGCTTGCCGGATGTGGCAATAACAATAGTGAAAAATACATTGCCGACGAAGACATCGATATGTCGGATGCTTTAATAATGGGCGATGAATCCGTCTTGACCGACATGCCCGAGTATACTAAAATCAGGAGTGGCGAAAGCAAAACAATCGACCGGTCGTACGAAAACGCACCACCATTAATACCGCACCGGGTTGGTGGATTTCTTCCCATAAAAGTGGAAGATAACAAATGCCTGCGTTGCCACATGCCCGACAAAGCTCCCGAATTTAAAGCAACGCCATTGCCCAAAACACACTTTACCAGCTACCGTCCTGTTGTGGTGGAAGAAGACGGTAAATACCGTGTGGACGCCATGGAGGGCGAGGTGGTTGAAAAAGACCTCGGGCATTTTAACGGCGCCATGTTCAACTGCTCGCAGTGCCATGTTCCACAGGCCGAGGTAACGGTTGACATTCCCAATAATTTCGATCCCGATTACCGGCAGAGCAATGGCAAATCGAAATCGAACCTGAAAGACAAAATGGGTGAAGGAGTGCGGTAAGCCTCCTGTTTGATAACTTTGTAAACATCTGCTGGTGCGCGAATTTTTTGCGTACCACACTCCTGCAATTTTAGTAAAATATTTCCTGTTTTTGATTGATGTCAGATAAGTATAAATAGTGCAATTCTGGCAGATTGCAGGTTATTGTACGCGGAAAATCCGCGCGCCGGTTAGTGAAGAAAATTTCGCAATGATGAAGGTTATTTTAAGTATTTTATTTTGTCTTTCATTTATTACACTCCCGGCTCAGGAAATCCATCCCTCCCTCAAAATCAAAACTTCCGGAGCTATTACTGATTTTTTTATGGAAGGCGCACAAGTCACGCTGTCAACCGATGCCGGTACAATTGAAACCTATAATATTCAGTCTGGTAAACAAACAGGTTTTATCCAACTGCCCCCGATGAAAGATTTTATGGGTGATGTTGTGCCAACAAAAGTCTATTCCATTGATAAAACTTTGGGGAAATTGCTGGTGGTCACTCAGGGAAACCATGGTTTCCGAAATGTTTCCATTTATGAAAACGGCCAGTGGGATGACATATTTAATGCTGAAAAGGATAAGATGATGGTGAAAAAAGCCAGGTGGGTTAACCCGAATACCCTGTTATTGGGCTTGATGAGTAATGACCTTGTTTTGTTTGATGTTGCCCAAAAACAACGTATTTGTGAATTGAGCATCTCTCCCTATACTTTTTCTGATTTCTCCCTAACAGCCGAGAAACAATTTGTTTTTACGGCAGACGAGAGTGGCATTGTACATGAAATCGACCTCAATAATTGTCGAATAAAAAATAATTTTCCGGGAATTAATGTCGATAATATTTACCAGATTGTGTCTCAAAACGGCATCGTTATCACGGCAGGTCAGGACCGGAGAGTTGGTATTTACAATACAATTACCAACGACAATTATTATTTGCAAAAAGATTTTTTGGTTTATTCTGTCGGTTTGCAAGGGGACGGATTAATTGGCGCTTATTCGGCTACTGAAGACAATAATATTTGTATTTTTAACACCATCACCCGCAAGGATAAATTTATCTTATCAGGCCACAAAAGTGTGGTCACCAAAATGGCTTTTGCAGATAACCATAATTTTGTTTCGGCCGGCGACGATCAGTATTTGATGATTTGGAAGATTGAATAGTTTTGAACCGGAAAAAGATACAACGAATCTTCCTAAGGCTGACAGGTGCACAATTATTTTTTATCCAGTGCCCAATGCTTTGGTTGTTGTCCTGTTAACCGGAAGTCACTTGTAAGCAAAAAAACCGACAGAGAATGAATAAAGAAAATTCAAAACTTCCAACAGACCTTGTTTCAGATATAAAAACCAGACTGAAAACTCTGAGCGGACAAATTAATGGAATTGTGAAAATGTTGGATGAAGGAAAAGACCCTGAGCAAATAAATATCCAATTCAAATCCATTGACAAAGGAATCCAAAAAGCACATTATTTGCTTTTAGATGAAGTTTATCGAAAAGCACTTGCAATCGGAATTGTTAAAGCGGTTGATTCTTGTCCGGGAAATTGTGGGAATGAAGAAAAAATTGAATACTTGAAAAAAGAGTTTCCAAATTTGGAATTATCCGAATTGACAAACAAACTCAAGGAAATCCAAACTATTGAAAACCGACTAAAAGACTTCAACGAAAAAAAAGATTAAAAAATATTTGGTCACCCCCTACCTCTTGTTCTCATCTTTGTTCCATTATTAAATTAATCTCAAAATAAGATGAAACGACAAATAGAAGTTTTTACTGCAGGATGCCCGGTATGTGAACCTGTTGTGGCATTGGTTAAAGAAACCGCTTGTGAAAACTGTGAAATAACTATTCACAACTTATCCGAAAAGGGGAACACAGACGGGATTACTAAAATGAAAGAATATGGAGTAAAAAGACTTCCTGCTATTGCAGTTAATGGAAAACTAATTGATTGTTGTAAAAATGCAGAAATTACAAAAGACGATTTAGTCAATGCAGGAATCGGTAGTTGCTAATTATTAACCTTAAAAAGTATCAAAATGAAATTCAAAAACATATTAATTGTTTTACTAACTGTAATTAATGTTTCTATCATAACATCTTGCTCATCATCAGATAAGAAATCTGAAAAAGTAATTGTTGTTAAAGAATCTGATATAGTTAGAGAAAAAATTGGAGTAAATGGAATGACTTGCGTAGGCTGTGAAGTTACACTTGAAGAAAATATTTCAAAAATTAAAGGAGTTGTAAGTGTTAAAGCCTCACATACTGAAAAGGAAGCCATAATAGAGTTTGATTCAACTAAAACAGACATTAACACAATTACAGAAACCATTATAGAATCGGGCTATAAGCCTTTCAATGAATAGCTTATGGGACTTTTCTTAAATTTTGGCGAAAAGATAGATGGTTATGACTACAAAGTAATTAATGAAAGAGATGCTCGTGCAAGTGCAGGAATAATGTTTTTGCTTGGTCTTTTAAGTCTTTTCTCTGTTCATCTTTATAGAACTATATTTTGGGCAGAACTCTTTTCAATAACATTTATTTTAGAATTTTTTGTAAGAGTTCTAATAAATCCAAAGTATGCCCCATATATGCTTATAGGTGGTTTAGTAGTTAGCAATCAACAACCTGATTGGGTAGAAGCAAAACCTAAAAGATTTGCTTGGCTATTAGGAATGATTTTAGGGGTAATAATGACCTATTACATTATTTTTGATGTTATCACACCCGTTAGACTCGGGATTTGTTGGCTGTGTTTGTTTTTAATGTTTGTTGAATCTGTATTTGGAATTTGCTTGGGTTGTCTTCTATACAAAAAACTCAAATGGAAAACATATAATTGTCCAGGTGGAATATGTGATGTTCCGCCACCACCGTACAACAAAAGAAAATTAGTAATAATTGTAGCCTTTTTAGGTCTTTTCTATTTGACTTATGTAGGATTGAAATCATATAAGTTTAATGAAAAACCGAAAATTATAATAATTAAGGAATAGACTAAAATGAAGAATAGCCAGCAGGTAACACTGTATAAAAATAATAGCGGTTTTAGTGCTAAATTCAAAGGTCATATCTTTGTGTAAAGTTTAGTTATAAATTGAAAGGTAAGTGCTTTAAAATCGGCTACTATTCATAGTGTGCCGAGAAGCAGTAGTCGGCAAAATATTTCTACTGCATGCTGTAATTGAGATGGTGGAATCAGGCTAATGCTGATGACCCACCGGAGTCGTCTTGCAGGAGAGGGCTTCAAACCACACAGAGGTGCTGTCCGCCTTAGGCGGATGGTGCTGAGCGTCTATGAAAAGGCTATGCCAAGAGCATAGTCAGGTAAGGATAAAAGAGATGGATTTATGGAATGAGACAAAATCAATACCGATAAGCCGACAAATGGTATGGGAGGCTTATAAGAAGGTAAGGGCCAACAAAAGTGCGCATCAGGCATTGGCGTCTGTACGGGAAAACTGTTGGAAAACCGACTGGGTAACAGATTTGGACATAAAAGGGTTCTTTGACAATATTGACCACGCAAAGCTGATGTTAGCCGTAGAGAAGCATGTACCAGAAAACTGGGTACGTCTTTATATACAACGATGGTTGGAAATGCCAGTTTTGACAAAGTCAGGAGAACTAATCCAAAAGCAAGGGAAAGGGACGCCACAAGGCGGGGTAATAAGTCCGCTGTTGTCAAACCTTTTTCTACATTACGCATTTGACAAATGGTTGGAGAAAACTGACGGGACAGCGAACTTTACACGATATGCTGACGATGTAATAGTTCATTGTAAAAACAAAGTCCACGCAGAACGGACACTTAATGCAATCAGGTCACGAATGAAATCGGCAGGACTGGAACTACATCCGGAAAAGACGAAAATCGTTTACTGCCGTGATTATCGTAGAAAAGATAAATACCCAACAGTCAAATTTGATTTTCTGGGTTATTCTTTTCAAGCGCGAACGGCCAAATCAAAGAAAACAGGAAAACTGTTCCTTGGATATAAACGGTACAAGACAAGTCTAAATCGAGCTTACAGGTGGTTAGAAAGGGTAAAGGGTCAATACCCTTACCTGTTTTATCACTGGCAGGTTGGATATTCTTGATGTTTTGTCGTAGATTTGTATAACAAGAGCCGTGTGAGGGGAGACTTTCAAGCATCCCGAAGCTTCGGGATGAGAGGCTCGGGGTGAAACTCCCCTTGCCTACTCGACGCCCAACCGTTAAAACGAAAACAAGTATTGGTGGTGACACCAACAAGAAAGAAAAAAGTGATTTTAGTATTATTTATTCGCGCACCTGTCCACCTTGGGAGGATTCGCAACAAAAAACAACAAGCATGAACCTCAGCAGCATCATTATCCAAACCAGGCCCGAACACCTTGATTCGGTTCTTGCAGCAGTCAAAGCTTCGCCCGATTGCGAATATCATATCCATGATGAAAAAGGGCGCATTATCGTGACCATCGAGGGAAAAGATACCGGTGAAGAAATCAGCAAACTGAAAAACATGCAAACCATCCCCCATGTTGTTTCGGCCGAAATGGCTTTCGCTTACAGCGAAGATGAACTGGAAACGGAGCGCGAAAAACTCGAGAAAACCAAGGACAACGTCCCCGACTGGCTGAACGACCCCGATGCAAAAATCCGCGACATCAATTATGGTGGCGATTTGAAAGGGAAGTTTTGATAGTGTAAGCTCCCAGAAAATTTTATCAAAACGATTTCTACACGTCAGGCCCGTGCTTTTGGTTAATTTAGCCGGAAAGAAAATCAGCAGACCCTAAAAACAAGTGTCAGGGGTTCTTTATGTTGAAGTCGCCGGGCGGTACAGCAGTGTACTTAATGGAATCGGGCCACAACCCAATCTGTTTAATAATAGCGGCTTTGGTTTCTTTGTCATCAATAAAATACCAGCTCACCGTTTTGTTGGTAATCGTGTTGTCGGCAGGATAGTGGAAAAACAATACAGATTTTACCGTTGTATATTTTTCGGCCATGCCTTTTAGCGCGTCTGCAAACCATTTGGGCCTGTCGCCCCCTACATTGAGTGATCCGAATTCCGTAATCATTATTGGTTTTTGAAATTCGTTCAGTTTTTCATACTGACTTCCAAATAATTGGTCGAACGTCCACCATTTACTCCAGGTAACAGCAGTTCCAAAATTCAGGACACCCACACCCACGAAGTCCACATATTCATCGCCGGGATAGTAAACACTAAAATATTTGTAAGAAGGGTGAGGCGCCCAAACCCAGATGATATTGCCGGCCCCCACGCTGTCAAAAACAGTATGAATATGTACCCAGGCTTTTTTAAAGTCTTCGGGCGAATTGTTCTGTGGCCCCCATGGGTAGCGGTAAGGGTCGTTCATTTCGTGTGCCAGCCTGATAAAGATGGGTTTCCCGATGTTTTTTGCAGCGATGGCCCATTTAGTTATGTATTTGTCATACGTCCCGTTTGCAATGGCAATCAGCCCCCCTTTGTCCCTTTTTTCCGGGACGGGGATGCCCGGAAATTCTTCTTCACTAAAAGCACTCAGCCAGGGCTCCCAGGTAATTACCGGGACCGAGCCCAGCTTAAGGATGGTTTCGACAGACAATTCAGGGAATTTATGTTCCTGCTTACTACCCCACGCGTTATAAATATGAATAAGCTGGAAGGTTGTTTTTAAGGAATCTTCCAGGTCAATAATTGTTTCAAACGATTCTTTGGTGACATTGTCAGATGCCCCGAGAAGTATAATTTTTGGATTTTTAAGCGTTTGGATGTCATGAGTGAGTGCCTCAAAGCCGGCAAGTTTTTCCCTTCGCTGGTGGCTGCGTTGTTTTAAGATATATTCCTCTTCCAGGGCAATAACCTCTTTGGCAATCCGGTCAATCGTACTTTGCACAGGACCTTTCGATTTATTCCCGGCTATGGACAATAGAAATACCAGGAACAAGCCGATTACCAGTGCCACGGCCATAAAAAGAAGTCGGTTAACTGTTTGCGATTTCATGGTGCTGAATTATGATTCTTAATCCTCATTATACAGATGAATAATTGTTTATGTTTTATTTACAGGTTAATTGCCGATTAGTTTGTCAATCGCTTCTTTCAGCTTGTACTGAACTGTAAACCCAAAGGCATTTTTAATTTTGGTGTTGTCGCCCACCATGTCCCACACTTCATTTTCGCGGTAGGGTAGGGCGCCAAATTTTATCTCACAACCGCTGTGCAGTTTTCTGTTCATTTCCGTTGCCAGTTGTTTTAATGAAACGGCATTGCCGCTGCAAACATTGAAAACCTCATTCAGCCCGGCCTCGCAACCGGCGCTCAAAATCATTGCCCGTACCACATCATCCACATACAGGAAATCCCTTTTTTGTTCACCTTCCGTCATTTCAAAAACGGCCTCGTTTTTTAGTGCTTTCATCATTTGCGGGATAAAAAATCCGGCAGGCATATTTCTTCCAAAGAAATTAAACAGGCGGAGTATCGTAAACCTTTTATTGTAGATGCTGCTAAAATTGCTGATCAGGTTCTCGGCATACAATTTTGTCAACGAATAGGGTGAAGCCGGCCTTGGGATTTGTCCCTCATGGAATGGTGCCTGGTTACTCCCGTAAATTTCGCTGGTGCTGGTAAAAATAAAATTACGGTAAGGAATGCCTTTTAACGCCAACAAAAGGTTCAATGTACCATTGTGGTTCACATTGTTCGTTTGGTCGAAACGGTCGAAGTTTCTTTCCCTGTTTAACGACGCAGCAAGGTGAAACACTACTTCCGGATGGATTTTTTGAATGGCCTGTTTTACTTCATCCCGATTGGTAATGTCTACATTGAAGGCGTCAGCAGCAGATATCTTTGCTTTGTCCATCACAAAAACTCTGGCCTGCTCTTTTTTTAGTTCCGACACGAGATGCGATCCGAGATAACCGTTCCCTCCCGTTACCAGGATCCTGGTCCCTTTTAAGTCTATCCTGCCCATTGCATTTTTAATGTTTTTGCATCTTCGATAAAAACCAGTATGTCTGCCACGGTATTCAGCTTGTTTTCGTTATAGTAAGCCATGTACCATCCGATGGTTTTTTGAATGGTAACCTCAATTTTCCAGACGGGTTTCCACTTCAGTATTTTATTTGCTTTGGAGCAATCGAGCATCAGCAGGTTGGCTTCGTGGTGTTCCGACTTGTTGTTGCCAATTGAAATTTTAATGGCATCCCAAACATTTTTTGAAAGGGTGGTAATCTCTCCGACGGACAAGTTGCTGCCCATCTCCGGGCCGAAGTTCCATCCGTCGGCGAATTCTTTTTTACCTTCCAGTAATTTCCAGCCCAACATCAGGTATCCGCTCAGTGGCTCCAGAACGTGCTGCCACGGGCGGGTGGCCATTGGGTTCCGGATTTCAACAACCGAACCCGAGCCGGCCGCTTTAACCATATCGGGGATCAACCTGTCCTGTGCCCAGTCGCCACCGCCAATGACATTTCCGGCACGAACACTTCCCAGCAGGACATGATGCGATTTGCCGTACTCCTTTAAATTGAAATAGGAATTTCGATAAGAGGCTGTCAGCAATTCCGACATGCCTTTCGAAGCGCTGTAAGGGTCGTAGCCACCCATCCGGTCGTTTTCGCGGTAACCCCAGATCCAGTCCTCATTTTCATAGCATTTATCGCTGGTTACGTTGATGATTGTTTTGACCGAATCCGTAGCCCGGCAGGCTTCAAAAACGTGGAGTGTGCCCATGACATTTGTTGAAATCGTCCCGACAGGATCATCGTAAGATGCACGTACTAGCGCCTGTGCGGCGAGGTGAAAAACAATTTCGGGCTGCACCCTGTTCACAAAGGCTTTCAGCTTGTCCAAATCCCGCAGGTCAGCCTTCAGCTCCTCCATTTCGGAATGTAACAAGCCGTAGTGACTGGGGTTGCTCACCGGTTCGAGGGCATAACCGTAAACATCGGCGCCCATCATTTTCAACCACAAACCCAGCCACGACCCTTTAAAGCCGGTGTGCCCTGTAAGCAGTACTTTCCTGCCTTTGTAAATTCCGCCAAAAAGCGAACCTAATCTTTCCATATCTTCCATAAAGCCTTCTTTTCTTCCCACATTTGGTTTAGTTGTACATTGTCCCTCAGGGTATCCATCGGTTTCCAGAAACCGCCATGTTTAAAAGCATATAATTCTCCGTTTTGGGCAAGGTTTTCCAGTGGCGCGCGTTCAAAAACCGTACTGTCGCCATCTTTGATGTAATCAAAAACTTTGGGCTCGCAAACAAAGAAACCGGCATTTATCCAGCCCCCGTCGCCTACCGGCTTTTCCATAAAATGTTCCACTTTCATGTCGTCTTTGGCAAAGCCGACACCACCGAACCTGCCTTCTGGCTGAACGGCTGTCATGGTGAGCGATTTCCCATGGTTTTTATGGAAATCGAGTAGTTCTTTAATATCTACATTACCAACACCATCCCCATAGGTGAGCATGAATGGCTCATTTCCAACCACTTTTTTTGCCCGTAAAATCCGGCCACCGGTCATTGTGTGCAGGCCTGTGTCGAGCAAAGTAATCTTCCAGGCCTCTGATTTGTTGTTGAGGATTTCGACGCTGTTCGCTCCAATGTCTATGGTTAAATCACTCTGGTGGTAAAAGTAATTTAAAAAATACTCTTTTATTGCATACCCTTTGTAACCCAGTAATACAACGAATTCCGTATGACCGTAATGTGCATATAATTTCATGATGTGCCACAAGATGGGTTTACCACCGATTGTGATCATTGGTTTGGGTTTACTTTCCGTTTCTTCGCTAAGGCGTGTGCCAAAGCCCCCGGCTAAAAGCAATGTTTTCATTTTTTAGTTTTTTTTGTGATAATATGGTTAACGTCAATTTTTTCCCAGGGGTTTTCTTCTTTCAGGCGCATGGCTCCCCAGGCAGCAAATATACCGCCCATCGATTGAATAAATGCCAACATCGAAAACCCCAGCATCCCCCATGTTCTTGTTGAAGTAAAAATCAATTCGCTTTCCGGAACAAAGTACCTCCTGTCGATAAATACCATGACAACTGAAATTAAAAATAAGATATTGTACCAGATAAGCGGGCGTGCAAAAGGTGTTACACTTCCGATAACGGCTTTTTTCGCTGTTGGGATGTACGGGATTTTGTAATTGAGCAGTGCCAGCACAAAGCCAAGAAAATACACCGGCCAGAGGGAGTATTTAAGTATCATCCCACGCCAGTGAAACCCTCTTTCTGTTTCAGGGTGGACTAAAAACTTTTGAACGTACAGGTAAACAAGCAAGGCAATGAAGGCGACATTCGATCCCCTGATAAGAAATTCCGTGAAATCCATATTGGCGGGTATTATCCCTGTAAAAAAGTAAAGTGGGGGAATGAGGATAAAAAACAAGGTCATCATTCCCGTCAGGTAATAAAAAGCAATGGCGCTGTAAGAAAACTTTTGCCAGAAAGTAAACTTTTTAAAAAGTTTTGGCAGCTCCACAAACAGCACTTCAAACACCCCGCGCGACCATTTTAGTTGTTGTTTGGCAAATGAGCCAAATTCTTCCGGCACCAGGCCCCGGTTTACGATTACCGGATTATAAACAGATTTCCACCCGGCAGCGTGGATGCGCATTGAGGTAACGAGGTCCTCGGCAAGGGCCACTGCATGCCCGCCAATGCTTTCGAGGGCTTTTCTTCTGAACGTACAATTGGCACCGATGGCCACACTGCTTTCGTAACCAAACAACCCCATTTGGGTGGGGCCGTAAAAAGTGTAGGTTTGCTCCGCAGCACCTGCCGCAGTAAACGATCGGTACTGGTTGTAATATCCTTGTGAAACCTGGACAAAGCCTACTTTCCCGTCTTCGAAAAAACCAAGTGTTTGGTCGAGGAAATTGGGGAATGCAATATGATCGGGGTCCAGTATTAAGATAAACTCTTCATCAGTAAGTTCCAGTGCCTTATTTACCTTTCCGGCTTTTGCGCCGGGGAGGTTGCTTAAATCGAGGTAAACGGCACCATGTTTTTCCGCCACATCAACAAAGGCCTGATCCTGTGTGCTGTCAAGCAAGTAAGTGGTGTGCGGGTAAGTTACATTTTTGAGTGCGGCGAGGGTTTTCTCAAACATGGATACCGGTTCGCCGGGCGCGCTGGTTGTGAAAATGGCGACGCTTAAACCTTCTTTTGGCGCCGGGACGCTTTCCGGTTTTTTTATCCTGAGGTAGTTAATCCAGATCAAAATAATGCGAAATATCCCATACCAAAAAAAAGTGCTCAAGATCACAAACAATGGAAAATTAACAATGTGTTCCCCACGAAACCACCATTCTGCCAGGATAGCAATACTTATTATTCCCCCGAAGAATAGTATCAGCAAAACAAACCTGTCGATATTGTTTATATCCCGCGACTGACGGAACTGCCACATATTTTTCGAAGACGGTTGGTTCATCTAAAAATGGAGTATTGCTGTTAAGCCAAATAAATTGATTGCATAAAAGTTTGTTCGCTGATAAGTATAATATCCGGTAATACCAAACGTAGCAGATATCTGATAGGAGATTTTGCCATCAATTTGTATCGGGTGATAGCTGTCGTCGTAGAACTTCCTGTCAATATAAACCTTTCCGCTGTTTTTCTTACTGAGAAACAGATAGGGGGTTTTTGCGGTAGCCAGAAAACCGTAATTTGTATTTAATGATATGTTTAAATCTTTCGTTGGCAGTATCGAGATCATCAGGATGGCAGAATGGACCGCTTGCTCATTGGGCGAGAAAAACGGATCGTAAACGCCATCTACTACTGTTGTGCTGTCCCAGTTATCCAGAATGTCAGCCAAGGACTCTTTGGCGACAAAGGTGTCTTTATCGCTATCGCTGTAATTAAACCCATAACCAATCCTGAAGCGAAAGACCGATGCCTTTAGCTCGGGTGTTACCAGCCAGGCACTTACGGTAAAATACTTGTTGTCAAAATCAGGGAAACTGTTAAGGTCATAAGAGGCCGTTCCCATCCAGCCATTCGGGTTGCTCCATTGCAGATAAGCGCTAAATGCGGTCTGCATCACTTTCTTGTCGATGGCTGCTTCGGTTGCAAGATAAGGTTTCCGTTCTGCAACTAAGCCGAGTTTCATGTGCTTCAACAGTGTTTTATCGATATGCAGGGCCGCTGTCCAGTCATAATCAAACGAAGGGAATTTTATCGCCCCTGCATTTAACCTGATGCCAATTTTCGGGCGCAAAAACTGCAGCTGGACAAAACCGTTCAGCCACTGACTTGAATAAAGTCCGTTTGTTCTGGAAAAAACAGGCGAACTCAAGTTCACCCCCCCCGATAATTTTGTGTTATGATAAAATATGGTTTCGACAGAGGGTGTTATTATTTTTAACGGTTGATCATCTTCAGAGTATTTCGCATCAACAATCAACCAGTTACTGCGGGCAAAGTCGATGTCTTTTTTCAGGTTAATTGTTTCCGGGTCGTTGCTGTACATGGTCAATGCCTGCTCAATCCCGGCCAGTGCCTTATCGTATTCGCCCTGCCAGAAAAATATTTTAGCTCTTGTTTTCTGAACGGCAAATACATACTCCTCCGGTAGCGAATCACTCATCTCACTCAATTGATTTGCAGCTTCGTCGAATGCGCCGGCCTCTGCGAGTTTGTTGGCAAAATCCAGTTTCAGGTCATCATTTTCGGGAAACATCCTGAGCATTCTGGAGTATATTTCCTGCGATTTATTAAACTTCCTGGCCTTGTGCAGTGCCCCGGCATAGAGCCATCCCGCGTACAAATCACTGCTGTGGTTGTTGTAATATGGCTGAAGGAGTTTGACGGATTTGTTGTATTTATGTACTGAGTTCAGTGCCTCGGCCCACCTCAGGGTATCGGTTTCCTGGGCAACGATATTGGACATACTGGACAACAGAACAACAAGCATAGCTGTTACTAAAAAGGTGTTTAGTCTTGTTATTTTCACGGTTTAAGTATTTGACAAACTAAATCTACAATTTATTTCCGGTAGCGGAAAGAAATAGAAAAAAAGGTTTTTTCAAAGCGGCTGCAAAACTACTTTAAAAAAGAATAACGAGTATTAGTTAGCTGTTAAACAGCTGTTAAAATGACATAAATCATGTTCTCAAAGTGTAAAACTATTCGGTTATTCGCCGATTTTTTTGTCTCTCACAAGCAATTGCACCGTTGCCCGGCTTTTTTGCTCGAGAAATATTTCTTTACCGATAGTGTGTGTTTCGATGAGTTCGTCGGTGTAATGCCGGATGGTAATTAATTGAAGGCCGGTATTGTACTTCAGCTGGTAATCGTCTTTTAAGCCGGTCATCAGGGCTTCCAGTTTGTCCTTGTCCTCGTTGAAACAAACCGAAAAGCTGACTGCCGAATTCTGCATCAGGTTGATGTGGATTTTATTTTTACTGAAAGCCCTGAAAATCCCGGTCAGGTTTTCTTCGGCGATAAACGACAGCTTTCTCGAACCGATACTGAGCAAAACCTGTTTGTCTTTTACGATGATTTTATGTACCTCACTGTCGTGGGAAGTGTCGTTCGTGATGAGCGAAGGTGTACTTTCCGGATGGTGAAACGACCTGACTTTAAGCGGGATGTTTTTCAGTTGCAATGGCTGAATGGTTTTGGGATGGATGACAGACGCACCATAAAAGGCAAGTTCGATGGCTTCGTGGTAAGAAATCTGCGGCAATTTGACAGCTTGCTCAAAACGCCACGGATCGCAGTTCATCAGTCCCGGAACGTCTTTCCAGATGCTTACCTCTGCCGCTTGCAAAACATGGGCAAAAACAGCAGCCGTAAAATCTGACCCTTCCCTGCCCAGGGTAGTGGGTTGACCGGTTTCATCCGCTCCGGTAAATCCCTGGGTTAATAATACTTTGTTGTTTTCAAGGACAGGGAGCACCTTGCTTCGGATGGCATTTTCCGTTAACTCCCAGTTGATGGCGGCATCGGTGTGGTTGCTGTTGGTTACAATCAGTTTGCGCGCGCTGATGCGCTGCAAGCCGATTCCCCTATGTTGCAGGTAGCACCGGAGAACAATTCCCGAAAAATCTTCGCCAAAACCCACGATGCTGTCGTAAGCAGCATATTTGTCCCTGTACTGCTCATGGAGAGCATCCCACAAACTAACAAACTCATTTTCAAGTTCGAGGTTCAATTGTCGTGCATTTTCCGGCAATAATCTTTGCGCAATCTCAAGATGAAACTGCTTTAAACGGAAGAAGGCCATTTGCAGTTCAGGGGTTTTGTTTCGGAACGAAAGTGCCAATAATTCCTCCAGCCTGTTGGTGGTTTTTCCCAATGCCGACACCACCACCACCAAGGGTTCGCAGTTAAAATCCCCCACAATAGCAGCGACTTTTTCAATACCGGCCGCATCTTTCATCAGCGCACCACCGAATTTAAAGATTTTTGTCATTGTTGATATGGGGGTTTTGGTTTGAGTTTAGGTTCAAAGAATATTCTGTCACATGTTTTCCGGTTCTAATTTCGGCTCTTCCAGGGGCTACGCACGCCGGAAGGTCTCACGTTTATAAGTCCCAAATTACATCCGCTCTTTAATCACTCCTTTTCTGTATGCGGCCAGCAGCATTTTCAGGTCGTCAATCTGGCCTTGTATTTCTTTGCCCACATCGGTGTCGTTCACCCTTTTCCTGTTGGCATTGGTCTCGATAAAAATACGGTTCGAGATAATATCTTTTTCTTTTTCGATGGCCGTTTGTTTTGAGTCGAAAGCTTTGTGTTCCACCAGCACAAGCCCGAACGAATTGTAAATAAGCGTGTAGCCCGAAACACCGGTAACCGCCTGGTAGGGAATGGACATGCCTCCATCAATGACAAACAGCTTGCCATTTGCTTTAATGGGGCTTTCCCCTTTTTTTACTTTCACGGGGACATGCCCGTTCACAATGTGGGAGTGTTTTGGTTCAAGCCCGAATTCTTTCAGGATCAGGTTGCAATATTTTTCTTCCTTAAAGGCCAGCGAATAGTAGGGGTTGCGTTCTTCGGTGTGTGTGGTTTTGTCGGCCACAAAATACCTTTCGAAGGTTGTCATCCGCTGTTTCCCAAACAGGGGGGAAAGCGGGCCGCACCACAAATACCAACTGTAATCGAGCAGGTTGTCATTACCGTGCGAAGTGTAGCGATGATAGTAGCCTTTACGTGCAACACGCTCAAAATGGTCGCACAGTTCTTTTCCTTTATAGGATTTTCCTTCGATTTCAAAGTGCTCAAACTCCCCTTTGGCATTCAGGGGGATGCAACCGTGGTACAACAAGTTTGAATTGTAGGTGAGGTACATGCTGCCATTGGTGTACAAAAACTCGATGTGCTGTTGCAGGCGTTTGCTGTTCCTGAAACTGGCCCTGAGCTTGTCCATGACCTCTTGTTCACCTTTGGAGAGTTTGTGCGGGTCGGTGCTGTTGATTGTCGGAAAGTTTTTATCGAGCAGTTCATGTTTTGTGCCATCGATGGTAAGCACTCCTTTTTTCAGGTCAACTTTGTCCAGCAGCAGACGGTCGTCCATATTAAAGTGCGGGTTGCGCTGGACCGTCTGTCCTTCAAGCTTCAGCTGGATCACAGCGATGGCCTTGTGCATTTGTTTGAGCATTTCCAGTTCTTTGCCTTCGATGTCGGCTTTGGGCAGAAAACGTTCGCAGGGATCGTTTTTGTATTGTTCCATGGCAAAAGTGGCCAGCGGAAGCATATTGATTCCGTAAGCATCTTCCAGGGTGTCGAGGTTGTTGTAGCGCAGCGAAATACGGATGACATTGGCGATTAGCGCCAGGTTTCCCGAAGCGGCCCCCATCCAGATGATGTCGTGGTTTCCCCACTGGATGTCAACCGAATGATAATCTATCAGCCGGTCCATCACTTTGTCAGCATAAGGCCCACGGTCGAAAATATCGCCGATGATGTGCAAGCGGTCAATCAGCAGGCGCTGGATGAATTTACAAATGGCTATGATGAAAGATTCCGCCCGGTCGATATTAATAATGGTGTTGAGGATGGCCTCGAAATATTCTTCTTTGTCTTCGCCACTCTCGTTCAGCAGTTCGTCAATAATGTAGGCAAAGTCCTTTGGCATGGCTTTCCTGACCTTGGAGCGGGTGTATTTTGAGGCAGCCGCACGGGCCACCTGCGCCAGTCTTTGTAGTGTGATGGCAAACCATTCGTTGGGGTCTTCTTCGTTTTTAAGGATGTAGCCCAGTTTTTCTTTCGGATAGTAAATCAATGTAGCCAGGGCGTTTTTTTCTTTTTGCCGCAAAGTCTTGCCAAAAACATCGTCAATTTTCCGTTTGACCACGCCGGAGGCGTTGGCCAGCACATGGCTGAAAGTTTCGTATTCGCCGTGGATGTCGGTTAAAAAATGCTCTGTCCCTTTGGGCAGGTTTAAAATGGCCGATAAGTTAATGACTTCTGAACTGGCAGATTGGACATTTGGGAATTTATCTGAAAGTAAGTTCAGGTATTTGATTTGTTTTTCCAGGTCTTTGCTGGCGTAAAGTTTGTCGTTGAATTTTTCCATCCTGAGGTTTTGGGTATGAATTAGAACCGCGCAAAAGTACAAAAATCACCGGCGGGTAGAAGAAGCCGGGGTGCAAGCAGGCTTTTTAATAAAAATGAGAAACCCCCTTTATATCTCCGTCAGCGGAAAGAAAAGGGGGGGTAAATTGCCGGATTCCGACTATCCGAAATATACTGCCTTAATGTGTCGAAAGCTTGGTAACTGTCTTTTTCTCATATACATAAACGTATTTGGCATCTTCGCGCTCCAGCCAGGTTTGTGCGCCTTTGCGGGCATCGTACATCGTATAATCCATGGTTGACAGATCGTAAACGGCAAAATCAGCTTTGTCCGTTTTCATCAAAACAATATCGCCAATTTGTCCCGACAGGGTGGATTTTTTGAACGGTGATTTTTTGATCAATGAGCCATCGCTTGCATTAAAAGTTGACAGCCCCTTTTCGCCAACCACAACGATTGTGTTGTCGCCGTAGGGCAGAATCATTTGTGCCAGGCCAACACCACCTTTGGAAACCGGCACTTCGTAATTATCGTTTCCGGTTTCAATATCAATCGAATACAGTGATTTTCCGCTGCAAACAATATGGCTGTTGCCCACGGCAATGGCATTTGTGATCCCTTTTTTAAAGCGCTCACTGTCCCACCTTTTTGAACCATCGCTCGTATTAAAAGCCTGCACGCCATAAGGTTTCACCCCGCTATAAGTCACAACCCGGTAATAAAACGTATAGTACTGTGTTACTACTTTTTGTACGTATTGTACCTCCACGGCACCACCCACCTGAATGGCTACCACATCTCCCACCACCGTCATTCCGGGAATGGCTTTGGCCCCCTTAATTTCTTTGGATGTCCAGAGTAATTTACCGGTGTGATAATCATATTTCTTGATGTACTGGTTTTTTTTATCCGTCATATCCAGTACATAAATATCATCGCCAACAATAACCGGGTCGGCAACTGCACCATAAACCCCCCAGCGTGTTACACCCTTTGGTGGCTTTACTACCGATGGTGTATAATCAAAAGCAGCCGACCATAAAGTGGCCCCGGTATTGTAATCGTAAACCTGGATACCGGCCAAACTAAGAATGACTTTATCATCATTCAATTCAAGATCATAAATAAAGTCCCCCGTCACAACCTTCTTGTCGGCCCTGCCGATGTATGTATTTTCCCAAACAACTTCACCGGTTTTCATGTTAATTCTGGCTATCTGGTTTTTAAAGCCGGTAAAGAAGGCCACAATACCACTGGGAATAAAATTCACCATCGTCAGGGTTTGGTCATCAGGATTGTAAACATATTTACCCACAACTCCGGAAAATTTTGATGTTGACCAAATCTCCTCACCTGTGTGCGCTTTGATGTAAACCAGTTCTTTCTTTAAGGAGATGGCAAAACCGTGGTCTTCTTCGATATAAACAATCATATCGGCAGTTACTTTTTGGTATTTGTCGGTTGTCCAGAGCAATTTGCCATTGGTTAAATCGATACAGGCAATCTGGTCTTTTCCGGCTTTTCGGTCAAAAAGAAAAATGATGTTCGATTCCCAGAAAGGCACCAGTTCGTCAATCTTTTTAATGTTGGGCGCAATTTCTTTAAAGGTTTTTGTCCAATAGATGCTCCCGTCTTTGTTGCTGAAAACCGCCATTTGTTTGGCGTCGGCAACATAGCTGTAGTCGGTTTCTTCGAGCCCCGTTCCGTGATAAGTGTATTTAATCCCCATGTCTTTTGACCAGACCGTTGACATTTCTTTTTGGCTCATTCCGGCAAAACCGAAGGTGACGGCCAAAACAATCAAGAGTAATTTTTTCATAAGATTAGCTTTAAGGTTATTGAATTAAAATTTGAAAGTATGTTCGAAACTGTAGTCTTTGTTTTTGGGCAGTTTAAAATGAAATCGGAAGGCTTTTACCGCATCTTTTACTTTGTTTTGGGAGGGGATATCCGCGCCCTTTCGGCTGATGACAAATACGGAAATGACCTTTCCCCTGTCTCCCAGGGTAACTTTAAAATGATATTCACCTTTGATGTTGTTCTCCACGCCAAAAAGATGAAGTTCCCCTTCGGGGTCTGTCATCGACTGGTTGAATTCTTTTATGGCAGTGGCTTTCACTTTTTCTTTGGATTCAATCAGGGGCTTCTTTTCGGGCAGAGTAAAACCGGCCAGTATTACGGCAATCATTACAACAATAATTCTCATGTTTCTATTTTTTAGGTTCGAAATTCCATTTTACAAGGTGGTTGCCCATGGTCATCAGTACCGACTTGTTATCGGGCAAAAAGACAAAAGTCAACCTGGAATCGGCCACTAACATCCCCCCTTCATTTTTTTCAAACAAGCGGTAGGATTGCTGAAAGCGGTACAGCATTTTCTTGGTTTCAAAATCGTAAATATGCAGTTCCAGAAATTTGTTCGACCTGGAAACAATCCCGAAAAGTTTTTGGTCATGGCTCAGTTTAAAGTCGGGCTCGTAGCTGGCTGTCGAAACAAAGCCCCTTCTTACGGGCTGCTGTGTGTTCATGTCAATTACATTCACATACATTTGCCTTCCCGTCGGACTGCTTTGCGCTTTTGTATGCGGGATATGAAGGCACATGAGAAACTGACCGTCGTCACTGAAAGAAAGTTTATAAATAATGTCGTAAAGCTCGTTCACCGTGTACAACTTCTTAAAGGTTGAAGCATCAAAAACCGAAATCTGCTGCTTGTATTTGAGCGCATGCTTCATGGTTTTTTTATCGCGTTTCAGGTTCGGCATTTGCCTGGCATCTTTTTCGTAAAGCTTGTGGGAAACAGCAATCCATTTTCCGTCGGGGCTGATGGCAATTCCATTGCTTGCTTTTTCAACCTTAAAAGACTTGTCTTTTTTCTTCGAAGCCAAATTCCAGAAACTCACTTCTTCACCACTTAAGGCAAGCACATATTTTTCGTCGGGGGTAATGGCAACAGCATGACGGGCTTCAAATCTTTTTACCCGTTTTCCTGTCTTTGCATCTACAATTTCAAAGTCAACTTCCCGGTCCTTGTTCACAGAAAAATCGAGGTATTTCAGTTGATTGAGCACAATATAATTTCCTTCTGCTGAATAATTAATGGCTGACCCCGCATACCAGTTCCCTACATTAAACTCATTGAGCAGCTTCTCGTTTTTCCAATCGAATAAATAAAACGGGAAGCTTTGGGTGGGTGAAATGGCCAGTGTTTCCCTATTGGGTGAAAGTGCCAGCCCGGAAACCATGTGTTTTGCATCACCGATTTTTATCCGTTCATAATCTATGTCGGCAGTCTGCGATTTGATAAGCGTTGGAGCTGTTGCCAGAATGAGAAGTAAAAATAGAAAGCGTTTCATTTTCCTGATGCTTAAAATACACAGCGCCTCCCGCAGCATAATTGTTGTTAACCTCAAAGCAATAAGGTGATAAGCACGGGAAGACGCTGTGAATATTTATCAATGGGTTTGGTGCCCTGATGTATGTAACAACAATTACAGCGACAAAATTAGTACGGAACAAAGGGCTCGGGAATAGAGGATTTAACGTAAATGCCTACGGGATTTACCGTAATGATGGTTTGTTTCGTTCTTAAAAGCCGCTTGTTTTTCAAGCCGCCAAATGCGCGGAATATCATAATAGGAGGCTTGGTACAAATGCATTTTGTATCAAGGCCAGCAGGAGTCCGGGTCTAATTGATTGTTGATTTCTTCCAGCCAATCGGGGGCCGAAGGATAAGTATCTTTTTTCCGACATAAAATCTTGAACCATCTGGCAGTTTGAGGAATGAGGCAATCAGAAATGCAGCAGGTTTCCGGTAACCAAATGCCTGATGCTTGGAATCGCGAATCAGTACGTCCGCTTTTTTTTATACTTTGGCCAACCTAAACAAACATTATGCTCCGAAGTTTAACAGGCTTAATCGTATTGTTGCTGGTGATTACTTCCTGTGGGTCAGGGGCTTCAAAGAAACAGCACCAAACTAAAGACAAGCTGGTTCAAAACCGTCGCAGCACACTCGACAGCATCCTGTTTCGGAAGAAGCTCAGGGCGGCCACCGATTACGGCTCCGTCAGTTACCTGATTTACCGCGGAGAACCCATTGGTTACCAGTATGAACTGCTGCAAAACCTCACAAGCCACCTCGGTGTTGCACTGGAACTCATCATTGTAAAAGATATTGACAAAAGTGTTGAGATGCTTAACAATGGTGAGATTGACCTGATTGCCATGGGGCTGACGGTAACCACCAACCGCATGCGTACACTCGAGTTTACCACCCCTATTTTAACGACACGGCAAATGCTGGTTCAACGAAAACCGGATGGCTGGCAGCAGATGAAGACGGCTGACGAGATTGAGGCGTACCTGATTAGAAACCAGATTGATTTGGCCGGGAAAACAATTTACGTGCAAAAAGGAAGTATTTATGTCCAGCGGCTGAACACACTGTCAGACGAAATTGCGGATACCATTTATGTAATGGAAGAAGACAAGGACACCGAAGAACTTATTGCTGCTGTTGCACAGGGTGAAATTGACTTTACGGTAACAGATAAATACATAGGCCTGGTAAATACCAGGTATTATCCGAATATTGATGTGAAAACACCCATCAGTTTTCCGCAGAAAATTGCCTGGGCAACCAAAAAGGGCCAAACGGCATTGACAGACACCATCAACCAGTGGTTTGCCGGCTTTAAGAGAACTTTGCTGTCGCGCTTGCTATATAATAAGTATTTCGAGAATATCAGGGCGCGCCGTATTGCCAAAAGTCAGTACAACTCATTTAGCGGTGGCCGGCTTTCTCCCTACGATGAAGAAATAAAAAAAGCCAGTACCATTATCGGATGGGACTGGCGCGTCCTGGCATCACTGATTTACCAGGAATCGGAGTTCAAACCAAAAGTCAGGTCCTGGGTCGGCGCATACGGACTGATGCAAATGATGCCGGTAACACTTGAAAAATATGGCCTGGACACGACTGCCAGCCCTGATCAACAAATTACGGCCGGGGCCAGGTACCTGAAATACCTTGACAGGCAGTTGCCCGCTGAGATTGCTGATTCAGCCGAGCGGATGAAATTTGTTCTTGCTTCCTACAATGCCGGAATCGGGCATGTTTTTGATGGCCGCAGACTGGCCCGGAAATATGGGATGAACCCCAATAAATGGACCGGTAACGTCGATCATTTTATCTTGAATTTATCGGATAAAGAATTTTATCACGACACCGCTGTTTACTACGGCTATTTAAGAGGGGAAGAAACCTACAAGTTTGTGAACGAGATACTTGAGCGGGCGGAACAATACAAGCACCTCATTGGTGATTAAGAAAATATTGCCTATTTATCGTCAGTTTTTGTCTTCTGGCCGCTTGCTGTGCCATCCTCGTCGCCTTCGGCAATGCCTTCCTTAAATTCTTTCACCCCTTTGCCGAGGCCCTTCATCAGTTCAGGAATTTTCCGGCCACCGAACAACAAAAGAACTACCACTACAATGGCCACTATTTCCCAGCCACCTAAGAAACCGGCTGTCTGAACCAACACTTCCTGCCCGTTAATGAATATCGAAGTCATAATTTTTCATTTACTGTTTATGCAACAAAGATAGTACAATTAAAATGATTTACAGCTTGCTTTTGTTTATCGATGAAAAAGCAGCAGCCGAATCCAATCTTTCGAAAAGGGAAATACTTGTTCCTTTTGCCCCCCCTGTTTTAATCGTCCGTGTGTAAACTTTTACAAAATATCCTGTCCCGGTTTTTCCAGCCACCCCTCAATTTCGCCCATTTGAACAGCAGGGATATCCAGTTTGTTTTTTTTGCGGTAGCCATTCAGCTTTTGCTGGATAACGGCCGGTTTTGCGTCATTCAGCGAATCAAGGCTGGTAAAACCTGCAGGAATTAAATGCTCCGCCCAGGAAGCAGGGATACCTGCCTTTTGAAAATCTTCAGAAGTAAAAGTTTTCTTCGCCGCTTCGGGCCGCATTTGCGGGAAAAACAACACTTCCTGTATGGAATGCTGGTTGGTCAACATCATCACAAGGCGGTCAATGCCAATCCCCATGCCCGAAGTGGGCGGCATGCCATATTCCAGTGCGCGCAAAAAATCCTGGTCGATCCACATGGCTTCATCATCCCCTTTTTCGGCCAGTTTTGCCTGCTCCTCAAACCGTTCCCGCTGGTCGATGGGGTCGTTCAGTTCGGAATAGGCATTGGCCAGTTCTTTGCCGTTGGCCATCAATTCAAAACGCTCTGTCAGTTCGGGGTTGTCGCGGTGGCGCTTGCAAAGTGGTGACATCTCGACCGGGTAATCGGTAATAAAAACGGGCTGGATAAAATGGGGTTCACATTTCTCCCCAAAAATTTCGTCAATCAGTTTTCCCTTGCCCATCGAGGGGTCGGTTTCCAGCCCCAGTTTTTTACAAGTGGCTGTCAATTGTCCCACATCCATTTTGCTCACATCAATTCCGGTGTGTTCTTCAATGGCATCCAAAATAGAAAGCCGGCGGAAAGGGGCTTTAAAGTCAATCACATTTTCGCCTACCTGAACTTTGGTGGTGCCATGCAGGTCGAGCGCAATTTTTTCCACCATCTGCTCCGTCATTTCCATCATCCAGAAATAATCTTTGTAGGCCACATAAATCTCCATTTGCGTAAATTCGGGATTGTGGAAACGGTCCATCCCTTCGTTACGGAAATCTTTGGCAAATTCGAATACCCCCTCGTAACCACCTACAATCAGTCGCTTTAAATACAGTTCGTTGGCAATGCGCAGGTAAAGCGGCATGTCGAGGGCGTTGTGATGCGTAACAAAAGGCCTTGCGGCAGCACCACCGGGGATGGGTTGTAAAATCGGTGTTTCAACCTCCAGATAACCCTTGTTATTTAAAAAGTCGCGCATGGAGCGGATGACCCGGGCACGTTGTACAAATGTATTTTTCACGCCTTCGTTGACGATCAAATCAACATACCGCTGGCGGTAACGCTGGTCGGGATCAGAAAAAGCATCATAAACCCTGCCGTCCTTTTCTTTAACAATGGGCAGGGGCCGAAGGGATTTTGACAAAACGGTAAATGATTTCACATGCACTGTCAATTCGCCCATCCTGGTCACAAAAACGTATCCGGTAACACCGATGAAATCACCGATATCAAGCAGGCGCTTAAACACCGTATTGTACATGCTTTTGTCTTCACCCGGGCAGATTTCATCCCGTTTAAAATAAAGTTGTACCCTCCCGGTAGAATCCATCAGCTCGGTAAAAGAAGCGGCGCCCATAATCCGGCGGCTCATGATCCGGCCGGCCAGGCTGACTTCCTGAAACAAACTGTTGTCCTTTGGAAACTGCTGGTGAATTTCTTCCGCATAAGCATTCACTTTGTACTCTGCCTGCGGGTAAGGGTTAATCCCCAAGGCCTTCATTTCTTTAAGTGCGTTACGCCTGACCTGTTCCTGTTCACTCCATTGCATACCCATTGATAAAAAATTTTGACAAAGATAATATTTCGTCTGCTTATCCTGACACATAATTATCATCCCTGAATTTTGAATTTTTAACATATTCGGCCCCCCCGGTAATTTTGAAACGTTCTAAATGTATTACTTTTGCCATTCACTTTTTAACTAAACAATTAGAGATGAAGAAAATCATTTTAGGATTATCAATTGTGTTTTTTGCAAGCGCCATGATGGCGCAAAACGCACACGACTACATGGAAGTTGAACGGGCCGCGCTCAAAACCGAGAAAAAAGTGCTGGTTGCCGATGCCATGGATTTAACAGAAGCAGAAAGCAAAATATTCTGGCCGTTGTACAACGAGTACAACGAAAAACAGTATGTAATCAATACCAAAGTGTACAACACAATTATGGATTATGCTGATAACTTTGATACCATGACTGACGAAAAAGCCCTTGAATTGTGGAACAACAGCATGAAGAATGTGGATGAGCTGTCGAAGTTGAAGAAATTGTATTTCAAAAAATTCCAGAAAGTGTTGCCCGGCAAAAAAGTGGTCCGCTACTTCCAGGTCGAAAACAAAGTATGGGCGCTGATTAATGCACAACTGGCGCTGGAAATCCCATTGATGGAACAATAAGAAGTTTGTTCCCGCTACTTTATGAAGCTCCCATACTTTTTTTGGGGGCTTTTTTGTTGGAAAAAATAAAGAAAAGAATCCCCCGGCTGTTTTTTCTTTTTTCATCCCCCGTTTCTATTTTATAGTGACCGTGTCAATAACCGGATGATAAAAGTCGCGACCCTCTAATACCCAGTCTTGTTGGGGACGAATACACCCACACCAAAATCGGCAGTGAAAAAGCCGTCAGAAGTTCGGTTTTGCGTTGGCCGGTTTTTCGCCTGAGGGTCATCATGCTAGCGGTGCCGGGAATGATTGGCCCGTTGCGTGCAAAAATGAATACTTGTTTACGGATGAACTCCGGCCCTGGCGTTAAAAAAAGTTAAGAATTGTCAAGCCGGGTGTATTGAGCGGGCCATTTTAATTGTCAGACGATTTTTTACTTTAGCTTTGCTGAATAATTAGCCGTTTTATGGAAGTTGCCCTGTTTGGAAAAGAATATACTCCTGATCACTGCGATTACATTCAGCTGCTCGTCAACGAACTTGTTGCGAAGCAGGCCTCCCTGCTGATTTACAAACCTTATTTTGAAAAAATTGCGGGCGCGGTTAATTTTCCCGGTCAGCTTCGGTTTTTCACCTCCCACACAGAACTTGTGAAGCAGGCTGATATGCTTTTTTCTATTGGGGGCGACGGCACCCTGCTCGACACCATCCCTTTCGTGCGGTCGTCGGGCATTCCCATTCTCGGCATTAACCTGGGGCGCCTGGGATTTTTATCTGACGTCTCAAAAATTGAAATCCGGCAAGCGGTTGCAAGTATTTTCAGGAAGGAATATAGTATTGATAAAAGGACAATGCTGAGCCTGGAGGAACCCAAAGGGATTTTTGGCGAGCTAAATTACGGCCTAAACGACCTGACTATTTACCGGAACAACACCACTTCGTTGATTGTGGTACACGTATACATTGACGACCGCTTCCTGAATTCTTACTGGGGCGACGGGCTGATTGTTGCCACTCCCACTGGCTCCACTGCCTACTCACTGAGTGTGGGCGGCCCAATCCTGACACCAGGTTCCCGTAATTTTGTGATCGCCCCCATTGCTTCACACAATTTAACGGTACGACCCATCGTTATTCAGGACAGCAGCAAAATAAAGATACGGATTGAAGGCCGGGAAGAGAAATACTTGCTCACCCTTGATTCGCGTCATTCTGCGATTAACAAAGATGATGAATTAATTGTGAAACGTTGTGACTTTCGCATGAACCTCGTGCAGATGAACAACAAAGATTTCTTCTCCACCATCAGGGACAAGTTGTTGTGGGGTGTCGATAACAGAAATTGACAATAATGTAAGAGTAACTGATAATAAGAATTTTGGCGCACTATTTCTGACAAAAAAAAATCCACGAAAAAGTAATACTTTTGCCGCCCTGAAAAGAGAAATTGAAACTGAACAGAAAGAATGAAAAGAAAGTATCTAAAAGTCCTGTTTTCCGGTTTTATTTTAATGATGTTCTCGTTAGCGCTTCACGCGCAGAAAACACTTGAGGTTGGTCTTTTTGGTGGCGGCTCTTATTATCTGGGCGAAATGAACCCGGCAATTCCTTTTGTAAACAGCCAGTTGGCTTACGGTGTACTTGCCCGCTACAACATTAATAACCGGACTGCCCTCAAATTTTCTTATTCAAGGGGCACGATTAAAGGGGTTGATCCACAACCCGCTCGCATTGTCCCGCAAGATTACAGCTTTTCTTCGGCCGTTAACGATATTTCCTTTGTCGGGGAGTTTAACTGGTGGGATTATTTTACCGGCAGCAAGAAAAGTTTCTTCACGCCATTTATTTTCGGCGGTGTAGCCTATTACTTTTCTGACCTGAACAGCGGGATTTCCATCCCCTTTGGGTTTGGCTTAAAATACAGTATCTCAGAACGTCTGGGCCTGGGTTTTGAGTGGGGGATGCGCAAAACTTTTTCTGATTACCTCGACGGTGTAAATGCCACTGAGTACCAAAATGGAATCAGCACCGGCGACAGCGATAAAACAGCAACCTGGGATTGGTACAATTTTACGGGAGTCACCCTGACCTATAAGTTTATTTTACAGAATAAACACAAATGTAATAACCTGGGTTTTTAATATAGTATTGATGAGTTTCAAAGACAAGATCAACGTGGAAAAACTGCCAACGCACGTTGCCATTATTATGGATGGCAACGGGCGCTGGGCAAGGAAACATGGCTACGATCGTGTTTTTGGGCATTATCAGGGTGTCGAATCAGTAAGGGAAGTAGCTGAAGCTGCCGCCGAATTAGGGGTGAAGTACCTTACGCTCTATACTTTTTCCACCGAAAACTGGAAGCGGCCCAAAACAGAAGTTGATGCGCTAATGACCCTTTTTGTTGAAACCATCGAGAAGGAAATTGTGACCCTGAACAAAAACAAAATCAGCCTAAACGCCATTGGCGATATTCAAAGCATGCCGGAGTTGAACAGCAAAAAACTCATGGAAGCAATTGAGCGCACCTCGCACAACAAAAGAATGGTGCTTACACTTGCCCTAAGTTACAGCTCAAGAAAAGAGATTCTTGAAGCAATCCGGAAAATGATAGACAGCGGGCAGTTCCGCAAAACAGAAAAGATTACGGAAAAGAGCTTTTCCTCTTTCCTGGATACCGCCGGCCTTCCAGATCCGGAACTGCTCATCAGGACGAGCGGGGAACAAAGGGTCAGCAACTTCCTTTTGTGGCAAATTGCGTATGCAGAGCTGTTTTTTACTGAAAAGCTGTGGCCCGAGTTTGGCAAAGAAGAATTCTATGAAGCCATCGTCGATTTTCAGGAAAGGGAAAGAAGATTTGGTTTAACCAGTGAGCAAATTAAAAGTTAGTCAGACCCAATGAAAGGAATGAAAGGAAGAAAGATTTTGGTATGGTTGCTCATTGCATTCCTGTTTGTTCCGGTTTTCATCAGGGCACAAATTGATGTGGGCAGCGATTTGTCGAAAATTGACTACGAACGACCATCAGAATACATTGTTGGTGGTATTGAAGTGAATGGTGTCGAATTCCTTGACAAAAATGTAATCATCATGCTGTCGGGGCTCGAGGTGGGAAAAAAAATCAAAGTCCCAGGTGACGATATTTCGGGTGCAATTCGTTTGCTGTGGGAACAGGGACTCTTCGACAACATTAGTATTACGGCATCAAAGTTTATCGGAAACAGTATTTTTATCAACCTGAACCTGAGAGAAAGGCCCCGCCTGGCGAGGTTCTCTTTCAGTGGAATCAGAAAATCCGAAGCCGATGATATCCGCGACCTTATCAACCTGACGCGTGGCGATGTTGTTACAGACCATTTAATGATCCGTACCATCAATATCATCAAAAGGCATTATTTTGAAAAAGGTTACCTGAACACGGAGGTAAAACTGGAGGAAAAGCCTGATAAAACACACGATAATTTTGAGGAGCTTGTCATCAATATCAAGAAAAACAAAAAGGTCAAGATTGCCTACATCAACATTATCGGGAATACCGAATTGAGCGATGAGTCGGTGAAAAATGCCATGAAAGAAACCAAACAAAAAGGCTTCTTCAATCCGCTCAACCCCCTGGGGCCACTTGTTGTTGACCTTTCTGTGGATGTGCTTGCACTGAAATTTAAAAAATTCAGGGATGACTTTTTAAATTACTGGACCGACAACTACAAGCTGAAAATATTCAAAGGTTCTAAGTACATCGAATCGAATTACAAAGACGACCTGAACCTTATCATTGCCAAATACAACAAAAAGGGCTACCGCGATGCCCACATCATTTCCGATTCGGTTTACTCCATCGACAAATCAACCATTGCTGTCGACATCACCATTGAAGAAGGGCATAAATACTATTTCCGAAATATTAGCTGGGTTGGCAACACCATTTATACTTCTGCATTTTTAAATACAGTTCTGGGGATTAAAAAAGGGGACGTTTATAACAAAGAACTCATAGAAACCAACATTCAGTACAACCCCACGGGGCTCGACATCAGCTCGCTTTATATGGACAACGGCTACCTTTTCTTTAATGCCAATCCGGTCGAGGTTTATGTTGAGAATGACTCCATTGATTTGGAAATCAGGATATTTGAAGGGAAACAGGCGCGTATTGATAAAGTTACCGTCAAGGGAAATACAAAAACAAACGACCATGTTGTCATCAGGGAGTTGCGTACAAAACCAGGCCAGCTTTTCAGCAGGAGCAACATTATCAGAACGCAGCGCGAACTGGCCAACTTACGGTATTTCGACGCGCAGACCATTACCCCGAATGTAAACCCCAATCCTTCTGAAGGGACGGTTGACATTGAGTGGGGCGTTGAAGAAACCTCTGCCGACCAGATTGAATTGTCAGGCGGGTGGGGTTACGGCCGAATCATGGGGACACTGGGGTTGAGCTTTAACAATTTCTCCTTCAAGAACTTCTTTAATAAGGAAGCATGGAGGCCGGTACCTTCGGGCGACGGACAGAAATTGTCACTCAGGTTTCAGACTTATGGCCTGGGTTACATGAGTTGGAGTGCTTCATTTACCGAACCCTGGCTGGGAGGTAAAAAACCAAACGCCCTTTCAGTTTCCTATTTCCATTCCATTTATACCAACGGCCTGCCGAAGTCCGATACAAACCGGAGCAAGTTTGCTACCGATGGGGTTACAATCGGCCTGGGCAAACGGCTGACCTGGCCCGACGACTTCTTTACCTTGTACCAGGGTGTTAATTTCCAGTTTTATAATTTGCAGAATTATGCAACCATCTTTCCCGTCGGTTCGGGTACAGGAAGGTTTAACAACATCAATTACAACATTATTCTGGGCAGGTCTTCCATTGATCAGCCTATTTTTCCGCGAAGGGGTTCCGATATATCGATCGACGGGGAATTTACACTTCCCTACTCCTTGTTTAACAATGTGAATTATGCCGACCTTGATCCTGACGATAGGTACAAGTGGATCGAGTATTACAAGATAAAGGTAAAAGCCTATTGGTATTTTGAATTGGCGGAGAAACTTGTGTTTGCTGCCCGTTTCCGTTTTGGGTTCCTGGGAAATTACAATTCGGAGCTGGGAACAACACCCTTTGAACGTTTTTATCTTGGAGGTGACGGCCTTTCGGGCTACAACAACTTTGACGGACGCGAAATCATTGGTATGCGGGGTTACACCAACGAATCGATTGTTGCTTACTACCGCCCCAGGAATAATGTAAACGTTGCTGTTGGTGGAACGGTTTTTACCAGGAATACGCTGGAAATCCGTTACCCCTTGTCGCTTAACCCCAGTTCAACAATTTTTGGCCTTGCCTTTGTTGAAGCTGGTAACTCGTGGTTGGCATCGCAAAAATTCGACCCTTTTAATTTGTACCGTTCTGCCGGAGTGGGTGTCAGGGTCTTTCTGCCAATGTTTGGCATGCTTGGGCTTGACTGGGCTTATGGCTTTGACGATGTTCCCGGAAACCCTTCTGCCTCAGGAAGCCATTTCCACTTCTCATTGAACCAATCGCTGGATTAAGGGACGTTTTTGGCAAGATATTTGAATTACATTCGCTTAAACTAATAAAACCTCATCATGAAAAACAGGATAAAAATTACCTTAGGTGCAGTAGTGGTTCTGCTGTCACTGGCTGTTACCCCAGCAGCTTATGGACAAAAATATGCATACGTGGATACGGAATACATCCTCGACAACATCCCCGAATTCCAGGATGCGCAGGAAGAGTTGAACGGTATTTCATCAAAATGGCAAAAAGAAATAGAAGAGGCTTATGCCGAAGTCGAAGAACTGTACAAAAATTACCAGGCCGAAGCAGTGTTGCTTCCCGACGATGTAAAACGAAAACGCGAAGATGCCATCGTGGCAAAAGAAAAAAACGTAAAAGATTTGCAGCGGAAGTATTTTGGGCCGGAAGGCGATTTGTTCAAAAAAAGACAAGAGTTGGTTCAGCCCATCCAGGAAAAAGTGTTCAACGCCATCGAAACTATTGCCACTACGCGGAATTTTGCTTTCGTTTTCGACAAAGCCGGCGGGATGACCTTATTGTACGGAAACCCAAAATACGACATCAGTGACGATGTGCTTGATGAAGTGGGCAATGTGATGCAAACCGTGAAGCTTGAGAACAGAAAACGGAAAAACTAACCCCCTTGTATAATCCTGAATATGGATTGTGCAAGTACGAAATACCCTAACCATCCGACAATCTGCTGAAAGCGTTAATCTTTCTTAATTCTTTTTGAAATGAATTGCCGAAAAAGCCGGTGGAGTTAATTTTTTCTTACTTTTGCGCTCCAAATAACTTAAATCATTATTAATCACCTTATTGAAATAAAAATGAAATCGTTTACAAAAGCAATTGCACTTTTCTCTTTCGTCGTAGTTTTTACTGCCTTTGGTTACAGCCAGCAAGGGCTGAAATTAGGTTATATCGACTCGAATGAGATTCTTTCATTAATGCCCGAAACAGATTCCTTACAGCAGGAGTTAAAAAACTACGCGAATTATCTGGATGAACAAATGAACACCATGGCCATGGAATACCAGACCAAATTGCAGAAGTATCAGGAAAATGTTGCAACCATGTCGGATTTAATCAGGCAAACAAAAGAAAAAGAAATTACAGACCTTCAGCAACGAATTCAGGCTTTTCAGGCTTCTGCCGACCAGGACATGCAGGACAAGCAGCAGGACTTGTTTAACCCCTTGATCGAAAGGGTGAAAAAAGCCATTGACGATGTGAGCAGGGAGAACAATTACAACTATGTTTTTGATGTGGGAACCGGCGCCATTGTTTTTTATGAGAATGGTGACAATATCCTTCCCCTGGTGAAAACCAAGCTGGGAATCAAATAGAGAAAATCTTTTATACACAAAAAACCCGCTGACAAAGCGGGTTTTTTTTGGCTTTGTCTTCGCGCTTTATCTTTTCCCTGATAAATTCCAAAGCCAGGTGCCATTCCCCGAACTTCCGGGAAAAGGTTTCTTTTACTTGTTGTTATCAATTGTATGTATAAAATACTTTGAAAGCACCTTTGGGATTGAAATGAACCCAAGGGAACAGTTTGATTCGTAATCGGGTATCAGTCAAGAAAAAAGGCCGAGTGGTAACACTCAGCCTTTTTAATTCTAGGTATGGGTTTCTTTCAGCCAGAAAGGGCCCGGGGAGCAGAACTCATCGGGAGACACTAAATGATCTCCCCCTTTGTTTCCTCACGTAAATCGTACAGTTTTTTCCCTCCGTATGCCAGGCCCAGGCCCAGCAAAATGAGCATTCCTCCACCAACAGGGGCATTCCCCCCCAGTTTATCCCCCTGGCTTCCGCCGGCACCGCCGGCACCGCCGGGAGGTGGAGGTGGTTGGGCCGATACAGTATAAGTAGTTCCTGCCAACAAGAGTATCGCAAAAGCTTTGAGCAAATTATTTATTATCCTTTTCATGCCTTTTATATTTAAATTCTGTTTTTTTTATTCGATTAATTCAATAGCGGTCATTCCGTTTGGAAAACCTTGCCCCGAACTATTTAATAAATACCTTTCCGGTTTTAATCTTGCCTTCTTTCACCACCTTAACAATTGCGTAGCTGTTGTTCAGGTTTACAGTAAGTTGAATCAATTCACCTTTTTGTAAATCTTTTTGTGCAATCATTCTGCCCATTAAATCGTAAACGTAAACCATACCCGGCTGATTTGCTACTTCGTCAGTGGAGCGGATGTAAATCGTCTTTTGGCTGGCATAGATGTTAATCCCGGACCCCATTTCATAATCATCGCCGATTCCATTGGGGGTACCGGTAAAATGCAGGTTGAAACGAGCAGGGTTGTCGTCCGGAGAAGCCGTAAAACTGTACTGGGCCGATTGGTTAAAGTCGTGTGTAACTCCTGTTTTCAGGTCTTCGAGCAAAACAGCTGCACCGGGCAACTGCTCAAGGTCCGAAATTGTCAGGGTATAATCGCCCTCAATAACCTGTACAAGGTATAAGGGGACTGTTTTTCCGTTTACTGTCAACGGTGCATTGGCGTTGATGCACAATTCTTTTTCATTTTCAACAACAAATATTTGTGGTGATTCTGTTGAAGAATACAGTTTTGTGGCGTCGCCTTTGTAGTCAAAGCCATCTGTTCCATTTTCCGGAAATCCTACATAAACCGTATTTCCGTAACCGTTTCCATCCAGTTGGATACGTACATATTGTGTCGGTTCGCTATCGTTTGCCGACTTATAAAACGACTGTGCACTATGAATTCTGGCTGCTTCCGGGATGGTAAAGCTGCCTGCTGATGTGGCCTGCACAAAAAATCCTTGCCCTGATGGGATAATACCATCAGTCAGATCACCGGTAGCCCCGTTCCAGGTTCTGTAGTCGCCACCGTTAAAAGCAGCATCCCAGATATAAACTGTTCCCGAAATATTGGTTCCCCAACTTCCTGCATCCCAGTCGATGGCGGAAGAAAAAGGGTTGCCCAAAAGGTTCCAGCCCTGCGTAGAAGCGCTGCCACTGTATGCCAGTGAAGGACTCTGGTCCGTTGCTGTCAGGTTTCCGGTAAAGGCAACAGTACGTGCCGTAGTTACCCAATAATCAAAGCCCTGGTTCTGGCTTAATGCGGAATCTGTGTTAATGATGTATGTCCAAGCATTGGTTGATTCCGTATGGTTCACTAACCAGGAATCATTGCCGGTCTCATAAAAATCGCTGGTATTGGTTGCATCAGTAGCTGAAGACACCTGGTGCCATGCCCCTGCATCCACATAACACTGCACAGTTGCAGCGGGTGTTCCCGATGCGAAAATCAATGAGCCTGAACCGGTATTGTCAGACTGGATAATGAGTCCTGCATTACCCACCGTGTTGATAACATCTTCTGCAACTGTCAGCTCTGCCCCGGCTTCAATAGTAAGGGAGCCAGATTCTATAATGAGGGACTTTGCGTTGTTGCCCGTTGTTGAAATTATGGGTGAGGAGCCTGTTGTATTCCTGATCACGGCACTTATCGTAGCTGAAGGGACATTACCGGTTTCCCAGTTGGCCGACAGGTTCCAGTCAGTACTGCTCAGGCCTTCTTTCCAATGCGGGGCACCGTAATAGGTAACGCCATTGGTAGGGTTTCCGTCTCCGAAAAGGGAACCCGGGTTTCCATTAAAATCTTTATACTCGTTGGCAGAAACTTCGCCCAAACCAGTTATTGACACTTTTTTGTTTGTCAGCTTATCGCTTACGGTAAGCGTTCCGTCAATGGTAACCGAGGTTGCTTTGTCGTTTATCTTCAGTTTACCAACATTCAGGGTTCCGCTAACATTTAATGTTCCGTTCTTTTGAATCTCCAGTTCTTTGCCGGCATCTGTTATCGTCAGTGTTCCCCCAAGTTTTACATCAATATGCTTGACATCGGCAATTTCTTTGACCTCCATTAGGCCACTAACTGTCAGCGTGTTTTTAACCTCTTCGAGTTTGTCGGTTACTTTCAGGGTGGCTCCTGCAGCAACATTAATGTTGTCAACTTTTTCTATCTTTCCAACTTCCATGTACCCATAAACAACAAGGTCATCCTTAATCTCTGCAATTTTGTCGGTCACCTTTAATGTACCGCCAACTGCAACTTCGATATTGTCGGCTTTTATTATTTCTTTTACCTCCATATACCCGTATACAAGAAGGTCGTCTTTGAGCTCTATTTTCTTGTTTCCGATTAGCTCACCACCGGATTGAATAGTTAAGTTCCTGACTTTATCATCCTGGTCAAGGGCAATTGTATGCCCCGGCAGAATAACAACGTCATCATTAGAACCAGGTACCGAACCCTGATCCCAGGTAGTACCGTCACTCCAATCGCCACTACCGGCAGAAGTAAAAGTAGTGGCATTTAGAAAACTGCTCAATGCGAACAGCATCAGCAGTAACACTGTAAATTTTTTCATGATAAATAAAGTTAGTTTTATAGATTGGTCAAAATCAAAAACAAAGAACGTTGTGTATATATAATTAAACCTTCGCAGCGCCTAAATACTCATCTCAGCAGGGACAACAGCTAAACGATTTGTTGCCCGCCCGCAATGACAAGCGTAATGCAATACAAAGGTTTTGGTTACTATGGTATATTAAATACTCCGGTTTTAGATTGGTCAGGATCTGAAAACTAGCTGCAAAAATACTACAAAGAATTAAAATAGCAAGTAAAAACCGGGGTTTATTTGAATTTATTCCAAATAAAATGATTGCTCAATACGTATAGAACACAGTATCAGCCAGCAGGGAAATAATAATAATGGTAGAACAGGGCCTTTTGCTCGACTGATTCAGCGATTAAAGTTCATCTAAAAACAAGCCTGCCAGTTTCATCAGCTCCAGTTCGGCAATTTTAGCAAAATACAAGGCTTCGTTGTAGCGGTTGATGGAATCTTCCAGGTCAACCTGCGCCTTCCTGAAGTCGATGGAAGAGATTTGCCCCAGTCGGAACATTTCTCCCGATCTCGAAAGGTTCATGCGATTGGTCTGTTTGTTCTTTTCTTCAGCCCTCAGTACAAACAGGGCATTGGAATAGTTCGAATACGCGTCTGAGATCTGCCTTTCCAGTTCCGTTTTCGACTGCGCAAGTTGTTGGTTCGAGTTCTCAAGGGCAATACGGGCATTCAGTTCGTTGGTCCGTGTCCTTCCCCCGTCAAAAAGATTCCAGTTTAAGGTAATGCCTGTAGTGAATCCTGTGCTTTGTTGTGCCAGCAGATTGCCCAGATCACTGTTCAATCCTGAAACGCCATAATTTCCATTAATGTCGAGCGTAGGTATGTAACCCGATTTGCTTTGTTTAATCAGCAGGTCAGATATGTTTTTGTTCTGCTGTGCAATCAGGTAATCTACATTGCGGTTGAGTGCGCTTTCCAACATTAATTCCTTTTCAATACCCACCGCGTAGTTTACCAGGGTATCTACTCGGAACGGGGTGTCCATTTCCAGGCTTAAAATGACATTCAGGTTGTTTTCAGCCAGTTCGAGTTCGCGCCTGGTGTTGATAAAATTAATGCTGTCATTGTTTAAATCGACTTCCGAATTGAGCAAATCAAGCTCGGTGGCTTGCCCATAAAAATACTGGTCTTTGACGTAGTTGTACCGAATGTTCGAAATATTGATTGTCCGCTTAATATTTTCGATGCGTGCGCTCAGGTTGGCCACTTCGTAATACGAACGGACAAGTGCGATAAGTGTATTTTCAATAACTGCCCTGGCCTGTAGTTCCGAAAGGCTGTAATCGGCTTTCAACACTTTGTTGTTATAGTGACGGTTCATGCCGTCAAATAAACGGTAGTTCAAGCCCAGTGCAGCGTTGTAGGTTTTTGAGACAGCCCCTTCACGGGAGACTTTATCCCCGGTAAAAAACGTCAGGTCCGAATTATTTTTGTTGTATGTTCCGCCAGCACTACCAACGAGCTGGGGAAGGTATCCAGTATTCAAAACACCGGCATTGTTTTCGGCAATCCGGATGTTGTTTTTTGCAATCCGGATGTCATAATTCCGCTGCATGGTAATTTGCACAGCTTTTGGCAATGACAGGACAGAATCAGGTACAGACTGTCCCACTGCCGGGAAAGCAGCAATCATGAACAGGATAATCAAAACCCTATTTATTGAATTCATCGTTTTCAGATTTAAGTTCTTGTATGGCTGTTTCAAATTGTTCGGCGGCAGCCCACTCGCCTTCCCACAGGAAATGAAGGAATCGTTTCGCACTGTTTAACGAAACCAGTAAAACCGGTAACAGTACAAGGGTAAGTACTGTAGCCATGGTAATTCCGTAAGCCACCGAAATTGCCATGGGGATTAGAAACTGGGCCTGCATGCTTTTTTCAAGGATAAGGGGGGCAAGCCCGGCAACGGTTGTTACCGAGGTGAGGAAAATAGCCCTGAACCTGGAAACACCTGCCTGGTAAACAGCTTCTTTAAACGGAATGCCTTCCTTTAAATAAAGGTTGAATTTAGTGACCAGCACCAGGCCGTCGTTGACCAATATTCCGATGAGTGCAATAACACCCAGCATCGAAAGAATATTGACCGGGATGCCGTGTGCCCAGTGTCCCCAGGCAACACCAATCAGGCTGAAAGGAATAAGGACAAACAAAAGCATGGTTTGCCCGAACGACCGAAATGTAAAAGTGATGATGGCAATAATCAGGAAAAAAACAACCGGCAGTACCCTGCCCGCCGAAGAGGAAGTCTTTTGGGCTTCCCTGTTCTGGCCCTCGAAGAGCGCTGTAACTGACGGGTACTTAGCCAGGATTCCCGGAACAATATTTTGCTGAACATCCTCCAGGATGTCAGTTACCGAAGTGGTTTCGTCAACAAGGTCGGCATCAACAACAATTTGGCGTTTGCCATCGAGGTGGTTGATGGAGACGATACCGCGCTTTATCGAATAAGTGGCAATTTCTCCAAAAGGCACACGGTCTTTTGAAGGAGTCGAAATAAACATTTCGCTAAGGTTGGTAATAGATGAGCGCCCCTCTTCGCTGTAGCGCACCCAGATTTTAACTTCATCCCTGCCACGTTGCAGGCGCTGGACTTCCCTCCCGAAGAATCCGGAGCGAATCTGCCCCAGCACATCCTGCAGGGTCAGGCCAAGCATGTAGGCCTTGTCTTTTAGCTTAACATCAATCTCTTTAATGCCCAGCCTGTCGTTGTCGTTCACATCTTTGAGCGCACTGAGTTTGTTCAACTCGGCTTTTAGGTCAGCTTTTGCGCCTTCAAGTTCTTCGAGGTTGTTGCCCAGAAAAGCCACCGAAACCGGCTTGCCAAATGAACCGCCGGCACCATAAGACAATGACTCGGCTCCCAACACCGGGCCTGCTTTTTTGGCAATGGCATTGGCAATGACAAAGCTGGCCATGTTTCTTGTTTCACCTTCCAGCAGGATCAGGTTCAGGCTGCCGTCAGAAGTTGTGGGGCCGATTTTTTTCTCGATGTGCTTAATCACACCAAGCCCGTCTTCGCGCTCCTTTTTAATATCCTCATTCACCTCCCAGGCAGCTGCCTCAATCTTGTCAATCCAGGCTTCGGTAATCATTTCGTTGCTTCCTGAAGGCATCTTCAGCGTAATGCTGATGTTGTCGCGTTCGATGAACGGAAAAAATGTTCCCCGGATTATCCCGCCTTTGAAAGAAGCCAGCGTTAAAACAAACAAGGTAATAATAACAGCGAAAATGAGCGCCTTGTTGTTCAGGGCAAAGCGAAGGAAGGGTGCGTAGGTTTTATCGCGCATCCAAAACATCACTTTGTCCATAAATTGAACGATCCTGTTTTGTGACCGCTCGCCGCGCAGGGCTTTCGAGTGCGCCAGGTGGGAGGGCAAAATAATAATAGCTTCGATGAGCGAAATTACAAGCGTGGCAATTACCACAAAAGCAAGTTCGCCGAAGTAGTCGCCGATGCGCCCGTCGAGAAAAAAGAAAGTAGAGAAGGCAATGATGGTGGTGATGATGGCCGAAACAATGGCAGGCAACACTTCCATGGTGCCGTCGATGGCCGCACGGATGGGGTTTTTCCCCTTTTCGTAGTGGTGATAGATGTTTTCGGCAATTACAATGCCGTCATCCACCAAAATACCGACAACCACTATCATCCCGAAAAGCGAAATGACATTGATGGTTACCCCGTAAATATCGGCCAGAATGAACATCCCGAAAAAGGAAATGGGCAAGCCCACTGCCACCCAAAAGGCCATGCGGGGGTTAAGAAAGAGTGAAAGGAAAAGGAGCACCAGCAGCATGCCCATGGTTCCGTTCTGTACAAGCAATGCCCGCCTTTCAATCAGGTTGACCGACCTGTCGTGCACGATAACAGCATGTACACCGGATTCTTTTTCATTAAAAGTCCTGATGTATTTCCTGATGTTGTCCGCTGCCTGCAAAAAATCTTCGTTGTTGGTAGTCTGGACATCAATTTCCACCGAAGGCTCGGCATCCACTTCAATACGGTTGGGGTTCTCCGACCAGCGGTCGTTCACTACCGCAATATCCATCAGGCGGATCACTTTTCCGCTCATATCAGAACGGATGATGATGTTGTTGAGCTCGTGGCCGAAATACTGCTTAAAGCGCCCCCTGATGAGGTATTCTTCTTTTTCGGTTTTAATCTTTCCACCGGTAATATCGAGGTTGGCCTTTTTAACGGCGCTGGCCACTTCTTCAAAGGTGAGGTTGTAGGCACGAAGGGTATTTTCATCTACGGCAATTTCGATTTCTTCCTCCGGGAAACCCGATAATTCCACTTTCGAAATGCCTTGAATCCCACGCAGATCGTCTTCAATTTGCCGACCAATTTGTTTCAGCGATTTCAACGAAATGTTATCTGCACTAACGGAAAAAGTAATCACTTTGTTGAGCATTTCGTTTTTGAAAATGACGGCGGGTTCCATGTCCACGGGGAAAGAGTTAATCCGGTTGACTGCATTTTTCACATCTTCGAGTACCAAATCGGTTTGAAAGTCCTTGAACACCTCAACGGTAATGGTTGCCGTGTTTTCCGAGGAAACCGAAGTTACCCGTTCGATACCGGTAACCCCACGCAGGTTGTCCTCGATTTTCAGGACAACACCCTCTTCCATTTCTTCGGGCGAGGCACCGGGATACGCCAGCTGGATACTGATGACCCTGCTTTCGTTTAAGGGAAAAAAGGAGGATTTCAGGCTGAGCATGGAAATGCTGCCAAACAACACAAAAGCCAGGATGAAGACATTGGTCGCAACCGGGTATTTGATAAAGTATGCAATTATTTTTTTCATGTATTTACATTCTTGCGATAATCATTCTCGTGCGTGAACCGACGGGTTATCCCGTCGGTTCAAAGGCGTTTTCATGCCTAAAGTGTTTCTGCCCGGGCTTGGTCCATTGGGACTGGAACGACTTTCATCCCCGAAAAAATACCCGGAATATTTTTTCCAAGGACCTTCGTCTGATCGGGAATGCCTTTTACAATGACTGATTTCTCCAGAAAGCGGATGGGCCGGATTCGGGTCCTTACGATAGTACTGTCATTGGAAATAGTATAAATAAACTCATTCTCCGTCAGTAAATTCCTTGGGATTTCGTACGCATTTTGATGCGTTCCACAAGTGATACGCGCATTCGGGAACATCCCCTCTTTCATGCCCTCCCCTTTGGTTTCAATAAATACGGAGACTGTTTGGGTATTCAGGTCGATGGCTGCATTAACGCGCGAAACAAACCCTGTCCACTGCTGCCCCTTGTCCGAAGAGGTGATTGTTGCTTTGTCGTTTACTTTTACGTAAGCAGCGTCGGAAGCTTTTACTGAGAGCTCCAGTTCAAACAGGTCGGTATTGCTGAACACGCCAATTTTTTGTCCGGTACGCACCAAAGCTCCGGGATTGATGTTCGACTGTGTAACAATACCCGTAAAAGGTGCCCTGATTGAATACTTTTCCAGTCGTGCTTCAAGGTTTTTAATATTGTAATAAGTGCTGTACACTTTTCTTCCCGTAACAAAGAACTTCTCTTTTTTGGAATGTGTTTCCGGTATGGGTGGCAGACTTTTTTCAATGCTGATGCTGTTGAGGTAGTTGTCCCACTTTTCGATTTCTTCGGGAAATTCCAGCTTCAGGTCGGGCAAGAGGGAAGTAACCAGGTTTTGGAATTCGCTGCGCTGGGCATACAAATTGGCTGTGTGTTCGGTGGCGTCCACACTGATCATCAATTCCCCTTTGCGAAAGGGCATACCGGCCCGGAAGTCTTTCTTTGTTTTTTGGAGCACCCCGTTGACTTCGGAATAAATTTCGATGCGGTTTTTGGCAATCAGTTGCCCCGAAGCTTCAACAATCAGGGGCAGGGCTTTGTTTTTCACAAGGAGAAACGGCGCCACAACAGTACGCGATTCTGTTTTTCGTTTCGGGCTCTTTTTCAGTCCCGATATATACTTGTATCCAAAGCCCCCCAGCACCAGTACAAGAATGGCAATAATCCATGTTTTTCTTACAGTCATTTTATTTCCTTTGTATGATTACGTATTTTTGATTTGGAAAAAAGGGGACTGAAATGGCAAGCCTGTGTCTGTTCTTTTGGTGCCGGGTTTCAATTTTTTTTGTCTTCCAATATTTTCCGCTTTCCAATTAACATTATTGGTTGCAACTACAACTTGTTTTCCAGTTCCACTATTTTTTTGGTCAGCCTTTTCATGAAAGAAACCACCGATTCTATTTCTTGCGGCGAGAATCCCTTTTTCAATTGTTCCCTTACCATTTTAACAACAGGACGTATGTTGCTCAGCAGTTGTAGCCCTTCTTTGGTGAGGTATAAATTATTGATTCTTTTGTCGCCGGCTGTCTGGATACGAACGACTTTATGATCCCTTTCCAGTTTGCTGATAGAGCGGGCGATGGAAGTTTTGTCCCGATCCAGTTTTTTCGCCAGTTCTTTTTGGTTTATCCCTTTTTCCCGCGAAATGATCATCAACAACACCAACTGTTCATGTGTCATCTCAAAACCATTCTTCTGAAGGGTTCTTGTCATGAGGTGCGAAAGCCTGTGTGCACTGATGCCAATCCACCGGCCAAAGAAATCTCCTGCCTGCTGCGCCATTATAAGGTTGTATCTGCAACTAAAAAGGCGGCAAAGATATACTTTTTTTGGAAAGGCTGTTTTTTTAATAAAATATAGAAATCAGCGGGCGTGGTAATTTTCTTTAGGCTTTGCCTTTTGGCTGGTTACAAACTGTCTTCCTACGCCAATTGTCAGTCATACCAACCGGCGTACATATTGTAATTATTTGAAATGCGCAGAATTTCGCCTTCGAGCAGGGACGTATCGACTTCTTTTATTTTTTTTGCGGGAACACCGGCATAAACACTTCCCGACTTGACAATTGTATTTTTAGAAACCACAGCACCAGCAGCAATTACCGAGTTCTTCTCAACCACCACGCCATCCATTAAAACAGCTCCCATCCCCACCAGGACATTGTCCTGAATCATACAACCATGAACAATAGCCCGATGGGCAATCGACACGTTGTTCCCAATATTGACCGGTGCCTTACGGTAAGTACAGTGGATAACAACGCCATCCTGGATGTTGACATTGTTTCCGATGCGGATGTAGTGCACATCGCCACGTACAACGGCATTAAACCAAACACTACAATCGTTTCCCATGATTACATCCCCCGTGAGGGTTGCGTTATCGGCAATAAAACAATTGTTGCCCCACCGGGGTTCGATTCCTTTTACTGATTTGATAAGGGCCATGACGGATGGTTTCAGGTTGAAGTTATGCGCTAAAAGTTAAGTTTTGGTTTTTTCCGGGTAATCAATATTGTAATGCAGGCCGATACTTTTTTTGCGGTTCATGGCCATTTTAATGATTAGATAAGCCACGTTTATCAGGTTGCGCAATTCACAAATCGGCTCGGTTATGACAGATTTATTATACAAATCTTCGGTTTCACGATAAATAATTTCCAGCCGGTTCAGGGCACGGTTTAAACGCAAGTTGGAACGGACAATCCCCACGTAGTTGCTCATTATCGACTGTACTTCTTTCTTCGACTGGGTGATTAAAATCATTTCTTCGTTCATGATGGTCCCTTCGGCATTCCACTCCGGGACGGAGCCGGCGATTTCGCTTTCTTTAAAATGAGCGATGGCATGTTCGGCAGAACGGTGCGAGAACACCGCCGATTCGAGTAATGAGTTCGAGGCAAGCCGGTTGGCACCATGCAAACCGGTACTGGCCACTTCGCCGGAGGCATACAGGTTGTTGATGCTTGTCAGGCCGTCTTTGTCGGTTTTAATCCCCCCACAGGAATAATGGGCTGCCGGCACAACCGGAATCATTTCATTGCTAATGTCGAGGCCGATGCTCAGGCATTTGGCATAAATTGTCGGGAAGTGGTTCAGTATTTCCTCTTTACTGATGGTTCGGGCATCAAGGTAAACAAACTCATCACCCGAAAGTTTCATTTCGTTGTCGATGGCACGCGCCACGATGTCGCGGGGTGCAAGCTCTTTTCGCCGGTCATATTTTTCCATAAAGGGAACACCTTTTCTGGTTTTCAGGATGGCTCCCGCGCCGCGCATGGCTTCTGTAATCAGAAAAGAAGGTTTTTCGCCGGGATTGTAAAGCGAGGTCGGGTGAAACTGTACAAATTCCAGATGTTCCACCCGTGCTTTTGCGCGGTAGGCCATGGCGATGCCGTCGCCGGTGGCAAAAACCGGGTTGGTTGTTGTTTGGTAAACATTGCCCAAGCCACCCGTAGCGAGCATGGTTGTGCGCGCCAGGATGGTTTTAATGTCGCCGGTTTCTTTATTGAAAGCATACGCCCCAAAGCAGCTGATGTCGCGGCGTATCCGGCTGACGTCTTCATTTAGGTGGTGCTGTGTGATCAGGTCGATGGAAAAGTAGTTTTCGAGCACTTTGATATTCGGGTGGTGCTGCACTTTCTTGCTGAGTGCCCGCTGTATCTCGAATCCGGTATTGTCCTTGTGGTGCAAGATGCGGAATTCGGAGTGGCCGCCTTCTTTTGCCAGGGCATATTTCCCTGATTTTTCCTTGTCGAATTGGGTGCCCCAATCAATGAGTTCACGAATGCGTTCTGTTGATTCCAAAATCGTGATCCTGACAATTTCTTCGTCATTCAGGCCGGCCCCTGCCCGAATGGTATCAGAGATGTGTTTTTCAAAATTATCGGGCGAATACATCACGGCAGCTATCCCACCCTGGGCATGGCTTGTGGCCGTGTCGTCGATTGAGGTTTTGGAGAGCAGGCAGACCTTCCCGTGAGGGGCAACTTTCAGGGCGTAAATCAAACCGGCCATT
The DNA here is from genome assembly GCA_021647205.1 of Bacteroidales bacterium. Taxonomy (GTDB): domain Bacteria; phylum Bacteroidota; class Bacteroidia; order Bacteroidales; family F082; genus B6-G9. Next base: position 194,749 of record JAKIVD010000001.1, on the reverse strand, counting down.
CCCGTTCCGATAATGAGGAAATCGACTTTGTTTTGCATGGTATCAAGTTATTTTAGTTTCATTGGGCAAGGAACATTTGCTTCCTGAAAAACAGTTGTCGCAGCCAGGAATCCCCTCTGATAGCAGTAATGGTTGTCTTCAAACCCCCCTGGGGGTTATTCCTTTTTATCCATGTCCACTTCTTTGACAAATTCGCCTTCTTCGTTCCAGAATTTCCAGGTACCGCTTTTGGATGAATTCGTGAAATATCCTTCGTAGCGCTTCTTTCCGTTGGAGAAATAAGTAACCGTCTTTCCATTTACCAAACCATTTTTATAAATGCGCTCGCTCCATAAAGTACCGTCACGGTAATAGGATTTCCAGGCGCCGTCCCGCCGCTGGTTTTTCAGGGGGCCTTCTTTAAACAGTGTTCCGTCTTCGTTGTATTCCCTTTGGTAAACCGGGACCCTTTTTCCGTCGACATTGCCATATTCCCAGGTAACCTGGGCCACCCCGTTGGCAAAAGTTGACATTACCACTTCGTTATCCCCGAGTACGCTGGTCTCTTTTTGCGGGCTTTTTCCCCCCTCAGTGTTGCAGGCCGTAAACAGTACGGCAATCATGGTTGCAAAAACAATCTTTCTCATTTCTATCTTCAATTTAAAATTTATATCGGTTCTGTCATTAACAAGTTACGGGCATTAAAATGCGGGTTTGCCATTATTTCCAACGGTCAAACAGTAAGCGCCTGCCTTTTTTACTTTCATCAAATATTCCGTTGTTAAAGACCAGATGGCCGTTCACAAAAGTTTGCTTTACACGTGAATGAAAGGTCAGGCCTTGCATGGGCGACCATCCGCATTTGTACAATATGTTGTCTTTTTTAACTTCCACCGAATCATTCAGGTCCACCAATACCAGGTCGGCAAAAAAGCCTTTGCGGATGAAGCCCCGTTTTCGGACCCGGAACAAAATGGCGGGGTTGTGGCACATTTTCCCGACTACTTTTTCCAGTGGGATGATTCCTTCTTTTGAAAGTTCGAGCATGGCAGGCAACGAGTGCTGGACCATCGGCCCCCCGGAAGGTGCCCGAAAATAGGAACGCTCTTTTTCCTCCATTGTGTGGGGTGCGTGGTCGGTGGCAACAACATCAATGCGGTCATTGAGCAGTGCTTCGCGAAGGGCATTCCTGTCATGCAGCGTTTTTATCGCAGGGTTCCACTTGATGAGGTTTCCCTTTTGCGGATAATCTGCATCTGAAAACCAAAGGTGGTGAACACAAACTTCTGCCGTAATTCTTTTCTCTGCCAAAGGGAGGGTATTGTCGAACAACTCCATTTCGCGGGCTGTTGACAAATGCAAAACATGCAAGCGCGTATTGTGCTTTTTCGCCAGTTTCACAGCCCTGGACGAAGACAAATAACAGGCATCTTCCGAACGGATTAACGGATGGATTGTTACTGGTGCCTGTTCGCCATATTTTTCAAGAAATGCGCGGTTGTTGGCCTGTACTGTTTCTTCATCTTCGCAATGTACCGCAACCAAAGCAGGTGCGTTGGCAAAAATATCTTCTAAAACCTGTTCGTCGTCAACCAGCATGTTTCCGGTGGACGATCCCATAAAAACTTTGATACCACAAACACTTGCCGGATCAGTTTTCAACAATTCTTCCAGGTTGTTGTTGGAGGCACCCATATAAAAGGAATAGTTTGCCAGCGACTTTTGGGAGGCGAGCTGGTATTTTTCTTCCAGTAGTTCCTGGGTAAGTGCCGGTGGGTTGGTGTTCGGCATTTCCATAAAACTGGTGATGCCCCCTGCCACTGCCGCACGGCTCCCGGAATAAATATCGCCTTTGTAAGTCAGTCCGGGTTCGCGAAAATGAACCTGATCATCAATCACCCCGGGGAGGAGGTACAGCCCTTCGGCGGGGATGGTTTCGTAACCGCTTTGGTTCATTCGACTTTCCGTGCTGCCGGAAGGAACAACCCCGGAAATAATTTGTCCTTCCACAAAAACGTCCCCTTTGAAGATTTGGCCTTCGTTGACGATTAAGGCGCCTTTGATCACCAACTTTCCCGGAGAAGATGCCATGATTACAATGATTTTACGGGTTTTATTTTCCCCATCATCCCCCGAAGCCTTAATTGCATTACGCCAAAGATGGCTTCACGGAAAATACTCTTGTTCATTTTGGAAGTGCCTTCTGTCCGGTCGGTAAAAATAATGGGGACCTCGGCAACATGAAAGCCAAGCTTGACGGCAGTATACTTCATCTCGATTTGAAAAGCATAGCCCACGAATTTGATTTTATCGAGGTCGATGGTTTCGAGCACTTTTCTCGTCCAGCAAACAAAACCGGCAGTAGTATCCATTATCTGCATGCGGGTAACCAGGCGTACATAAGAAGAGGCAAAGTACGACATGAGCACCCTGCCCATGGGCCAGTTGACTACATTTACCCCTTTGATGTACCTTGAGCCCACTGCTGCATCGGCACCTTCGACGGCCGTGGCATGGTAGAGGCGCTCCAGGTCGTTGGGGTTGTGCGAAAAGTCTGCATCCATTTCGGTGATGAAGCCGTAAGTCCTTTCCAGCGCCCATTTAAAACCAGCGATATAGGCAGTTCCCAGTCCCAGTTTCCCTTTTCTTTCGTGAATAAAAAGGCGGTCGGGAAATTCTTTTATCAGCCTCTTTACAATGTCGGCTGTTCCGTCAGGGCTGTTGTCTTCAACAATCAAAACATCGAAGGATTTCTTAAGTTGAAACACCGTTCTGATGATTTTTTCGATGTTCTCTTTTTCGTTGTAAGTGGGGATAATTACTAAACTATCGGTCACGTTTTTCGCTTTTGGTGCAAAAGTATAAAATAATAGTGCTGTTGCTGTCGCATTAACGAAATTCGGACGGAGAAAGTATGCAGGCATCAGGTTTGACAATTTCAGCGGTGCTGTACCAGTAGCTCCTGCGCTTAAACTTTTATGGCTTGTCCGGCTTAGGCTTTGCCGATTAATGGATGGAATGTTTCAGCTTACAACCCGAAACCTGAAACAAGGGGGGAGGAGCAGTGGGCATGTATGTGAGGGAAAAGGCTGTGTCTTTTGGCTGGTAACAAACTGCTGAGCTTGATCAATAAACCGTAATTTACCGGGAACGAACCAGCTCCGCACGACCTTGGCCCCTTTTCAGGAATTATTTTTTATCTTCCTTTACCTCCGAAAAACTGACCACTTCTGCTTCGCAGGCCTTATGCCTGTTCCTTCTGAAACGATCCCTGTCGCAAGGGACAAAGGTTTTTAGTAACAACACGCTTCCGAAAACAATCAGCAATGCAGGCCAGAAAATCTGATGCAATGTAAATTGGTAATTAAAGATTTCGGGAGACCAGAAAATAAGTCCGAGGCCGATCATGAAGGCGCCACCGACATATTTCTCCCGTGCAGCAATCAGGATAATTCCTATCCCGATCAAAAGGGTTTTCCATGAAAAGATGTAATGTTTAACCGGAAACTGAATCCAGTCGAAATTGTTGAATAATAAAGCAAGTCCGATGACCAACAGGATAATTCCGGCAGTGCTTTTATGGTTGGTGTTTTTGGTTTCCATTGTGATGTTTTTTTGTTTTATGCGGCAAATGTAATGGGGTGGGCTGAGGTGGGAAACGACAAATCGGTGAAAGCAGGAGACTGGTCGGTGAATAGCGAATTCTATTTCCGATTGATATGTCAACAGAAAATATTTCCCTGATGACTTGTAAAGATTTTTAAATTTACCAATCCGTTTTTGCAAACCCTCAAAATAAGAATCATGAAAAAAATTCTCCTCTTTTTCTTTGTTGTATTGATTAATGCATACAGTTTTAACAGCTACGCCTGCACGGTAATCATCGCCGGAAAAAATGCCACTGCCGATGGCTCCATTATCGTTTCACATACCGATGCCGGCCCCGATTGCCGCGTGCATGTGATGCCCGGACAAAATTTTGCCAAAGGGGCGATGACGCCCGTTTACTGGGGCATGGTTGACCTGGGCAGGCCTTTGGGCGATTATGGTGATACGCTCGGGATGATTCCACAAGTGAGCGAAACTTACAGCTATTTCCAGTCGGCCTATCCGCAAATGAACGAGTGGCAACTCACCATCGGCGAAAGCACCACCAGCATGCGCGATGAGCTGAAACTCGATATGGAAATCTGCAAGCAAATCATGACCGTCGAGCAAGCCCAGGCTCTGGCCTTGCAGCGTACTAAAACAGCCCGCGAGGCCTTGAAACTCATCACTGCTTTGATGGAAAAATATGGTTTCCGGCCATCCTGTGTGGGCGAATCGGAAACCCTGGTTTTGGCCGACACCAAAGAGGTGTGGGTGCTGGAAATATTTGCTGTTGGCAACGATTGGACTCCCGAAAGTGGCAAACCCGGTGCCATCTGGGCGGCACAACGCCTGCCCGACGATGAGGTTACCATGATTCCCAACTGGAGCATCATCAAGCAAATTGACATCAATGATACCGAAAATTTCAGGGCCTCCGTTAATTACAAAAGCGAAGCCATTGAACGGGGTTGGTTTGATCCCGAAAGTGGCAAAGCATTTATCTGGCAGGATGTTTATGCGCCCGTTCCCCGTGAGTGGGCCACCAGCCGCTTTTGGCTGTTTTTTGCTACGTTTTCTCCTGATTTGCCCAACCTGCCCAACCGCTGGACAACGGACCCTTTCAAAGGCGATGACCAATATACGCAGTTTGTGGAACCCCTGTCCATTTATCCTTTCAGCGTAAAACCCGTGAAGAAAATCTCGGTGCAGGATGTGATGGCCTACCAGCGTTCCACCTTTTCGGGAACCATTTACGACAAGGAAAATGCCCCCGGCTGGTATTTCCCGAATAAGGAAGGCCAAATGGTTCGCTCTGCCCTGGCCACACCCTTCCCTACTGAAGAATTACGAAAACTCCTTAAAATCAACCGGCGCCGCAATGTGGCCCGTGCCCGTGGCGAGTACGGCATGATTGCCCAGTTACGCGAAGGCCTGCCCCGTGAAGTAGCCGGCATCTACTGGTTTTATGTGGACAATGCATTTACCAGCGCCTACGTACCCATGTACGCCGGCATTACCGATGTGGCGGAATGTTACAAAACCTACGACAAAAATAAGTTCGACGAAAACTCCATGCGCTGGGCCGTTGACTTCGTGGACAACCTGCTCTACCTCCGCTGGCAGGATGCCGTGAAAGATTTGCATGCTGTTCGTGATCCGATGGAACAATCCTTCTTCGATGAGCAAAAAGAAGTGGACAAAACTTTTACCGACCTCTACAAAAAAAGTCCGAAAAAAGCCAAAAAGTACATTACCGACCTGACCATCGAGCGGCAAAATGCGGTTTTAAAAATGTTTCAGGATTTGCGGATAACATTAATTACAAAGTATACGAATAATAAGCAGGGGATATAAAAACAACCTTCCAGCGTCCAAAGGACCTGGAAGCGTTGTTTAGTGCCAATATTGGAAAATGAAGCATCGTGAAATGACCGGGAATTTCCTTATGACCCGCCGGGTTGAAAAAAACCCGCTGAGAGCCTGCGCTGACCTGATGGGTGGATGCGGGACCACTCAGCGGGTTTACAGTTTGTCAAATTATCCCGTATTCAACCCCCAGCATCAACAGAGCAGAAATATCGATGAAGTACAGGCCAACGGGAATTTCGTTTGCTTTGCCCCTGACCAGCTTGATTAAAGTGTAACTCAACAAACCATAAACCAAACCCTGTGTAAGTGAATAAGTTAAAGGAATCAGCACAATAGTCAGGAAAGCGGGAATGGCCTCTTCGAGGTTTTGCCATTGGATTTTATTGAGCGGGCCGGCCATAAAAACACCCACCAAAACCAAAACCGGGGCAGTGGCAATGGAAGGTACCAACTCAGCCAGGGGAGAGAAAAACATGAATGGAAGAAAAAGCAAACCTGCAACAACTGCTGTCAACCCGGTACGTCCGCCCTCGTGAATACCGGCTGCCGACTCAATGTAAGCCGTACCGGGACTTGTCCCGAAAATACTTCCCAAAAAAGTAGCAAAGCCGTCCACAATCATCGACTGTTTGATGTTTCTCGGATCGCCATTATTATCTTTCAGGTTTCCCGCTTCGGCCACACCCACAAAGGTTGTGATGCTGTCGAACATATCCACAAACAAAAGGGTAAATATTACCGGTATGTAGGTGTATTTCAATGCCTTCAATATTTCCATTTTAAAAAACCAACTGAAATCGGGCGCTGCATAAAAACCGTCCCAGTTAATCAGTGTTTTTAGACCGTGGTTTACCGCCGAAGCATCGCCGTACCAACGGCCAATGGGCCAGGCCAAAAGCGTGGTAATGACAATTCCAATAATAAATGCCCCTTTGGATTTCTTCACCAGCAACACAATGCTAATGAGCAGTCCCAGCAAGAATGTTGCTGTCATGGCATTGATTTCACCCACGCCGGTCAGGGGAGCCTTTGCAACAATGAAACCCGAATTCACCAAACCAATGAGCGCGATAAACAAGCCAATGCCGACAGCCCCGGCTATCCGGATGGTTTTGGGGATGGCCTGGATAATATGGGTTCGGATGTTAAAAACCGACAACAAAATAAAAACGATGCCCGACCAGAAAATAGCACCCAAAGCAATGTGGGGATCAACCCCCATGACCTGAACCACGGTGTAGGTAAAATAGGCATTGATGCCCATTCCCGGCGCCATCAGGATGGGGTTTTTGGCATAAAGGCCCATGCCAATGGTCGTCAGCGCACTCAAAACAACTGTCGCCGTCAGGCTGGCACTGTATGGAATGCCGGCATCAACCAGAATGGCCGGGTTGACAATAATGATGTACATCCCGGCAATGAAAGTGGTAATACCGGCCAATACTTCGGTTTGAATACGGGTGTTGTTGGCTTTGAGTTGAAAGAATTTTTCAAGCATAGCAGGGCTTTTTCATTTTTCAGAAGTGCATGAAAACACGAATTTGTTAATGAGAATAAAAGTAAAGCATTTTTGCTAAAAAGGATTACGCATTTTACGTTACGTTTTTTACGTAATGTTATGCACAGGCCAGACCCGCCGGATTAAAAAAGACCCGGCGGGTCTTAACGAAATAACAGCCTGAGGTTTCTAAAAAGCCGTATTCTCTGTCCTGCGGATAATTTCGTCCTGCAATTCGTCACCGAGGTCGTTGAAATAATCGCTGTAACCGGCCACGCGCACAATCAGGTCTTTGTGTTCTTCGGGATGCTTTTTGGCATGGCGAAGGGTTTTGGCCGTAACCACATTGAACTGGATGTGGTGGCCATCCATCCTGAAATAAGCCCTGATGAGATGTACCAGGGAATCCAGCCCTTTTTCGTCTTCGAGGATTTCGGGGCTGAATTTTTGGTTCAGCAAGGTGCCACCGGTACGCAAATGGTCAATCCTGGCCGCTGATTTAATGACTGCCGAAGGCCCTTTGCGGTCGGCGCCCTGAAAGGGTGAAATGCCTTCCGACAGGGGTTTGTGCGCCAGGCGGCCATCGGGTGTTGCACCGGTCATGCTTCCAAAGTAAATGTGCGAAGTAGTGGGCAACAGATTAATTCGGAAATGCCCGCCTTTGGTGTTGGGCCTGCCATTGACGGCATCGTAAAAAATATCGAAAATGCGGGTGGCCTGTTCATCGGCATAATCATCATCGTTGCCGTATTTGGGGGTTTGGTTCAATAAATTGTTGCGCATTTCGTCCTTCCCTTCAAAATTCTTACGAACGGCTTCGAGCAGTTCCTTCATTTTTGTCTTCTTCTTGTCGAAAACATTGTATTTGATGGAAGTGAGGATGTCGGTCAGGCTGCCCAGTCCCACACCCTGAATGTAACTGGTATTGTAGCGCGCACCACCATCATTGTAATCTTTGGCCGTGGCGATGCAATCGTCGATAAGCAGTGAGAGAAATGGAACCGGAATGTTCCCGGCCCAAATCCGGTCGATGATGTTGCTGCCTTTTATTTTGATGCCGGCAAAATAGGTGAGTTGTTTTTTGAAGGCGACCAGCAATTCTTCAAAAGATTGAAAACTTTCCGGTTTCCCGGTTTGTAATCCGATTTGTTTTCCGGAAAGGGGGTCGACACCATTGTTCAGTGTCAGTTCGGCAATCTTCACCAGGTTGAAATAACCTGTCAGGATGTAACTTTCCGTGCCAAAAGCCCCGGTCTCGACACAGCCACTGGCACCCCCGTTGCGGGCATCTACCAGGCTTTTTCCCTGGAACAGCAATTCCTGAATGATGGCATCGGTATTAAAAACCGAGGGCTGCCCAAATCCGGTTTTGATGATGCGGGCCGTGCGTTTGATGAAGCGGTCGGGGTTCTTTTTGCTCACCTGTATCATCGAACTGGGTTGAAGCAAACGCATTTCTTCAATGACATCCAGCAGCACAAAAGTAAGTTCGTTCACCGCATCCGAACCGTCTTCTTTTACGCCGCCCAGATTAATCAGTGAGAAATCTGTGTAAGTACTGCTCTCCTTTGCCGTCACCCCGATTTTCGGCGGGGCCGGGTGGTTGTTGAATTTGATCCAAAACGACTGCAACAATTCCTTGGCACTTTCCTCTGTCAAAGTACCGGCTTCCAATTCTCTTTTGTAAAAAGGATACAAATGCTGGTCGAGCCGGCCCGGATTGAAACTGTCCCAGGGATTGACTTCGGTAACCACCCCAAGATGGATAAACCAGTAATGTTGCAGGGCTTCGTGGAAAGTTTGGGGAGCATGAGCAGGAATCCGCCGACAGATGACAGCCATTTCCATCAGCTCAATTTTCCGGTTTTCATCGGATTCAGTTTGTGCCAATTCTTCCAGTTTGTCAGCGTGCCGTTGGGCAAAAAGGATGATGGCATCGGCAGCAATTTCCATGGCTTTGAGTTCTTCACGTTTGTCCAATGCAGATGCGTCATCAAAGAAATCCAGCTTGTTGAGCGATTGTTGAATCTCCTTTTTCAAATCCAAAAAGCCTTTTTCAAATAACTTCTTCCCAAGTACGGTATGACCGGGGGCACGCTGCTCCTGGAATTCGGTAAACACCCCGGCTTCGTATGCATCCAGCCAATTCTGATCGAGATTGACAAAAATCTTTTCGCGGTTGGTTTTGCCCGTCCAAAAGGGAATGACAATTTCCCGATAAGCTTTTCTGACCGCTTCATCCGATTTAAACCAGACCTTGGGACGACTGTCCAGAATCTCCAGATCTTCAAGGGAATGGAGGTTGATTTCAGGATAAGTGGGCACGGCCTTGGGTGCCGGTCCGCGTTCGCCAACAATTAGCTCACCCTCATTGATGCAAATGCGCTTGTTGGTTAAGATATGCTGAAAAGCAAGGGCACGTTTCACAGGTATTGACACTTGCTGTGCCAGATTACTTTTGTAAAATTCGGTAACCAGTAAGGCGCGCTCTGCCGAAAGGCGTGGTGTGGCCTGCTGGCTTTGGTTTCTGAGTTTTTCTATTCTTTCGTTCATGGTTTTTGTTTTTTATTCCCGGACTGAAGCCCGGGGCAACTGATGCGGGTTATTCACTGAGTCAGAATACGGGTGCAATTATTACCAGACTGTAAGCCCTGGAAACTGATGGGATTTGCATCAGTTTCCACGGGTCTCAACCCGTGGAGCAGGCTAATGAGTTTCACCCCCCAACCCTCACGGCAAAGCCCGCATCTTCAAAATATTTTTTTGTCTTTTCAATATGTTTTTGGGAGGGTTCTTCCACTCCCTTCATTTTATAATCAATCCCAAAACGGGTGTATTTGTGCTTCCCTATTTTATGGTAGGGCAACAATTGTACCGGAGGTTTTTTCTGCAAGCGGCTTAAAAAATCCAGCATCCTGAAAACTTGGCTTTCATCGTCATTGAATCCGGGGATGAGCGGATAACGAACCCAGATTTCTTTCCCCATCGCATCCAATATTTTCAGGTTCTCCAAAATCAGGCGGTTGCTCACTCCGGTGTATTGCCTGTGCAATTCATCGTCCATTTGTTTCAGGTCGAAGAGAAACAAATCGGTCAACTCAGCTGTTGCTTTCATCTTTTCCTTTGCCACAAAACCGGTGGTATCCACGCAGGTGTGGATTTCCTGTTGACGGCATTTTTTTAAAACTTCCATCAGAAAGTCAAATTGCAACAAAGGTTCCCCACCCGAAAAAGTAATGCCGCCGCCGGATTCCTCAAAGAAAATACGGTCTTTCCCAATCTCGGCCATCAATGCGGAAACCGAATAAGATTGCCCTACTGTTTCAGTCTGGCAGATCTTCCGCCCGTCGATGCTTTCCTCCTTCTCATAAGAAAAGATTTCCCTGCTTCGGCTTTCGGGATTGTGGCACCACCAGCACGACAAAGGGCAACCTTTCAGAAAGACGGTTTGCCGGATGCCGGGGCCATCGTGGATGGCGTAATGTTTGATATCGAAAATGATTCCTTTCAAGAAAGTAAATTTGAAAATTTGAAAATGTGCTAATTTGAAAATGTGCTAATTTGAAAATGTGCCAATTTGAAAATGTGCCAATTTGAAAATGTGCTAATTTGAAAATGCAGCAACTCCGCTGATTTAAGATTGTGGGAAATCCTTTGGGTGAAAAGCTGGCTTAAGCTGCAGATTTAAGCGGGAAAATTACACATAGTACATCCAGCACTCGAAGAGGCCTTTTCCCGAATGGGTGTGGGTCAACCGGATATGGCGTGCAAAAGAATTCATGATTGCGTGGACTATTTTGCAAAAGTACGATAAAAGATTTTATTTCTTCAAGCGTGGCACAAAAAAAGGCGGCCATTTTTCGACCACCTTTCAATAAACAATTCAATCAACCATTTGAAAATTATCTCTTCACAAACTTATGTGTTTGGGATTCGTTTCCTGCGCTTACTTTCAGCAAATAATATCCGGCTTCCATATTCTCCAAATCAATTGTTAAGCTTGCGTTTGGTGCTGCAGAAAACTGCCCACGAGCAATAATTTGTCCCTGTAGATTCAGCACCTCCCAACTGCCTTCATCAATACTATTGTTAAATCTTACATTTAGCTGATCGGTCGCCGGGTTTGGATAAATTACAATAGAATTATCATCGAGTCTCTGCTCATTAACAGATACGGGTACAGCCACGTCCTCTTTTCTGTATATACTTTGGTAAGAAATAGGTGTATAAATCGGTTCCAAAGACAATCATTTTTTCCGGACAGGGACTTGCACCACCAGAATTAGGCAACCCTGGTATGGCCGTTGTCCAATTGTCACCATAATCCGCCGTTTCTGTAAACATGCAGGTTCCTGCCTGATTTTGCATAATCATCCAGTTGGTAACATGGTCAGTAGCCATACAAATAGGATAAATACCTGTTTCACTTATCCCATTGTTTTTTTTTCAACCCAAAGGGTGTCATTCACACCTGAGCGGTACATTCCCCTGGGGTCATACGTACCACCAATTCCGATAAATTTATAATCTCCGCTTTTTAAAACCGGCGCGATGGTAACGGTCCCCAGCCCTACCGGTGTTCCGTTACTGCCATAAGGCCACCAAGTTTGCCCCTGGTCAGTCGTTGTCCATGTGCCGGCAGTTCCGCCCGCCGGGTTGTTCACCACAAAAATGATATCGTCGATTTGTTCGAAACCGAAAATATCACCACCCGGTGCGTTGGTTTGTGTCCAAACAGGATTGGTGAGCGAAGAAATAAATAACTTGCCCTGGCCACCCTTCATCATCAAATCGCCATTGGAAAGTTCGACAATTTTTCCACTTTCTTCATAGCCGCCAAGCCCGTCAAAATTCTCAGCTGTCCAGCTTGCGCCATCATCCGACGAGCGGAAAACCACACCACTTAAAGGGGCATTGTTGTACACCAGGTTGCCACCCACGATCAAATCACCATTCGAAGCCGCAAAAATTGAATAGGCCCCTTCCTGGCCAAAACCGGCATCCGGAAGCGGTGAGGCCTGCGTCCAAGTATACCCTTCATCATCGCTGTACCAAACACCACCCAAGCCCAATGCAGCATACAAGGTGGTCCCTTTTGAGGTGAGGTCTTCAATTTCGTAATCGGGTGAAATGATTGCAATTGAATCGAATACCTGTGCGTAAGTCGTAATGGTTGTGGCGGTTACTACCACAAGAAACAGTAAAAGTTTTTCATGACAAATTGCGTTTAGTTTATATCCCTGCAAATTTATTGTGAAACATTCACAAAAAATTAGGGTAATTGTCGTAAATCAACTGGGGTAATTGTCTTAAAAAAAGCCAATTAAACAGTATCTTAAACCTCTTTTACTGGGATTAAGTCACAGACTTAATCCAGATTGGAAAGGTATCAGAAAATCCAGCACTCGAACAGGCAACTGCCTGGGCGGTGGGAAAGTTGTGTACGTTCAAAAATCAGGTGCATGGGTTTTGAGCCGATGGGGCAAAGGTAAGCTTATCTGGGATTTAATGTCAAGGCTTTTGGCAGAATTTTTCTGTTATCCATTTCCTTATTAGTTCAAGTTTACACCTCGCAATTATTTTAAGGTTTAGTCTCCAGTAAGTAAAATTAAATGCATCATGGGAAAAAGAATTCCTTAAAAAACGCTGAATAAAAACAAGCAAATTAAAAACCCATCATTTTTGAAAAGATCCTTTCTCATAAAAGACAGATTATCAGCAGGTAATACCCCCCCCCTCCCCCCTATTGCATTGTTGCTTATTTTCATGGCTAAGATTTATATTTTTTCTAACTAGCAATCACGATAATTGTTTTGTAGCTGTATCTTTTAAAAATATAAGCTGTCATCTACTTTTTCTGAAAAAGAAATGTATTTTTCGTTTAGGCAAAAACAAATTCATTAAATGATGGCTGTTTCGGATAGTATCGGCTGTTCCGTTACAGCATATTGAAATGAATATTGTAAATAACAATTAATAGTAGCCGATAACTTTTTAAGATTGTAATAATTTTATTCAACCACAACTTTTCTAATATCAAAGTGGTTAAACGAACTAATTTCTAAAAAACAATAATAATGAAAACAAAGATTTTTTTAGTAAGTATTATCAGTTTATTTATATTTGGATCTTGTGTAAAAGATGGCCAAAAAGTTTATTCATGTGATGATGAGATAAATAAATATGTTACACAAAATGAGGATGAACTTGTTAACATACCCTATGAAGAAATAATAAGTTTTGATTTGGAATATCAAAAAGCTATTTTTAGAGCTATGGCACCTGCCAAAAGATATGAAATGTGGCAAACTAAAATTAAGTGGGTTCTTTCTAATTCTACTCTAAGTTCAAATGAGGAAAGGCATCTTGAAAACCTTATTAATTCAATGAAAGTTTCCTGGTTTGATGAAGCAGAAATAGCAAATGAAGATTTCGCAGAAAAACTAGATGATTATTTAATAAATTGGGTTGTGTACTCAATTAATGAATTAGGATGGATTGAAAGAACTACTTTTTCGATAGTTGTCCGGTTAGGAAAAGATAATATTCCGATAGATAACTTAAAAAACGCTAGCAGCCAGCGATCTAATGATAAAGGAGAAGGTAGTTATAAAGATACGCCATCAGGTGGAGCTTGTCAATGTAGCACAACTTCTGACTGGTGCGATTTTGGTGGCGGTGGTACTGGTGCATGTGTAGAAGATTCTTATAACTGTAATAGAACCTCATTGGGCTGTGGTACATTATGGAGTTATGAATGCGATGGGCTATGTGAGTTAGGCGCCCCAGGCGGCGGCGGTACTGGGAAGTAATATATTCACATAATATTATCAATATAAACCCAAAAGTATATCAAATGACAAGAAGTACAGCTGTAGTTAAAACATTAATAATCTCAGTAATCATTACAGCAATATCTCTTTTGTCAGGTTCATTGAATTGGGTAAACCAATTTATATTAGTTGGATTAGGATTTTTTATTGGGGGATTATTATTCGATAAAAGAAATGGTGATAGTATAGCCTTATATTGTAGTATCATTATACTGCCATTTATTTTAATCTACGATATTTTAGTCTTTAGTGAAGGACTGATTGATGTTTACCCTATTGCTTTAATTCCTGTTATATCTTTTGGATTTGGAATTATTTTAAAGACAAGAAAGATTTTGCGCAAGCGAAAAATCTTTCTTGGTTTATTTTATGGAACTCTGATTGTCTTTACCGGTTTGTTTGCCATGCCCAACTGGTTTGCTTACGTATTTGACAGAAATACGATGCCTGTAAATACTACATTTAGTCATGTTTCTTTCACAGCTGAATCTAAAGATACTATACAACTTTCAGAATTAGAGCATAAAATAATTGTTCTTGATTTCTGGACAACTTCTTGCAGGGTTTGCTACAAAAAATTTCCTGATTTGGATAATCTTTACAATTATTTTGCAGATGATGAAAGGGTAGGTATTTATGCTGTCAACCTGATACTAAAAAATCAGGATTTAAAAGATGTCAGGGAAAATATTTATTCGAAGAGGTATTCGTTCCCTAATTTATTTACTTCCCAAAACCAGGCTGCTGAAATTGGAAAAGCATTTAACTTCAACGCAGTCCCAACTCTCGTAATCATTAAAAACAATAGGATTCTTTACAAAGGAGGCTTAAATATCAGCGGTTATATTCTTGTAAATAATGCAATTTCGATAATAAACGAAGGCTTAGAAGAATCCAAATAAACCTGCGGGCTTTTTGCAACTCTCAAAAGAGAGAGGTTAAAAAACAAATTGTTAAAGCATTATTCAGTTTCGCGCAGATATCCCCCCAATAGGCAAGTTCTTCTTTCTTCTTTATTTCTTTTGTCCCGCCATCACGTAATAAGATAATCCTTGTTGATACATCCAGGATGTTCTGGTAATCGTGGTCGGTGATGATGAAAGCTTTTTCATTTTTGTGTTCGGTTATCAGGCTTTTGATTTCTTCTTTCAGCAAAGTTGATTTGCCCGTACCATTCCTGCCAAGCAGTCCAATCACCTCGCCGGGCTTACAGGAAATAAATACATCGGTAAGAATCTGTGTTCGTCCGTAACTCTTAATGACACTATCAACATGCAACTCGTTCATAATACCATCAGCATTAAACCAATAGCCAGGCTGATGATGAGAGTCGCCAACCACAAAGCAAGTTTGCTCAGACCCAGGTTTGTAGTAAAAATAGTACTCCTCTTTGTTTCGGACCTCGTAAATGAGTAAGTGAAAAAACAACGAAATAAAATGTAGGCTGAGCCAACCCCTTTAAGCGAAAATGTACCTGATGAAAACATTGTAGGTGAGCCCATCAACAGCGAAAGTGTCAGGGAAGGGATGACAAGTTTTCGGTAATGGAATATGACTTTTATAAGTTGCAGAATTGTAGAGATTTAATGGCAGACAAACTACTAAACAACAACGGTAAGGAAATGAAATAATTGTTGGGTAGTAATGCGAATCAAGGGTTGGATTTGTAAAGCTGTTTGTAATCAATTAGATAGGGCTCTGACTTTTCCAAAGTTCCGAACTTTGGAAAAGTTAGCAGACTAATTCACAAGGCTTAAACTCTACCCTTGATTCGCATGAGTAGTTAAGCTCTATATCTACAACAACTCATTCGCCAGGTTGGCCAGTTCGGAGCGTTCACCCTTTTCCAATAGAACATGGCCGTAAATATCGTGCTGCTTGATGCGGTCGATGAGGACAGAAAGGCCGTTGGACTGCGAATCGAGGTAAGGAGTATCAATCTGGTAAATGTCGCCGGTGAAGATGATTTTGGTGTTTTCGCCGGCACGGGTAATGATGGTTTTGATTTCGTGGGGCGTCAGGTTTTGGGCTTCATCCACAATAAAACACACATTGGAAATACTGCGCCCACGGATGTAAGCCAAAGGGGTAATCTTCAATTTCTCCATTTCAATAGCATCCGAAATACGCTTGTATTCTTTGTCCTGTTCGCCAAACTGACTTTGGATAAATTTCAGGTTGTCCCACAAAGGCTCCATGTAGGGGTTGATTTTTTCGTGGATGTCTCCCGGCAGGTAACCGATGTCTTTGTTGCTTAAGGGAACAATGGGGCGGGCCAGAAATATTTGCTTGAAATTCCGGCGTTGCTCCCAGGCACCGGCCAGGGCCAGCAGGGTTTTACCGGTTCCTGCCACACCCTGTAAGGTAACCAGCTTGATTTCGGGATTCATGATGGCGTGCAGGGCAAAAACCTGTTCGGCATTGCGTGGCATAATGCGTGAAATGGCCCTCTTTTCTACACGTTCAATCCGGTCGGTAATGGGATTAAAATAGGCCAGCGCCGAAGCCCGTACACTCTTCAACACAAAATAATGGTTGGGGAAGGGTCTTTCAATGCCGAGTTCTTTCACACTGCAAAATCCTTCTTTGTACAATTTGTCAATTACATCCGGGTCCACATCTTCCACAAAACTGCTGCCGGTGTAGAGCGAGTCGATGTTCTGCACTTTGCCGGTTTCAAAATCTTCGGCCGTCAGGCTCAGCGACTTGGCTTTCAATCGCAGGTTGATGTCCTTACTAACCAGAATAACCTTTTTATCAGGGTTCTCTTCCTGCAATTTCAGGGCGGCATTCAGGATGCGGTGGTCGGCTTTGTTGTCGTTGAAAATAGAACGGGCGTCGGTCTTGCTGTTTTCGTTCATCACCACTTTGAAGCGACCTTTTTCAGGACCATTGAGCCGCCGCCAGTTTTTCATGGTCGAGCGTCCGGAGATGCTGTCCAGAAAACGAATGAATTCCCGGGCTTCAAAATTCTTAATGGTATTGCCCTTTTTGAAGTTGTCGAGTTCTTCCAGAACCGTAATGGGAATCGCCACATCATTGTCGGCAAATTCCATGATGGCATTGTGGTTGTACAAAATAACGGAAGTGTCGAGGACAAATATCTTACTTGATTTTACCGCTGCTTTATCGGCGCTGCGCTTTGTTGCCATAGGTTTATTGTTTTGTTGCGTGTGTAAATTTAAGGTGTTAAACGAATGATAATTGCCAAACCTGTTCAAGTTTCCAACAAAATGGCGTTGGTAAATTAATTTGAAAATGAGACAATTTGATAATTTGAAAATGTGGGAATTTGATAATTTGAAAATGTGGGAGTTTGATAATTTGGAAATGTGGGAATTTGGCAATTTGGAAATTTGGTAATGAGAGAATTTGAAACACAAACACTTTAACACTTTCAACTTTAAGTACTTTCAACTCTAAGTACTTTCAACTCTAAGTACTTTCAACTCTAAGTACTTTCAACTCTAAGTACTTTTCAACTCCAGCCACTCAATACGCTTTCCCAAATTCCCTTACTTTTGCTTGCTTAAGCATTTGTTTATGAAACCCGAAAAAAAACTCTTCCTGCTGGATGCCATGGCTTTGATTTACCGGGCCTATTTCGCGTTGAGCAGAAACCCGCGCATCAACTCCAAAGGACTCAATACCTCTGCCGTGCTTGGCTTTGCCAATACTTTGCTGGAAATCCTCCAAAAGGAAAAACCCACCCACATTGGTGTGGCCTTTGATACAATTGCCCCCACCGTACGGCACGACAGTTTTACCGAATACAAAGCCAACCGCGAGAAAATGCCCGAAGACCTCGCCGCTTCCATCCCGTATGTGATGGAATTGATCAAAAGGATGAATATCCCCATGCTTTCGGTGGATGGTTACGAAGCCGACGACGTGATTGGTACTTTATCGAAGAAAGCCGAAGAAGCCGGTTTTAAGGTTTTCATGATGACGCCTGACAAAGATTTCGGTCAATTGGTTTCGGAAAACATCTTCATGTACAAACCTGCGCGCATGGGAAAAAGTGCGGAGATATTAGGAGTAGAAGAAATATGCAAACGTTATCACCTGAAAGAACCTACACAGTTCATTGATATTCTTGGGCTCTGGGGAGACGCTTCCGACAACATTCCCGGTGTGCCGGGCATCGGCGAGAAAACAGCCATGAAACTCATCGAAAAATACGGCTCGATTGAAAACCTGCTGAAAAATACCGATGACCTCAAAGGAAAGCAAAAAGAAAATGTGGAAAATTTCGCTGCCCAGGCCCTGATGTCGAAAGAACTGGCCACCATTATCCTGGATGTCCCCATCGCTTTTGAGGAAGACAAACTGGAAATCCAGCAACCCAATGTGGAGGAATTGAAAGAACTGTTCGACGAACTGGAATTCAGGAATTACGCCAAACGCTATTTCAGCAAGCTTCAGCCGGAGGATGGCAAAGAAAACAAAGCGGTACAGGGGCAGTTGTTTGCCGATGCGGACATTGAAGAAGTTGCTCCACCGTCAAATTTCAACACCACCCAAAACACAAAACATACTTATCATTTAGCTGACACAACAGAGAAGGCGAAAGAATTGGCCAAACTGCTCAGCAAACAAAAATCGTTTTGTTTCGATACGGAAACTACCGGAGTGGATGCCAACAACAGCGAGTTGGTGGGGATTTCCTTTGCCTTCAAGGTACATGAAGCCTGGTATGTTCCCGTTTCTGAAAATTACAACGACGCCCTGAAAACAGTAAAAATATTCAAACCCGTACTGGAAAACGAAAAGATTGAAAAAACCGGGCAGAACATTAAATTCGATATTTCCATTTTAAGGTGGTACGATGTGGAGGTGAAGGGAAAGTTTTTTGATACCATGATTGCACATTATTTGTTGCAACCCGACATGCGCCACAATATGGATGTGCTGGCCGAAACCTATTTGAATTACAAGCCGGTTTCCATCGAAACACTGATTGGTAAAAAGGGGAAGAACCAGGGAAGCATGCGTGATGTGGCCATCGAAACCATTAAAGAATATGCTGCCGAAGATGCCGACATTACCCTGCAACTGAAGGAAGTATTTGCACCCAAATTGAAAGAAACTTCCACCGAAAAACTGTTCAACGAAATTGAAATGCCCCTTGTTCCCGTGCTGGCTTCCATGGAAAGCGAAGGCATCAAACTGGATGTGGAAACCCTGCAGGGCTTCAGCAAACAACTGGAAATCGACATCGCCGAACTGGAAAAAGCCATTTACGAAGAGGCTGGTGAGGAATTCAATATTTCTTCGCCCAAACAACTGGGGGTGATTTTGTTTGAAAAACTGGCGGTCTCGGCCAAGCCGAAAAAAACCAAATCGGGACAATATTCCACGAGTGAAGATATTTTGGTCAAGCTGGAAAAGAAGCACCCTTTCGTTTCCAAAATACTGGAATACCGTTCACTCACCAAACTCAAATCAACTTATGTTGATGCGTTGCCGGCTTTGGTGAACCCAAGGGACGGCCGCATCCACACCTCCTACAACCAGGCTGTTGCGGCAACCGGGCGGCTCAGTTCCAACAACCCCAACCTGCAAAATATTCCCATCCGGACGGAAAGGGGGAGGGAAATCCGGAAAGCTTTCATCCCGCGTAATAAGGAATACACCCTGCTGGCAGCCGACTACTCGCAAATTGAGTTGCGCATCATCGCCCATTTGAGCAAAGACGAGGCGATGATGGAGGCTTTCAAACAGGGGCTGGATATTCACCGTGCCACGGCAGCAAGGGTTTATGGTGTGGGTTTGGCTGATGTAAACCGCGACATGCGGCGCAATGCCAAAATGGTGAACTTCGGCCTGGTTTACGGCATTTCGGCTTTTGGCTTATCGGAACGCCTCGGCATTCCCCGCAGGGAAGCGGCCGACATCATTCAAAGCTATTTTGAACAGTATCCGGGCATCCGGAAGTACATGGACAAATCCATTGTTTTTGCACGCGAGCATGGTTATGTAGAAACCATCATGGGCCGCCGGCGCTACCTTAGCGATATTAATTCGGGCAACGGAACCGTGCGTGCATTTGCCGAACGAAACGCCATCAATGCCCCCATACAGGGCTCATCGGCCGATATGATTAAGATTGCCATGATTGCTATTTTTGATGCGTTCAATAAGCAGCAATTAAAATCTAAGATGCTGCTGCAGGTGCATGACGAACTGGTTTTTGATACGCATCTGGACGAACTGGAAACCGTCAAAAAAATAGTGGAAGACAAAATGAAAAACGCCATCAGACTGAATGTGCCGGTTGTGGTGGATATGAATACCGGGAGCAATTGGCTGGAGGCACATTAACATTAATGCGAAAGGCAGTCATATTGAGGGAAGCGTAACGACCTGCCTTTGCCGGCAGGCAGGCGAGATATCCCCCGGCACAACCCTTTCTCCAGGGGGGGCTCTCCCTTTGGTCGGGATGACAGACATTTATAATATTTTCGCTGTTTGCTCCCATGGGCTGCTATAAGTTTGTGAAGCAGAGTTTCTCAGGTGCTTAGCAGGTCGGATGGTTTTGGTTTCCCGTCCGCAAAACAAAATCTTATTCTGCCACCGGTTTCGCCCTGATAATAATTTCTTCCAGCTTTCTTTTGGGAACAAAATGAACACCCCCTTCTTCAAAATAAGCCACATCCGAACTTGTTTCCAACGGGGTGAGCCGGACTTCCTGGTTTGGAAAGCCGATGGCCAGCACAAGGATAATTTTAAGTTCCTCTTCCAGGGCAAAATGCTTTTTAACTTCGTAATGGTTTACCGTGCGGACGATACACCCACCCATCCCTTTTTCCACTGCACCCAGTAAGATACTTTGCGCCGCAATGCCGGCATCAATATCAGCATTTTCGTTCAGGCGGGTGTCGAGGAGCATCAGGATGTAAGCCGGCGGACGTTCATTAAGGGCGGGTCCGGGCCAGTCTTTCAGGTACCAGGCCCATTTCAGTTGCAGGAAAAGAAAATCCGTATCTTTTGGCTTGGTTAACAACAGGTATTTGAGCGGTTGCCTGTTTTTGGAGGAAGGTGTGTTGCGGGCCAGTTCAACAAGTTCGGTCAGCGTTTCTTCCTCCACTTTTTTGTCGGCATGGAATTTCCGGTAGCTCCTGTTTTTAAGAATGAGATCGTTGAGCATAAGGCATCTGATGGTTGATTTAAACTTTCCCAAAGTTTCAAGCCTTGGGAAAGCTAAAAGGCTAAATACTAATTAATTTGTGCCAGAAAAATCCTGTTCAGCTTTTCGGTGGCTTCTTCCCAGCTGTAATTTTTCCTGACGAAAGCCAAGCCTTTGGAGGCAATCTTTTGGTGAAGGCCGGCGTCGTCCAAAAGGCGAACAATTTTATCAGCCAATTCTTCAGCAGTGCTTCCAATCAGGACTTCTTCCTCATCTTTTGCCTGCAAAGCGTCGTTGGCAAGGGGAGTGGTGATGGCTGGAATATTCATCGACATGGCTTCGAGCAGTTTATTTTGAAGACCGGTGCCAATGCGCATGGGCGCGATGAAAACCCGTGCTGCAGCATAGGCATCCCTGATGTCGTCCACCCAGCCGCTTACCGTGATGTTTTCACCCTTCAGTGCTGTAACTTTCCTATCGGGGCTGGCCCCGGCAATGGCAAG
The DNA here is from genome assembly GCA_021647205.1 of Bacteroidales bacterium. Taxonomy (GTDB): domain Bacteria; phylum Bacteroidota; class Bacteroidia; order Bacteroidales; family F082; genus B6-G9. The sequence goes on along the minus strand of JAKIVD010000001.1, from coordinate 173,347 downwards.
TTTTGTTCCAGGCCGTTTTTGCCAGACGATGGGCAGAATCTCCCTGGCCAAAAACCCGGCGGCATCAACATTGGGAGGGTAGGCCATGTTGCCCGTAAAAAGTAAATCGTATTTTTTTTCTCCGGGGCGCGGACTGAAAAAAGCATGGTCAACACCGTTGGGGATGACGTGGATCTTTTCCCGTTGCGGATGAGGAATAAGTTCCCTGTCGGGAAGGGAAATAATGGTTTTGTGGTCGAAAATACCGAAAACTTTTTCCTCGTAAGCCTGAAGACGTTTGTACTCCGTTTTCATAAATGGCCTCTGGTAGAACGGTGATTTGCCAATCCGCCGCTTCATCCCGTGGGAGAATACATCCTGATAGTCGATGGTCTTGGGGATGGTCAAGTTTTTCACATATTCGGCTGTGCGCACCAGCTGGCAATAAATATGGTCGGGTTTGTATTCGCTAACCAGTTGGCTGACCCTGCGGGCTGCCTTGCTGTTGTAAAAATACCCGCATTGAAAGGGCAGGCCGATAAAAAAAGACCGCAACATATTCCAGGCCCTTCCGTACCAGGGCAGGTCGAGAAAATTGATGGAGCGGCAGTAAGGCTGCAATGCGCGGAAAGCCTTTTGCTTGTCCAGGTTTCGCTTCGGGTTGAGAGCGCAAAGAATAATCTCATTATTTTTGGAAAGCGCTTTAATTTGGTGAAAAGCACGGAGTTTGTCGCCTTTTTCGAGCGGGTAGGGAATGCGGGAAAGTAAAACAAAAATCCTCATTTGTTCTGCATTCAGTTGCGTTGCAAAAATCACAAAATCTCCCGATAAAAGGAAATCAATGTTTGTATTATTTTTTTGTTGTCGTGTTTCTCAAGGATTAATTGCCGTGCGTTGCTGCCAATCTCTTTGCTTCGCGAAGGGTTTTCGTAAAGGCTCTTTACAGTCCGGTAAAAGTCTTCAGCCGTGTCAGCAATCATAATATTTTGTCCGTCAGTGTAGTGGATGCCCTCGGCACCAACCTTTGTGGAAACAACGGCTTTGCCGAGCGCCATGCTTTCTATTATTTTGATGCGGATACCGCTTCCGGAAAACAGCGGTGCAATACTGATGGTTTTGGACAGGATAAACTGCCCGGCATCGGGAACTTCCCCGACAACTACAACATTGGGGGTTTTTAGTTTGACCAGCCAGTCCGGCATTTCCCTTCCGGCAAGGTAAACTTTTAGATCGGGCAGGTTCGCGTTAACCAACGGCCAGACTTCATCCAGGAACCAGCGGATGCCTTCTTCGTTGGGAATCCAGTTCATCGACCCGATATGGAAAAGGGCATTTTCAACGGGCAGGTCCTGTCCCGTTTCCATGTTCTCAGGATTTATCCCGAAGGAGACAGCCAGTACAGGTGTGGATGAATTTTCAGTGAAATAGCCGGCGTCCTGCTCACTGATGGGGACGATGCCGTCGTAACTGTTCAGGATGCCGGCTTCATAGTTCCTGAGGGTTCTTGCGAGGTGGCCGAGGTAGGCTTTTTTAAACGGGTTTTTCGTGCTTTCGGTAATTCGCTGCCAGATGAGGTGCTCGATGTTGTGGGCGCGTAAAACAATTTTCGCTTTACTGTATTTCCGGATGGTTTCGATGTAGGGCGACATGTACAATGTTTCAATTTGTACAATGTCGAAGGCCGTAGCGCGAAGTACTTCGGCCAGTTTCCTGCGAAAGTCATCCGAAACAAAGCGTTCGACGTGGTAGGATTTGCTGGTAAAGAGATTGGCAAAAGCCGGAACAGCCTTGACGGATAAGTCGATATACATCAGTTCGATGCCTGTTTTTGCCCGGTAGTCAGCGGGAATGTCTTTGGGGTTTACCGTGTATTTATCGGTGTTAACAGCCAACACTTTCACTTTCTGCCCGGCGTCATGCAGCCCTTCAATCAGCATGTTCATGGCGATGGGCCCGCCTTCGCCGGGAGGCCAGGGCGACTTGTTGCAGATGAACAGTATGTTTAACGGGGTGGGCATTGGTTAATAGTTATTGTGGAAGACCTTCCAGCGTCCACCTGAGACGGACCTGGAAGAGTCTGAATTGGATAAATGGTCATTTGTTTCGCTGTCATTTGTGGTCATTGGGTTTATGGTTTCCGGTTTAAACTAACCGACGCTTCCAGGTCCATACTGACGCTGGAAGGTCTCATGTCTCCCAGTCTCAGGTCTTTTTCAAATATTTCTTCAGGTTAAATTTTTCAAAAAACTTTTTCCAGCTTTCGGCATCCAGCAACTGGGCGTCGGTTGTGGCCTTGTAAGTTAAAAATAGCCCCAAAGGTAAAATAAGGATGGTGGAGAGCCAGATGGCGAAAACCACATTCCATTCCCCGGCTTTCGCTGCTTTCTCACCGGTCATCGAAACCACGTAATAAAGCACAAAAAACAAGACCGAAACAACGACCGGCAAGCCCAGTCCGCCTTTTCGGATGATGGCACCGAGTGGTGCACCGATAAAGAAAAAGATAAGGCAGGCAATGGAAAGTTTAAACTTTTGGTGCCAGACAATTTCGTGGTTGGTGATGGCTTGCTGGCGTGTTTCCTGCTCATTCTTGAAAAAGATGATGTTCTCTTTGGTACTTCGCGCACTCTTCAATGCATTGTCGATAATCAGGTATTTAGCATCCATTGTAAAGTTGTCGAGCAAAGGATATTTCAAGGTGTCCATCAGCGCCATTTCAAGGCTGTCATAGGCTGTGCTGGTGGCGTTGGTGTCAGGTGCTTCGTCGAGTGTGTCGAGCTGTACCAGGTAGGGGTTGCGTTGTGCAAATCTTTTTTTGTACACATCGAGGCGTTCTATCCGCTGCTTGCTTAACGAATCGATGGAATAGTTGAGTTGTTGAATGTTCAGCATCCGGTAATGCGACCGGAAAAGGTCTTCATTGGTTCTGCTGAGCTGGTATTCCGATAAATCAAAAGTGCGCCTTTGTTTTTCAAACCGCATACTTTCAAACGGACGTGTTCTCCGGTAACCTGGCTGGTCGGTAACTTCGGTGTAGCGGTAGCCGTTGAAGAGCGAAAAGACAATGCCCTTTTGATCGGGGGTCAGTTCCATCAAGCCGCGTTCGGCAGTGGTTACGATGGTATTGCCCATGCGGTCCGTATGGTCGTATATCTGAATGTCGTAAATTGTTTTGTTGTCACTGTCTTTTTTCCCTACGCGGATAACAATACCATCCATCCCGTTGTAATAAATCCCTTCGGTAATGTTGAATGCCAGTTTTTGCTGGCGAATGTCGTAAAGTAACGCCTGGAATTTCAGATTGGCCACAGGAAGAACGTAGTTGGAGAACAGAAATGCGCTGATGCTCAATGCTACCGCAAGGATGGTGAGTGGTTTCATCGCCTTTCGCAACGAAATTCCGGCAGCTTTTATGGCAACCAGTTCGTAATGCTCACCCATGTTGCCAAAGGTCATTAAGGACGAAAGCAGGATGGCCAGCGGCAAAGCCAGCGGGACGAAAGTGGAAGAAGCGAAAAACATTAATTTTCCAATAATGTAAAGCTCAAGCCCTTTCCCTACCAAATCGTCAATGTATTTCCAAAGGAACTGTAAAAGAATGATGAACAGGGCGATGAAAAAGGTAAACACGAACGGCCCCAAAAACGATTTGAGCATGTATAGGTGAAGCTTCTTCATGTTTTGTTAAGCGAAAAACAAGTTGTTACCTTTTTACTTTTCTAATACTACTTTGGCCGGTCAGCCTGTGTGTTTGCAAATATATGCTGATTTCGTAATGTATAACGCATTGGGCGGAGAAATGGTGTGCAGGCCTGCTTTGTTTTAACTGACCTTTATGTTTTTGAATTTCGGTGTTCCGGCCCAGGTCTTGCGGATTACGATTTACGGATTACGGGTTTACACTTTAAATTTTACAGGATTAACAAATTATGGATAAATTCTCTGTTCTGCGCACCACCCGTGCAACCATTTGCCAATATTCCTGTCTGCTTTGTGGAGGGAGAATCATTACTGCTGCTGTTTTCTGACATGTCATTAACAACAGGGGCTCAAATAATCTTCCGGTTTTTTTAGAAAAAATATTCACTTGTCTGCATTTGTATTATATTTGTGGGCTGAATTAGAAAACAATTAATCATTTGTCAAATTAATTTTTATTATCATGAAGAGAATCTTACTTATTGTATTGGCCCTGGGATTTGGTTATGCAACCATTGCCCAGCAGGCTTTTCAATTCAAAATCGACACGAAAGCACAAAAGCGTGTCGAAGCACCAGCTATCGGTATTGATCCGGTGCAAAGCACGGCAATTACCAAATCGAAAACAGAAAATTATGTTTTGGCACCTTCCGCTGACCGGGACGTGAACATAGTAACTATTATTGACATTGGTACTTCAGCCAATGCTTACGGTTATGGCTATGCCGGAGGACAGAAATCACTCGTTTGGGCAGATCCCGGTATGAATACAGTTACCAACTTCCACCGTATGGGTGGTGCCCTCGATGTGGGTGGTTATTCAGGTGACCTTGGTTATGATGTCTCAACTGACGGCGGAACTACCTGGTCAACGATGAACGAAATTTATGTGGCTACCGATAATGGTGGTGGTGAGTATTATTATGATGCAGCCCGTTATCCCAACCACGGTGTTTACAATCCGGCTGGTTCTTCCAATCCCGATGATGCTTATGTAGTTTATTTTGCACCAAACCTGGATGGTTCCAACTCAGACGGAAGCACAGGTTGGGGCGGATACAGCTACGGAGTTGGTAACATTGGCGACACTTCTGTTCGCACCAAAAACCTGAAAGCAACTCATGGCGATTATTACCAGTACATTCCGGATGCTTTTGACATTACATCTACAGGTGAAGCCTGGGTTGTTGACGCGAACCAGGACTGGACAAGCGGAAGCATTGTTTACCTCGATCAAATGATCCTGAACAGGGGAACCTGGAACGGCAGCGATTTCGAATACGAAGAAAGCCTGATGGATGCAGTGATGACACCGGATGCCGGCCGTCCTGCAATTATTAAAGTTGCGTTTTCCCCTGACGGGATGACCGGTTACATTGTTGCCATTGGTAACAATGGCGATGCCGAAGACATTAGTGGCTTCCAGGGTTATTATCCCATCTATTGGAAAACTACGGATGGTGGAGACAACTGGGATGGCCCCAATTTCATTCAACTTGATGGTTCAAACGGGATTGGCGGGATTGTATACAACCACCTGACCGATGAGCAGATTGCCGAACTGTTTGAGCCACCTGTCCCTGCAAGGGAAGAAATTTCTTATACAACAGCTTTCGATTGCGATATTGCTGTTGCTTCAAACGGCAACCTGCACATCGCTGTTGTTATTGCCCCAACCGGCTCGGACCCTTTCAGCATTATTACTGCCGAAGGTTACCTTGCTGCTGTTGACATAATCTTACACAATGATGGTTCGGCTGAAGTGGAAGAAATGGGACGCCCAAGAACTTTCCGTGGTACTTTTGGCGACCTGACAGAAGACAACCGTATCCAGATTACAATGAACGAAGCTACCGACAAGGTATTTATCTCCTGGTTAGATACTGACCTCGAAGATGAAACCGATAACAACCGCCCGAATATCTGGGTTCGTGGTTTCGACCCGAATACCTATCTGAAAACCATCGGCTCGCCGGTTGAAGACGGCCCCACCAACGTTACTTTGTTCTCCGAAGGAATGTGGCAGGCTTATTTCTTCATTGCCGCTGCTAAATGCTTCGAAAACAATGGCGTTTATACTATTCCTTTCACTTACGAAGGTATGGACCCCAACGATCCTGCAGGACCGGTTCAGTTTAAATACATCACCGACTTCACATTTGACGAAGCGGCTGATTTCACCATTCAGGATGTTGAAGACAATGTTGCGAGCAGCATTACAGAAGTTTCGCAAAACTTCCCGAACCCGTTTAAGGGGGAATCTTTTGTTACAGTAACCCTTAACGAAGGAAGCAACCTGAACATGGATGTGTATACCTTGACCGGACAAAGGGTTTCCAGCAAAAACTACGGTTTTATGACAAGCGGGGCCCATACTTTGACCATTGACGGTAACAACCTGTCATCGGGTGTTTATTTCTACACCATCACCGCAGGCGAAAACAAAGTTACCCGCAAGATGATTGTTGAGTAAACTTTTATAACAGATTTATTAAAAGGGCTGGTCCGTTTGGGTCAGCCTTTTTTTGTGCCCCCGATAATCAGTCGTCAGACCACCGGACGGGAAAATCCATAAAATTGAGACTGCATACATAAGTGGTCAGACGACTTTTGGTAAACTTGCCGAAACTGACAAACCTGCTGCGTAGTGGTATTCTCAGCAGATTCAGAATTGTAAGATGAGGTCGTTTCCTGTCCCGCATTCTTTGGTTATTTCGATTTGCTTATTTTCCTGGATCGGACAACCAATTACCGGGTCAATCCGTCTTTTACCGTACAAACGGCTTCGTTAAAAGATTACTTCCGTGAATATGTTGGTAAACCAAAACATTTTGTTTAATTTTGGGAACACGATATTTTAAAGAGTTATTCAAAATAATATTCATTAAAATTAACACCATCATGAAAAAATCTATGCTCATTGTTTTACCTTTTTTTATTGGCATTACAGCCTTTTCGCAAGTGGCGTTTCAGTTTAGGATCGACACAAAGGAAAAAACAGCGGTACGCAATCATCTAATTGGGATTGAACCGCTGAACAGTACCGTGATCACGCGGACACAAACTGAGAAAAAGATGCTCGCACAACCTGCAGACAGGGATGTGAACATTGTTACAATAGTTGACATCGGCACATCGGCCAATCCTTACGGCTACGGTTATGCAGGTGGACAGCGTTCGCTGGTATGGGCCGATCAGGCGATGAATACCGTTACCAATTTTCACCGCATGGGCGGGGCGCTCGACCCCGGCGGCTATTCAGGTGATTACGGTTATGATATTTCGAAAGACGGTGGCAGCAACTGGGAAAATATGATTGAAATGTATGTTGCTACCGAAAACGAAGGGGGGACTTATTATAAAGACGCGGCACGATATCCCAACCACGCAGTTTACAACCCGGTTGGAAGCGATAATCCGGATGATGCTTACGTCGTGTTTTTCGGGCCGAACCTATGGGGGAGTAATGATATTTGGGGTGGTTACAGTTTCGGCGTGGCCAGCATTGGCGATACCTCTTACCACACAAAGAATATTTGGGTTTCCGATGACGAGTATTTTTACGGCGTTCCTGATGGTTACGATTTTACTTCATTGGGATTGTCAATCGTTATTGACGACAATTATGATCTGGTAAATAGCGAATACCAGGGAAACCTGATTGTCAGTAAAGGTTACTGGGACGAGGGTGAAGAAGATTTTCTTTATGAGAAAGAACTGCTGGATGCACCCATTGATGCTGAACTCGGTTTTACTGTTGACGAGAAAGTGGCTTTTGGGCCTGATGGCATGACGGGTTATATTACCGTTTTGGCAAACAATGGCGAAGCCGAAGAGCAAAGTGGTTTCAGAAACCTTTATCCTATTTACTGGAAAACCACTGACGGCGGCGAAACCTGGGATGGCCCCACCTTCGTCCAATTAGATGGTGCCGACGGTATTGGCGGGATAGTTTACAATCACCTGACCGACGAACAAATTGCCGAACTGTTTGAGCCACCCGTCCCTTCGAGGGAAGAAATTTCTTACACCACAGCATTTGACCACGACATTGGCGTTGATGCCAAAGGCAACCTGCACATTGCTGTAGTTATTGGCCCAACCGGCGCTGACGCTTTCAGTATCATTACAGCCGAAGGTTACCTTGGCGCTGTGGACATTATTGTTCACAGTGATGGCTCAGCCGAAGTGGAAGAGATGGGGCGCCCGAGAACTTTCCGGGGTACTTTTGGCGCTTTGACCGAAGACAACCGCATTCAGATTACCATGAACAATGCAGCCGACAAAGTTTTTATCTCCTGGCTGGATACCGACCTCGAAGATGAAACCGACAACCAGCGCCCCAACATCTGGGTCCGCGGATTTGACCTGAACAATTATTTAAAAACCATCGGTTCACCGCTTGAAGACGGCCCCACCAATGTTACTTTGTTCTCCGAAGGCATGTGGCAGGCATACATGGGTACGGTGGCCAAAAACACACTTGAGTCGGAGGCAGGCGTTTACTTGTTGCCGTACACTTACGAAGACCTCGACCCGAACGACGACCTGCAGCCCGTACAGTTTAAGTACATCACAAATTTTACTTTTACCGATGCGGATTTTACCATCCAGGGAATAGGGGGGGAAGTGCCGGTTATTGACATGGCAAGCGTTTCCCAAAATTACCCGAACCCCTTTGATGAGGAGACCTATCTGACTGTCGGAATGAAAAGAGCCGGGAACTTAATGCTTGAGGTTCGCACCCTGACGGGCCAGACGGTCCTGACCAATAACTACGGACAAATGGCAGCGGGCCAGCACACCTTAACCATTCAGGCCGGAAACCTGACCCCCGGTGTTTATTTTTATACGGTAAGTGCGGGGGAAAATAAAGTTACGCGCAAAATGCTTGTGAATTAATTGTCAACATTGTGTTGGAAAGAAGCCGGCCGGTACGTGCCGGCTTTTTTAGTACCGGATAATGGTGTAGTTGCTCATGGCCGCATTCACTTCCACATAAATTTTATTGGCCGCGCTGTTGAAATTGGCTGTCCGGTAATGCCCGTGGTCCACTTTCTCAAAGCCTTTAATCGACTTAACGGAAAGTACCGTGCTGATTTCCAGGTCGCAGCCTGACGATTCCGGTATTCTGAGCACAAGTTCGGACGCCCCTGCATCAATATTAACACGGGTTTCGGGAAATTTATCCCCAAGCTTGAGTTTCAGGGAAGCAGCACCGCTTTCCAAGTCGAGGTTCTTCACCCTGAACGGGCTCAAATCAAATTGCAGGGCGGCTGCCCCCACTTCCAGCTTGATGTCCCACAAGGGGCTTTCATTCAGGCGCACCTCAACTTTTGAGTGAGATTTCTTGTTCAGCAACACACGGCTCCCTTCAGGCTTGATTTTGATTTCAACCCTGTCGCCGGTCTGTTTCTTTGAATAAGTGTACGAGATGCCTGTTTCGTTCTGACTAAAATGAAGCAGCGCCATAGTCGTGTCATTCAGTAAAAAAGAACCTGCGGCAGCTTCCATATCAAGGGTTGCGAGTTGAACAGTATCTTCGTTGGAAATATCGAAACTTTGATAAAAAGTATTGTTTTCACTTTCGGGCCACTCCACATTGAAGTTGCGGTCCTGTTCCCACACCACCGTTTGATCAAGCATATAAAACACCGAGCCTCCCAGAACGAGCAGCACCAGGCCGAGCCGCATCCATTTGTCTGCCGGAAGAATCGAAATCCCCCACAAAACAAGCACTACAGGCCACAAACGCCACAGTTCCCTTACGTTGAAATAAATCAGGTTCAGGTTCTCAAGGGTGAAGAGCACACCGGTCAATATCAGGATGACTCCCCAAAAAAGGTTTCTGTATCTCATGACTCAATATCTTTTGATGATTTGAATATTTCGGGTTTTATCAGCAACACACCCAAACCGACCAGAAGCAAAGGCCAGAGGTCGATAATGCGCGAATAGGGAAAAAGGCGGTCAGCCAGAAAAAGCAAGCCAACTAAAATAAGCAGTATCCCGGCTATCAGGCCGCTATTAGAACTTTGGGCAGTGCTGGTAACCGCTTTCTCCCCGCTCACATCAGGGCTTTTTTTTTCGGAGAGGTCTTCGTAGTTCTCAAATTGTCCGCTTTGCAAGGGTATGGCTATCCACATGATGATGTAAACCAGCACGCCACTGCCCCCAAAAAGAACCAGTAACACAAAGGCCACCCGAAGAAGGGCAACGTCGATGCTCAGGTAATCTGAAAGTCCGCCACACACCCCCCCGATTACTTTTTCTTTGTATGAGCGGTAAAGTCTTTTTGTATTTTCCATTGAATTTTTATTTAAGTGAATAATCCCTTTTGTTGAATTGATGGTGCAAATATATTGTCTTGAACAAGCCGTGTAAATACCTAATCGGTGAACGGGGGGATTTTGTCGGTAAACGGGGGGGGGAATGTCAAGGTCGCCGGTCGTGTCAGGCCACCGTCCAAGAATGGTGGCAGGTTCGATACACCACCTTGCCTTGTTACGCCGTCACACCGGTTGCCCCTCAACTGCGTGCACGGAAAAATGAGATATTTCAATTTGTAATTTATATCATAATCTAAATAAAGTCTAAATTAGTTAATCGGAAAAAATCACGTCAAATAATGGAGAGATTTTAGTAAATTTGCGCCCCTTGGATTACTTTATGCGAAGTTTAACTGGCATAATTGTTTTTACGGATCATGAAGAAAACACAAGGGACACATCCGGGTGTTGAAAATAGATGATGATAACAGGGCTTGGCCAATCCGGGAAATGAATAAAGGCCCCCTGTTTAGTTGTGACAAAGTTTTTAAACAAGAGAATTATTTACATAACGAAGACTTTCTGAATGCAAAACAGCAGGAATTTCAAATCAGATATTCAAATTAATTTAAAAAGCTAAAGTTATGAGTGGATTAAAAGACAAATTATACGAGAAAATTGAAGCCCACCGCCCGCGGGTAAAGCGTTTGTTAAGCGAATACGGCGATCATGTGGTCAGCGAAGTTACCGTTCAGCAGATCATCGGTGGAATGCGGGGCATTAAAAGTCTCATTACCGACATTTCCTATCTGGACCCTTACGAAGGTATCCGGTACAGGGGCTACACCCTGCCCGAAGTATTTGAAAAGTTACCCAAACCCCCCGGTTCGGAAATGCCTTATGTAGAGGGCTTGTTTTACCTGTTGCTCACCGGCGACATCCCCACTGACACGCAGGTTGCCGATGTGGTTTACGACAGTATTAACAGGCGGCAGTTGCCTAAATATGTGTATGAGGTTATTGATGCTTTTCCAAACCACAGCCACCCGATGGTCATTCTTTCGGCAGCGGTGATGTCCATGCAAAGGGAATCAATGTTCAACCTGAAGTACCAGCGCGGGATGAGCAAAATGGATTATTGGGAGCCGACCTATGAGGATGCCATGAACCTGGTGGCAAAGCTTCCGGTCATCGGTGCATACATTTACAACAAGTTGTACAATAAAGAACGCATCGGATACCAGGACCCGACACTTGACTTTGGTGGAAACTTTGCCTTCATGCTGGGGAAAGAGAAACCTTACGACGATGTGTCGCGGATGTATTTCATTATTCATGCCGATCACGAAGGCGGTAATGTGAGTGCGCACACCGGTCACCTGATTGCCAGCTCGCTGTCGGATGTTTACTATTCAACATCAGGGATGATCAATGGTTTGGCCGGCCCCCTGCATGGTCTGGCCAACCAGGAAGTGTTGCGCTGGATTCAGGAATTGCGGACAAAGATGGGTGACAAACTCCCATCGCATGAGGAAATGAAAGACTTTGTCTGGAAAACCCTCAACAGCGGACAGGTAATTCCGGGATTTGGCCATGCCGTTTTACGCAAAACCGACCCAAGGTACCAGGTTCAACGTGAGTTCTGCCTGAAGCACCTGCCCGATGATCCTTTGTTTGAATACGTAAACATTCTGTACGATGTTGTCCCGGATATTTTACGCGAACAGGGAAAAGCAAAAAACCCCTGGCCAAATGTTGATGCACATTCCGGTGTTATTCAATGGTATTACGGACTTACCCAATACGATTATTATACGGTGCTGTTTTCCATCGGACGGGCACTTGGTGTATTGTCAAACATTATCTGGGACCGTGCTTTGGGCTATCCGCTCGAAAGACCAAAATCCATTACCACCGACATGCTGGAGCAGATTGTGGGTTTGAAAAAATAGCCATCTTTTTTTTACCAATAAAAAGCCCTGCAATTGCAGGGCTTTTTATATTTTAGCAAGCATGATTCGGCAAAAAGAAATCAGCCTTCCCGCCATGCGGAAGGGTTTTCACAAAATTGACCATATTGTTCACGAGGCAGTCGGCCCTTTGCCTGAAGCCGGCCTGATCAATATTTTTGTCAAACACACTTCCGCTGCACTGATGCTCAATGAAAATGCCGATCCGGATGTGCAGGCGGATTTACATGCACTTTTAGAAAAAATGGCACCCCGGAATGCACCTTTTTATAAACATACCCTTGAAGGCCCCGACGACATGCCCGCCCATTTCAAGTCGGCAGTATTGGGGCCATCTGTCACTATTCCGCTAAGCAACCACCGGCTCAACCTGGGTGTATGGCAAAGCCTGTATTTTTGTGAATTCCGCAATTACGGTGGGGGAAGGACAATAGTGGTTACGCTTTACTTTTAATAGCTGTGGCGCATTTTATTATACACTTGGTGTCGCCCGAATGTGGGGAGGGTGCATGAAACAGGGGAACGATAGAAACCCGGGGCACCCGCTACGTTACTGACCCAATCCGTTTTCAAGAATTTGCTCAAGCGTATCTTTTGAGAACTCCCGGAGTTTGGGGTAAAACTCAGCAAAATCCTGCTGTAATCCGTCGTAGTTTTTTTCCAGCCCGTGTACAGCATCACCCATGCCCGAAAGCAAGCCTGTCCGCCTGTCCATCCCCCTGAAGACGCGTTCCAGTCCGGGAAACCCCGCATAAGCTGTCAGCCAGTTTTGCGCAACCAAAAAGGGCAGCATCCTTTTGGTCCTGTCCGGAAGAATCAAAAACCGGCGGGTCAGCACAGCATAAACATGAGAGGCAAAATCACCCAACTCATCTGTATGAAACTGCTTCCACCCCTTTGCCAGGAAGTGGTCGTAGTAAATGTCCATGACCACGCCCGAATACCTTCCGTACTCACTTCTCACCCGGTTTACGCTTTGCTTAACGAGGGGATGCCTGTCGGTAAAAGTATCTATCTGCCGGTGCAGCCGAATACCTGCCTGAATTCCTTTTCCGTATCTTTCCCATTGCTTTCCTTTAACGGAATCAGCAACAAAATTCCCGAAAAGTATTTCGTCATCGTTACCGGAAAGATGGGCATGTGCAAGGAAGTTCATGGAATTCAATCTTCCGGCAAAAGTAAAGTTTTCAATCAATTTAAAATGATTATGTATAGGTATTTATTGAAATAAACTGAGCCGAAATTTAATAATTTTGCACTGTTTAAACGTACTAAAAATTTATCCAGAAGGAATGCAAAAGTTGTTGTTGTTAGGAGATGAAGCCATTGCCCAGGGCGCTATTGATGCAGGCATTTCTGCTGTCTATGCTTATCCGGGCACGCCTTCAACCGAGATTACGGAATATATTCAGGCATCGAAGGATGCGGCTGAAAAAAAAATAAAATCACAGTGGTCAGCCAACGAAAAAACGGCGATGGAAACAGCCATCGGCATGTCTTATGCGGGCAAAAAATCGTTGGTTTGCATGAAACATGTCGGCCTGAATGTGGCAGCCGACCCGTTCATTAACTCAGCTGTTACAGGGGCAAACGGAGGTTTGGTGGTCTTATCTGCCGATGACCCTTCGATGCACTCTTCGCAAAATGAGCAGGATTCGCGTTTTTACGGAAAATTCGCCCTGATTCCGGTAATGGAGCCCAGCAACCAGCAGGAAGCCTACGATATGACACGTTATGCTTTTATCTTGTCAGAAAAGTACGGGACGCCCGTTTTGATTCGTGTTACCACACGGCTGGCTCATTCCCGGGCCGGTGTCATCAGGACCGAGGCCCTTGCACAAAACGAAATGAAACTGCCATCCGACACACAACAGTTTGTCCTCTTGCCAGCCATTGCCCGCCGCCAGTACAAAACATTGCTATCCAAGCAGGAGAAGTTTGAAGAAGATGCAGCTCATTCTGGCTTCAACAAGCTTATTGATGGAAAGGACAAAAGTGTGGGCATTGTAGCTTGCGGGATTGCCTACAATTATTTACTTGAGAATTATGAAGGCGGAAAGGTGCCACACCCGACACTGAAAGTGGGTCAGTACCCGATACCCGCCCGGATGGCCGGCAAACTCTATGAAATGGTAGATGAAGTATTGGTGCTGGAAGAAGGCTACCCGATTTTTGAAGAACTTTTAAGGGGCTATCTGAACAAGGGAAAAACTGTACGTGGGAGGATGGACGGCAGCGTTCCCCGCGATGGCGAACTGAACCCGAACATCGTCGGCAGGGCATTGGGCCTTCCCGTTTCTGAAGGATTTGAAATTCCCTCCGTGCTGAAAGGAAGGCCACCTCAGCTTTGTCAGGGTTGTTCGCACACCGATTCTTTTACCGCCCTGAATGAAGCCCTGCAACCTTATTCAAGGGGGCGTGTGCTGTCAGATATCGGTTGCTACACCTTAAGCGCTTTACCACCGCTCCAATCCATTAATTCCTGTGTGGATATGGGGGCTTCCATAACCATGGCCATTGGTGCTGCCGATGCCGGCTTGTTTCCGGTTGTTGCTGCTATCGGCGATTCAACATTTACACATTCCGGAATTACCGGCTTGTTGGATGCTGTTAACCAGAAAGCCCCAATTACGGTATTGCTCAACGACAATGCCACTACGGGCATGACCGGGGGGCAGGATTCTTCGGCTTTTGAAAAAGTGGATGACATTGTCAGGGGGGTTGGTGTCGAAGAAGCCCACATCCGGATTATTACACCGCTCAGAAGAAACCATGAGGAAAATGTGAAAGTCTTTCAGGAAGAGCTGGAATACAAAGGCGTTTCGGTGATTATCGCCCGTCGTGAATGTATTCAGACACTGGCAAGGAGGATGAAGTTAAAAGCTTTGGAAAAGAGGCAGGAAACCACGATGGTATAGCTAAAGACGTAGAAGATGAATCGACCATTAACCGATGGGTCAACCGGCCGGTGCAGGAAAGTCACAAAGTCGGATGACCACTGAACATAAACACTGACAGCTAGCTCAATAATCAACAGTGGCCTTGACGGCTCTACTTTAAAATTATTATCTTATGAAAAAAGACATCATTATTTCAGGTGTTGGCGGACAGGGAATCTTAACCATTGCAACAGTCATTGGAACTGCTGCCCTGTCAGAAGGACTGGAACTGAAACAAGCAGAAGTACACGGCATGAGCCAGCGTGGCGGTGATGTTCAATCGCACCTGCGGCTTTCTTCAACAATAATTGCCTCGGACCTTATCCCCGAAGGGAAGGCTGACATCATTATTTCGGTCGAACCACTTGAATCATTGCGCTATGTCGAAATGCTGGACAAAAAAAACGGCTGGCTGATTACCAGCATGAACCCTTTCAAAAATATCATGGATTACCCGCCTGTTGAGGATATTCTGAATACCATCTGGGAGATGCCCCACTATGTAACCATCGATGCTGACAGGGTAGCCAAAGAAATGGGCTCGATAAAGGCTGCCAATATTGTTGTACTGGGCGCTGCCAGCCCTTTTCTTGATATCGACTACAAATCGCTGGAAGCTGCGGTAACAAGTGTCTTCTCCCGAAAGGGAAAAGACATGGTACTCCTTAACCTGAAAGCCCTGAAAGCCGGACGGGATTATGCACAGGAGCGGACTTGAGCAAATTTGAAAATGGATAAATCTTGAAACCTTATTCTGCTTCCGGAACAGGAAGGTGTTGTCCTGCTGAACCCCTGCTTCTGCCCTTTGCTTCCTTCTTTTTCTATTTTTGCGGCTTAAACAAAATACCGATGCCAAGAACCAGTTTCTTTTTCGCCTTCGTTTTACTCGCACTTTTTTCCTGTAGCAACAGCCATAATTCCACGGGGCAGGAAGAAGAAGCGGTTCAACACATCCCCAGGCTTGTGTACGGCATCAACATCGACAGCCTGAAAGTAATAAAAGGGAAAGTAAAAAAAAATGAATTCCTTGCCGATATCCTGCTCAGGCACGGTGTCGGTTACCAGGTGATTGATTACATTGCCCGTTATACCAAAGATACTTTTGATGTCAGGAAAATAAGAACCGGCAACAAGTACAGCCTTATTTGTACCAACGACTCCCTTGAGAAAGTCTTGTATTTTGCCTACGAGATTTCAGCCTCTGATTTTGTGCTGTACCACCTTTCCGATTCGCTCTACGCCATGCGCGGGGCAAAAAAAATTATGGTAAAAACAGATACTGTCTCAGGAACAATCGAATCTTCCTTGTGGAACGCCCTGGTAGCAAACAATGCCGACCCCAACCTCGCTAACGAATTGTCGGAGA
This sequence comes from Bacteroidales bacterium, assembly GCA_021647205.1. Lineage (GTDB taxonomy): Bacteria > Bacteroidota > Bacteroidia > Bacteroidales > F082 > B6-G9. The sequence goes on along the minus strand of JAKIVD010000001.1, from coordinate 157,125 downwards.
TTTATGCCTGGACCATTGACTTTTTCGGCCTGCAGAAAGGAGACCGCTACAAAGCTGTTTTCGATGAGTTTTATGTTGAAGGCGAGTACATCGGCTTTGGCCGGATAAAAGCTGCGCGCTTTTATCACAGCAACAAAAACCAGTATGCATTTTATTTCGAGCAAGACAGCAAAGGGGATTATTTTGATGAAGAAGGAAACAGCCTGCAGCGGACTTTTTTGAAGGCGCCACTCCGGTTTTCCAGAATAAGTTCAGGATTTTCCAACAGCAGGATGCACCCGGTTTTGAAAATAAGACGGCCACACCACGGAGTGGACTATGCAGCACCTTCGGGGACGCCGGTTTATACTGTAGGTGACGGTGTGGTGGTGAAGAAAGGTTACCAGAAACGCGGTGGCGGAAATTACGTGAAAGTAAAACATAACGGCACCTACTCCACTACTTATATGCACCTGAAAGGTTTTGCAAAAGGCATCAAAGCGGGCAAAGCCGTAAAGCAGGGCGATTTGCTGGGTTACGTCGGGAGAACAGGCTTGGCCACGGGCCCGCACCTTGATTTTCGTTTTTACCGTAATGGGAAAGCGGTTAATCCATTGAAAGTAGAATCCCCCCCCTCCAAACCGATCGACCCGGCCTTCCGGCCCCTATTTGACTCGGTAGTAAACAAGTACATCTTATTACTGGATGATCTCAGGTAGTAACCGGTATTCCCAACCCTTTTATTCCCGGGTTTGGAATTACAAATTCCGAACAGCGGGTGTATTTGTTTTTGTTGGCTTCTGTAAGGTGGTGGTGGCTTCCGACTGCATTTTTCCGGTCTGCTAAGCCCCGAACAAAACTTTGCAAGACCAAACCCGCTGCTGAGTAGATTTATTCTCAGCGGGTTGAAATAGAGCTTCCGAGGTCCTTCAACCCGGCCTTACCCGCCGGTACATTTTGGTAGGCGGAGGCAGGGCTATTTGGCGGGTCATGCACCGCCCTCCTCATTGCTGTTGAGGTTGACTCCGAATACCCAGACAATATCCAAACAATATGTTCGCCCGGCCTCCACACGGAAAGGGGAAGCAGGGAATAAAAAAAACCGCTCTTGAAAAAGAGCGGTTTTACATTGTGATTTAACTAATCTTATTTGGCCGGCGAGGGGACGACATCCCAGAAAATGGGCGTACTTGTCTTATCACCACCAATGGCTGCGGCAGCCTGCTCATAATTCACCTTATTCTGTGCAACTTCATCATAGGGATAAGGCATACGCAAAGGAATATCACTATAAACCATTCCCTGAGGAACGTTCAGTATTGGATAATCCAGTCTTCTCCACTCACTAAAGGCTTCTACGCCCCTGTTGTACAAAGCAAGCCATTTTTGTTCGCCAATGCTTTGCTTCCAGTTGGTAGCGTCATAAGGATTGGCTTCGAGATAAGCAGTTGCCTCTTCCTCTGTACCACCCCAATATATGATACTGGTTGTAACGCCAGCATTGTAGTGTGCTTCCGCTGTTCCGGGAACACCAAATCCACGTTGTGCGGCTTCAGCAAGTAAAAAGTGAACTTCTACCATGTCGATCATGTTGGCTTCAAAAGACGGACTCATCGTGCGCGCTGAGAAATTTGAAAAGTTGTTGTATGATTGCGCTCCATCCAATCCGGCAACGGCACCAAGGTAAACAAAGTGCTGAATCGAATCATAAGAACTTGTATCAACCATTGTAAAATACTTTCCAATACGGGGATCACCCTTCTCTAACATCATATCAACAATGGTATTTGTGGGCAGGAAGTCTTTCCTTCCTGACCTGAACGCATCATTAATCTGGTTGACGTGAGGTACGATACCCGGGTAAAACACAAAACCGCTTTCTGCCTGTGAAGTAAAAACACCTGCGCTAACAGCATCGGTAACAGCAGCTTTAGCCTGATCGGGTGATACATCTGAAAGACGCATACCTACCCTTAACAGCAAAGAAGCAGCAAATTTTTTCCAGGCAGCTACATCTCCGCTATAAATTAAATCAGCCGAACCAAAACTTCCAAATGCGGGGTTGAAAGTAGCAAGGTCATCTCTTAACCTGACAATCAGGTCGGTGTAAATAGCGGCCGCATCGTCATACACCGGAGCAGAATTTTCAAAACCCATCAGCGCTTCGGTATAAGGCATATTGCCAAAGGCATCGACAAGAACCTGGTAGCAATACACTTCGCACACATCAATGATAGCAATCATGTTTTTTGCTTCATCCGGGTCGCCGCCGTAGTTTTCATCCATCAAAATACTTTTGGCTTCCTTGAGGTCCATCAAAGCATCCCTGTAATATTCCCGAGCAAAGCCATCAGGAATTTTTCTGTCCTGGTACAAATAACGTGACTCATCAAAATAGGTCGTTTCCTGCCAGAACTGTACGGTTAACCTTTGGATATTCACGTTAACACTGGTTTCTTCTGTCTGATTAATCATCCCCAGTTGCCCATTTGTAAACAAGGTGTAATAAGGCACCTCCGTCGGGTGCTTGGGGTCAACATTATCAGGCAATTTGCATTGCGATACCCCGATGATGAGGATCAATGCGAGTGATAAATATTTTATTATTTTCATATCTAATTATTTTTTTAGGTGGTGATTAAATTAAAATCCTAATCTAAGGTTAAATCCAAAAGATCTTGCAGTAGGATAAGAACCGGTTTCAATCCCCTGGTTATTTCCTGAACCCAGACTGGCTTCCGGATCGAAGTGCTCAACATTTTTGCTGATGATCCACAGGTTACGTCCTACGAAACCCAGTGACATATCCTGAAGCAATACTTTCTCAAACCATCTTTTAGGGAAGGTGTAAGTAAGGGAAACCTCACGCAACTTTGTGTAAGAAGCATCGAACACGTACCTTGCAGTCGGGCTGTTGTTATAATAAAAAGCTCTTCCCCAACGTGCTGAGTTTACCAGAATGTCGTTCGGGCTTCCGTCTTCTTTCACACCGGGAAGAACAGTACCACCGGAATTTTCGCCGGCCTGGTCTATCGGTACACCACCACTGAAGTGGGGAGAAAGAACAGTTCCGTCAGACAGTGTAAGGTTGTCCCTCATCGGGTTTCCAAGACGGTTGGTTCCGGCAGTCTCAGCATAGAGACCAGTTGCCTGTCCGTACTTGGTGCTTACCGAATAAATGTCACCACCTTTTTGAATGTCAATCAAAGCATACAGTCTCAGCCCTTTCCAGCTTAATGTTGTAGGAATACCCATTTTCCAGTCGGGCTGGATGTTGCCAATAACTTCGTCGCCGGCTTCTGATTTCAGGTAATATCCATTTTCATCAACGGTTTTTTCACCATTTGTGTAGATGAAATCTGTACCCCTGATGGTTCCGTAAGGTTCGCCAACAGTAGCATTAACCGAAACGTCCCATGCCGAATAAATAAGGATGTTGGTAACTTCCACGCCACTTGCATCGGTAAACAGGCTGATAACTTTGTTTTGGTTGGTGTACCAGTTTGCACCGATGTCCCAGTGCCAGTCTTTTGACTCAATTGGTACGACAACAAGGCCAACTTCCCAACCTTTGTTTTCCATTTCACCACCGTTAACCCACATGCGGGAGTATCCTGACATGGGAGAAACGGCAACCGGAAGAATCTGGTTGTAAGTAGTTGATTTGTATTGTGCAACATCAAGTCTGATACGGCTTTGGAGGAAGTGGGCTTCCAATCCAAACTCCAAACTCTTTGTGCGCTCAGGCACGAGGTTTGGGTTCTGCAGGGTACTGTTCACTGAGAAAAGCGGGTTTTTATCCCAGTTTGTATTTTGGCTATAGGTAGAAATCAGGCTGTAAGCAGGGGCATCGTTTCCTACTTCGGCGTAGTTGGCCCTTAACTTCAACAATGGCATCCAGCTAATATCGCGCATAGCAGCCATCTCTGTTAAAACAAAACTAAGTGATCCTGACCAGTAATTATATCCGTTATTATCTGTAGGCAATGTTGAGGAAACGTCATACCTGTCGGTCAGGTCTAAATAGAGGAAACTGTTCCAACCAAGTGAAACTGACCCAAACAGACTGTTGATACCGCTTTCAATTAAATTCTCTCTAACCTCGTAAGGTGAAACCGAATTAGAAACCGTGTAGAGTCCGGGTACAACCAGTCCGCCTACCGTGTTACCCTGAATTGATTCAAATTTATTTTTTCTTGCATTTGATCCGATAAGGGCATGCAGGGAAAATTTGTCCCAGGTTTTGTTGTATTTAAGCATTAACTCAAAGTTAAGCTCTGTTACCGTGTTTGTGAAATTCGAATAATAAGAATCGTCAACACTTCCGTAGGCAATTCTCTCATTCTGCACCTGGTTATAGGTATCAAGCATACCTTTTCCCGAGAAACTTAAATTATCAGAAAATTTGTAAGTCAGTGCTGTATATCCATAAATCCTGTCGCGGTAATCATCCTCATAACTTGCCCTGCGTACGTAGTAAGGGTTGTCAAAGTAAATAGGGTTCAGGTCATTGTAGTAAGAGGAGTTCCACGAAAGCTGTTCACCGTTAGGTCGCAGGTAACCTTCATCCAGTCTTTTCAGGTCAACATTTCTTTCGAACCACTGTCCAAATGACTGCATGGGGTTCAGGCCGTCATAACCTGTTCCAAAACGTCCTTTTGCATTTGTATTTACGTAGGTAACGTTGGCTTCTACTTTCAGCTTTTCAGTAAAGTTGTAATCACCGGAAAAGTTGAGTGTATTTCTTTTCAGTTCGCTGTTCACCAGAATACCTGTCTGATCAAGGTTGGTGTATGATAACCTAAAGGCACCATTTTCGTTGGCAGCGCTAAAAGTAAAGTTGTTTGTAAATGTGTAACCTGTTTTAAAGAAGTAATCCAAATCGTTGGCACCGGCTACCCAGGGTCTTTTTTCAGCATAATTGTCCTGCAAAGGGTCCAGGGCATCCCATTGGATAACCATCAGGTTTGGATCAAATTTTTCACCCCAGGAAGCATCCTCAGAGGTAGGTGTGATCAAGTCGTTGACACCGTCTCCATCAAGGTCAGCATAGAAAAAGTGTGCTGTTTCCGGGTCCTCGTAGAAAGGGCCATATCCGCCACCATACTGGTTTTGCCATTTTGGTGCTGTGGACATGTCGGCCTGGTTAAACAGAACACTTGAGTTCCATGTAAAACCAATCTTCTTTTTTCCAGGTGCTGCACGTGAGCCTTTTTTGGTGGTGATCAAGATCACACCGTTTGCAGCTCTTGAACCATAGAGGGCGGTAGCAGCGGCACCTTTAAGAACGGAAACATTCTCAATATCGTTGGGGTCGATATCCATGGCTGCATTACCAAAGTCAAAACCTCCCCAACCCTGATTTTGGTTGGTTCCATGCTGTGAAACAATGCTGTTGGTATTGGTGTTGTCCATCGGGATACCGTCAACAACAAATAAAGCCTGGTTGTTTTGCGTTAAAGAGGTTGAGCCCCTGATCAAAACGTTGGCTGAACCGCCCATGGTGTTTGGCTTGATAATTGATACACCGCTGGCTTTTCCGGAGAGCCCGCTCACAACGTTGTCATCGGCAACCCTGTTTACATCTTCGCCATCAAGCTCTTGCACAGCATAACCCAGCGACTTCTTTTCACGGGAAACGCCAAGAGCTGTAACTACTACTTCGTCTATCAGCATGGCCTCTGACTCCATCGTAACATTAATAGAGGTCTGGCTACCAATGGCGATTTCCTGGGTGCTCATCCCAACGTAAGAGAACACGAGTATCTCATGCGCTGGTTCAACCTTTAAGGTGTACAAGCCGTCAAGGTCGGTTGTCGTACCAATGGTGGTTCCTTTTACCTGAACCGTAACCCCCGGAATTCCCAATCCGTCGTCGGCACTGATAACCTTACCACTAATGGTCCTTGTTTGTGCGTTGGCAAATTGCACACCAACGAAAAACAAGAACGCCATTAAAATTGTAATTTTTCTCATAATGATAATTTTTGGTTAATGAAATTGTTGAACATATAAATATTGATTGTTAATTTTTTAAAATCCGACGCAAGATATTAATAATTTGTAAACTTTATGATTTCTTAACAAATTAAAATAAACAAATAATTTTTCATAAAAAAATTTGCTGTCAACACACATAAAAAACTGACTAATTTGAGTTACGGTGTATGCTTTTTCCTTTTTGAGACTGCAAGTTATAACATTTTTTAACGAAACAAGGAATTATGCCAGTTTTTTGTAAGAAAAAATCAGAAGTGTCAAAAAGATAAATCCGCTAATGACGGCTGTCCATGCAAATAAATCATTCAGGTAAATACTAAAGGCTGTCATTATTAAATAGTTAAAAATGAACAAATAAAAACCAATTCTTCTTAAGCTCAGCATCAGGAAACCACTTACACCCAGGCCTGAATAAAGGAAAACATGCAGTATTATGTAGAATGAATAAAAATTACTGCTGAATCCGTTTTCTGAAATACCCGCTGTAAAATTCGCGTCATTCAACTGAAATATTCCTGCAAGGACAAAGAAAAGCAGCCCCAGACATCCTTCCACAATAATAACAATGGAGACAATCCTCAGAAGCAAAGGGGTGCGTGCAGCCGGTGTTTTTTTTTTGGAATGGGAGTCTGTGGTCATGTTTTTGCTATCGCAGATAACTTAAATTCTTGAAATACAAATATACAAAGCCCGCACTAATGAGCAATTCAAGCAAAGGAAAGGGTAAATTGTTGATAAATAATTTGGGTACGATTAACAAAAGGATTTGTGCCAATGTGTAAAGGTGAAACCCCGCCTTTTTCAGGTTCCACATTTGAACAGCGCCAAGAAGGGTAGCAGCAAGCAAGAGTGACTGAATGAGAAAAAACAGCGGGCTGATTTCCAACAGAAAGTCCAGCTTGATTTCTGTCCCCAGGAAACTGTAGGTTGTTTCCTGCGCAAGCACCTGTTTCACCGCGTCCAACGTAAGAAACAAAAAGCCATTGGCCAGCAACGACATCCCACTCCCAACAAATGTAAGGATACACAGGATGGTCAACTGTTCCGGGCGTTCATTTATATTTTCCGGCTTTTCCCCCATCTTTTTTTCTGACTATTCATTAAAACTGAGGTCGCCGATTTCTTTTTCCACTTCTTCCAGGATTTCGGCTGATTGAACGACTTCTTTCATTTTGTTGTGATCCTCGTACAAAGGCCGGTCGATATCAAGAAAACCTACATGGCGGCGAATGACTTCGTGTGCTTTGGTGACCCCTTTTCCAAATTTGTAGTCCCTGAAGTCCAGCGCCTGCGCAGCGGCCATAAATTCGATGCCAAGTATTCCGTAAGCATTATCAAGTATCTGGAAATTTTTAATTGCCGTGTTCATGCCCATCGAAACAAAGTCTTCCTGGTCGGCAGCGGCAGGGATGGACTGAATGGATGCCGGTGCAGACAAAATGCGTTGTTCCACAATTTGCATGTCGGCTGTGTACTGACTAAGCATCAGGCCGGAGAACATACCGGCGCCCCTGGTCAGAAATGCGGGAAGACCGGCACTGAGCGCGGGATTATTCAAGCGGTTCATCCTTCTTTCAGAAAGCACACTGATCATTGTAATGGCAATGCCGGCCATGTCCATCGGCAACGAAACCGGTGTTCCCTGGAAATTGGCACCGGAGAGCGCCATGTTTTCATCGGGAAAGAAAACGGGGTTGTCGCCAACACCATTGAGCTCGATTTCAACCTGGGACCGTGCGTAGGCCAGGGCATCGTGGGCTGCCCCTATTACCTGTGGTGTTGACCGCATTGAATAAGCATCCTGGACTTTGTGCTTTATTTTCCCCAGTTTCAGATCGCCTTCGGCAACCAGCCTGGCAATGGCTTTGGCGCTTCTTACAGCCCCTTTAAAGCCCCTGATTTCGTGCAGGCGGGCATTGTAAGGCCCCATATTGGCCTTGAGGGCTTCGAGCGACATGGCAGCCGCAATTTCAGCCTGCATCAACCAGCGGTTGGCATCGTACAAAAACAGGGCGCTCATGGCCGTCAGTACATTAGAGCCGTTGATGATGCCCAGTCCGTCGCGGGCCTGCAGGCCCGGAATTGAAATTCCGGCTTTCCCCATCGCCTCACCGCCTTCGTAAAGGACGCCTTTAAAATACGCCTTGCCTTCGCCAAGCATCAATAATGCAATTTGCGACATGGGGGCCAAATCACCGGAAGCGCCCACCGAACCTTTCTGACAAACGAAAGGCGTAACACCCCTGTTGAGCATTTCAACCAGCGTGAGGGTGATGATGGGACGAATACCCGAATTGCCGTGTGCATGGACATTAATCCGTCCGAGCATGGCAGCCCTCACATATTCTTCGGGCATCGCTTCACCAATTCCGGCAGCATGATTGTAAACAAGGTATTTTTGAAAATCTTTGATTTGGTCATCGCTGAGCACAACTTCCGAAAACTCGCCAATACCTGTATTGACCCCGTACATGATTTCGTGGGCATCGATTTTTTTCTCCAGCATGGCCCGGCATTTTTCAATGGCTTTTAACGCATCGGGGTGAAGTGCTACTTTTTTCCCATGACGGGCAACATCAACAACATCTTCAATTGTCAGCCCGGCACCTTTTATGATCAATGTCATTATTGAAATATTTTGAGCGAAAATAAAGAAATTTCAAAGCGGCCAAGTGGAAAACTGCCTTTGTTTCGGTAAAGAATATTTCTGTGGTCATCCGGAACGATACCGCTGTGTTTACTTTCCGTACCCACTTTGCTGAAACAGGGCTTGCAATTCATGGTTCCGATGCAAAAAGTATCCCGCCGGGATGAAAAAATAGTTGTGGGGATGCTCTTCTAAAATGTACGGGTGGTTATCTGCCCTTCAATAAAAGTAAATAGTATTTTTGTGCCGCCTTTAACAACCTTCAAATATCCCGTACCATAATGTTGAATAATGAGCTGAGTTCCATTGAAGCAGCAGCAAGCCTGATCGCCGGACAAGCAGCAGTTTTGTTGTATTTCTATAATGACAATTGTGCGCCATGCATCAGTTTACGCCCGAAAGTAAAGCAGTTGGTTGCCGAAGATTTTCCTGAATTGGCATTGGCATTCATCAATTCAGCACTCTATCCTGAACTTGCAGCAAGTTATTCTTCCTTTACCAATCCAACCTTAATTTTGTTTTTCGAAGGGCGTGAATACAGACGGGAAAGCAAATACATCTCCATCCCACAACTGGCAGAAACTATCGGCAAGCCTTACGGGATGATTTTTGAATAGCGAATTACTGCCCAACTTCGGCCTGACTTTATCAGGCGAGTGGTTTAAATCCCGGGAATCAGCGCATCAGGCAATTCGTATTGGACTTCGCGTAAAAACCTGATGCTTTTTTCCATTTCATTGTGCATGATTTTATCCTCTTCGACAAAAGGAACCCGTTTGCGGTACTGCGCCACAAATTGCTCAATCATGGCGGATGACTTTTTTGGCCGCCTGAAATCAAGCGCCTGCGAAGCATTGAAAAGCTCAATGGCAAGAATGCGTTCGAGGTTGTAAACCACGCGGAAGGCCTTGGTTGCTGCATTGGCACCCATGCTGACATGATCCTCCTGTCCTTGTGAAGATTCAATGGTGTCAACCGATGCCGGTGTACACAATTGCTTGTTCTGATTGACGATGGAGGCAGCGGTGTACTGGGGAATCATAAAACCGGAATTGAGGCCCGGATTGGCAACAAGAAAAGGGGGCAAGCCGCGTTTACCGTGCAAAAGCTGGTAAGTCCTCCGCTCGGCAATGCTGCCCAGTTCTGCTGCTGCGATGGCCATGTTGTCGAGTGCCAATGCCAGCGGTTGACCGTGAAAATTCCCCCCCGAAACAATGATGTCTTCGTCGGGGAAAATGGTCGGGTTGTCGGTAACGGCATTTATTTCGTTGGAAAAAACAGTGGCTATGTAATTGATGGAATCCTTTGATGCCCCGTGTACCTGCGGGATACAGCGGAAAGAGTAGGGGTCTTGTACGTGTTTTTTGTATTGCCTGATGAGTTCACTGCCTTCGAGCAAAATCCTGAAACGTTCTGCTGTTTGAATTTGCCCCTTGTGGTGACGGATGCGGTGCAGGCTGTCCATGAACGGTTCAATCCTGCCATCGAACGCATCGAGCGATATGGCACCGATAATATCGGCCAGTTCAGACAACCGGAACAATTTAAGCAGTGAGTGGACACCGTAAGCACTCATAAACTGCGTGCCGTTGAGCAATGCCAGGCCTTCTTTCGATTGAAGGTGCAAGGATTCCCACCCAAAGGCAGAAAGCACTTTTTCAGCAGAAATTTTTTCGCCCTCAAAATAAACTTCACCCATCCCGAGCAGGGGAAGCGACATGTGTGCCAGCGGGGACAAATCGCCCGAGGCGCCCAAAGAACCCAATTGGTAAACCACCGGAATGATGTTGTGGTTGAACAGGTCGATGAGGCGCTTAACAGTGCTCAGCTGCACACCTGAATGCCCGTACGAAAGCGACTGCACTTTGAGCAGCAGCATGAGTTTGACAATCTCAGCAGGGACTTCTTCCCCCAAACCACAGGCGTGGGATTTCACGAGGTTTTCCTGAAGTCTGCCCAAATCGGTATTGGAAATAGATTTGTCGTAAAGTGCCCCGAAACCGGTGTTTATCCCGTAGATTGGTTCATCGTGCGAGCTCATTTTCCGGTCGAGGTATTCCCGGCATTTTATGATGCGTTGTTCGGCTTCACCGGAAAGGCTGAGCTTCATGTCCGCCCGTAAAATATCAAAAATGGCTTTAAAGGTCAGTTTCTCCGGACTAATTTCGTAAACAGTTTCTTTCATTTTCAAATATTAATAGGCAAAGTTGCAAGCCACAACACAGTCCCTACTTCAAAAGCCCGGTCAGTTGTTCCATTTCCAGTTTGTGTTGTTCCCCCGATTCCATGTCTTTCAAGGTCAGCACACCGGTTTTCATTTCTTCGTCGCCAATGAGCAGGACAAAGCGGATGGCTTTCTGGTCGGCATATTTCATTTGCTTTTTCATTTTGACGGTATCGGGGTACAATTCGGCCGGGATTCCGGACCTTTGCAATTGTTGCAGGATATTCAAAGAAAAAGCCGCTTCTTTTCCACCAAAATTAACGAGCATCACTTTCGTACATTTGTGCACCTGTTCCGGGAACAAATCCAGCTCGTTCAACACATCGTAAATCCTGTCGGCACCGAAAGAAACACCCACGCCCGAAACATCCGGCAAGCCGAAGACCCCGGTCAGGTTATCGTACCTTCCACCGCCACAAACACTGCCAATGCCCACCTTTTTGGCTTTCACCTCGATGATTGCACCTGTATAATAATTCAGTCCGCGGGCCAGCGACTGGTCAATTTCAACTTCGGAACGAATGTCAAGGCCATTCAGCAAATCGATTACGGTTTGCAGTTCGGTGATGCCCTGTGACCCGTCTGCCGTTGTGCCAATGAATTCGCGCAGACAGTTCAGCTTTTTTTGGTTGTCGCCACCCAGGTTGATGATGGGTTCCAGCATTTGAATTGTTTCGTCCGTCAGGCCTTTGGAACGTAGTTCTTCGTAAACTTTATCAAGACCGATTTTGTCGATTTTGTCGATGGCAGTGGTGATGTCCGTCAATTTTTCGGGTACAGCAATCACCTCGGCGATGCCACTCAGTATTTTTCTGTTGTTGATTTTAATGACCACCCCCATTTTGAGTTCACAGAAAATGTCATCAATCATCCTGATCAACTCCACTTCGTTCAGCAATGAGTTGGAACCAATCACATCCACATCGCACTGAAAAAATTCGCGGTAACGCCCTTTTTGCGGACGGTCGGCACGCCAGACAGGTTGAACCTGGTAGCGTTTAAAAGGGAAAGTAATTTCGTTGCGGTGCTGCGCGACATAACGGGCAAAGGGCACGGTAAGGTCGTAGCGCAAACCTTTTTCGGCAATGGACCGGGTTATTTTATTCAGCCCCTGCGCAGCATCTTCGCCGAGCGTTACATTTTTCAGGTAATCGCCCGAATTGAGTATCTTGAAAAGGAGCCTGTCGCCTTCTTCCCCGTATTTCCCCATCAGTGTGCTTAGGTTTTCCATTGCAGGTGTTTCGATGGGCAGGTAACCGAAGTTTTGAAAAACAGATTTGATGGTGTCAAAAATATAATTCCGCCTGCTCATCTCGGTGGGGGAAAAATCACGCGTGCCTTTGGGGATTGAAGGTTTTTGTGCCATGAATTTTTTCAGCTTAAATTGAGGTCCAAAAATACGAATTAAGTACCTAAAATTAAAAGTGCCTTGACCTGGAATTGCCTTGAGTTTATTTTGGCTCTTCTTTTTGCTTTTGCGACCAAAGGAGCATTATAACCCCGGCAAGAACAAAGGGAATGCTCAGCCACTGGCCCATATTTAAGGTCATTTGTTCTTCGAATCCAACTTGCGGTATTTTGATGAATTCGATGAAAAACCGCATCCCGAAGAGCAGAACAAGGAAAACGCCAAAGAGTTTGCCGGGCCTGGGGTGGCCGTCGTTTTTTCGGTAAATAAGGCAGGTAATCAGAAAGATAAACAAATAGCTAAGTGCTTCGTAAATTTGTGTGGGGTGGCGCGGGTCGGTGGCATATTGGGGGTCGTAATAGTTTTCAAAAACAAATCCCCAGGGAAGTGTGGTGATGTCCCCGAATATCTCCGAGTTCATCAGGTTGCCCATCCGGACAAAAAATCCGCCCAAAGCCACCACGATGACAATCCTGTCCATAATCCAGATATAAGGTTTGTGGTTTCTTCGCGAGAAAATATACAGGCCGATAAGTATTCCTATTGAAGCTCCGTGGCTGGCCAGGCCGCCTTCCCATATTTTCAGTATTTCGACCGGGTGTGACAAATAATAGGCCGGTTCGTAAAACAGGCAATGGCCCAGGCGGGCACCCACTATCACCGAGATCACCATATAAGTTGTTAAATCATCCAGCATTTTAATGGGGATGCCCTCTTTTTTAAAGATGCGCTGCATAATGATGTAGCCGAAAATAAAAGCACAGGCAAACAGCAGTCCGTACCACCTGACCGTTAAGCCGCCCACCAGCCAGACATCGTCGGGCACAGAAAATATTTCGGGCTTAACTGCCCAAACAATGTAGTTAAGCATCGTTCCTTAAAAGTTAATTGTTTCACCAACCGGGATTGTCCCGATAATTTCGGCAAAGGAATGAAAAATAATGATGAATGCTCCCCCGCAGCCGGAATCTTTGGCAAAGGAAGAAATGAACACGCCTTTTACAATCGTTGGTATTCAAAAGAAGGATAACCTTTTTCACCGGTTTCTTTTTCGTAAAAACCCGTAAAGTGCAGTTTGTAAAATATTCCCTCGCGGCTTTTAATCAAATAGTTGTACTGCGTCAGGGTCTTGTAGTAAAAATCACCACCGTTGATGTCGCCAACAAGCAGTTTCCATTCGTAGCCAATGGCATCGGCATTTGCAGAATAATCCAGAAAAAGGACATCGTCAATAACAATGTCAGCAAAATTCATTGTTGAATCAAAAGCCACCATGGTACCGGCAGGGTTTATCAAAGTGCCGGTTACCAGATATGGGTAAGCATCGCCAACATCGGTGAACAACAAGGTTGTGTATTGCGTGAAAAGCAGGTCCCAGTTTTTGGTTTCAGGTTCAATTTGTTCAACCACCCCGCCATCTTCAAAACTAAACTGGATATAATTGTATCCGCTGTTTTTCTCCACAACCATTTCTTTCCTGTCCGAATTATCCATATTGGAATAAGTGAAATAATATTTCCCATTGGCAAGTTTTGTAAACAGGGCCTTTTTCAGGCCGAGGGTAAAACCCAGTTCGTTTATCCCGCGGTTAATGACCCATACTTTATTTACATAATTTGTATCCGCACCCTCAATACTTATCCACTTTTTCAAAGCCGTCGAATCAGGATTGCCGTCCGATGTATCGAACTCCCAAATCAGTCCTGTTGTATCGGTAACCTCTTCCAGTTTCGTGTGTTCAGTCAGGGCTGCCATCATAAAGGTGGAGGTGTTCAGCCGGATAATGGAAGCCGTGTCGTCGCAGGAGAATGAAAGGTCAAAGTCATTCTTCTGGTTCGTGCTCACTTGTTCGCCACTCGATAAATTAAAATACACCTGGTTGACATAATACTGCGTCAGGGGAATTATTTCTTCTTTTAAATCGCCTTTTTCATGTGGCGGGATTGGTGTGTCTTCTTTAAAACAGGAAGACAAAACCACCAGCAGGACAAGGAAATATACAGCGTATTTGATCATTTCATTATTTGTTGAAATTAAACTGAAGTTTTATAAAATACGTTCTTCCCCAATTAATCGGGACAGCACCTCCGCCCCCGGTATGCGCACCGCCGCCGCTACCGCCGCCGCTGCTAATAATATTGGTAACGTCAAATAAGTTCTTCCCGCCAAACTGAACATTGATTCTCCGCTTCCAGAACCAACGGCTTACATTTACATCAAGGGTATTGTAGGCGGCATATTCGATGATCACAGAGTTTGAATTGCTTCCCACTGTCAGCTGCGGGTAACTTCCGTTGTATTTATAAAACAGGGTGAAGTTTAAATCGGGCTTTCGCCACAAATAGTTGACCTGGGCACTAAAATCCATGGTATAAACAAAATCCTGGTTAAGGTTTGCATCTTCAATATACTGCTTTAACCCGGTTAGCCCGGCACCCAATATCACTTTCAGTGAAGGGTAAACGCTGTTGTTGAACAAGAGGTCGAAGCCCTGGGTGTAATACTGATCAACATTGATGTAAGTATAAAGCAGGTCGTTGCCTTCAACATTAACCAGTGCTATTTTATCTTTGATATGGTTGTAGAACAATCCCGCCTCAATCCCCCAATTATAGGTGGCGGCAGATTGTGAGCTGTAATTTATGGCCAGGTTCAGGTTAAATGAAGTTTCAGCTTTCAGGTCGGGATTGCCGCGGATGTCGTGGTTAATATCGACAAAGTCAAGGTACAGTTCTTTCAGCGAAGGCGCGCGGAAACCTTTTGCCAGCGAGAACCTGAGAGCCAGCAGTTCGTTAATGTTCCATTTTGTATTTAATGAATAAACAAGCGGGGCTTTGTAATTTGTATTGTAAATTACCCGCAGGCCGGGTTGGATGCTTAGTTGCGGCAAAGGTTGGACAATAAGGTTAAGGAAGGCAGCGTAATCGCCTATTTGCTGGGTGTTGTTTTCAATGCGTTTTCCAAAAGCCGATTCGTGGTTCAGGTCGACCCCCAGCTGGTACTTAAACTTTTCACTATTGACATAATTGTTAAAATCGGCACGCAGCATCAGGTTGTCGAACCTTGTTGTATCCTGTTTGCTGTCTTCGGGAACCAGAATCATTTCCAGGTTAGTAAGGTCTTTGATATAAGTGTTTTTCACGCGGCCATAATAAGAATAGGCCGTCAACACATTGACCATTGCACGGTTCAATACTTGTTGGTTTATTTCGCCCCGAATTTCCCAGCGTTTGGTGAAGAAGTATTTGTCGAACGCTTTGTCCCAGTTGAATACTTCGAGCCCGTTTCCCTTGTCCCTTATTTCTTCGAAAAAATAACTGCCGCCCAATTTCAACTTGGTTTTTTTCGACCGGTAGAGGTAGGAGCCGTTAAAATCGTATTGCAGTTTGGGTTTCCATTGCTGGAAACGGGTTGTGTCAACAGGGTCGTAACCATCAAAGAAGTTCCGGTCGCCATACAACGAAAAACTGTTTTTCTTCCAGGCATAAGAGCCGCCCAATGAAAAATTATATTGTCCGACAGATTCAAAATAAGCTTCGCTGTTGACAGCTACTTTTTGTTTATCGGGGTCTTTTGTAATGATATTGATAACCCCGGCCAGGGCATTGCTTCCGTACACAACCGACATGGGGCCTTTAATAACTTCGATGTGATCGATATTCTGAAGGTTAAGCTGCTGCAAGTCGATGTTTCCGTTTTGCCTGCCGATGACAGGAACACCGTCCACCAGAAATTTGATGTGTTCCCCGCCCAGTCCCTGCATCGAGATCGACGACCCGAGTGCATTGTCGTGCGTACTCCTGATGTTTATTTCACCGGAAAGCATCTCGTTGAGGTTGACAGCCGCCCTGCTTTCAATTTGTTGCGAACCCAGCACCTTGATGTTGTAAATAGATTTATCAACTGTTTCGGGCCTGAATTGTGCAGTGATCACCACCTCGTCGAACTGGTAAACAGAGGGTGCCATTTCCAGTGTGCGTGTTTCGCCCGGGGCAATGGTATCTACCATGTTTTTGTACCCGACAAATGTGGCCGTTATTTTAGCCGGCGACCGGAGGTCAAAAGAAACTTTCCCGTCAAAATCGGCAACATGCCCTTGTTTAATCCCCGACTCACTGCCAAAACCTTCAACCAGCACATGGGCAAACGACATGGGCTCCCCGCTGATCTGGTCAATAAGGGTAATGTGGACCTGCTGCGCCGCAACACTTGTTGCGGCAAACAGCAGGGCCATAAAAATCAATATTTGAAACCGGTTGGTTTTCAAGTTATCTGACCATCAACTTCTGTGTGAAGGCGTAATTGTTTCCTGTTACCGAAACAAGATATATTCCCCCGGGCATATTGAGGTTGGACAATTTTATTCCGTTATTCAGCTGCTTGCCAGAATAACGCCCCAAATAAACCAGGCGGCCGGCCTGGTCCATGATGCGCAGGTCGAACTCCCCGTTTAAAGCTGACGGGGCAGCGATTGTAACGGACCCGGAAGAAGGGTTCGGGTAAATGTCGAAACCGTTGTCTGCCAAACCGAACTCATCAACCGATGACAATGAAACAAGCCATCTGTCAAGTACAAACAATCCGGTGGAAGAGCCTTCCCATAATTTGAACTGCAACTTATAGACATCCCCGTCAACGGTTTTTACAAAATAATAGTTTGAATCCTTAACAACCCATTGAAATGTACCCATGTCAAATGATTTCCAATCGTAGCCGATGGCATTCTTTGCGGAATCAAAAGGCTGAGCGGTCCAGTCAACGTAAGATGGGTCGGCAGGATAAACATTACTTGAATACGCATTCACATTGTTCGTTGCACCGGTTACCAGGTAAGGGGCAAAGCCACCTTCGTTGGTTTCAACCATGTCGATATATTTTGTGAATAAAATATCCCAGCTTTCACTGGAAGGCTCCCTGTCAACCACTTCATTGTTGTCCAGCGAATAGTAGATAAAATTTTTGTCTTCGAAAGGGACGACATCAAGTTCAACGGTCTGTTCATTGGAGCCGTCCACATTGGCATAGGTAAAATAATAAAGGTTGTCGATGGACACTTTTTTGACGATTCTCAGTTTCATCGTCGCCGAAGCCGTTTTGATGATAAAGACAGAATCGCCGTACACACTGTGGTCAATCTGATTGTAAACCCCCCAGCCATAGTCAGGGTGTCCCAGGGCATTTCTGTTAAAAGCACCTTCTTCCCAGGTTTCCGGTGAATTGTTCATCGCAGTCCAGCCCGACATCCCGCTTGTGTCGATGGAGGACCAGGCGCTTGTGTCGCCGTTTGGGTAGGAGAATAACTGAACTCCGTTTCCTTCGTTAATAATGATCCCGGCACTAAAACGGGGTGTAAAAAAAGCAATGTCCCAGGTGTTGCGGGCAACATTACTCACCTCACCGTTTTTTAGGCTGTAATAAATATCGTTGGCATAGCCAGGTTCCAGGTTCAAAGTGTCCCTGACTTCTGCTTCCTGCCCATTCAAAAATGATGATGAAAGCAAGAAAATGGTAATCACACTAATTGTATTTAAAAATCTTTTCATGATAAAATGATTAATTAATTTGATAATTAAGAAAATAATATATTATTCCGGGGCCATCCTTCCCCAATAGTAATAATACCCGGGCAGGCAGCCGAAAAAAAATGGAAATACTCGAAACTAAGCCAGGGGGGGCGCCCTGAGGGCGGTAAGCGGGTAACCGTTATGGTATAAGAATGCAGGAGAGGTATTGATGAATTCAAAACCGCATTCAATCATGGCTGCTTTAACCCTGAATTCTTTATTTATCAAAACATCAACATGGTGTTGGTCTTTTACCTTGCTAAACTTCACCCCCTTGTCAAAATTCGAATGGACGGGTTTGTGCTTTGTTTTGGCAAAAGGCATGTCAACGCCAAACGGGTCGTAGCCGTAAATGGCTTTTTGGTGCAGTGTGATGAGGTCGCCAATTACCAGCCAGAAAAAGACAAAGGTCATCAGGTAGAAGACCAGTTTGTTGTTGGTTATATGTTGTGCTGACATCCTCATTTGCAGTAGCAAAAGTAGGCATTTTTTCTCAGGAAGGCGTAAAAAACAAGGCCGGAAGGCTAATTTAGATGAATTCTTTTTTAAGTTGGGCAACCCATTTTTTAATTCGTTGTGCGGTCAGGTCTTTCTGGTGGTGTTCATCCAGAACCAGCCCCACAAATTCCCCGTCTTTGTTGGCGAGGGAGAAATAGAAATCATAACTTTCGGTCGAGGTCTGTCCGACAACACACGATTTGTCGGGCAAACGGCAATACAGTGTTCCAAGTCCGTCAACAAAGCTTTCGGGGTATTCTTTTTGGTCACCCAGTCCGAACAGGGCCAGTTTGCGTTCAGAGAAATCCATTTCCGGCAGGCGGTCGATGAACCTTTCCCAGTCGTCCTGCATCTCGCCAATGCCCCAGGCCGAGGTGCCGAAAATAAGGTTTCTGTATTTTTTCATGTCTTCAATACCGGCATCAGCCAGGTTGTAAACATCCACTTTTGCCCTTCCAAAGGCTTTTTTTATTTCTTTAGCCGACTTCTCCGTCATGCCGTAAGTTGATCCGTAAAATATTCCGATTGCTTCCATCCGGGTAATTGTTATCGTGTTTAAAACGATGGCAAAAGTAATTGAATTGTTTGGATTGGTTGACGCTGACAGCTACTTTGCATGCCAGCTTTTCAATAATTAAGCGTTAGGCTCAAAAACCTCTGATTTACTTTTTCCCCCTTTCAATCTCACCCATTTCAACCAGTTTGTTCATCAGTGCATACACCGTCAGACCCGATACGGTTTTAATGCCCAGTTTTTTGGTGATGTTTTTCCGGTGTGTCATTACCGTGTGGATGCTCAAAAACAACTCGTCTGCTATTTGCTGGCTTGTCAGACCGAAAGCCACTTTTTTCAGGATGGTCAGTTCGCGGGCGCTCAGATTTTGCGGATCATTTTCCGCCTCATTTTTTTTCAGGCGCTTGCCAATTATTTTTTGCAAGGCTTCGAGCAATTCAAATTTTCCATCATCGGCCTGTAAAATATGGGGGAAACGGCTGCTGATATTCGGGGGTGTTTTTTCACTGGCCAAGCCCACCAATATTATTTCACTTTCAGCCCGGAGGGTTTTGGTCAATGAAAATAGAACTTCCCTGTCTGCTGCGCAATTGACAATAACAAGATCGGGTTTTTCCTGCATTATTTTTTCGCCCAGTTTTTTTTCTGTGCCGTCAAAGACTTCCAGTAGCACCAGCCCGGGGAGTTCTTCCAGCAAATGTTCGATGCCCGCCCGCATCAAAAACGACCTTTCGACAAGAACAACTGTTAACTGCTCAATCATTATTGCTGACCCTGTTTTTTAAGGTGAATTCCATGGCTTCCACTTTCGGGATAAGAATCAGGTTTTCGATGCGCGCATGTTCATTTAAATCTTTTTCCAACATGAACAAATTGTTCAGAATATGAAAGCTGAGCTGATCGTTGGTTGGTGCAGGTAAATACTTGATGATGATGTTTTTGAGGTCGAACAGCTTCTCTTCCACGTCTTCGTGTTCCGCTTCGTATTCGGTAATCGGGTAAGTGTTCATTTGCCGGATCAGATCTTCAGGAAGCGATTCGGCATTTATTGCCTCTTCGAGGGAAATGGCATAAGGGTAAACCCTTTCCTCCTCCCGCTCGATGTGTGCCGTCAACTCATTCTTGTATTCGGCAAAAAAATTCTGCGCCAGCAAATAAGGTTCTTCGTTGCCTTGCGCGTTGGCGGTCATCTTTTGGATTAAGCCTTCAATTTCCGGTATCTTCTCAGCAATGTAATACTGATGGGTTTTGCGCAGGTAGTCAACCAGCATGCCCGCGGAGAAGCTTTGTAAATGCTGCCTGGGAAAAAACTGCTTGTCGTGGAAAGTATTGACAATGGTGATAAAAAATTCGATATTGACCTCATATTTGGTGCAGATTTCCCCGATGGTCTGATCCCCAAACCCCAGGTGGATGCCGAAGTGGTTGATCACCGGAATCAGGTTGTGGTCGTGGTGGATTACATCGGCCAGTTTCATTTCTTTTCTGATGAGCATGATGTTGCAGTGTTGGGTTGCAAAAATACAGTTTCCCATGAAAGCCTTATGCCAACAGCAGGTTGATTCGGTTTTCGAGTGTGGCGCTGTGTTTGCTTTGCGCTAATCCCGAAAACTCTTTTGCTTTGCGAAGGGCACCTGCTAAATTAAACTCATTTTGCTTTTCCGAAAAGGCGATTCCCTGTTTGAACAGTCTCCGGGCAAGGTATTCCTGTTCGGTCTGGCCGGGGGTCGGGATAAAAACGGCCTTTTTGCCAAATACCGCCAGGTCCATCAGGGTTGAATAGCCCGGGCGGCTGACAACAATTTCAGCCGTCTGAATTAACGCGGCCAGTTTCGGGTCGGGCAGATGGGGGATAATTTGCACGTTTTTTATCTTAAGAGTACCCTTAGCTTCGGGTTTGCCCTGCAGGATAATGGTCTTCCTTTTCGACAGCAAAGCCTGTTTTGTCAACATCTCTTCCAGCAAGCTGCGTTGCGGTTCGGGCCCGGAAATCAGAATAAGTAATTCGACAGGCTCTGCCGGATTTTTGGCCTGAACATTGGAAAACCGGCTTAAATGCCCGATAAAGTGCACATTGTCTGTTGGTATCTTCACAGGATGAGAAAGCCTTCCCGACAGGCTTTCCTCACCGGGCAAATCGGGAACCCAAAGTTCCCGGTAGTTGCTGATGTAGCCGTTGATGGTTTTATTGATAAGGGGGTTGGCCAGCTTTTGCCAGCCCGCCGTCTGGATGTTTAACTGATGCGTGACAAAAACAGAGGGCACTTTCTGCGAATACATTTCGTAACGGTTGTCAGAAATGATAAGGTCAATTTTCTTTGCCGCGACCATTTCCTGCAAAAGTGCATTGGCTTTTTTTGCTTCCCGCAACATACGGGGGAAGCTTTTGGCCATCGACCAGGCCATCGGGCCCTTTTCAGGATAGGCCGGGACAAATCCCGGAAAACGAACGTAAGCAGTCCGGGGAAAGCGCTGCCGGAGAAACGCCAGGGGCCGCTTGTCAGCAGCAATCACCACATGTGCCCCTTTTTGCTCAAGCATTTCAACCACCGGAACCATTCGCGTAGCATGTCCCAGTCCCCAGTCCAGCGGACAAACAAGTATGTTTTTCTTTTTTTTCAAACCCTTGACAAAGCTATTAAATTAGAGTTAACATGAATCAGCCCTGTAATTCGACTAAGGGGCTCTCTTGTTATTTTGCCGGAAAAACACTGCTCCGGGTTTGAAAGTATCAAAACAAATAGCTGTTACAAAGCAAGTCGCTTTTATGTTTAAGTTGACAATGTTTCGTCAAAAATTGTTGTACTCCCAACTAAAAATGCTATTTTTGACTATGGCCAGCGAACTGTTACATCAAATTGCTTTAACGCTGATTTCCGGTGTGGGCGATGTGAACGGCAAAAAACTTGTTGCTTATTGTGGCAGTGTGGAAGCTGTTTTCAAAGAAAAAAGGGCGGCCCTCTTAAAAATTCCCGGAATCGGGACAGTTACAGTCAACAGCATCCATAGACAAAAAGTGCTGAAAAGGGCGGAAGAGGAAATCCGTTTCATTGAAAAGTACGGGGTCAGGCCGCTTTTTTTTACACAAGCCGGTTACCCGCAAAGGTTATTGAATTGTGAGGATGGTCCCCTGCTTTTGTATTTTAAGGGCACTGCCGATTTAAATGCGCAACGCGTAATCTCGATAGTGGGTACCCGTCGTGCGACAAATTACGGGAGGCGCATTTGCGAACAAATCATTGCTGATTTAAAACCAAAAAACATACTGGTAGTCAGTGGACTGGCTTATGGCATTGACAGTTGTGCCCACCGAAAATCGCTGGAATGCGAAATGGAAACTGTCGGTGTGCTGGCACATGGCCTCGACAGGATTTATCCCGCACAAAACCGTAAACTCGCCGAAAAAATGCTGGAGCAGGGCGGTCTTTTAACGGAATTCCCGTCTGGCTCAAATCCCGACAGGGAAAACTTCCCGAAACGCAACCGTATTGTTGCCGGAATGAGTGATGCAGTGGTAGTAGTGGAGTCAGGAAAAAAGGGAGGGGCCACCATTACCGCCGGCTTGGGAAATTCGTACAACAGGGATGTTTTTGCCATCCCCGGCAGGGTTGGTGACGACAGTTCAAGGGGCTGTAATTTCCTCATCAGGACAAACCGTGCAGCATTGGCAGAAAACGGGGATGACATCGCTTACCTCATGGGATGGGACGACAAGCAAAGCCTTCGCCGCAAGCAAACCCGTATGTTTGTTGGCTTTTCAGAAGAAGAAAACCGGGTGTTGAACAGCATCCGCGAAAGCGGTGAAATTTCGATCGACCGGTTGGTGATCAGAACGGGAATGGCCACCTCCAAAGTGGCAGCTGCCTTACTGAACCTGGAATTTGAGGGAGTTGTACAAAGCCTTCCGGGAAAACTCTACAAAGTTTAATCACGCTTGTTGAACAATTGAACGGCGCGATAAAGCAGCGCTATCGAAACCAGAATATAACCGACAATGATGAAAACAAGGAGGCGGATATCGTGTGTTATGAAACTGAAATAAAAAACGCCATGTAAAAAGGTGGCCAGAAAAATACCGGTCGAATGGTCGATCAGTGTATTCTTTCTCAACTTCCCCATTCCTGTAAAAAAACCAAGAACGATGGAAAAAACGATGTTGGCAAAGGGATAGAGAAAAAGGAAAAGAGTTATATTATGAATCCTTTCGGTACCGATTACCCCAAAAGCAAACAAAACCGTTGCCACGGTCGAAAAACCAAGTCCGATGGCAACGCTGTAAATGATGCCCTCAATAGGCCCCTTGAACGACGGAAGTTTGTAGCTCGACAGCCTTAAAGGGAGAAACTTTCCCAATTCTGAACTGAAGGCCGTAACCACAAAAACAAAGAATGCCATCCGGCGCATATTGCGCAACGCACCATGCCACCTTAAATCAATTAAATAATTGGCCAACAACAACAAAATCACACCGAACAGGCCAAATAAAATGCTGTTGCGGAAGTTTTTGAAACTGGCTACATCGAGCATGTTTTTTAATAAAAAGATTCCGACAACAAGAAGAACCGGTGAAATCGCCAGCGAAAAATATTGCAAGTATGCCATTTTTCTTTTTTGTTTTGGTTAGAAAATGTTTTCAAATATAGTATTTGTTTGTATTTTTAGCCTGTTTTAACAAATTATTTTTGAACACCACCAATGATGAAGAAAATTCACGTCCAAAAATTAAGCCCTGAAGAAATAGAAAAACGGGGCATTTCTTCCTGGCCGGTCTGGACCAAAGAGGCCTCCCGTTTCGACTGGGCCTATTCGGGTGACGAGGAGTGCTACATCATAGAAGGCGAGTTTTCCGTGGAAACCGATGAAGGCACAGTTCATGTTCGTCCCGGCGACTTTGTGACTTTTAAGGACGGGCTGAAATGTACCTGGGATATTCGGCTTCCGGTGAAAAAGCATTACAATTTTCCATGATGGGGAAAGCAAGTGGAAAAGTCCTCAGGTCAACGGGCAGCTGGTACTCGGTTTTGACGGATTCGGGAAAACAAATTAATTGCAGGCTGAAAGGGCGTTTTCGGACGAAAGGAATAAACACAACGAATCCTGTTGCGGTGGGCGATGTTGTTGATTTCTTGTTAGAAGACAACAATGAAACAGGGGTCATCAACCGCATCCATGAGCGTCGCAACTACATTGTCCGCAAAGCGACAAAACTGTCAAAAGCGGTGCACATCATTGCGGCAAATATTGATCAGGCCGTACTTATCGCTTCGTTGGTGGAGCCCCGGACTTCCACCGGGTTCATCGATCGTTTTCTGGTAACTGCCGAGGCCTACCACATTCCTTCAATAATCGTCTTTAACAAAAACGATTTGTATGCTGGTGAAGTCCGTCAGCAGTTAAACTATTTTAAAACAGCTTACGAACAAATTGGCTATCCCTGCCTGCTTACTTCGGTCCCCGAAAAATACCATCTTGACGAACTGCAGGATGCACTTCAAGACAAACACAGTTTGCTGGCCGGCCATTCGGGGGTTGGGAAATCGGCGCTGATTAATGCCATCGACAAGCGGCTGAACCTGAAAACCGGCCGTATTTCGGCCTACCATAAAAAAGGGACACACACCACTACTTTTGCCGAAATGTTCCCCCTTTCGTTCGGGGGGTACATTGTTGACACACCCGGAATCAAAGAGTTCGGGTTGGTTCAATTTGAAAAAGCAGAGTTGGGGCAACGTTTTCCGGAGATGAGAAAACGGATGCCCCATTGCCGTTTCAACAACTGCCTGCATGTTGACGAGCCGGGCTGTGCCGTCGTCGAAGCCATCGAAAAAGGGGAGATTACAGCTTTCAGGTACATGAATTATTTAAATATGCTTGATGGGTTGGGTTGAGGTTAAAAGGAATGGAAGCCCGGTTCCCATCCGGGAAACCTGCGTAATTTCCCGAATTGCGTAATCTATTCTAAAACGAATATTCGTTTGTTGCCCACATACATTAATTAGGTTGAATTGTTTTCAAACCGCAGTATTTTATATTTTTACCAAACGTTTTGATCAACCCGGGTATTTCATCCCACATAAGTAAAAATTTAGCATGATTGCACGAAATCTGATAAGCGCATGGTTGTTGCCCCTTAAAACCTCCGATACGGGCCGGGATGCATTAAACCGCATGGACGAGTACAAGGTTTCGCACCTTCCCATTGTCAACAACGAAAATTTCCTGGGGCTTATTTCCGAGCAGGACATTACCAGTTTCAACAACTTTGAAGAACCGCTGGGCAATCACGGGCTGACCTTAAAAACCCCCTTTGTTTATGAACACCAGTATATTTTCGATGTGTTGAAACTGGCCGCCGAATTCAAGCTCACGCTGATTCCGGTAGTGGACGATCACGAAAGCTTCCTGGGATGCATCACTTTACAAACCATGGTGGGTGAGTTGGCCAGGACCTTGTCGGTCGATTCTCCCGGGGCTTACCTTGTGCTCGAAATGAGCCAGAATAATTACAGCCTCACCGAAATCGCCAATATTGTCGAGTCGAACAATGCAAGGGTGTTGAGCACTTTTCTTCTGACCAGGAGCGACTCTACCTTAATTAATGTGGTGCTCAAACTCAACACCAACGAAATCGGCCCCCTGCTGCAAACATTCGACCGCTACGATTATTTCATCAAGGCTTCGTTTGGCAACGATGAGAATGAAGAAGACCTGAAAGAAAGGTTCGATTCGTTTATGAATTACCTTAACATCTAAACATGCGTTTTTTTTGCTTGCTTGTGCTTCTTCTGGCAGGAACTGTTGCAACGCAGCTTGGTGCGCGCAATCTTCCGCCCGGAACCACGAAACCGGAAAGCGACTCCACAGTTCTTGTCGGGCAAATTTCAATCAAGGGAAACAAAATAACCAAGGAGCACATCATTTTGCGTGAACTGGAATTCTTTTCCGGTGAGCGGCTCCCGGTGAAAGAACTGGAAAAACGCCTGCTAAAAAGCCGGCAGAACCTGATGAACAGGTCGCTCTTTAATTTCGTCACCATTACAAAGCATGAAAACAATACCGCGCTCGACATCTCTGTGGAAGTGATTGAACGCTGGTACATCTGGCCGATCCCGCGTTTCTCTTTCGCCGACCGGAATGTGAATGCCTGGCTGGAATCAAAAGATTTCGGCAGGCTGAACTACGGGCTGGATGTTCGGGTGGAAAATTTCAGGGGCAGGATGGAGTTCCTGAATCTTATTGTCCAGGGGGGATACGACAAAAAGTTTGCCGTAAAATGGACCATCCCCTACCTCACCAAAAACCAGTTTTTCGGCATGGGTGTTTTTAGTGGTTTTCAGTTCAACCGTTTGTACAATTATGCAACCGAAGACAACAAGCTTGTTTATTTTGATGGTGGCGATGAATACGCACTGCGACAGGTTTTTGGTCAGCTTGATTTTACTTTCCGTCCGAAGTTCAATTACCTGCACACGGCTTCAATCGGTGTCAATCATGCAGAATTTAACGATTCGCTTTTGGTGCTCAACCCCAGCCTTACTTATGGTGGGACGGTTTACACCTATTTTATCCTTAATTATGTTTACAAACACGATTTCCGCGATTATGCGCCCTATCCTTTAACAGGGTATTATTTTGATGTCGGTCTTGAAAAAACAGGACTGGGAATTTTGAACGGGGAGGTAAACACCTGGGGCCTCAGCTTTACTCTCGACCACTACCTTCGGTTGCACAAACGCTGGTATTTTGCTTACAACGTATCACTTATGTACAGCAACGATGGTTTCCAGCCATATTTTCTGACCACCGGATTTGGTTTTAACGGGATGATTATCAGGGGTTACGAACGCTTTGCCATTGACGGTCAACGGCTTGGCCTCTTCAAATCAAATCTGAAATTTGAAATTATCCCGCGAAAAGTGCATACCATGAGCTGGATAAAAACAGAAAAATTCAGCAAAGTTTTTTATGCCTTGTACTCCAATCTGTTTTTCGATATGGGTTATGCTGCAGATGATTTGTATTCTGAAAACAATCCCTTGTCCAACCAACTGCTGTTCGGTGGTGGAATCGGAATCGATTTTGTAACCTATTATGACTTGGTGTTTCGGTTCGAGTTTTCCATTAACAAACAGGGGAATACCGGTTTTAATATTGGCCTGGTGGCACCGATTTAACCTAAAATGCAACTGGTAAATAAAAGTAACAGCTTCCCGGCCACGAATAGCTGACTGTTAACTTTTCCAAAATGCGGGGCTTTGGGAAAAGTTGCCATCCGATAAAAGCAAACAACAAGGAACTGGTTGCCCGTTTTAATCCGGAATTGTTAAAACCATAGCGCTCTCCCGACTTCTGTCTTCCGCCCCCCGTCTCACTAATACCTCATCCACATCCGCAATTACCAATGCCCTGGCCCCTTTGGTCGGCAGGATTTCCGCAAGCCGGGCAATCTTCTTCGTATTCGTGTTGATGCTTATGACTTTCCGCAGAACCGTTTTCTTCAGTATTACTGCTGCATCCACAACCCGAGCCACAACCACCCGAAGGATTTAAATCCTCCTGAGTAGCCGCTCGCACCAACATCACTTTGCCCGTAACAAACAAGCTCTTTCCGGCCAGTGCATGGTTAAAATCCATCACCACTTCTTCTTTACCTACTTCGCGAACAATTCCCTTCACCGGTTTTCCACTATTGTCCATCATATTGATTTCGTTGTTGATAACCAACAAATCATCCCTGAGCAAACCGTCAACAATAAAAGCCGACTTTGGAACGTGCACAATCAACTCCTGTCGAAAAGCGCCAAAAGCTTCTGATTCATCCAATTTAAAATCGAAACTTTCGCCCGTTTGGAGGCCGGCCAGATTTTTCTCTAAACCCGGTATGTTTTTCCCAAGACCAAAAATCAAATCCCGGGGGTTTTGTTCATCAGCAAACTCAATCAGGGCACCGTCCGGAGAATCGGTATGGATTTTATAGGCCAGACTAACAACGGTATTCATATCTATTTTCATGACTTCATTTTTATTACGAATTAATTCACCGCAAAAGTAAATAAAGTTTTTATTTAGAATGGATTTAAATTATTTGCAATTCTCTCGAATTTAGTATACTTTTGGCGGTCTCAAATATAAGGATATGAAAATCGGAGTTTTACAAGAACCGGGGTTTGAAAACAGGGTTAGCATTTTGCCCGAGACTACCAAGGTCCTGTCAAAATTAAAAGTTGATTTTTGGGTTGAAAAAGGCGCCGGAATCCGTGCTATCGCTGCTGATAGTGAATATAGCGATGCGGGTGCCTCTTTGGGTAGCAGGGACGAAGTCATCGCAAAAGCAGATGTTCTTTTGTCCATCAATACACCGCCCGCCGACACCCTTGGTAAATTACGGAAAGGACAGGTTGTAATCAGCGTATTTAACCCTTTAAGCGAAAAAGAAGAGCTTGAAAAGCTGCTGAAAACGGAACAAACGTATTTCAGCATGGATTTAATTCCACGCACAACCCGTGGACAGGCCATGGATATTTTATCCTCGATGGCTACCATTTCGGGTTACAAAGCAGTGCTGGATGCGGCCATGCATTTACCCAACTTTTTCCCGATGTTCATGACGGCGGCAGGAACCATCCGCCCTGCGAAAGTACTGATACTGGGTGCCGGTGTGGCCGGATTGCAGGCCATTGCCATTGCACGAAAACTGGGTGCTGTTGTTGAAGTGTTCGACGTAAGGGCCGCTGTGAAAGAACAGGTGGAGAGCTTGGGTGGAAAGTTTGTGGAAGTGGAAGGCGCCAAAGATGATGCAGCTGCCGGGGGTTATGCCGTTGAGCAGGACGAAGATTTTAAAAAGAAACAAAAACAACTGATTCATGACCACGCCGCTGCTTCAAATGTTATAATTTGCACCGCCCAGATACCGGGAAGAAAAGCCCCGCTACTTATCGAAAAACACACGCTTGAAGCCATGAAAGCCGGCTCGGTAATTGTTGACCTTGCCGCCTCGTCGGGAGGCAATTGCGAATTAAGCGAGGACAATAAAACAGTTGTCAGGGAAGGGGTTACGATAATTGGAAAATCAAATTACCCTTCCGATATGCCCAACGATGCCAGCCGGATGTACGGCAACAACCTGGCCAATTTCCTGAAAATAATGATTGACGAAAACGGTGGGCTTCAAATGAATTTTGAAGATGAAATCGTAAAAGGTACCTGCATGATTCACAACAAAGAAATAGTGAGCGACCGCTTGAAGGATTATTATAAAGCATGACTTCACCACCGTCTTTGCGAGCCCGGAGCGCCGGGTTTGTGTGTTGGCGCGAAGCAATCTCAATTGATTCCCTGCTAAAAGCGAGATTGCCCCACACTACGCTGCAAGCTTTCGCGCTGTGTTCGCAATAACGAGAATAGCAGATAGTTCTCACTAAGGAGGATACGTTCTAATTATTTAGTTCGCAATAAATAATCAACATTTAACCAATAAAAGACATGGAAGATTTTCTGGTTTATTTTTATCAAAACAAGGAGACGATTTTTGTTATCGTCCTCTCCATTTTTCTCGGGGTGGAGGTCATCTCCAATGTGCCCTCCGTATTGCACACCCCGCTGATGTCGGGGGCCAATGCCATTAGCGGTGTTATCATTATCGGTGGCATTATCCTGTTGGGGCACACCGATCTCTCGTCAGGAATCAGTCTCAATCTCATCCTCGGCATTTTTGCCGTTATCTTCGGAACACTCAATGTAGTGGGTGGTTTTGTGGTGACCGACCGCATGCTCGATATGTTTAAGAAAAAGAAAAAAAAGTAGGCCATGAATACAACTTTACAAGACCTCGGAATTAGCAGCGGCGATGTTATCCTTGAAATCAGCTACCTGATTGCTGCCGTACTTTTTGTTTTTGGTTTAAAACTGATGAGCCATCCCGAATCGGCCAAGAAAGGGAATTTATGGGCCGGTGGCGGAATGGTGCTGGCCATGATTACCACCCTGTTTTTACATCGCGATGCAGATGGAAGTACCATTGGCATGACGAATGTGGTCGTCATTGTTATTGCCATTGCAGTGGGAAGCGTTTTGGGTGCCATTATTGCCCGGCGGATTAAAATGACGGCCATGCCCCAATTGGTTTCCTTTTTTAATGCAACCGGTGGTGCAGCTTCGGCTTTGGTGGCGTTGATGGAATACTCCAACCCGGAGAATACCTCGGCATTGGTTACTTTGCTCGGGCTGATTATAGGTACCATCGCCTTCAGCGGAAGCATGATTGCTTATGGCAAACTTGATGGAAAAGTAGGGGATATTTTTGCCGGATGGGTGAAGTATTTCAATGTGGCTCTGCTTCTTATTATTGCGGCCCTGACAACCTACATGCTTGTTGTCGATCTTGATCCCGGCATGCAAACCCTGCTTTCGTACATTTTACTGGCACTGGCCCTCGTTTACGGTGTCATGTTTGTGATGCCCATCGGGGGTGCCGACATGCCCGTCGTTATTTCCCTGCTAAATGCATTGACCGGTATTGCTGCCGCGATGGCCGGTTTTATTTATCACAACCAGGCCATGATTTTGGGTGGTATTTTTGTGGGTTCGGCAGGCGCTATTTTAACCCTGCTGATGACAAAGGCCATGAACCGTTCGTTGCTGAATGTTATTGTGGGTGCATTTGGTGGTGGCGGGGCAGGCATTGACAAAGAACACGGATCAATAAAAGAAATTACGCTGAGCGATGCCGCGGTTTTACTTAGCTACTCGCAAAATGTTGTGATTGTCCCCGGTTACGGACTGGCGGTTGCCCAGGCGCAATATGCCTGCAACGACCTGGTTAAACTGCTTGAAGGCAAAGGTGTTGAAGTTAAATTTGCCATCCATCCCGTTGCCGGACGTATGCCCGGACACATGAATGTTTTGCTTGCCGAAGCCGATGTGCCCTACACCAAACTGGTGGAGATGGACGACATCAACCCCGATATGCCCAATACGGATGTTACCATCGTCATCGGTGCCAACGACGTGGTAAACCCCGCTGCCCTCGACGATCCGTCAAGCCCGATTTATGGCATGCCCATCATCAATGCCCATGAATCCAAAAACATCATCGTGATGAAACGCGGAATGGGCAAAGGCTACGCCGGCATCGAGAACTTCCTGTTTTTTAACAACAAAACCCGCATGCTGTTTGGCAATGCCAAAGACAGTATCCAGGCACTGGTAAGCGAAATTAAGGAGTTGTAAACCTTAATTCTGTCGTTTCGACCGCTGGGAGAAATCCCCCGGGTGCAGAGACTTTCTCTTTGGGGTTTTCTCAGTCGTTCATCCTTTTCCTTTGTTGGTGTCCCCACCAACAAAATCTGCATGACAATTATTGCATTGTTCAATACTATTGGCAGTACCCCAACTGTGGAGCAGCCTGATTAAGCTGCCACAAATTAACCGGCGAGGTTATTCCTGTTTTCCTACTTTTGTACCCCATTAAAGTGAAAGCTAAACCATGACCCTTTCCATCCCCAAAACCAATTACAGACTGCAATCTATTGCTTCAGGAAAAATATTTGATGACACCGGCTGGTTGCTCGATGCCCCCGGTGAAGACAAACCCGGCCTCATCAGGGCTGTTTATGAGAAGAAGCAATTGGAGGTGAGAAACAAAGAATTCGGTCTGTACCAATTCGCCGACTGGTTGCCCGTTCAAAAATCCTTACGAGGTTCTTATGCACCTGTCACTTACAAAAGTGAGGGGCTTTCAAAATTATTGGGATTAACAAACCTGTGGATTACCTTCAGCGGCTACTGGCCCGAGAAAGGTATCGAAATGAGCACCTGTTCCTTTAAAGAAACAGAATCATTTTCGGTCTGTGCCCGCGAAAACAGCCAGTCGGACAAAGTGTTGGTGGTGGCTTCGGCAGGCAATACAGCCCGTGCTTTTGCCCGGGTTTGTTCCGACAATAAAATCCCTTTGTTGCTCAGCGTTCCCGAAGACAATCTGGATGCGCTGTGGTTCAACACACCCATTGACGATTGTGTGAAACTGATTGCCAGCCGCTCGGGAGGCGATTATTTCGATGCCATCCATTTGTCGAATATCGCCTGTAAAATGGATAAGTTTTATGCCGAAGGGGGCGCCAAAAATGTTGCCCGTCGCGATGGGATGGGAACAACAGTACTGTCGGCAGTCACCACAATTGGCGAAATTCCCGAATTTTATTTCCAGTCGGTGGGCAGTGGTACGGGTGCCATTGCTGCCTGGGAAGCCAACCTGCGATTTCTGGAGGACGGCCGTTTTGGTCAACAAAAAATGAAACTCATGGTTTCGCAGAACTTCCCCTTCCATCCCATTTACGATGCCTGGGGAGCCGGCTCAAGGGAGATGCTCCCCTTCGACAACCGTATCGCCCGCAAACAGGTGGAAGAAATTGATGCCAAGGTTTTATCAAACAGAAAACCACCTTACGCCCTCTTTGGTGGTTTGTACGATGCCCTGACGGACACCGGCGGTGAAGTGATGATTGTGCACAACAAAGAAGGGAGGTTGGCGGCAAAACTGTTTTTGGAATCGGAAGGCATCGACATCCATCCGGCGGCAGCTGTGGCTACTGCTTCTTTGGTTGATGCTGTTGATGCAAACAAAGTTGAAAAGGATGCCCTTATCATGCTGAACATCACCGGTGGCGGTGAACAAAGGTTTAAGCGGGAGAATGAACTTTTCTACCTTCAGCCAAAACTTGTTTTTGATATTGATGCCGACGAAAAAGAAGTTTTTGAAAAGTTGGCAGGGCTGTTTTAAGAGTTCTTAAACAACATAATCTGACCCGCTAAGTGGCCTTGCTCTTAGCGGGTCGAAATATTGTATTCAGCTTATTGAGATAAAAGTTTCTGTAAAAATCTCAACCTGCTAAGTGCAAAAGACCACGTAGCAGGTTTGGTAAATCCGCTAAGTCGCCCTGGACTTAGCGGATTGAAAAAAGAAAAGAAGCCTGCAAGATGCAGAGTGCAAAACTGGTGATGAACAATTTACTATTTTTCAACCTGCTGAGTGCAAAAGACCACTTAACAGGTTTGGTAAAAAATCGTAGCTTTACGTCTAAATTCCCACTGTACATGGAAAAAGCAAATCAATCCGAGGTGTTGTTATTCGGTGAGACTTATCATATTTACAACAAGACTGTTGGGAATGAACTGATGTTTAAAACAGAAAACGATTATCAATATTTCCTTAACAAACTAACACGATTTATCCTTCCCATTTCAAATATTTATGCTTATTGTTTAATGCCAAACCATTTTCATTTGCTGTTGGGTATCAAAGAAAGAAATACAATCAGCAATCTGTTACCTATTGAAAATGAAAGATCGATACTAAGAAAGTTTACAAATTTCTTTATCAGTTACTCCAAGTCGTTTAACAAAGTACATCAAAGGCAGGGTCGCTTATTGCTTCAGTCGTTTAAACGAATACTTGTTGAGGACGGTGATTATTTTACTTCCTTAATCAATTACATACATCGTAATCCGATTCATCATGGGATGGTAACAAATTATGTGGATTGGAAATATTCTTCATACAATGCTTTTTTGTCTGATAATAAAACAAGTATTGATAAAACAGAAGTACTTGCTTACTTTGATTCACTGGAAGATTTTGTTACATTTCATGAAGAGAATAGAATCAAGCCTGAGGCTGAAAAATACTATCTTGAGTGACTTACAGTTGTAAGTAAATCAACCTGCCAAGTGCAAGGCCACTTAGCAGGTTTGATTAATCCGCTAAGTCGCCCTGGACTTAGCGGATTGAAAAAAGAATAAGGTGCCTTCAACCTGCTGAGAATAAAACTACTCAGCAAGAAGCTGAACAACACAGATAAAACAAATGACACATCAAACCAAAACAAATCCACCCACATTAATTGGTGAGCCCGGCTGGACAGCCCTCGATTCAATTGAAGAGTACAGCGCAGAACCTTCTTTTGTAATTGGTGACCGCTCGAGTGACCGCTTTGCGGTGAAGTATTTTGTACGAGAAAAGGACAAACGGCTTTTCGGAAAAGTATTTTTCGGAAAAGGCACACAAGGCCCTCCCGGCAATGCACACGGTGGAAGTATCGCTGCCGTTTTAGACGAAGCCATGGGCTTTTCGGCATGGGTGCAGGGTCACACCGTGGTTGCGGCAAAAATTGAGATTGAGTTTTTTCAAATGCTGCCGGTGAATTCCGTGGTTACCGTTGAAGCCTGGGTAGAAGCTGTTGACGGACGGAAGATTCGTGCCCAAGGGAAAATCTACACCGGCGAAACGGTGTATTCTTCCGCTGAAGGATTGTTTGTGACCATTCCCGTGGAGCAGTTTGGCGATGCCTCGCACTACCTGCATAAAATCAAGGAACAGATGAACCATCGTTAGCTGAACGGGGTGGAAATAAAAGCTGGAATGACAAAACCCATCGGGCAGCCGTATTCCCGATGGGTTTAGAAATTTATGTTTGACCGGGTTTGTCATCCGGTCAGACGGTTTAAGCTTTCAAGTCCTCTTTAGTTGAAATTACAATTATTTTAATGCGCGTGTTCTGATGCGAGAATGGTGGCATCTTCCATCAGGACCGGATAATTGTAACCGTAACCAAAATCTTTGTTAAGGGTGATTTTGCCTTCAAAGGTTACGACATCACCCACATGGGTTGTGCCCAGTGTGGTAACCGTTAAATCGAAGTCGTTGCCCGAGTGGCTGCCATCCTGGATGTGTGCCCAGTTTTTGTTCATGACCGCCTCGGTGTATTTGACCACCTTCCCTTTTATCTTCACAGTTTTCCCATTGTATTTTTCTTTATTGGCATACAATTCACCAATAGTAATTCCACCTTGGGCAGGTGTCACGGCTTGCACTTCCTGCTGTCCGACCTTTGCTGTCCCCATCTGATTTCCCATTTGGCTTCCCTGCTTTTGTTGCCGTACTTTTTTTGCACTGGGAAAGGGTTTATCACTGATAAGATCGATGAAATAGATGCTCTCAAAAGTCTTGTTCAACTCCTTGCTGGGGAAATCATTCATCTCCAGAAAACTGTCAAAATAATAGGTCTCGCCTTCTTTTATGTCAGTTGTAAGTGGGACGGCGCCCCAGTAAACTGCGTTTTCTTCTTTCAGTTTCAGGTAAGTGTAGGAACTTGTCTGCACAATTTCTGTTACTTCCACTTCCCGCAACTTCGGGTTGTCGAGAAGGTAATTTTTGCTGTTTTTTTCCGTTCCCGAATCGCATGCGACCATTGTAAGCAGCAAGGCCGCCCACATTATCAGGAATACTTTTGCTTTAACTTTCATATCACTTTTTGTTTTAGTTTCTGTTAATATTTATTGCTATTTATCTAAACTATTCTTTTAATCCTTTACGTTCCAGCATGGCATCTATCGTCGGTTCCTTGCCACGGAACTGTACATACAACTTCATCGGGTCGTCAGTCCCTCCTTTGGAAAGTACATTTTCACGGAAAGCATCGGCAGTGGCTTTGTCAAAAATGCCGTGCTCCTTGAAAGCCTCAAAAGCATCGGCGTCCAGCACCTCAGCCCAGGCGTAACTGTAGTAACCGGCCGAATAACCACCGGCGAAAATGTGTGCAAAATAGGGGCTGCGGTAACGGACAACAATCTGCGGAATCATGTGCATATTTTCCAGCGATTTGTTTTCAAATGCCATCACATCAAAGTCCTGATTTTCGGTGATGGTGTGCCAGTCCATATCGAGCAAAGCCGCCGACATAAACTCAACAGTAGTAAATCCCTGGTTAAAATGTCCGGCATTTTTCATTTTTTGGACGAGTTCGTCAGGAATGGTTTCACCGCTTTGGTAATGTTTGGCATACATGGCCAGCACTTCCGGTTCGGCAGCCCAGTTTTCCATCACCTGCGAAGGCAGTTCCACAAAATCGCGGGCCACGGAAGTTCCCGAAAGGGTTACGTAATTACAATCGCTCAACAAGCCATGCAAGGCATGCCCGAATTCATGGAATAATGTGGAAGCTTCTTCGAAGCTGAGCAAAGCGGGTTTGCCACCCGTTGGCTTGCTAAAATTGCAAACTACTGTGATAAGCGGAATTACATTTTCGCCATCTTTTTTATACTGTTTCCTGAAACTGGTCATCCAGGCACCACTGCGTTTGCTTTCCCGCGGGAAGAAATCCATAAGCAAAATGCCCTGTGTGCTGCCATCTGCATTTCGCACTTCGTAGGCCATGGCATCGGGGTGATAAACCGGGATATCGTTTCTTGGAATAAATTTCAAACCATACAATTTGCCCGCCACATCAAAGGCACCCTGTTTTACATTTTCCAGTTGAAAATAAGGACGCAGGGCTTCATCGTCAAACGCATATTTTTGTTTTTTCAGTTTCTCGGCATAAAACCACCAGTCCCAAGGTTGCAGTTGAAAATTACCGCCTTCTGCATCAATCATCTTTTGCAATTCGATGGCTTCTGCTTTGGCAACCGGCAGGGCTGCTTCCATCAGGCTACCGATTAAATCGTACACTTTCTCCGGTGTTTTGGCCATGTTGTCATCAAGGATGTAGGCCGCATGACTTTCGTATCCCAGCAGTCTGGCCCGGTCGAGTCGCAGGTTTACCATTTGGTTAACGATGGCTTTGTTGTCGTGTTCATTGTTGTTATTCCCCCGCATGATGTAACCTTTGAACAGTTGCTCGCGCAAATTGCGTCTGTCAGAATAAGTGATAAAAGGAATGAGGCTTGGTTTTTGCAGGGTAAACACCCATTTTCCCGTAAGGCCGTCCGCATCGGCAGTTTCGGCAGCGGCTGCAATGACACCCTCCGGCAATCCCGACAAATCAGCTTCATCTTCGATGATAAGTTTGAAATCGTTGGTTTCGGCCAATTGGTTTTCGCGAAAGGCAAGTGAAAGCAGTCCGAGTTCTTTGTTGATTTTTTTGAATTCCTCTTTTTTATCTTCCGGAAGATTGGCACCTCCCCGCACAAAACGCTCATAGGTTTTGGCCAGCAGCATGGAATCCTCGGTATTTAGGCCGAGTGATTCCTGCTGACCGTAAACCGTTTTTACCTTTTGAAACAAATCTTCATTCAATTGGATTTCGTCGTAATGTGCCGAAAGTAAAGGGGAAACTTCTTTGGCCAGTTGCTGCATTTCGGGGTTGGTGTTGGCCGAATTGAGGTTCGAGAACAGGTTGTCCACACGGGTCAGCAATTCACCACTTTGGTCGAGGGCAACAATCGTATTTTCAAACGAAGGCGGCTCCGGATTATTCAGGATGGCATCAATTTCCCGCTTGTGATTTTCCATTGCCGTTTTAAAGGCCGGGAGATAGTCACTGGTTTCAACCAGGCTGAAAGGGGGTATACCATAAGGCGTATTCCATTCGCTAAGCAAAGGATTGTTTCTTCTTTCTGTTTTCTTTTGGTTTTGGCAACCCATATTGAATATGATAAAGATTACTAATCCGACAGCTATTTTATTCATTTGTATTGTTGGTTTTGATAAAATCAATGGGTGCAAAATTAAGCAATTGGGGAAACTACCGATGAGAAAAAACTGAAATGGCAAGGCTTTTCAAGCTGTTGAGAATAAAACTACCCGGCGGGTTAGGAGGAAAAAGACCCGCTAAGTGGCCCTGCTCTTAGCAGGTTGAAAAGGCAGAAACCCCAATTTCTTCAACCCGCCGGGAATAAAGCTTTCCGATGGGGTGGGAGGGGTAATTCGTTACTTAATATCGCTGAAATGGCGCATAAACTGCATGCGCTCGTAAACATCTGGGTGTTCAGTACTTGCCTGGCTGAGCTTGCCGCGAAACTGGTCGATATAGTTGTAAGCTTTGCCTTCCATCCACTTATTCACAAAGTCGAGCAATTCGACAATGTATTCAGGGCCATGCTTGTAAATGGCTGAAACAACCTGGGTAGCCGTTGCCCCTGCCAGCAATTGCTTGATGACTGCAGGGCCGTCGTGAATACCTGTTGAAGCAACCAGTTGGGTTTTCGTCCGTTTGGCCATCATGGCAATCCAGCGTAGCGAATTGGAAATCTCCTGGGGCGTACTGAATACCTCGGCAGCCGTAACCTTGAGGTTGTCGATGTCAATGTCGGGGCTGGCAAAACGGTTGAACAGCACGACCGCATTTGCTCCGTTTTCTTCCAGGTTGATGATGACTTTACCGAGATTTGAAAAATAGGGGCTGATTTTTACCGCCACCGGAATGTTGACCGTTTTCTTTACTTTCCTCAAGATTTCGTAATACCGCAACTCATTGTCGGAGCAGGCCTTGTCGGGGTCAAAAGGCATGACAAAGATGTTGAGTTCCAGCGCATCGGCACCGGCTTCTTCAATTTGCTTTGCAAACGAAGTCCACTCCATTGTGCTGATACAGTTTACACTGGCAATCACCGGCATGAGCACCTTGCTTTTTGCATCATGTATTAATTGGAGGTAACTGCTGAGCTCCTTTTCTTTGATAAAAACATCAATATAGTCGAGTGTCTCAGAATAATCGGAATAAAGCATGCCATCGGCTTCAGCCTTTTTCAGGCGGTGGTCAGCCTCAAGCATAATCTGTTCCTCGAACAGTGACTTTAGCACGACCGCACCGGCACCGTTTTTTTCAAGTTCCACGATTTTGCTCAATGAATCGGTCAGCCCTGAGCTGCCCACGATAATGGGGTTGGCTAAGGTAAGTCCGAGGTATTTTGTGGTTAAATCTGCCATCTTAATAATTGTTTTTATGAATATGTTTTTCTGGTTGAACCTGAAGGAATGACACTAATTTGCTTTTATTTTTTCCATGATGTACTGGTGCATCCCGGCAGCTGCTTTTCGGCCATCGCCCATGGCAAGGATTACCGTGGCACCGCCCCTGACGATGTCGCCACCGGCAAACAGTTCGGGAATGGACGACTGCATGGTTTCTTTGTCCACCACGATGGTGCCCCAGTCGGTTACTTTTAAATTGGGCAAACTGGCAGGGATGAGCGGGTTTGGTGAAACGCCGACACTCACAA
The DNA here is from genome assembly GCA_021647205.1 of Bacteroidales bacterium. Lineage (GTDB taxonomy): Bacteria > Bacteroidota > Bacteroidia > Bacteroidales > F082 > B6-G9. The sequence continues at coordinate 118,296 of JAKIVD010000001.1, read as the reverse complement.
CGACCGTGTCCACATCAATCATAAACTCGGAGCCTTCGATTGGGATTGGTCTGCGTCGGCCCGAAGCATCAGGCGCGCCCAATTCCATTTTCTGGACTTTCATTTTGTTCACGCGTCCTTTTTCGTCCGCAAAATATTCCAGCGGATTGTGGAGGTTCATAAACTCGATACCTTCTTCTTTGGCATGTTTGACTTCCTCAACCCGTGCGGGCATTTCTTCTTCCGAACGGCGGTAAATGATCATCGACCTTTCGGCGCCAAGCCGTTTGGCGGTACGCACCGAGTCCATGGCTGTGTTCCCGCCGCCAATAACTGCTACGAGGTTTCCGCTGATGACGGGTGTGTCAAAATCGGGATTGGCGGCATTCATCAGGTTGACGCGGGTGAGGTATTCGTTAGAGGAGAAAATACCGTTGAAGTTTTCTCCCGGAATGTTCATGAAACGGGGCAATCCGGCACCACTTCCCACGAAAAAGGCCTGGTAACCCTCTTCTTTCAAATCCTCGAAAGAAGCGGTCTTTCCAACAATAAAGTTGGTCCTGAATTTAACACCCATTTTGCGGAGGCTTTCAATTTCTACATCAACTACCTCGTTGGGCAGCCTGAATTCGGGGATACCGTATTTCAGGACGCCGCCAATTTCGTGGAGGGCTTCAAAAACTGTAACATCGTAACCAAATTTGGCGAGGTCGCCTGCAGCAGCCAATCCGGCGGGCCCGGAGCCGATAACGGCCAGTTTAATGTTGTTGAACTCGTCCGTGTCGGGGATGGCCATTTGACCGCTGTCCCTTTCAAAGTCGGCTGCAAAGCGCTCAAGGTAGCCGATGGCGACCGGTGGCTTGTCCATTTTGATGGTGTAGAAACACTGGGCTTCACACTGTTTTTCCTGTGGGCAAACGCGGCCGCAAACTGCCGGCAGGCCATTGGTGTCTTTCAGCACTTCGGCGGCACCCAAAAAGTCTTCCGTTTCAATTTTCTTGATGAACTTTGGAATGTTGATCCCAACAGGGCATCCCGTGATACAGGTCGGGCTCGGGCAGTCGATACAGCGCTGTGCTTCGAGGACAGCCTGTTCTGCAGTCAGGCCTGAGTTGACCTCGATATTACTGGTGTTCCTGATGTTCGGGTCTTCTTCGGGCATTTCGGTACGAACTTTCGCCATGCGGTCCTTCGCCTTCATGCTCTTTCTGATTTCAGTGCGCCACTCCTGACTTCTCTCGGCTTTCAAATATTCGAGTATATTTTCCATTATCCGTCAATCTCAACAGTTTGTAAATATTTTTCGTAGGCTTCAATCTCCTGGTCTTTGTAAGCACCCAGGCGCGACATCATCTGGTCAAAGTCAACCTGGTGTGCATTGAATTCTGGACCGTCAACACAAACAAATTTTGTTTTTCCGCCAACGCTGACCCTGCAGGCACCACACATGCCTGTTCCATCAACCATAATGGTGTTGAGGCTGGCATAAGTTTCGATGTTGTATTTTTTGGTCGTCAGGGCGGCAAATTTCATCATGATGGCCGGGCCAATCACAACGGAAAGGTCAACTTTTTCGCGTTGGATCACTTCTTCCATCCCGGCAGTAACGAGGCCTTTTTTCCCGGAAGAACCATCGTCTGTCATGACAATGACTTCGTCAGAAAACTCGCGCATTTGTTCTTCGAGGATGACCAGGTCTTTATTCCTCGCAGCCAGTACCGTAATCACGCGGTTGCCTGCTTTTTTAAACCCTTCCACAATGGGAAGCAGCGGCGCCACGCCAACGCCTCCGCCGGCGCACAGCACAGTCCCGACCTTTTCGATGTGGGTTGCTTTTCCCAGCGGGCCCACCACATCCATAATTTCGTCGCCTACCTGCATGGCGGCCAGCTTTGCCGAAGTAACCCCTACTTTTTGTACCACGAGTGTGAGGGTTCCTTTTTCGGGATCGGAGGAGGCAATGGTCAGCGGAATCCGCTCACCCCTTTTGTCGATTTTAATAATAACAAAATGCCCCGGCTTACGGCTGCGGGCAATTTCAGGAGCATCCAAAACAAGTTTGACTACGTTTTCAGAAAAAAACTCCTTTTCCAGTATTTTGCTCATAACAGTTTCTAAGGTTTTTCAATATTTTCAAAAAAAGAAACAGCAAATTTAGAAAATATTGCAGCCTTTAAACGTTTAATTTTAAGGTGATTATCCTACATACAGAAAATCAGCCAATTAAACAGATTATTTATTTTAAATCTAAGTCAGCTTCAAGCGTTAAGGCTTGAAACGGGGGGCTGTTTCCGGAAGATAAAAGGTGCCCCCAAGGATTAGTAATCCCAAACAGCAACACAGTTTACCTCACCACAAGTTTGTATCGTAAACTGCTGTGGTTGCCCCGGATTTTCAGGAAATAAACACCTTTGGAAAGATTGTCGAGGCCGAAGCTGAAATTGTTTACGCCCTGACCGGCAGTGTAACTCAGCGCTCTGATGGTTCGACCGCTGACATCGGCCAGTTGAACCTCAAGGTCAACATTTTTCAAGGCGTTAAATGAAATGTTCACCTGTCTGTCAGCCGGGTTGGGGTAAACTTTCACTTCCCCGTTCAGGAACAGTTCCTCGATACCCACAAAGCTAAAACTTAATGTTGTGTCTTCCATCACATTGTTTAACAGGTCTTTTACGTTTTGGATTGTGAGCTGGTAATCGCCCGACAATTCTGTTACCGCCAGGTTGACCTGCGCTTTATTGAATGCGTGCTGGGTGGCAGATTCAACAGTTACACCATTGTTGATGCTGTAATTTGCTGCGTCCTCCGCGGAAGTAGTTTCCACTTCTTCGTTGAAGATAACCTGCACATTGGTGCTGATTATTGGCACAACCTCAACAACCGTTGGGCCGTCTTCGTCCGTACCACCTGTAACATCGCTTTCAAAACGCAATTCAATTTTCCATTTACCGAAATCCCAGTTCATTGGGCCGGTAATGTCGTAGTAGTTCCCTTCTACGGGTTCGAATTCAAAAACGGAAGTGTTGTGGATTTTCAGTTCGCCCGAACCATCGTCAACACCCCACATAAAATAATTGCCCTGATAGTTGGCATCGGTGCAGAGGGCATCTTTAACTGTAACCAAAATGCTTTCGTGTTGCTCTTCCACACCGCCCGTTGCAATGATTACCGGTTCGGGAAGTGCATGGTTTCCCGAAATAAAATAATAATCGGAGATCTCTACCATTTCTGTTTTCTCGTAATATTCGGTGATTTTTCCCGTGAGGACAATGCTGTCGCCAACTGACGGGTTCCTTCCCGATTCGTAAATGAACAATCCGTTCCAGCCGCCGGTTCCGTCCTGGATAAAGTAAGAACTGCCAAAATTAGCAGTTACAATCCCTGTTGTGCTCACTATCTGGTCTTCGTAAGGGGAACTTGCCTGCTGCCCCTGGATGTCGTAAATGGAAACCAGTTCGCCTGTAAATATCTTTGGAACGTAATAATTGTAAACCACCGACATATTCTCAGTTTCGGTATTTGTGGCAACAATTTTATAATAAACAGTTGCTCCTTCTGCTTGCCCGGGAATTTGAGCTGAAAATACATTACCGGCTACAGCCATTGCTATTTCATTTGTCAGGGTTTCATAACTTAATCCCCAAAATAAACTGGCAGACGAAACAGGTTCTGTATTACTTGTAATTGTTGCATTCACTTCCACAGGTTCGCCGGCAACGGCCAATTCGGGCATTACCTTCACATTCCCGATAAGGATGGCATTGGGTGTTGCTCCGCCCCAGATCAGTTCTGCAAATTCAGGATCGTCGATAAAAGGGTTGCGGTTTTTCTGAAAAGAAAAAATCACATCATTGCGGTTTCTTTCAAATTCATCGGGCGGATCCTGCAGGTTCCATTGCAGCAAAGTTGACAGTTTGCCGTGCTGGGCATAGGGGTAAGTATTGTTCCGGTCCACCACTTCGAGATCCATCTCGCCATCATTTCCTTCATAACGTGTTGACATATAAAAAATAATCCGGGCAATATCACCTTTTACTTCATCGCGGGCTTCCCAGGTGGAATCTGTAAAATAGCAACCGGTGGCCACATCGTGTTGTACACCACCGTTGTCAAAATCCAGGTTGCTTTTGTCCTGGTTAACGCTGGATGCCGAAGGTTTCAGGTTGTGCACATCGCCGTACATGGGTGGAATATCACCAAACATTCCATGCGATTTGGCCCAGACGTGTTCGCGGTTGAGCTGCAGGCCGCTGTTGCCGTAGTCGCTGTTGTCGTGAGAAAAACCGGTGTAAACCTGAATGACGTTATTGGGGTTGTCTGGGTCGGCGTCCGAGAGTTTAAAAATTTGCTTTGAAAAAAAATAGGAGTAGGGTGTGTGGCCGCTGATGATTCCATTGAGGGCAGCTTTCAGTTCGTCCCCGCTTTTTCCTTCGGTCCCGTTGTAATAGCCTGTTTGCTGGCTGAATGCCATTGTTGAAATCAACAAGGCGATAAAAATGGTTAATTGTTTTTTCATTCTTTCTAAGTCTATGCACCCTGAGCTGAAGGCCAGGGAAACTGATTATTATACTTTAACTAAAAATTAATTCGTAATGACAGGTTGAACCTTCGGCCCAGGCCCATATACACACCGGCAGAAGCAGCATCGAAACTCTTTCCCCCGAGGTATTGGTCGTTGTTTTGGGCATCGGTTATGAACCTTCCGTCGAGCAAATTGATAACACTTGCCCTTATATGGAACCCGACTTTTTTGACATACCACGAATAGCCTGTGTGAAAATCAACGACATAGTAATTCGGGATTTTCCATGATTGCCTGGGTTTGCCATTTTCATCGAAGGCCCAGGGGTTTAAATCGTGGTTGTAATCCAATGGGTTGAATTCGGCATAATGCTTCCCAAACCATGTGAACACCCCGTTTACATATAAGCCGCGAATGATTTCCCAGCGTAAACTTTCCCTGTTCTGAAATTGAGCTGCATCACCCACATAAAGCCCTTTGGCATCGAAAGGTCTTTTTTGTATCAATTGCCCGTTGTCGTCATAAACAAAAGCCGTATCTGCAGAAGTCCACTTCCAGTCGCCAAGCGAAAGCAGGCTTTCCAATGTCAGGTTTTTGGTAATCCTGTAAGCAAACTCGAACTCGATGCCCATATGCCTGGCATTCATGTTGTTGATGTTTACACTGTAAAACACGCCGTCAATATCTATGCGCATTGCCCTGTCGGCAGGTTTGTTGAGCCAGGAAGTAAAATAAGTATTTATGTTGAGAGTAAGGCGTGGTTTTACAAAGCTGTAGCCCAGTTCAACCGCCCGGACCCGTTCATTTTTTATGTCTCTGAATTGCTCATTATTCCGGTCGAAGACATTGTTAAACCTTTGCGCTTTTGAAATGTAGCCGATGTTCATAAAAACGTTCATGCTTTCGTTCAGGTTATAATTTGCGCCACCCTTAACAGTAAAACCGGGCAAATACTTCCAGTCTGTTTCGTTCACCGACCCGTCTGTGGCGTAGGGCAAAAAATAGTCGATACGTTTGTAAGCAGAAAGTGAGCTTGTTAAATTGACAAAAGTTGTCAGGCTGCCCTTTTGGTATTTAACTTGTGCAAATAGCCCGCCCCATCTCACCATGGCATCGTTATGGTAACCAATGATGTCGCCCACATATTTTTTTGTGGTGTCGTTGTCTTCGTTTTGGTTCCCGTTATCCAGGTAGTAGTTTCCCCCAAATAAATCATATACTTCACGAAAATGCTCCCCTTTGTAGGTCCTTAAATCAAGACCTCCCGAAATACTGACAGATTGGTTTACGGTGTAATCAAAGGTGGACAACAGGCCAAGCCAGAAATGATTGTTCATGGCATTGCGCATAATATTTGTTGACTGTTTTGTTTTGTTGAAATAGGGGGGCACAACGTTTATGTTCGTATTGTAAGATGTTTGGAGGTCTTGCTGCCAGTTTGTTGTATCGTATTCAGGTGTAGTTGAGAAACCACGTCCCCCGCCTGTTCCCAATGAGAGGTACAAGATATTCGAGATGTATAACCGGTCGTTCACTGTCCAGAAGTCGCGCAGACTGAAGAGGGGTTTATGATAAAAGTTGTTGGCCGTACTGCTTGCTTTAGGCCCGGGATAAATGGTATCCGTCTCAGTAATGGAAATCCTGCTGAGGTATCCCCAGTTGGGGTTGTACCGCAACCCCATATTCGTAGGGATGCCGTTTTGCTGCAGACTGTCAATGGTTTGTTGCGACATTCCTGCATCCAGGGCATATTTGGTGTCGTAAGTAGAAATGTGTTTCATGTGGCTGCGCTGCCCGTGTTTCTGCGGTGCCCCCATTGCTGTAAAGCTGAGGGTGTGCTTTTTGAATTCTTTGTCAACCCGAAGGAAATAAAACCAGCCTTCTGTCCAGGTTTGGTCAACCCAGCCGTTGCCCCTTTTGTAAGAACCGGCAAAAGTAACACCCCAGCCATTGGCCATTCGCCCTGTTGTCAGGCCAACGGAAGTTCTTAAAAAACCATTGTTGCCCACTTCCTGCTTCAGGCTGAGTCCGCGTTCATTGTCGATACCTTTGGTAGCAATGTTGATGGTTCCCCCAACAGAAGGGATGGCAAGTTTTGAAGCCCCCAAACCCCTTTGTACCTGTGTGTAGCGCATCACCATGTCGAGCCCGAACCAGTTCGACCAATACACCCATCCGTTTTCCATGTCGTTTACAGGGATGCCGTCCAGCATTACCGCGACATTTCGCTGGTTAAACCCGCGGATACTAATCCGCGCATCACCATCACCACCACCGGATTGAGTTGCGTAAACGCCCGGTGTGGCATTCAGGATCAGGGGGATATCCTGTGAGGCGAGTTGTTCTTCGATCTGCAGGGGTGAAACATTGGAAAAAGCAATGGGTGTTTCGCGGGTCCTGGCAACATCGCCAACGACTTCCACCTCGGAGAGTGTAACCGGTTTTAAACTGAAATTAACGAACAGGTTCTTGTCTTCAACTGTAATATGCTTTTGCTGGCTCTCGAAGCCGACGTACGAAACATGCAGGTCGTATTCTCCCGGCTTCAACTGCAAATGGTATTCCCCATTCATGCCGGTAACCGCTCCTTTTCCCTGTTCATAAGTTACATTGACACCGATCAGCACTTCGCCGAGGTTATCTGTAACCACTCCGCTTATGTTTTTTGTTTGTGCAGAAACTCCCAAAGCAAAGAGGAACAGCGAAATAAATAAAATAAATTTAGCTTTCATCAATCCGGTTGGTTAAAATGTAAAATGGAGAAACCCGGTTTAGAATCTCCCCATTTTAATAAATATCATATTTCAAGTCCGCTATGTAAATAAAACCCCACTTTCAGAAAACTTACTTAAAGACAAGTTTTTTGCTCACCTGTTGCCCCGAGGCAAGACTGATCCGGACAAAATAGATGCCCTGCAATTTTCTGTCGGATGTAAACCGGTAGCTTTCCGAATGACCGGCAAATGCCCTGCGCGAAACAATAATGCCCCTCAGGTCAATCACTTCAACGGATGTTACAGGTTCTGTGGTTTCAATAGTAAATTCATTTCCTGTGGCCGGATTGGGGTAAACCGATACAAAAGAAGGGTTGATATTTTCTTTAATATCAAGTGTACCGCAATCGCATTTGTGAAATCCCAACGAATCGAAAGTGTCTTTCGGTACAGAATCCCATTCCATAAAAACCTCAAAATAAGGGTCGGGGTTGCTTGTTACTCCCTGTTTAATGTCGTACTTACGAATGAGTGTGTTGTCTTTTGACCAGGACAGCCAGAACAGGGGGCCGACAATGTAATTCTGGATGGTGTAAGATGTAGGGTTTCCGCCGCTATTGTAGGTAATCGTGGTGTCGTTAAGGTTGCCCCACCCGTTGTCGTCACTCAACATGCCACCACCAATAATACCAAAAATATCAATAATCTCCCCGGTTACTTTTTCAAGTGTAACGGCATCATTTCCATTAAAATACATCATCCTGTTTACGCTATAAACCGGGCAGAGGAAAATATCTGCTTTTTCCTGAAGTGCGCTGTCAACGGGTTGTTCAAAATCAATTCCGTTGGGGTCTCTTTTGTCAAGTACAACCACAAAAACATCTTTGGGTTCGATGGTTCCTTCCAGGCCGACATCGTAGCCCTGAAATCCGCCATTGCTGTACCTCACCAGTTTGTAGGCACTTAGGTCTATGGTTGCATCAGTAGGGTTGTACAACTCGATGGCCTTGTTGTTTCCCGAGCCCTCTACATACTCAGAAATAAAGAGGTCGGAGCATTCTTGTGCCAGCAAGGCGCTTCCGATAAAAAGGGTAAAAATGGCAAGTAAAAGTTTTTTCATCTCTCAATTCGTTTAATGATTAATCTCCCACAAAATTAAAAACATATTCACAGCCTTCGACCCCTGATCGGGTTTAAATTGTTAAATTGGCCTAACAACCACATTTTCAAATTACCCAATTACTCCCTCACAAAATTCTTTGCAGCAGGCTTATCCCTTTGTCCACTGTATTTACCCCTTCAAAACGCAGGGTCAGCTTTCCTTTGCTTTCTTTCATTACCGCCAGGCCGGGATTGTTTTGGACGAACTCCAGCACTTTCCCAAAGGCTTCCGATTGAAAATAGGGCGATTCCTGGTCGCCGGCAAAAAAGCCGGTCATGCGGTTGAATTTGATGGCAAGTTTTTCGAATCCGATTTTTTTGGCCAGCCAGCGCAAGCGGATGGTGTTAATCAGGGCTTGGGTGGCGGCTGGTAATGGGCCGAAGCGGTCGGCAAGCTGCGTTTTAAATTGTTGAAGCTGCTCTTCATTATCAACATCGTCCAGTTCTTTGTACAAACTAAGGCGCTCGGTAATATTGCTGACGTAGTCGTTGGGAATTAAAATTTCCAAATCGGTTTCAAACTGGCACTCTTTCACAAAATCTTTTTCTTCCAGTTCTTTTTCAAAAAGGGCCGAAAACTCTTTTTCTTTGAGTTCGAGCAGGGCTTCATCCAGAATTTTCTGGTACATTTCGATACCGATTTCCGAGATAAATCCGCTTTGTTCTGCCCCCAGGATATTTCCCGCACCGCGGATGTCCAGATCGCGCATGGCGATATTAAACCCGCTTCCAAGGTCGGCATATTCCGCGATGGCCTTCAGCCGTTTCCGGGCTTCGCCACTCAGGGCAACCAGCGGCGGTGCCAGCAAATAACAAAAGGCTTTTTTGTTTGTCCTGCCCACCCTGCCCCGCAACTGGTGTAAATCACTCAGGCCATAATTCTGGGCATCGTTGATGATAATGGTGTTGGCATTGGGAATATCGAGCCCCGATTCGATAATGGAAGTGGAAAGTAAAACATCGTACATGCCCTCGATAAAATCGAGCATGACTTTTTCCAGTTTCGCCCCTTCCATCTGCCCGTGCGCCACCCCGATACGTACACCCGGCACAAATTTCCGGATCATGTCTTTCACTTCAAAAATATTCTTGATGCGGTTGTGCACAAAAAATACCTGTCCGCTCCGCGACACTTCGTAGTTAATGGCTTGTTTAATCAATTCTTCGCCAAACGACCGGAGCTCAGTTTGAACGGGGTAGCGGTTTGGCGGCGGTGTATTGATGATGGAGAGATCGCGGGCGCCCATCAACGAAAATTGCAAGGTACGCGGAATGGGGGTGGCAGTAAGGGTAAGCGTATCGACATTGGCCTTGAATTGCCGCAGCCGCTCTTTGGCCGAAACACCAAATTTCTGCTCTTCGTCAACGATAAACAAACCGAGGTCGTGAAAGGCAATGTCTTTGCTCAGAATCCGGTGGGTGCCAATCAGGATGTCCAGTTTGCCCTCTTTCAGCTTTTGCAAAGTCTCTTTTTGCTGCTTTGTACTTTTAAACCGGTTAATGTAGTCGATACTTACCGGGAAATCCTGCAAACGCTCGCTGAAGGTTTTAAAATGCTGCAAGGCCAGGATGGTGGTGGGTACCAAAACAGCCACCTGTTTGCTATCGTTAACCGCTTTAAATGCTGCACGAATGGCTACTTCGGTTTTACCAAAGCCCACATCGCCACACACCAGCCGGTCCATGGGATGGGGCGCCTCCATGTCCTTTTTAAAATCCTGTGTGGCCTTTAACTGGTCGGGCGTGTCTTCGTAAATAAACGAGGCTTCCAGTTCGTTCTGCAAATAGGTATCGGGCATAAATTCAAAACCACTGGCTGCTTTGCGTTTGGCGTACAGTTTAATCAGGTCGCGTGCAATATCCTTGACCTTGCTTTTGGTTTTGTTTTTCAGTTTGCTCCAGGTATTCGAGCCCAGTTTGTTGAGCACGGGCGGGGTGCCTTCTTTGCCTACATATTTTGAAATGCGGTGCAGCGAATGAATACTGATGTACAGTAAATCGTCGTTTTTATACACCAACCGGATGGTTTCCTGTTTTTTACCGTTGTTGTCGATAATTTGAAGTCCGTCGAATTTACCGACACCGTGGTCGATATGGGTCACATAATCGCCGGGTTGCAAGTCGTACAATTCTTTGATTGACAAGGCTTCTTTCCGGCCAAAGCCTTCCCGCAAACGGAAACGGTGGTAACGATCAAAAATCTGGTGATCGGTATAACACAGCAACCGGATTTCGTTATCCACAAAGCCGGCACTTAAGTTCAGCTTCAGGGGCTTAAAATACGCCTTAGCCGCTTCCGGGTTTTCGGCCTGGATGTCTTCAAAAATATCGAAAAGGCGTTTGCTTTGCCGGGGATTATCTGATAAGATAAAGTTTGTAAATCCGGTTTCCGATTTCTCCAGCAAATCGCGAATCAGCAGTTCAAAATTCTTGTTGAAAGCCCGTTGAGGTGATTGGTTGAAGGTGATGGTTTGGGCATCTTTAAAAAATATGGCATGCCCGAATTCCACCGTTTTAAAGGCAGCCAGTCTGTCCACAAAAAAGTCCCCTTTCACAAACAGGTCTTCCGGGGGAAGTTGTTCGGTTTCATTCGTAAAACGTTGAAAAGTATCTTTTGCTTTTTCAAACTCAAGGGCAATCCGGTCACGCGTAAATGTGAGATCATCTAACCAAACAATAGTTTTGGGAGGTACATAATCCAGAAAAGCAATGCGTTTCTCGACAATCTGCCTGTCCTGCACATTGGGCAACAGGGTAATGCGGTTAAGGTTTTGCAACGAAAGCTGGCTCACCGGATCGAAGGTGCGAATGGACTCCACTTCATCGCCCAAAAATTCAATGCGGTAGGGATGATCATTCGAAAACGAAAAAACATCGACTATGCCGCCACGGATGGCATACTGACCGGGTTCGGCCACAAAATCAGCCACTTCAAAGTTGAATTCATGTAACAATTCCACCATAAAATCCAGAGAAACTTCTTCCCCCTGCTTAAGTTTCATCAGGTTTTTGGTAAGGTATTGTTTGGTGATTACTTTCTCGGCCAGTGCTTCGGGATAGGTAACCACAATGGTTTTCCGGTCGCTGCTTACAAAGCGTTTCAGCACTTCGGTGCGCGACAACTGATACGCCTTGTCCAGGTTTTCCGGTTCGTAAGGCCGTTTGTAAGCAGTGGGGTAAAACAATACCCGTTTGTTGTTGTGGTCGGCATCAGGTTCATCAAACAAATTTTCGAGGTCGTTGTAAAAGTATGCCGCCTGTTCCTTGCCGGGCAAAACCACCAGATGTTGCTGCTTGCCCGAATGCTCAAAAATTCCGGCAATTGCCAGAGCACGGGCCGAGCCGGTCAGGCCCTTTAATTGGATATTGTTTTGTTCCGAATCCAGCAAAACGGAAAGTTCGGCCATGCGTGGATGGTTCCGGAAGTTGGTTAAGAGTTGGGTGGCTTTCAATGCAATTTGATTCTTCTGTCGGACTGCGAAAATACAAAATGATTACAGGATGAAACCCAAATAATTATCGGGTGTTTATCATCTTGCAATAAGCATTCTTGTGTGTGAACCGACGGGTTGACCCATCGGTTAATGGACCGTTCATATTGCTTTCTTAAACCATGAAAGAACACTGGGGATTTGTATTTGTTTCTTTCCGAATTCATTTCGACTGGCTAAGTCCAGGCCGGCTTAGTGAGTTGAACGCATTCTTTTCCCACAGCTTTTTGTGTTGCCCCGCTTTTTTTTGTTTTTAACACTTCTGTCATTTTTATGCTGCATTTAAACAAGCGACAAGACACAGAAACAATTAAAACAAACTCCCTGTTTTTTCAATCAGCACCATCAATACAACGATACCAAACAGCAGTTTCAAGGTTTTTTCGCTGAGCCGGTTGCTCAAACGAACGCCAAGGGGGCTGCCCACAATTACCCCGATAATTAGAGGACCGGCAATGGCTGGAACAATGTAACCCACATTTACTATTCCTTCCGGATGAAACAATGGCATGGTGAAACTATTTTGCAGGCTGATAAAAACAGCACTGATAAAAATAGCGGCCAAAGCAATAAGCCTGGCTTTTTGCAAACTCTGGTGCAGGTGAATATGCAAAACCGGATTGATGATAATGCCTCCCCCCAAACCAGTCAGGGCCGAAATAAATCCGGAAAAACTTCCAATGGCAATACCTGTTTTTGCGTGAATTTTTAAATCAGGACCTAGTTTCGGTCTTGCATTTTTTCGGTCAAATAGCATTTGAAAAAGAAGAAAGAGCATCAACAGCACAACCAGCACGCCAAAAACTTCTTTGGAAAACCAGGGGCGATGGACAATAAACTCAGTGGCCAAAACAGAAATAACAACCGCCGGAATGCCCACCAACAAACTTTCACTGAGGTACTTTTTCAGTTTGGCAAACTGTGTGAAGATGGAAACACCCGACGCGAAAGCAATACCAATGAGTGAGTTGGCGACCACAAAAGGGGTTGCCTGTTCGGCAGGAATGCCAAACCACACCAAAGCCGAAGGTAATATCAGGATGTAAAAAATTCCACCCCCCAAACCCAGCATACCGGCAATGATGCCACCGATAATGCCCGTACCTACTAAAATTGCATATTCCATTTTCAGTTATCGGCTGAACCTGCACTGTGGCAGATGGTGATATCAAGCTGTAAATATGGGAAAAATTATTGAAGCCGGCATTCACGGAAGTTGAAAACCGCTTTGCCGTCGGCAGGAAAAAAATAAATAAAAACCTGTGCCGTGGAATAAACCCATCCGGTACATTGTCTAATGGCAAAATAAACCTTAAAAAAGATAAAATGAAAAAAGCAGGAATCGCAATTTTAGTAATGCTCTTTGGCGGGTTGAGCCTGGCCACTGCACAGCATGGTCAAAGAAACCCGGAAATCAGAAAGTATTTTGATGAGCACATCCTTCCGGTGCTGGAAACCGAACAACAAAGCTTCTATGCGGCACTCAGTGCTGATGAAATGAAAAAAATTGACGAGCTTAAAAGTCAGCTCAATGTCCAAATTTCCGGGAGGAAAAAAGGAATGCGCGGGCAGGGCAGGGAGTTGCTTCAAACTTTTCTGGATGAAGCAACAACAATAGCCGAAGCACATCCGAAAGAAAAGAAACACTACCTGAAAACGATGAATGCCAACAAAGATAAATGGGTAAATGACATTCAGTCCATCCGTTCAGAAACGGCGAATGGTTCGGGAAGGGGTGGATTTGCGCAGGGAAGCCCCATGTTTGATAACTTTTCAAATCCAGCCTGGTTGTTGTTGTGGGACAAAGAGCGGAGAAACCTGAAGCAACCGGCACACATGGGTAAGCACAGGAAAGGAATGGGCAAAGGTGCCGCGATGAACACTAATGACATGTGTTACGGCTCCGGAAAAGGAAATGAAATGGGCAGGCACGGTGGTATGGGCAATGGCCCCCGTCCTTTCCGGAATGCCAATCCTGAGTTGCGGGCTGCCATCGGCGATTATGCCCGCGAAAACATCATCCCTGTAATTGCAAAAGAACGTGCAGATTTTGACAATTTGCTGACCGCCGAAGAAAAAGACCAAATCGCCCTGGCGCAGGGAAAAAGGGAAGCCCGCAGAATCATGTTCAGGGAGTGGCACAATAGCGAGGATTTCGTGCCCGGTGCCCGGCGGAATGATCCTGGTTTTGACATGATGCGTGAAGACATGCAAAAAAGCATGGCCCGGGTGAGTGCGATCGCAACGGCCCATGCCGCGGAAATTCAGGATGCGGTTTCCAACATTCAAACCCATAGGGGGGAGTGGGAGCGTGAAATCAGGAAAATTGCGGATGGATACGAAAGTGGCCAAAACAACAAGCCGGCTGGTTTTGCTTACTGGCGCCACATAACGGGCCCCGTTCAGTTTTTGATGTTCAACCCAGAAACCGCCGGAAAAACAACCTTTTCAGGCTCCGGCCCGAACACCATGACAGAGGTGACTGTCTTTCCCAATCCGGCAGCAAGTTATGCCACTATACGGATTAGCGGGCTGAGTAAGCAAAATACGGAAGTCCTGCTGTACAGCAAAGAAGGGGGGCTCCTCCAATCGCTTTATAACGAGCCGGTAATCGGAAGTGAACTTAGCTTTGGCTTTAGTGTGGCTGATTTAGAAAACGGCATCTACATCATTAAAGTAAAAAATGGGACAAGCATTATTTCCAGAAAAATTGTTGTCAGAAAATAAACCAAATTAGTTTTTGTTTCATTAGTGCTCCCTGCCTTCGTCAGACTAAGTCTGGCGGGCAGGGATTTTTCTTGAGCCGGCCGTAACCTGAGCGGATAACTAATCAACCTTAAACTTCTGAGAAATTAACACTCTTTTTTTTTAGTTTGCCACAGGTCTATAACCTCCTGGAGTTCTTCATGGTAGAGACATGCAGGTATCCTGCGTTGAATAATAATGATTCTAAATTAGTACTAACCTGAGTTCGACATAAGCAATTATCTAAAAGAGAACAAGTTGCCCATGAGTTTCTACAGTTTCGTATTTAATGCTTGGTTTTTTAGGTAAGAATGAATATGCCAATAGTCCCGAAATAAGGTTTGACAAGAAGTTTGTGAAGCTCCTATGTCTGGAATGCTCTATTTGACAAATGTTCTTGAGTTCATCATTTATTGTTTCAATTATCGATCTTTTCCTGAGCATTATTTTGTCAAACATACTCATTAATTGGTTTTTCATGTTATTTCGAATACCGGCAACTAGCTGAATACCATCAATAAATAACGTTTCAAATAGTTTTTGTGAAACATAACCTTTGTCGGCGAATAATTTTCCGGCCACTTTCTTTAGGAAGTTGGCGTCTTTTAGCGGTTGCCTATCGTCAACGTTTCCAGGTGTTATTACAAAGTTGATAATCTCACCACGATCATTGACAATAATGTGCAGTTTAAAACCAAAGAAGTAGCCCATGGTTGATTTCCCCCGTTCTGCTATTCCTTTAAATACCTTGTGGTTAAATATTCTCTTGTTCTTACAAACCCTTATTGGGGTAGAATCTACAAATGATATTCCCGTACTGTTCCCAAGTTGAATTGTTTTCAAAAATATAGTCATTGGAAGCAGTGCCTTTTGTTGTAGTTCGACAAAGCGGTTATAAGATACTGTTTCCGGGAAATCCTCTGTCAGATGCTTTTGTACATAATTGATATAAAAGAATTTAAGATTGCGATAAGCTCCAAGGTGAAAGGCTATCATAATCGTCATAACTTCGGCATCACTGAGTTTGAATTTTCTGTTTCTTCGCTTTATATCGTTGTTTTGTTCAAGGGTATTCCCCTCCATTACTTTGTAAAATTCTTTGCAGAAGTCGTCTGCCAAGTAGTAAATTTCAACTAAATTTGCGTTCTTGTTCATAAGGAAGTGTTTTTGTATTAATTTGAATGTTAACACTTTAAATATACAAAAACTTTCCTTATGTTTTACGAAAATTACATCTTTCTTACATCGAGCTCAGGTTTTTTAGGAATAAATAGGCCCCCTGTACAAACAAATGGGTGCACCCGTCGGTAATCCGGGGATTCATTTTATCCGAAGTGCTTAAGTATTTAACCGAAAAAAGGAAAATTCCTGCCAATCCCTATTCAAACACAAATGTTTGCCAGTGAATGGTTCAGATAAAGTCCTTCACCTTTTTCAGGTCCACCGCAAAAGGGAAACCGGAGCCGGTAATGGTAAAAACCTGGTTCTTGTTGATGTCAACTCCCACCGACACTTTTCCCACCGATTCAGCTATGATGGCATTCACATCCACTTCGGTATCCTTTGCGATGGTAATTTGCACGCTTTCACTGTAAAACAATTGCTCAACAAGGTAAAGGTGCTTCAGTTTTTTGCGGTACTTTTTCGGGTTTTCAGCTTTTAACTGCCCGATGGCCGTTTCAATCTTCAGGCGCAGTGCATCCCTCAAAACCTTTGTTTTTATCTTTCCGATTTCAAAGCCCAGTACTTTGGAGCGTTCGACCTTGCCATCAAGTTGCACATTCACCGAGGGTATTGACAGGGCAGCATCGGCAGAAAAACTGTCCTTTATGGCCAGGTCGGCAAAGGCACCGTCAAGGACTTTCACCTCCTGCAAGCTTTTTTTCAGGGCTTTGGCCCCGGCACCGGGAAGCCCGATTTTAAACGCAATATTATAACCGGAAAACTCCAGGCGTGTTTTTCCGGTGGCTTTCTTCTTGTACAAGTCGCCAAGCAAAATACCTTCGTTGCTCCGTTTCAGTAATTCAAGCCCGTCGAACTGCCGGGCAAATTCTTTAACTGTTTGATTTTTCCCCATTTTAGTTTTTTGTGGTTTTTTTACATTGAACGTATTGAAATGACGATTGCTTAGAAAGGTGTCGCAATGGCTTCTTATTTCATTTTGATAAATTTTGAAGAATAAAACCCCTTGCCGGTTTTAAGGGTGATGTGGTAAACGCCCGGTTCAAGCCCCCCGATGTTAAGGGTCTGCCGGTCTGAGTTTTTATCTGAAATAATGTGGCTTACTTTCATGCCAAGGTTGTTGTAAAGAATGACTTCGTAGTTTGTTGATGGTTTTTCTGATAATTTAATATTGAGTTTGTCTTTTGCCGGATTGGGATAAACTTCAAATTCTGCATCCTGATCGTAACTCTGAACAGACGTCCATACTTCCAATTGCTTACAAGAGGTTTCATTATTTAAAACATAAACAGCTTCGTCGTTAATGCTCAGGCACAAAAGATAATCAGGGCAGCAAAACTCCCCGAAAGCCGATGGCTTTTTATTGACCAGGTCCGGAGCAGGCCCGAAGGGGTTAGCAATACTGCCCACACCCTCGATGAGTGTTTGCGTGACGGGGAACGGTGTTTTGTGGTTGGAAAGATAGAAAACGTTTGTTTCTTTACCATTGTTTAAAGTGGTTGTCGAAATACTGTCCACCACAAAAATACTGTCGGTACTCAGGGGATCCGAATCCCAATAATAGGCATCAAGCACGACGGTGTCTCCAACATTTGCTTTAAAATCCAACAGCAGCCTTTCATTGTTTTCGGAAAGATAATGGCGGATGACAAAGACTTTTTTCTCCGGGATATCCTGCCTGATGGATGCGTACAACTGTCTGATGGTGTCGAAAGTAGCCGGATTAAGGTAGTATTCGTAGATGTTTGTATATGAATGATCAAACAGGAATGTGTCTGATTCTGTTGCATATAAACTGGTCCATGTTTGTGGGGTGTCGCCTTCAACTATTGCATTTTGTTCTGTCCAAACCGCGGCATCTTCAGGAAACGGTGTGTAATGCGCATCCAAATAGGCGTTTTCAAACCAGGATATGTCTGATTCCAAATGATAGGTACACAAGAGGTCATCATCACCATCCGAATCAATATCTGAAAAAACGAAGGGTAAAGTTAATCCGGACGGGGGGTATTGAAAGTAGTCGTAATCTTCCTTTTCAAAACTATCGTTTTGAATGTTTTTAAGCAGGTTAATTTTATCATAAGAAATGCAAATCACCTCATCAATACCATCATTATTCATATCTGCGGCAATAAGTCTCCTGGGGTAATCGTCAATTTGCAAAACATAAGAATTAGCAGGAGGACTACCATTAAAATCTTCCATTACAGTAAGATTATTCCCTGTAGTTATCAGAAGTTCCTTTATTGAATCATTATCTAAATTGGCTGTTTCAAAATCTAAGATTCGCTCAGCCGAAAATAATACAATATCTAATTGATTTTCAAACCGGCCGTCAAATGAATAAACGATATACAGCTTGCCATCATCATTAAACATGATATCATTTTGCCCGTTTTGATCGACATCATAGAACTTTAGATTCTCAATTTCAATTGGTGAAGTAAACGAAATTGTATCATAGCAACTGATTGTGTAATCCTGATTTACATTAAACAGCAGAATAGTATCGGTGCCAATATAAGATTGGTCCAGCGCTATCGCATTTAACAGACCGTCATTATTATAATCAAGAAAAAGGGTTAAACGATTCTTTAAATCATTAAAATCATCAACATAAAATGTTGTAAATGTATTGTCTCCATTATTTCGGGCCAGCTTAAAATTACTGCTGTCGCTAAAACCATCATATTCATGATCACCATAAGAAGCAATATCGCAAAAGCCATCTTTGTCAATATCAAAAAAAGCCACGTGGCCGGCATACACATGGAGCATTTCGGTAGTAATTGTATCGGGAAACTCACCATGACCATTGTTCAGGTAGAAGACAAAATTTGAATAGTAATCGAAAATACAGATGTCAGGAAATTCATCGTCGTTAATCTTTTGGTAAGCAGGATATTTTGGCCTGTTTACCTGGGAGGTAATTGTTTTTCCGTACGGTAAATTTTCAAAAGTTGCATCTTCAATATATCTTATTCCACCGTCTCCGTATTCGTAAATAATATCTTCATCAGCATTTTTATTTAAATCAGTTACCTCCAAACAAGAGGTATAAAATGGGAAATTTTCATCTTTCTTGTACTGAAAGTCATTGTTTCCGGCATTCTCCAATATCTCAAAAAAATTATTTATCAGGTCCAGGTCGCCATCATTATCAATATCCAGCGTTCGAATAATAATACCATTGTAAGCGTGAAAAGTGGAGTCGTTGGTTAAAATGATCCGTGTAAAGGCATTTCCCCCATCATTTCTAAACAAAGAAATCGTGTCGTTTGAAAAGGCCATAATATCAACATCATTATCCCCGTCTGAGTCGAAGGATTGAAAGCCATGGGCAGGGTTTAAGGCGTTCGTATCAATAATAACTTCTTCCGTGAACCCGCCATTTCCATTGTTAATGGAGGCAACCAGACGATAAGGGTTTTTTGAACTATAAATGATATCGATATCTTCATCATTGTCAAAATCGATGCATTGGTACGCAGCGAGTTTTCCATCATTTATTAGTGACACTAAGGGGCCAAAAGTACCCTCACCATTGTTTATCCTGAACTGGAGGTTATAATCGTTTTCATTACAACCAATAACAACATCATCAATATTGTCTCCATTCAGATCGGCCAGTGAAAATGAAACAGTTTCCCAGCCGGCCTGGGTAAGATTAAAAATAGATTCGGCAAATATGAACCTGTTATCACCGGTATTTATTAACCAGGCTAATTGGTCCCAATAGTCATAGCGAGAATAAACGATGTCAATTAAGCCATCATTATTTATATCGCTGAATTTTGTTTCATTAAGTTCAAAATTGTAAACTTCCGTCAATTCCTGCAGCACCTTAAATTCCTGACCCCCTTTGTTTTCCAAATAGTAAATTTTATTCCCATTCCCATTGGCCAGAATATCCAGTTCGCCATCCTGGTTTAAATCAAGAACTTCAATACTCTTGACAGATACTGGCAAACTCCCTGATGTAACAATGTGGTGTGCTCCGAAACTCTGTCCGAAAGCATTGTAAACAAAGCTTAAAATGAGTAAGATTAATGCAGATTGCTTTTTCATGGCTTTATTGCTTTAGTGGTTTTTTTATTGCTCAACAAATAAACGCCCTTGCATCTCCCCAAAGATATACAATTCACACAATCCGGATGCCTGAAAAACAGCCAACTCAAAAAATGTATCTTTATCTATTCAAACCAAATTTGTTTTAGCCAATTTTTCTTCCCGGCCTTTCAGGTCTCCTCGCGGCAGCCCCGGCCCGGAATGAAAGGTCAAACCCTCCCTCCCGATCCTCATTTTTAACGAGGATGCAAAGTTTGTAGCTGTTGCTCATCCATCCGCATGGCAAAGCTGACGAGATGCAGACCTGAAACTTTACTCCTTAATCACCTCCAAAATTTTGCCTGCCGGAATATCCAATTCACTGCCGCTTTCCAGTTTCAGTTTCCTGACTTTGCCGTAAACCCCCGAATTGCCCGTTGGGAAATTACCGCCTTCGGTGGCAGCGGGAATAACCACATCGCAGGTGGAATCGGGGACGACGAAATGCATCCAGTTGTCGGGATCGTTCCAGTCGGTTGAAAAGCCCTGCCAGGTGATGTAGGGTCTGCTGCTGACCGTGTTGCTGTAGTCCGAATCGCCGGCAGTGTTGGTGGTTTTGATCCTATAGAAATAAGTTGTTCCCGCATTGAAAACCAGGCTGTCGATGTAAAAAGTGGTGTCGGCCACCGGGTTCGTCACTGCCGCCCAACTGCCGGCGGTACCTGTTTTCCGTTCGAGGACAAAATTGCTTTCGTTGGGCGAATTGTCCGTCCAGCTCAGCGCGAAACGGGCGTCCGAAGCGCTTTCGATTTTCAGTGACGATGGCGCCAGTGGCGCTACCGGATTGCCCTGCACCCAAACCGACCAGGAGCGCGGCGGGAGTTCGATGTAAATCTGGTTGCTGCTGCTGACCACCGCGTAGGGAAAGGCCGAGTTGCCTGCGAGATCGTACAGTTCGCTGCCAACAACCAGTCCGTTCACCAGGTTGATTTCGTGGTCAACCTTCAGTGTGGACGAAGAAAAATTGATGGCAACAATCACTTCTTTGCCGCCTGTTCCGCCGCTAAGCTGAAAAATCAGGCTTTTGTCGGCGGAGCCTGAAAAATAACTGCTGCTGCGGGGCGTCGAAAAACGGTTGAGGTATTCCACGGCCGTGGCCCCGTAAATGTATTTTTTATGGATTTGGATGAGCTTGTCGATCTCCGTTTTCAGCGGACTGGTACCCGTGGGAAAGTAGGGGTACTTGGAGGGATTATCGGGGTAGCCGAAATAGTCGGGATAAAAAACCATGGGAACGCCCAGCAAGTTGTTGGTCAGCAGGTAAGCGTAACCCAGGATGGCATCGCTCTGGATGAGGGACGAAAAACCCGAGTTGTCCCTGAAATCGTGGTTGTTCAAAAATGTAAGCACGTTGAAACCGGTGGTTGTGGTGGCATCGACGATGCTTCCCGCAAAGACGTTCCTGGTGTCGAAGGTTCCGTCGTCACAGGCTTTGCGGAGGTTTTCACGAAGTGAGAAATCAAAGATCCGTGGGTTGATGGCGGCTCTGGTGGCGGGTTCCATATAGCTGAGCACGTCGTTCACCCAGCCCGAAAGCTCGGCGGTGTTGCTGCTGTACCACTCACCCACCACAATGCCGGGATCGATGGAGCGGTCATGCAACGAATCGAGCAGATCACCCACGAATTCAGGGGTGAAGTGCTTGACGGCATCCATCCTGAAGCCCCGGATGCCCACATCGGTCCAGTTCCACTCGGTCCAGTCGATGAGGCTGTCTTTGGTGGCCGGTTGAAACTGGTCGTAATCGTAGAAAAAATACATGGCATCCCAGTCGCCCGAAAGGTAGGTGGTGCGGTCAAGGTTGGGTTTGAAAAACGACCAGTCCATATCACCGCGCCCGCTGGGCAGGCCCGAAAAGTCGGTGTAGGTCTGGTAGTCCACACTGCTTTCGATGTTGTTGCCGTTGTACCATATCTCCAGGATGCGCATATCGGAATACCCACTGCCGCGTTTGCCGAAGTAAAAGAAGAGGGTGTCGCCCGCGGCGTCGAAATCGGAAGCCGAGAGGGATAGATGAAATTCATCAATGTCGCAACCGCCGGCATCCACCCAGGCGTTCATGTTCCTGCCCAGTTCGATACTGTTGTTGGGCTCGCCGCAACCGCCACCGCCGTTGGGCTCATTCTCCGTGGTATCAGCCAGGTTTTGCCATCCCACCGTATTGGTTTGTACGTAGACTTTGTATTCCCAACTGTAAAATTTACTGTGTTGCGAAGCCGACCTGAGTTTGATGTAATAATCGCCGGCATTGTTTCCCGTCGAGCCGCCGATGGGCAGCACGCAGCGCATGCGGTCGTAAGGGTAGGGGTTGGCACCGGCATCGGCCTTCGACCAATCGTAAAAATTGCGCACGTAATCCGAAAGGCCGGCATTGTTCTCGGCTTTGCCACCGTCGCGGTGGTTGTACACCACATCGGCAATCAGCTTGACATTTTGTTTCGACAGTTTGGAGACCAGCGTGTCCACGTCGGTGCGTGTGCCGAAGCCTGTGGCTCCGCCGCTGAATTCGCCGTAGTCGAACAGGTCTTTGGGGTCGTAGCCGTTGCTGCTGTTTCCCGAGTTTGCCCGCGTCATCGGTGGTGCCCAAACGTAAGTAAAGCCTGCGTTGCCCAGCTCCCCGGACTTCAGCATGAGGCTGTCGGCCCAGTTGGCACCATCGGAAGTTTTGGGGTAATCCCAGTACCAGCCCTGCATGAGGAAATCCTGTGCGCTGGCAGTAATGTTTACCGAGAAAAATAAGAGTGTCCAGGTAAAAATAAATAACAAGGAAGAGTTTCGTTTTTTCATAATGTAAAATTTTTGAGAACGCAAAAATAAACAATTGAAATCATGTTAAGCTGTCTCAATATCAACCTGCTGGCCGTGTGAGAAAAATACCGTGATTTCAATATTTTTTTATTTTTGTCGCAGACTTACAGCAATCGTACTGAAATAGAGCAGCTTTCTCATGAAAAACAACCAGCAGGAACTACACTTCAGTCGGGATGCTTTCATCGTGTAGATACTGCAATTCACTTCCTCTGTTGTAAGTCATACATAAAAGTGTAAAATATTCAAAAACAACTATTTAATATTTGGTCTATGAAAAAAGTTTTATGCTTACTTGTGGGAATTTTGTTCTCATCAGTAGTATTTTCGCAACAGCTTAACCCGAATTGGCTGAATGAATTTGCCAAAGCGAAAACCAAAGAAAACCAGAAAAACAAAGCCGAAGCGATTGAGTTTGCCCGAAAGCATAACTTGCCGGTCAGGCAGGTATTACCCGACGGGACGATCTTCGAGATTCAGAAAATCGAAAACGGCTTACCCCAGTATTTTACTACCGGTAATGTGAACGCTGCACAAACTTCACGTGCCAATACTTTGTACCCGGGTGGCGGGCTCGGACTGAACGTTACCGGGAACGGCTACACACAAGTTGCCGAGTGGGACGGCGGAAAAGTCCTGGACACGCATCAGGAATTTGGCGGCAGGATTACACTCGGAGACGGCGCTTCGTCCCTGAGCGATCACTCCACCCATGTGGCCGGAACCATCATCGCTGCCGGCGTTGACGCCAATGCCAAAGGAATGGCCTACGAGGCAAACCTGACAACTTACGAGTGGACCAATGACGATGCGGAAATGTCCTCGGCAGCTTCAGGCGGACTGGAGTTGTCCAACCACTCCTACGGTTACATCCGGGGATGGTACTGGGATGGTGCAAACTGGATCTGGTACGGAGATACCAACATCAGTGACCTGGAGGACTACCGTTTCGGTTTTTACGACCAGGCTGCCAAAGACTGGGACGACATCGCCTACAACGCACCCAACTACCTGATCATTAAATCCGCCGGAAACGACCGGGGTGACGGGCCGGGAACCTCTCCGCCAAACGCGGAAATCGATGGCGGCGACGACGGCTTCGACTGCATCGGAACAAGAGGCATCGCGAAAAACCTGCTGACCGTAGGCGCTGTCCACGATGTGCCCGATTACAAAGAACCCGGCGATGTGAGCATGGTTTACTTCAGCTCGTGGGGCCCTGCCGACGACGGACGTATCAAACCCGACATTGTTGCCAACGGTTATGATTTGTATTCCTCCTTTTCAGGATCGAACACTACTTACGGAACCATGAGCGGCACCTCCATGTCATCCCCGAATACCACCGGTACCCTGGTGTTGCTGCAGCAACATTACCAGAACACCCACAGCAATACCCCCATGAAAGCGGCTACCATCAAAGCCCTGGTGCTGAACACTGCCGATGAAACCGGCCCTTACACCGGGCCCGATTATATGTACGGCTGGGGACTGCTCAATGCCGAAAGGGCGGCCACCCTCATCAGCGATGATGCCGCAGGCTCAAATGTAATTGACGAAAAAACTTTGACAAACGGCGGGACTTACACCCGCAACATCAGCGTGGGACGCAAGCCCCTCAAGGTTACCGTGGTGTGGACCGACCCCTCGGGAACGCCCCCGACACCGCAACTTAACCCGCCCACACCCATGCTGGTGAACGATCTTGACCTGAGAATTTCAGACGGCACGACTACTTACTATGCCTGGAAACTCGACAGGAACAACCCGGCGGACCCGCCCACCAATACCGGTGAAAACGATGTGGACAACGTGGAAACGGTGTTCATCGAGAATCCTACACCGGGTACTTACACCATCACCGTTGACCACGACGGTACCCTGGCAGCTTCGCAGGACTTTTCCATTGTCATCCAGGGTCTGAACGAGTTTTCATCCGCACCCGCCACCTGCGCAAGCCTTGAAAAACCTACTGACGGCGCCACCAATGTACCGCTGGCTGAAGAGGTCAAATGGTCGGATGTAACGGATGCTTCTTCCTACGATGTGTATTTTGGTACCGATCCTTCCGCCACCAACATCCTGAATGGTGTGAACCAGGGCGAAAGGGTACTGAAGGAATGCCTCAGCCCCGGAACAACTTATTACCTGAAAGTTTATCCCCGCAACAACCAGGGTGTAAAAACGGGCTGTTCAACCTGGAGTTTTACCACGGCCAGCCCTGCCACGGCAGGCTTGCCCTACTCGACGAATTTCGATGCTGGATTACCGGCAGGATGGACACAGTCAACCGCTGATGATTTTGACTGGACGCTGGATGCCGGCGGAACACTCTCAGGCAATACCGGCCCCGATGACGATGTTACCGGCGGCGGAAATTATATGTACACGGAAGCTTCCAGCCCCAATTCACCCGCTAAAAAGGCGATACTTTACACGCCGTATTTTGACCTGAATACGATATCCAACCCGGAACTCAGCTTTTATTACCACATGTATGGCCAATACATGGGTACCCTGCGGGCAGAAATTTTTTACAATGGGAAATGGGTAACGCTTTTCGCGAAAACCGCGCAACAGCACAGTTCGGGTGCTGCTGCCTGGACCCAGGCAAACATCGACCTTGCACCTTACAAAGGATGCGGTTACACACGCTTGCGGTTTTTCGGAACGACCGATAACTGGGCCAGCGACATGGCCATTGACAACTTCGCCATCAACAATGTGGCATCCATGACCTTAAGTTCGCTTACAACCGTTCAGGGGCCCACCACGGATGTGTCAGCCGGAGATGTCAACAGCCAGATCATCAGGGTTGAGATCGTGACCGTCAACAGTGGTTCACCGCTTTCCGCCACTGCATTCTTCTTTGACACCCAGGGAACTGTTGACCCCAACGATGTGCTGAATGCGAAACTTTATTACACGGGAACAAGCAATGTGTTCTCAACGAATAAGCAGGTAGGTAGTATGGTCGTTGCCCCAAACGACGCGTTTTCCATCAATCCCACACAGACCGCAGGTACGCTCAGCGCGGGAACAAATTATTTCTGGCTTACCTACGATATTTCCGATACGGCAACCGCTTGCTATTATGTTGATGCCGTTTGCGACTCCGTAACCATCGGCGGAACGACTCATGTTCCGACGGTTACGGATCCGGCGGGTGAGCGAAGAATACTTGCAACAGCAAGCGTTTTCTTCGATGATTTTGAAACCGACAAAGGCTGGACACTGACAGGTGAATTTCAACGTGCCGCCCCGCAGGGACTGGGTGGCAATTACGGCAACGCCGATCCTGCCGCTGCTTTTTCGGGCACCAATGTGCTGGGGACCGACCTTACCGGGCTCGGCACTTACTCCGGAGATTATGAAACCAACCTTGCCGACAGGGCCTACCAGGCCGAATCTCCGGTGATCAATTGCACGGGCAAAACCAATGTGCGTTTGAAGTTTCAGCGCTGGCTCAACGTGGAATGGTCGGCCTACGACCATGCCTACATTGATGTGTGGGACGGAAGCGCCTGGGTGCAGAAGTACAGCAATGGTGCCACAACCATTACGGACAATGCATGGCAATTGATTGATATTGATGTTTCGGCCGAGGCCGATGGCAATGCCGGTTTCAAGGTGCGTTTTGCCATCGGTGCAACCGATGGTGGGTGGCAGTACAGCGGCTGGAACATTGATGACCTGACGGTGTATGCAGATGCATCCTGCACAGGCATCCCCGGTTTGTGGACCGCCAAAGCGGGCAGTGTTGACTGGAGTACGACCGGAAACTGGGACGACAACAATGTACCCACCGGAACCGTTGACGTAGTAGTGCCCAACATGGCTTTCCTGCCTGTTGTCAATCAATCTACCGTTTGCAACAACCTCAGTGTTTACGACGGCGGGGCGCTCAGCTGCGGGGCAGGAGGTTCCATGACCGTTAACGGCGATCTGCAAATCGGACAGGGCAACTCCGGAAGCTTTGACATGAGCGCGGGTAGCTGCAACGTGGGCGGGAACTTCTATTCCGAAATTGGCAGCGATGTGAATATTACCGGCGGAACTTTCAGCTTCACAAACTGGAGCAGGAGCCCGGCAAGCCAGTTTGCCAAGGGAAATATCCACCTTTCCGGAGGAACGATCAATGCAGCAGGAACCGTTTATTTTTCACTTTCGGATTTGAACGGCATCATGGACGGGCCCTTCAGTTTCAATGTGGCGGGTAGTTTCTACATCAACGATGTGGCCTGGCCGACGGTAACGGGCGGAACCATCACCATGACCGGCCCGGGCACGCACTATTTCCTGCCTTCCAATACTGCTTACAACGCGCTTGGATACAATGTGGTGCTTTCGGGCGGAGGAATTTACTACTTCCAGCGAAGCGATGCCAGCCACGGATGGGACATCAAAAACAACCTGGACCTGACCAACGGCACCCTGCAAACCACCAACACGGTGACCAACAGTTATTTTAATGTTGTCGGTAATGTAACCATCGGCAATGCCGGTACGTTTAACCACGGTGCATTTAATTCTACCGTTGGGGGAACATTGAACATCGGTACGGGTACAGGAGGTACATTCAGCATTGATGCGGCAGGAAATTGTACCGTCGGACAAGTGCCTCCCGGTGCAAATGCAACAAGACCGGTAAACAAAAACAACAAAGGAAAAACACCGGAAGACAGCGCAGAGTAAGCCGCTACTTTCGTGACAAAGCATAACTCAGGTCAGGCATGCTGACATCCGCGGCAAACGGCTTTTGTAAAATAAGGCCGGTTTTCCCGGGTGTGGCCTGCCTGCCTGACGAACCAAACCTGAATTGTAAAATCTTGAAAAACAATTAAAACCATCTGATATGAAACGAGTTGCTACTTTAATCTTATCGCTTTTGTTTGCTTTCGCGGCTTTAGGACAGAAACCCCTTCCTGGTAAAATCGGGCAGGTTGTTCACCCGACGGTGATTAAAAAACCCGTTGGATTCTCCATCTCGGCACCCTTGCGGGACGCACCGATTGTAACAACCGGTGATCTGAAAGATGAGGAGTTTTACATGAACAGGCACAGAGACAGGGTGCTTAACCCCGATATTTTTCCACCCGATTTTAACAACATGCCGCCTGATCCGGGCGAACAAACACAAATGGGTTGGGTGATGCCGAACGGCAGGGGACTGGATAATAATTATGCAGGCCAGAACTCCCCGTATTATCCTCCCGACTGCAACGGGACAGTGGGCCCCAGCCATTATTTTCAGGTTGTGAACCTGACTTACCAGATCTTCAACAAATCGGACGGTAGTTCAGCGGCAGGTCCGTCTGACCTCAACACCATTTTCGATCCCGGCTTGCCCGGTGTGGGTTGCAACGACGGCGACCCCATCGTACTCTGGGATGAGCATGCCGACCGCTGGTTTTATGCCGAGTTTTCCTTGTGCGGTGCCAACGACTACATGCTCATTGCCGTATCCACTTCCAACGATCCCACCGGAACCTGGTATTCATGGTCCTTTGATGTGGACGACAAGCCCGACTACATGAAGTTCGGCATCTGGCAGGACGGCTATTACATGGCTACCAACACCGCTAACGGTAACGACGTTTACGTGTTCGAGCGGGACGCGATGATTGCGGGTAATGCAAGCCCCACCATGGTCGGATTCGACAACCCGAGCAGGCCCTCAACTTTTGACGGATTCCATTGTCTGTTGCCTTTGGATAACGACAGCTCATGGGCGCCCGTAGGTTCTCCGGGACAATTTATCACCATTGCCGATGACGGACAGGGAAATGCCGCCGACGAATTGCGAATTTATGAACTGAGCGTGGACTGGGCAACCCCTTCGAATTCTACTTTTTCCATGGTGCAGCAGCTGGGCGTCAATGTCTTTAGTGGAAATTTTACCGGCGACTGGAACAACATCCCCCAACCGGGTACGACCCAAAAACTGGATGGCATCTCAACGGTTTTAATGTTTCGGGCACAATACCGCAATTTTGGCGGAACACAGAAACTCGTCTGTACCCACACCATCGCCGAGACTTCTTCCGAATCGGCTATCAGATGGTATCAGCTGGAGAAAACAACGGGCAACTGGTCCATTCTTCAGCAGGGTACTTACAACCCTGACAATGTCAGCCGGTGGAATGCCAGCATCGCCATGAACGATGCCGGGCAAATCGCCATGGGGTATTCCGTTTCCGACGGCTCTTCAACTTATCCCGGCATCAGGTATTGCGGTCAGACTGTGGGTGCGCCTTCGGGAACGATGGATGTTGCCGAAGTATCTATCTGGACGGGCGCTTATTCCCAAACCGGCGCCAACCGCTGGGGCGATTACTGCAACATCAGTGTGGACCCTTCCGACGGAAATGCCTTTTGGTACACCAACGAATACCAGGGCAGTTCGACCCACGGCACCAGGATTGCCAAAATCACGCTGCCGGCCGGCTGTACGCCTCCCACTACACAGGCAAGCAATTATGCTCTGGTATCAGCGACGAATAACTCCCTGGATATTTCATGGACCCGTGGCAATGGCGATTCCGTTCTCGTTGTGGCAAGGGAAGGGGGATCAGTAAACTCCGATCCCGTTTCCGGGATTACTTATACGGCCAGCGCGGCCTTTGGAGCCGGAAACGAAATCGGAACCGGGAATTTTGTGGTTTATAACGGAACCGGGACCAGTGAAACAATTACCGGTCTTACTTCCGGGAAAACCTATTATTTTTCATTCTATGAGTTTTTGACTCTCGATCATTGTTACCTGACCCCTGATTATGAAGGCTCCTCGACAACTTTGGGGCCACCCTCGTTAACGACTGCAACGGTGAGCAATATTGCCGGTACAACAGCCACGAGCGGTGGAAATATTACCAGCGACAACGGAGCCGCCGTCACCGCCAGGGGCGTTTGCTGGAATACTGTGGGAACACCCACAGTGACCGATCCCAAAACCTCGGATGGTAGCGGCACAGGCACATTTATCAGTAATATGACGGGACTTAGTCCGGTAACGACTTATTACGTGCGGGCGTATGCGACCAACTCCTACGGAACATCCTACGGGAACGAGGAAACATTTACTACTGCCTGCGGTACCGTCACTGCTTTCCCGTTTTCACAAAACTTCGACACATGGACGAACAGTTCACCCGGCTATACCTGTACTGCCGACGGAACCGTCAGCCTGGAGGACTGCTGGACAAACGCCACCGGCGATGACATCGACTGGGATATTTTTTCAGGTGCGACCGGCTCCGGTTCAACCGGCCCGTCCTCTGGTTACGGCGGATCGGGAACTTACCTCTACACCGAGTCTTCTTCATGTTACGGAAGCACAGGCTATGTCAACAGTCCGTCGCTTGATTTAACTTCCCTGACCAATCCCGAACTGCAATTCTATTACCACATGTACGGCTCCAGCATGGGCACGCTGTCGGTTCAGGTTTCCACTGACGGCGGTACAACATGGTCGGGAGACATTTGGAGTAAATCCGGCGACCAGGGTAACCAATGGAACCTGGCTGTTGTTTCCCTGAATGCTTATGTGTCTTCAAATAATGTAGTTATCCGGTTTAAGGCAGTAACAGGTGCCAGCTATACTTCCGATATGGCCATTGATGAAGTAACCGTGGTGGCATCCTGCGCGCAACCTTCGCAACAGGCCACTTCTTTTTCGGCTACAAACATCAACAATACCGACCTCACCGTAAACTGGGTCAGGGGCGACGGTTCAAATGTTTTGGTACTTGCCCGTGAAGGAAGCCCGGTCAATGAGGAACCGGTATCCGGTGTTTCGTACAATGCCGATGCTGACTTTAGTGGTGGTGATGCCATTGGTTCGGGGAACTTTGTGATTTATAATGGGGCAGGAACTTCAGTAATCGTAACCTCCCTCGATACCGGAACAAACTACCATTTTGCCATCCACGAATTTTACAATACTGATAATTGCTACACTTCACCTGCATTAACGGGCAATGCCACAACAGCAGGCCCTGCGCCGTGTACACCTTGCGTTTCCAATGGGAGTACTTCACTTCAAACCGGAACAACCAATGTTGCTGTCAACACCTTGAATAATGCATCTGGTAAGCCTGCCGCATACAGCGATTACACTTCGATGTCGGCAGATATGGAAGTGGGCAACACCCGTAATCTAAGCATCCGGGTAAATACCGATGGAAGCTATACAGTGCATACCCTGGTTTGGATTGACTGGAACCAGAATTGTGATTTCACGGATGCCGGCGAACAATATGATCTGGGTACTGCCACCAATGTGGCGGACGGCCTGACCAGTTTATCCCCCCTTGGTATTTCTGTCCCGTCTGATGCGTTGCTGGGCGCCACCACCATGCGGGTTTCCACAAAATATAATGCTGACCCGACTGCTTGTGAAACCGGCTTCGATGGCGAGGTGGAAGACTACACCATTATTGTAAGACCGGGCAGTACTACCTGGAACGGGAGTACCGTTGACTGGCACGATCCGTCAAACTGGCCCTTTGGTGTTATTCCAAATTCATCATACCGGGTTATTATCCCGACAACTCCTGCAAATGGCAAATTTCCGGTCATCCAGAACGGTATTAATGCGCGATGTTACAGTATCACGCTTGAAGCCGGGGCAACAATTACAGTCAACGGAAGCCTGGAAGAAATGAAATAAGCGTTTAAGAAATTGTTTCGGCTTTCAGGTATTTGAGGTCTGGGTTTTTTCGGATTTTCCGAACAGGCGGACTACTCTATCAATATTTTCCTGCTTTGTGTGCTGTTTCCATACTCTGCAGTCAGCAGGTACACGCCTTTGGTGTATCGCTGCAAATTGATTTCCCCGCTAAACATTCCCTGCGGGGAATTAGTAGCTTTCCTGTAAACAAGTCTTCCATTCATGTCGGTAAGGGAAATGCGCACAGTCTGTGCCTGTTTTAAACCGAAGGAAATAACAAGCTTGTCGCTGGCAGGATTGGGATAAACATGCCAGTCTGATTCAGGGGTTTCAAGTTCATCTTTGCCGACATAAATATCCAAAACGTACTCTGCCGAAAACAATCCTCGGCCATGTGTTGCTGCCAGAACAGTGTTGTCGGCTTTTCGAAAGTCCATTTGATCAACCCTGACATTGGCCATACCATCAACGGCCGGTGACCATTCTGTTTCTTCTTCGTTTAGAGAGTTGGTAGCCCAGATACCGATTTCGGTAGCCAATAATGCCTGTCCGTTGTTGCCGGGATGAAAAATCGCCCAGCGGATGGGCATGTCGGGCAGGTTGCTTTCTTTTTCCACCCAGTTTTCCCCGCCATCATTTGTCAGCCATACTGATGGCACGCCGTAGTTGGAAAAGGTTACCAGCAGATTGTCTTCAGAACTACCAACCGCCACACATGACAGAAATGCGGTTGGAAAATCAGGGCTGCCAATTTCAACAGTCTGTGGCATAGATTCCGCATTGGTGACCTTATATAATTTTCCTGACTCAGTTCCCACAAAAAGGGTCGAAGTCCCTTCCGGCGAGTAGGGGGAGTATTTAATATGTGAAAACGGCACCTCTGAATCAGTGCCAATGGTGATAAACTGCCTGCTTACATTTGATGGGATTCCCTGTAAACGGTACAGCCGGTTTTTGGCACCGCCAAAACTTTGTACGGCATTGGAGTATAAAATATTGTTGTCGTAATCGTAATCCCCGGGGCTGATGAAATTTCCGGAAGGATCATCCTCATCATAGACAACTTCCCCATTA
The DNA here is from genome assembly GCA_021647205.1 of Bacteroidales bacterium. GTDB lineage: Bacteria > Bacteroidota > Bacteroidia > Bacteroidales > F082 > B6-G9. The sequence goes on along the minus strand of JAKIVD010000001.1, from coordinate 85,842 downwards.
AACCAAACCCTGTAGCGGTTATTATAATAGGATGTAATATAAACAAAGGGGTTGTCTTTGTCCCAAAAGCAAAAAGCCCCGTCGCCGCCCTGTATCATATCATTAATGTTCAGCGGGGGGCCATGGAATTTAAGTGTTCCGTTGTCTTGCAGGCCACCAATAAAATAATCTGCCCCGGCCAGCGGATGAATGGCACAGGTGTAAAACTGCAGGGTGTTGTAGCCCTGGTTGCGTTCGATGAAGATTGGGTTATTCAAATTGCCGGTATTTGTTAAAAATATGCCACCGTCACTGGAAAAAACAGCAGTTTCCGGGTTTCCGGGTTTGTACTGGATATTATGCTGGTCGGCGTGAACGTATGCATCCCCGCCACCCCAATACATCAGGCTCCAGTCGGACACATGCCGCCAGCTGTTACCGGCATTTTCCGATTTCCAAAGGTCGAGGCCGCCGGTAAAAATAACATCGGGATCGGATGGGTCAACCTGTAGGATGAAAGCGTGCCAGGCGAGTGTTGACCAGGCATCGTCGGGTTTGGGGACAGGGGCCCAACTCTGTCCGCCATCCTGCGATTGCGCGATGTACCTTCCACGGTAATAAGTAAACCCGTTGACGTATCCGGCGGCAAACTGGGCATAAACCCTGTTGGGGTCAGAGGGGGCAACGGCCACAATTGTCCGCGCCGGAATATTAAAATAACCCTCACTACTGATTAGATCGTTGTAGTGGCTGTAAACGGTCCAGCTTCCTTCCAGTCCGCTGTCGGAATACAAAATCGTTGCACCACCCAGGCCGGCCATATTTTCCATTGTTCCGACAAAGATCCGCCCGTTGGCAGCAATTTCAACATCAGATGGTGTGTAAGGGTTTTCGGTACCGGGAATTGGCGGTAACACCTGTTCCCAGTTTTGGCCACCGTCGGTCGAACGGTAAACCCCATCACTGGGCTGACTTTCGTGGTCTGCCCCTTGATAAGTGCCCGATGCCACGCAGGCATAAATGGCACTCACACCGTCCTCGTCCCTGACGGCAATGTCGGTAATGTATTCAAACGCATCGGTAGAAGCCAGCAAATCCCAGTTTTGTCCACCATCAGCAGTTTTAAAAATACCTGCACCCAGTCCTGATGATTTGCGATAAATAACCCGTGCTGTTTGCGCTTCGCCGGTTCCCACATAAAAGGTTTCTGTGTTGTTTGGGTCGTAAGCCATACAGCTGATGGCGATGTTGCTCCAGAAATCACCAATGGGCATCCACAGCGAATCGGTGTTTGTGATGTCATTGGTGTACCACAATCCGCCTGTCACCCCGCCGGCCCACACTTTGTTGTGGTTTGTATCGTTGGGGTCGAACATGATCATCCGGGTACGCCCGCCCATGTTGGCGCCGGTTCCTTCCCATACCAGAACAGGCTCGTAATCGCGCAATGCTTTTTGTTCCCGTTCCATTTCAGTAGTGTATTCATAGGCTTTCCAAAGCCGTTTTTCGGGCACATGCCCAAGGGCCGGGTCGAGCGTTTTGATGTATTCCTGAAAGGCAGCCCTGTCGGGTTGGTCGGCAGACACCTCCTCAGCTTGTTCCCCCCGGACATTTGCAGTCCACCCGGCTGCCTGCCGAAGGATAAATTGTTCGTAGTTGTCCCGGCCTGATTTTGTACTGTTAAACAACCACCATGCGCCAATTGCGGCGGAGGAAACAACGAAAAGAAAAAGAAGGTTTTTTTTCATCGGATGGAGAATTATTTTATCATGCAAAGCCTGAAAAAGAACTGGTAAAATATGCAGACAAAATTAATTGAATAGAGGTTGCCTGCAAAATTTCTTCGCAGTTTTCTGAAGGAAACACAAATTGGCCAATTTGATTAAGCTTATACCAAAGGGCCGCTTCCGCATGCTTCTTACTCAGTGTTTTTCCCCTTTGGCAGTATTTTCCCGGCTGTGCTGATGGATTAAGAAAATACGTTTTTTTCCATCCATTTCAATGTGCAGGGGATGTTCAAACCGTACGTGTGTAAAAAACTTTCCTTTTTTGATGACCTTTTGCATGCCGAGGCTTTGGTACTCGATCCTGCTCTTTGTGTGTTGGTGCTGGACGGTGAAATAACCTACATTCATGCTGGTTACATTGTGGAAAAAATGTGAGCCCGAGGAGGCATCAAGCGGGTAATCGTCCACGCTGGTTTCCACAATTACTTTGGCATTTGAAATCTGGTACCACTTCACCGGAATGCCAATCCACCTGTCCCGGGTCCCCCACCTTCCGGGGCCAATCAAGACGTACTGCCGGTTGTCATTTACCAGAATGTCGTTAAACGCCTCGATTTCTCCCGCCATTTCCAGTGTTTTCGTTTTGTCGAAACGCTCAGGGTCAACGTAAATAACATCGGAAATGTGGTTGAAATATCCATTGCCCATCCCTTGCTCCGAATACAAAATGATGTTTTCCTTTACAATCTTTTCCAGGTCAATATTGCATTCGCGGGAATTGCTGATGAGCGGTTTAATCTGCAAAATATAAAAAGAAGCCCGTCCGTCTTTATCTTTTCTCAGATCGACCGCATATTCAATTTCAATGGCTGTGCCCATGGCGTCCTTTCCCAGTTCGAGCACCACCTCGAGGGTTTTGGCCAGCGGGGTATAATTGTATTTCAGCACATTGGCGAAATTAAGGATACGCGGCCCGGCTTTAGTGAGCCCCGGGTAAATGGTGTCGCTGTCAGGGTTGTAAACAGACGCACAATGTTTTAAACTGCCATGCCTTTCGGCGACAGAAACATCTTCCATGGCGAGACCTGCCGCTTCACCTTCCAATAAATCCAGGTTTTTTTTGGTCAAATCAACCGCATAAAACCTGACCTGTGAATTCCTGAACTGGTCTTTGGGGGAATAAATTTCGGTGCCGGGGTACTTTGGTGAAAAACGGTAAGCCTTGTTGCCCTCAACAACGTACCTTCCCAAACCAACCGCTGCCACGGCAAAGCCTTCCTCGGGCTTCATGTGGGCGAACGAATAATAATTGTAAGACTGGGCCACCCCGCTGATGCTCGGATAAAACAAGTCTTCGTGCCTTTCGCCCACTACTTCCTGGATGACGACTGCCATTTTTTCCTCTTCGAGCTTATAGTCAATAGCTTTTGCATAAGCTTTGACGGTATCGGAATAAACAGAGGCAAACACCAGTTTAATGGCGTTGCCCAATTGGCGGAGCCTGACGGTTTTATCGGGATGGTTATTGGGCAATAAATAGGTGTCGAAAATCCCGGCAAAAGGCTGGGCCAGTGAGTCTTCAAACAAACCGGAGGAGCGGACGGCCAATGGTTGCTGAATAACCTCGAGCAATTGACCCAGTTTGGTTTCGAGCGAGTGGGAAAGACTCCCGGAAATGAAAGTCTTTTTTAATTTTGAAAAGTCCTGTTCGTTTACAATAGTACCGGACAGGTCGTTGTATTTGATAAATGATTCAAATTCGCTGGTGCCGATGACAAATGTTTTGGGTGTCCTGATAGAAATGCCGGGGAGCCTGCTCTGCATATTGAAATTGTTGATAAGTGCATTGACAAAGGACAAGCCACGGCCTTTTCCGCCCATGGAACCATCACCCAGCAAATAAATGTTTTTCTCTGTTATTTCCAGTTCTTCGCTGAAGGGCAGTATGTTGCCGCTGTCCTGCTCGTTGCGGTATTCCTTCATCAAGCCCAGCAGGGCGTTGCGCAATTCCCTGGTAGAGGCAAAATCAGTTACTTTTTTGGGATTGATAAAACTGGCGGCCTTGATTTCGCCCCTGGCCATCAACCACATGGAAAAATGATTGTGGCTCGCATGAAAAACAAGGGATTCGTCGGGGATAACCTTGAGGTATTTCTCAAAACTTTTCATGCTGTTGGCCACGGCCACAACATGCCCGGCTTTGTCTTTAAACTCAAAATCGCCGAAACCGAGGTAGTTGGTAATAAAATGCTCGAAATCCTGATAAAGTGTTTCGGAATGTTTGTGGATGAAAAATGAACCGTACTCCTCAGCGGTTTCTTTATAGGACAAATCGGAAGACTGAAGAATGGTGGGCAGGTTTTTAAATTCTTTGTGCACATAATTCAACAACTCGACACCGGCATTTTCATTAAAAGCACCATCTTTCTCAAATTTCACATCGGTAATCAGGCAAAGCATGTATTTTTTGTAGTTGTCAATTATTTCCAGGGCTTCTTCGTAGCTGGTGGCCAGCAACAACTTGGGCCTGGCGCGCATGCGCAACACTTTGTACAATTCATCGGAACTAACATCGTCGATTATCCGTTTGGTCTGAGCCATCAAAACGCGGTACATGAACGAGAGGTAACGCGAATAATATATCGGAGAATCTTCCACAAACAAAATCACACGTACTTGTCCCAGGCTGGTGTCGTTCCACACATTCACCTGGTCTTCCAGTAGCTTTATCATCGAAAAGAAGATGTTGGCATCACCATTCCAGACGAAGAGGTTGTCAATAAAAGAATACTTTTTTTGTTGCTGAGTAAAATAGCTGACATCAACATTGTTGTTCAACAGCAGAAAAATGGGGATGTATGGATAGTCTTTTTTAATTTGTTCGCTTACGAGTATCGGCATCTGTTTGTCCACACCAACCATGTAAATGATGAGGTCGAAATGCTTGGCTTTCAATAATTCCAGTGCTTGTATTGCAGAGGAGGCACCTGTTATACGGGGAAAGGAAGTTAAGTTCAGTTGGCCATACTGGCCGAGCATGTGCTCCGAAAAACGGCCTTCTTTTTCGATGGCGTAGGCATCGTAAAGGCTGGAGATAAGTAAAATTTCACTGACTTTGAACGGCATCAAATCGTGGTAAACATCACGGTTGTAAGTATTTTTGTTAAGAAATTTTTGGAGAAACCGGGTTCCGATGGGAGCACGGAAGTCGTCGCTGCGGGGTGTGGCAATAATTTTTCCGGCTTTTTCTTTTCGTTCGATGCTGTTCAGGTATTTGGTCAGGATGGCCAGCATGCTGTTCAGGAAATTGGATTGTTCTTTCAGCCAATAAGTCATTTCCGGTTCGTCACGTGTAACACAAAACTGCAGGTGAACTTTTTTGCCCGTGCTTGTTTTGAAACTTCTTTCGCTGCAAATATTTGTTTCCACAAGGCCAGAGGTTTTGTATTCGCGGCCTTCAAAAATAATCCGGAAGAAAGCAGTCCGGGAGCGTCCTTTCCTTTCGGGAAGGGTTTCCACCAACTGGGTCATGGTTTCGTCAACATCCTTCAGTTGGGCAACAACACGATTTGCTTTGTTGATGGTTTCGAGCAGGCTCAGGTGGAATGAAGTTTCGTTTTCTGGCATGGGGTTCAGATTTCCTGTGGCAAAGTTAATTTGAATAATTGAATTAACATTTCGTATTTTCGCTTTTTCATCCAATCTAAACGTGGTTGAGGTATGATTAAAGTTGCATTGGTTGATGAACATGCGGTAATTTGCGATGCGTTGTCTGCACTTTTGCAGGGAGTTGAAGATATTGAAGTCGGCCCTTTTAGTGTAAGTATCAGGGAGATGGCAAGGTTGCTGCCAGAGGTGCAGGCCAATATAGTTTTGGCTGTCCTCTACCGTCCGAACCAGATGGACGTGAATGATATCAAACTTTTATCGGAACGTTCTCCCAGAACGAAAATCCTTATTCTCTCGCTCTTTCACGAAGAACACTTTATCCTCAAACTGATCAGGGCCGGGGTGAAAGGCCATTTAAGCAGCGACACCGACCGTTTGGAAATTATTGAAGCCATTTACACCCTGCGCAACGGTTATGAGTTTTATGCCAAAACCATCACCAACCTTTTGCTGAACAGTTACCTGAGTGACAAAAACATGGACAAAAGCGAAAAAGAAACCAGGCAGAAAGCCCTTTCGGCAAGGGAGATGGAAATACTGCGGCTTTTTGCCGAAGGCCTGTCGAACCGCACCATTGCCGATAAATTGTTCATCAGTGTGCGTACGGTTGAAACGCATAAAAACAACATCATGAAAAAAATCAACCTGAAAACCACGGTTGATTTGGTGAAGTTTGCGATTAAAAACAATATCATTGAACTGGATTGATTGTTATGAGGCTGGCCTGCCAAATAACATCCTTATTTATGCTGATTTTAGTGATCAGCTCCTTTTCCCGGGAAGTAGAAATGCCGGATGGCGCATACAAAACCACCAACGGCTTTTTAAACAATACGCCTTTGTTCATCAACCAGTTTGCAATTGTTAAACGCAATGAGGGGAAAATTAGCGATTTTGGAGGTTCGATGTTTAAAGTAGTTCCAACAGATAAAAGCTTAAAAAGAGAGTTTATTAAATGGGGGCTTTGGGGAGTGGTTTGGAAGGATACGCTTTACATCAGCAACAGCAAGTTTTCCTTTAATCCGGGATATAACCAGATAGATTATCTCGGCGACCATTTTGTTCTGTTTATGTCGAACGTTGTCGTAGAAGATGAGTTAAGAAAGACAGAATGGTTAAATGTCAGGGAAAAGATTGACTTTATATTGCTGCAAAAGGGGCGTTGCTTATAGTTTTGATAAGGATAAATACTTTATTTTAAACGATATCGGAATGGAGTGGTTAATTAAGGATTATCCGGGACTGATGGCCGAGTTCAAACAATTGTTGTCGTCGGAATACAAAGATGACCAAACCGAAATTGCCAAAAGATTTGAGATAATTAAAAAACTTGATCGCCAGCTCCAGTTTGGGGGCCGGTAGAATAATATTTTACTCTGCAGTCAACGCCTTCCAGATCATATCCTTCAATTGCACCAAACCTATTTGCGCCACCGACGAAATAAATACCCAGGGCACATCGGGCAGGTCGGTTTTAATTTCTTCAATCAGTTCTTCGTCCAGCATATCCGATTTGGAAATGGCGAGCAAACGTTGTTTGTCGAGTAATTCGGGATTGTATTGTTTCAGTTCGTTGAGCAAAACATGGAACTCCTTCTTTATGTCATCCGCATCGGCGGGAACAAGGAAAAGCAAAACAGAGTTGCGCTCAATGTGCCGCAGGAACCGCAACCCCAATCCTTTGCCTTCGTGTGCCCCTTCAATAATTCCGGGGATATCGGCCATCACAAAACTCTGGTGGTCGCGGTACGCAACGATGCCGAGATTGGGCACAAGGGTGGTAAACGGATAATCGGCAATTTCGGGCCTGGCTGCCGAAACTACTGACAACAGCGTTGATTTACCGGCATTTGGAAAACCCACGAGCCCCACATCGGCCAGTATCTTCAGTTCGAAAACAATGAAAGATTCTATACCTGTTTCACCGGGCTGGGCATAAGTAGGCGCCTGGTTGGTGGCAGTTTTAAAATGGTCGTTCCCCAGGCCGCCGCGCCCGCCTTTCAGCAAAATCACTTTTTGGCCGACTTCCGTAATTTCACCGATAACTTGTCCGGTTTCGGCATCGCGGGCAATGGTGCCTAAAGGGACATCAATGGTGATTGTCTTTCCATCGGCGCCCGTACTGCGCTGCCGCCCACCCGATTCGCCGTGCCCGGCCCTCAGGTGGCGGGTATAACGCAAATGCAGGAGTGTCCACATCTGGGGGTTGGCCACCATCACAATGTTGCCGCCTTTCCCGCCATCGCCGCCGTCGGGGCCGCCTTTGGGCAGGTACTTTTCCCGCCTGAAATGCGACGAGCCGGCACCACCATTCCCGGAACGGCAGTAAATTTTTACATAATCGACAAAGTTGGAGGAGGCCATGGACAGTTGTTTCTGAAAATATGCTGCAAAGGTCTAAATTAATTTGAAAATACCTGTTTTTTTAAGGGTGGTATGGCATAAAGCGCAAAGTGGGAATGGAAAAAACTTACATTTGCACATCAACAACAAATAGCTATGCAAAGGTATCAGGCAAAAGAAAAAGAAAAGAGAATCAGGCTGGGAATTACTCATGGCGACTTGAACGGGATCAGCTATGAAGTCATTATCAAGGCACTGAACGACAACAGGATACTTGACTTTTTTACGCCGGTTTTTTATGGCTTGTCAAAAGTACTGTCGTACAACCGGAAGAACCTGAATTTTACCGACTTCAACTATAAGGTTATTGGTGATGCCTCGCAGGTGTTCCACAAAAGAATAAATGTGGTGAACCTGAGCAATGAAGAGATTAAAATTGAGTTCGGCCGTTCGACCACTGTCGCAGGCAAGCTCTCGCTTGATGCCCTTGAACAGGCTGTTGCCGATTTAAAAGATAATAAAATAGATGTGTTGGTAACCGGCCCCATCAACAAAGAGAATATCCAGTCGGAACATTTTCATTTCTCAGGCCATACAGAATATTTGGCAGATTGTTTCAATTGTGAGATGCCCCTGATGCTGATGGTCCACGATAAACTGCGGGTGGGTACGGTAACGGGGCATATTCCACTGAACGATGTCGTTAGCCGCTTGAGCAGGGAGCTGGTCCTCTCGAAAATAGAAATCCTTGAAGCCTCTTTGCGAAAAGATTTTGCCATTCAGAAACCGAAGCTTGCTGTTTTGGGGCTAAATCCCCATGCCGGAGACCACGGGGTGATGGGTAAGGAAGACGAAAGTATTCTCCTCCCTGCCATTACGCAGGCCAGGAAACAAGGATTGCTTGCCTACGGACCCTTCCCGGCTGATGGTTTTTTTGGTTCTTCGGAATATACGAAATATGATGCCATCCTTGCCATGTACCATGACCAGGGACTCATTCCGTTTAAAGTACTGGCTTTTGAGGGCGGTGTAAATTTTACCGCCGGACTGCCCATCGTAAGGACATCACCTGTTCATGGCACGGCTTACGACCGTGCAGGGAAAAACACTTCTTCCCGGGTTTCCATCCGCCAGGCCATGTACCTGGCCGTTGACATTTACCGCAACCGTTTGATGTTTGAAGAACTGAACCGTAACCCCCTGCCCACAGGACAGGCAATCCCCTCCCCAAATAACAACAGGCAGGGGAGGGATGGTTAAACTAAAGCGATTGCCCCATGATCCACCATTTGTACACAGGAGATGAAATTATCCGGATATTACAGGCCGAACTGGTGTCAGATAATCCCGGACAAATCGGGGTGCGGGACATCCTTATTGACAGCAGAAGGTTAATCTCCGCCGAAAACAGTTTGTTTTTTGCACTCGAAACAGACCGGAACAATGGGGAGAAATACATTGGTGAATTGTACAAAAAAGGTATAAAGTCTTTCGTGGTTTCGCGGCTCCCGAAAGACCATGGCAGTTTACAAGGTGCCCATTTTTTTATTGTTGACAACACGCTGGAAGCCCTGCAAAAACTGGCCGCCGCACACCGTGCCAACTTTCGGGCCCCGGTCATCGGCATTACCGGAAGCAATGGAAAAACCATTGTTAAAGAGTGGCTTTACCAATTGCTGAACGCGGATAAAAATATTGTTCGAAGCCCGAAAAGCTACAATTCGCAAATCGGGGTTCCGCTTTCGGTCTGGCAAATGAACGCAGAGCATGAACTTGCTGTTTTTGAAGCGGGCATATCCAAACCGGATGAAATGCAAAAGCTCCAGGCCATCCTTCATCCCGACATCGGTATTTTTACAAATATCGGCCAGGCCCATGCCGAGAACTTTATGAACACCCGCCAAAAAATTGGCGAGAAACTCGCCCTGTTTACCAAAGTAAAAGTGCTTATTTACAATTCGGATCAGAAAGATTTACAGGAGGCCATCATCTCCACCGGCATCCTGGGCAATATCAGGAGTTTCACCTGGGGGAAAAACAACAATTGCGATCTGCAGATTATCCATACCGAACCTGAAAAAAAAACGACGAGAATCACCGCGAAATACAAAGGAGAAGAAATACAGATTGTCATTCCTTTTGCCGACAAAGCTTCTGTGGAAAATGCGGCACATTGCTGGGCGGCCCTGCTGGAACTGGGTTATGCCAACCAAACCATCAGTGAAAGGATGCTGAAACTTTCGCCCATCGCCATGCGCCTTGAGTTGAAAGCCGGGGTGAACAATTGCACCATCATTAACGATGCGTACAATTCTGATTTTAATTCGCTGAGCATTGCCCTCGATTTTATGAACCAGCAAAGCCGGCACCGCGAAAAAGTAGTGGTGCTTTCCGATATCCTCCAGAGTGGGCGGAACGAAGTTGATTTGTACGGGGAAGTGGCATCCCTCCTTGAAAAAAAGGGGGTGGATCTTCTAATCGGTATCGGCCCGGCCATCAGCCGGCAGGCCGACAAATTTGCCATCCCGGGATATTTTTTTGAGAGCACTTCCAAATTCCTGGCTGCTTACCCTTTTTCAAATTTCTCCAACCAAACCATTCTGTTGAAGGGGGCACGTGTTTTTGAGTTCGAGCAGATCAGCCGCATCCTGCAGCAAAAGGTGCACGAAACAGTACTGGAAATCAACCTCGATGCGCTTACCCACAACCTGAATTATTTCAGGTCGAAACTGCCCGCAAATACCAAGGTGATGGCCATGGTCAAAGCCTTTTCGTATGGAAGCGGCGGATTCGAAATAGCGAATGTGCTGCAGTTTCACCATGCTGCTTACCTTGCTGTGGCTTATGCCGATGAGGGTGTCGAACTCAGGAAAGCCGGTATTAAACTGCCCATCATGGTGATGAACCCCGAAGAATATGCTTTCGACACCATGATCAAACACCAGCTCGAACCCGAAATCTTCAGTTTCAGGGCGCTGAAATTATTGCAAAAGGCCATCCGGCGAAATGCACTCCCGCAGAACAAACCGGTGAAAGTACATATCAAAGTGGATACGGGCATGCACCGCCTGGGATTTGTTGAAGAAGAAATTGATGAGTTGATTTCCAAAATTCAAAAGAACCCCTTGATTTTTGTTCAGTCTGTCTTTTCGCACCTTGCCGGCAGCAATAAACCGGAACTTGATGGTTTCACCCGCGAACAAATTGCAAGGTTTAAAAAGATGGGCGAAAAAATTGCCGGCAGTTTTGGGCAGAAAGTGCTGCTGCACATCCTGAACTCGGCGGGTATCAGCCGGTTCCCCGAAGCTTGTTTCGACATGGTGCGCCTCGGCATCGGTTTGTATGGCATCCCCACTGTGGCGGCTGATGAGGGAAAACTGCAAAGCGTTACCGTCCTTAAATCGGCCCTGGCGCAGATTAAGCAGTTGAGAAAAGGGGATTCGGCGAGTTACAACCGGAGCTTTATTGCACCCGGCGACATGACCATCGGCATTGTTTCCATTGGCTATGCCGATGGCTTGTTGCGCAGCCTCGGCAACAGTAAAACTAATTTGTGGATCAAAAACAAAGCCGTCCCGATCGTTGGCGACATCTGCATGGACATGTGCCTGGTTGACCTGGAAGGCCTGGATGTGAAAGAAGGTGACGAAGTAATCGTTTTTGACGAGAACCATCCTGTTTCGGAACTGGCAGAGGCAGCAGGCACTATTCCTTACGAAATCCTCAGCCGTATCTCACGAAGGGTGAAGCGGATTTATTTCCACGAGTGAGAAGGCTTTTGACGGCCCTATCTCTCATCCGCGATTGCATCGCGGATGAATTTACAATCGTTGTTGCAACACAGCTAATCATTTTCCGCCTGATTGCCGGCAATAAAACATCTTCCTTAGGCTACGCTAAACGCTGGCGATGTTGCGTAAAGACAGGGGTAAGGGTAGCTACAAGCCACACACAGCGGGAGTTCCCGCACATACCGGAACGCCGGGAACTTGTTTTGCAAGTTGGAACTTGTGCAGATTGCATTAAAAAATCTATTTGTTACTTTTGCGGCCTGACTTTTTAAAGCAGTAGCAGTGGTTTTCAGCAGCAGCCTTTTCCTTCTTTACTTCTTCCCGGCTTTTCTCATTATCTACTTTTTACTGCCTCACAAGTGGCGAAACGGATTTTTGTTGTTCGCCAGTATTGCCTTTTACGCCTGGGGGGCACCCCGTTTTGTGTTTATTGTTCTGGCTTCACTTGTTGCCGATTTTTATCTTGTCAAGTGGATGTACGACAGCAAAGGCAGGAACCGTAAACTGCTGGTCAGTCTTTCGGTGCTACTGAACATCGGCATGCTGGCCTGGTTTAAGTACGCCAACTTCGGGGTGGAAAACCTGAATTACCTGTTAACAGAATTGGGCTTCACTTCAATAAAATGGACATCCATTGCACTGCCCATCGGCATTTCTTTCTTTTCTTTTCAGAAAGTTACTTACTCGGTGGATGTTTACCGCAAGGTGCACAAGCCCCTGAAGCGGGTGACCGACTACGCCATGTACATCCTCATGTTTCCGCAACTGATTGCCGGCCCCATTGTCAGGTACAACGAAATTGCCGACCAGATTGAAGACCGCCGTCACCAGGAAACCATCGACAACCGCCTGACCGGTTTTTTCCGTTTTGTCATCGGTCTTTCAAAAAAAGTGCTCATCGCCAATGTGTTGGGCGAACAGGCTGACCTGATATTCGGACTGGCACAGAATGATTTGACAACATCCCTGGCCTGGATTGGTGTAATTGCTTACGCATTTCAGATCTACTTCGACTTTTCCGGTTATTCCGACATGGCCATCGGCATCGGCCGGATGATTGGTTTTACCTTTCCCGAAAACTTCAACAACCCCTACATTTCGCAAAGCATCACCGAATTTTGGCGGCGATGGCACATGACTTTGGGGCGTTTTATGAAAGATTACCTTTACATCCCGCTGGGCGGGAACAGGGTATCCACCGGACGGCTGTACTTTAACCTGTGGGTTGTGTTTGCCTTGTCGGGGCTGTGGCACGGCGCCGCCTGGACCTTTGTGATCTGGGGTATTTACCACGGCTTGTTCCTGATTCTCGACAGGCTGTTCCTGTTGAAGTTTTACAAAAGAATCGGCAGGCTGCCTTCCGTTTTAATCACCTTCATCATCACTTTAATCGGATGGGTATTCTTTCGTTCCGAAACATTACCGGATGCCGTTTTCTTTATCCGAAAAATGTTCTCGGGTGATTTCCGGGAAACTGCTGTTTATTTGGACCTTCAGTTTTACAGCATCCTCGTGCTGGCCCTCGTTTTTTCATTTTTTGGTTTAGTTGCTCATGTCGAAACCTGGCAACAAAGGATATTGTCCGAAAAACAAAGTAGTCCGGCCATCCTGCTCATGGTTTTCGCATCCGTAATTTTCTTTGTCATTTGCCTGGCATCCATCACTTCTTCCGGTTTTAACCCTTTTATTTATTTCAGGTTCTGATGAAAAAAATGAAGCAAATATTGTTCGTTTTACTCATTGCCGGAATGGCATTGCCAGGGCTTCAAAAGGCTTTCCTGTTGTTTAAAGTAAAGCCGCTGAACGGCGATTTTGTTTTTGCTGAACAACCTGCCCTTTCGGCAGCGGGCTGGATGGATGGGACTTTCCAGACCAAATTCGACAGCTATATGGAACAGCATATCGGATTTCGCCCTTTTCTGGTCAGGCTCAACAACCAGATTGCCTTTTCCTTTTACGACAAAGTAACCAACAAGAATATTGTCAAAGGAAAAGATGATTTTTTATTTGAAAAATGGTTTATCAACACCTATTACGGGAAAGATTTTATCGGTACCGAAAAAATCGGGCAGCAGGTCAGCAAACTTACGGTCATTGATTCTGTCCTGAAATCGAGGGGTGTTCAGCTGATTATTGCGCTGGCGCCGGGGAAAGCGGATATCTATCCCGAAAAAATCCCCGGTTTCATGATCGGGGATGTCAACAGCGAATCGAATTACAAAGTTTACAGTCAGAAACTCCGTGAAAGTCCTGTTACCGTATTCGACATCAACAGTTGGTTTAAGAAGCTCAAGCCGGAATTTGACCGAAACCTTTTTGCCAAAGGGGGAACGCATTGGTCGCGCGATGGCGCCCTGATGGCTTTGGATTCGTTGCTAAAATTAATTGAACACGAAACCGGTGAGCCCCGGAACAAATTACAAATTGACGGGATTACCCAAACCCAGACACCCAGGGACCCGGATGTTGATATTTTGAAAGTCTCGAACCTGCTGTTCGAAAACCTGCATACAGAATATTACTACCCTGATTTCCATTATGAAAAAACGCACCCAACGAAAGGCAAGCTGATTGCGAACGGTGACAGTTTTTTCTGGATAATTTTTGAGTCAGGTCTTAAGTCATCTTTTACAGACGTAAAATACTGGTATTATTTTAAAACCATTTTCCCCGATAACTTTAAAGAGCCAACCACCATCGGGGACATCAGTTTACTGAATGAGTTGTTGGCATCGGATGTTGTCCTGCTGCTGTGTTCCACATCCAACCTCAAAAAACTGGGCTGGGGGTTTATCGACCGGGCTTATGATTTATTAACGAAAGACATCGAAAAGGAAATCGCCGTCGAAAAAATCATCCGTTCGATTAAAAATGACCCCAAATGGTTTGCATCGGTAAAAGCAAAAGCAGAACGCAGAAACATTGAACCGGATTCGATGCTCAGGCTGGATGCGGAATATGTTTACAAAAGAAAGTAATTTTTTCCCGGCAGGGTGTTCAGGCGAACATCGGGTGCAGCAGTTCCACCCCATTCACGTATTTGGAACTTTTGGTCAGCCTGAAAGGCAGGTTGTTGGTGATGGCTGGTGCTACATCATCATTTTGTTTGTCGTATTTTAACTCAACAATCACATCTTCGCTTTTGTAGTTTTCAACAAAAGTGTTGTTGTTGCCCGCGATTGAATAGTAAGTCAGTTGGTCGTCGAGTGTCAGCCGGAATTTATTGTCAAAGCTCAGGAAGTATTTTCTCCGGTAGCAATTCAGCAGTGCCGGTTTCAGCTGCAAAAGTACTTCAAGTGCCCAGTCAGGCAGACCGGAAGCATAAAAAACAGCCTGTAGCTTTTTAGTGGTCAAATGGGTATCAAGGGCAAAGGGTTTTAAAGGAAACGAGCGTTTATTCCCCAACATGCCTTCGCGGATTTTAAATTCAAGCACCGGTTTTTCGATGTTCCCCAACAAATTGTTGTACCAGCGGATGCGGGCTTTTTTCCGGCTTCCCTTGCCCGAAACATTGTCATGAAAGAAGTCGAATTCGTTGCTGTCGAAATAGATATTGTTAATAGTGCGGGGATGAAAAATGGGAGAGAACGCTGCCGGATGCACACGCACCTGTTGTTCAATGTCAGCATAATGCATGTCGGCAACCAGGAACTTTCGCTCGAAACGGCTCTTCTCTTCGCTAAAGGGAGGAAAAAACATGGGAAGGCCGGGGCTTAAAATGATTTGCTTTCAACAAATGAAATCCGGACTTCGTTTCCATATTTCTTCACCCGGCTTTTAAATTCAGACAGTTTCTGTGGATTTGGTGAATCAATCAGAAAAGAGGCTTCGATGAGCTTGTCGTTTTCGTCGTAACGTTTCAGAAAATATTTACCAAAAACCTGTTCAACAACCCCCACTATATCGCCCAGTTCAACGGCACCGGATTGGGCAGAGAAGTTCAGGTAGAGGTTTTGGTTTTTACTTTTCCCTTTGATAAGAAACCTTCCCCAAATAATAAGCATGGCAATGGCGAATGCCTCAACAACGACCATGGTTTGATTGGCTCCGAGGCCCAGCCCAACCGAGATGGCAAAGAAAATGTAAGCCAGTTCCTCAGGTTCTTTGATGGCTGCCCTGAACCTGACGATGGACAAAGCCCCCACAAGGCCCAATGACAAAGCGAGGGAAGTTTTTACAATGGAGATAATCAACATCGTGGTAAAGGCAATCAGTAAAAGATTGCCGGCAAACTGCCGACGGTTTGAGATGGTCCGCGCACACCTGACGTAAGTGAACTCAAGGATGATCAATAATACAACAATCACTGCCGAGTTAATCAGGAAATCGGTCATCGACACCTGTTGCTCCTGTGTGATTAAGAACTTCTGAAACAAATTCCACTTATCATTCATGCTTCTTTAATTTAAAGAAAAATTGCGCGGGCAAAGGTAAGAAATAATCCGTTGCTGTTTCGGGAAAAGAAGTAGATATTATACGCACGGAAAACAGAGGGCCACCGGGGGGAAACGGAACTTTTTCGCGCTGAAACGGGTTTCTTTTTGTTTACAACGGGTTGGCCGTTACTTTACATTTCACATAAATGCGGATGGTGAAGCTGAAATCATCATCGTCGGTGGCGCCTTCAGCGGCAACGGTGAATACTTTCTTCTCACCCAAAATGTTTTCAACGGCAAACCATTGCCCGCCACCATTGTCAAGTGGGAAAGTCCGGCCCTGTACCAGTGGTATGTCAGGAAGGTTCCAGGCGGCATTGAAATTGTCAGTATAAACTTGCATTTCGGCATTTTGAATGCTTGTGCCTGCCTTGCTTACACGAACTATCTTTCCACTCATTCCCGTAATTTCCCATCTTTTAATTTTGGCAATGTATTTCTCGACTGTCGAGTCAGACAAAGGGTCGATAGTGGTAGTGCTGGCAAATGTAGCGCTCATTTCCGGGCTGTGTGAACCGGGGGGCACAACAACATCAAGTTCCACATCAAAATCAGCATCGAAGCTTACATCGGCGAGGCTTTTTATTTTGTTACAACCGCCAATTACAAAAGCCACCGCAAGTAATGCGAACAGCAGGGTTCTGGGATTCATTTTTTTGCTTTTTGTTTGTTTTCATTGCACAAAGTTAAGCAAAAAAGCTGTAGCAAAGAAATATTAGGGTAAAATGTAATCCTCCAGTTTGCCAAGCCGGTGGCGGTCGCCCTGCAGGGCAATCAGGTCAAAACTGACATCCCCCTCACTGTCAACCCGAACGAAAAGAAAATTGTCGTTTTTCCCGTTTCCCATTCCGCTTGCTATATATGTGATGTTTCCATCTTTATAATACAGATAGGGTGTGGCCTGTTTGTTGGCACCCAGGTCGCCGGCAAACAGGTAAACCGGATTTGAAAGTTGCTGTAACAGCGGCTCTACATCTGTCCAGTAATTGGTTGTGTCGGGAATATTGGGTGGCCACCAATTGGTGTGGACCTGCTTAAAAACGTTTTTGTCATCCCACCAGATGAGTGAATGCACAAACACAAAAACATTTCGTGAGGACTTTGCATTTTCTTTGATTGTCCTTCGTAAAAAATCCAGTTGATGACCGGAAATATTCCACTCGTCCAGTTCGCTGTCCAAAAAAACAAGCAAGTCCTGTTGTTTTCTAAAATAGCGGTAGGTCCGGTTGTCATGAAGGGAATCGCCGTAGCGCATGGCAAAAAGGTCGCCGGTAAAAACATCGTGGTTTCCGGGCGCAAAATAAACCGGCAGATTCAGTTCGGCAAGGTCTTCATCTACAACATCCCAGTTTTCGGTTGTGCTTTCGCGGACAATATCCCCGACCAAAACGCCAAAAGAAATATCAGGGTAGCTCTGGATGAAAGGCCACTGTTTTTTAAAGGGGGGATGCAGGTGAGTGTTTGTTGCCATAACATCGCCATAGCTGTGCCCGGCAACAAAAAAGGAATAGGCGTCAGGAGCCGTTTCGCGGGAACCAGGTTTTTTCTGCTGAAAAGCAGACAACAGAGCTAAAAATATAACAAACGCCAGGAAAATTATCCCTGTTTTGCCTGCGATGTTTTTGGTCCGGCTCATATTTATTGCTGCCTGAATGATGACTTAAAGGGGCAAAGGTAGTAAGAATGTTTCTCGGTGGCAGTTAACCTTTGCCAACATTTTTGAAAGAAAACAGTTGGCCCGTTTAGGGTGCATTAAGGTTGTGAAAGAAAACGCTATTTTTGCGTGCGCTAACCATGAATTGGAAAAGCGTTCAATTAGGCTGTCTTTTCTTCAACATGTTTAAAATGAGCACTCCCCTTCCCATAAAAATTATCGAAACCCCGCGCGACGGCTGGCAGGGCTTGACAGATTTTATCCCGACTGAAAAAAAGGTCAGGTACATCAACCTGTTGTTGCAGGCCGGGTTCGATACCGTGGAGGTGGGGAGTTTTGTTTCGCCCCGGGCCATCCCGCAAATGGCGGATACGGCAGTGGTGCTGGAAAACATTCATCATGAAAACAGCCGTTCGAAGGTTGCCGTTTTGGTGGTTACCGAAAAGAGCGGGAAGATGGCCGTAGCTTACAAGCAGGTTGACCAGTTGTTTTACCCTTTTTCCATTTCACCTACCTTTCTGCAAAAGAATATCCGCCAGGATTTAGTGACAGCCGAACGTACCATTGACCAATTGCAAAACCTTTGTGTGGGGCATGGCAAAGAGTTGGTGGTTTTCTTTTCGCTGGGTTTTGGCAACCCTTACGGGGATGAATGGAGTATCGACCTGCTCTTTGGGTGGGTGTCAAAATTAAAAGCAAAAGGACTGCGGATTTTTCCCCTGTCAGACATCACGGGCGATGCACGTGCTGAGACGATTCACGTAGTTTGCAAACAATTGCTGACGCATTTTCCCGAGCTGGAGTTTGGCCTTCACCTCCACGCCCAAAAGCAAGATGCCCTTGAAAAAGTGGACGCTGCTTACCGGGCCGGTATCCGGCGTTTCGATACGGTTTTTGGGGGGATGGGTGGTTGCCCGATGGCGGGAAAGGAACTGGTGGGGAATCTGGATTTGACCACTTTGCTGGAATACTGTGCGCAGCATAATATCCGACACGGTCTGGATACCAAACTGATTGCAGAAGCCGGGAAATTCTCTTTTTAAACCTGAGGGTTGTTCCCTTCTGCCTGTCCGGACGGTTGCTAAACAAACCTCTTCAGGTCACCCTTTTCCTTTACCCTCACGCCCTTCTCAGTTTCATGTAAGGTACAGGCTTCGTTGTAAATATCGTGCTCAAAAAACAGGATGTAATTTTTCTCAACGGCTTCTTTGTAAAAACGTACCCGGTCTTTCAGGGTTTGCAGCGGACGGGTGTCGTAAGCCATAATCCAGGGCATGGGGATGTGTGCCGCCGAAGGCATCAGGTCGGCCATAAAAACAACGGTTTTTCCGTTGACTTTAATGTGAGGAATTAATTGTCCGCCCGTGTGCCCGTCGTATAATTTGAAAGTGATGTTCGGGATAAACTCCCCTTCTTCGCTGATTAATTTAAGCTGTCCGCTTTCCCGGATGGGCAAAATATTTTCCTTTAAAAAAGAGGCTTTTTCGCGGCGGTTGGGCTTGGTGGCCCAGTCGAATTGCTGCTGGCTGGTCCAGTAGGTGGCATTGGGGAAAGCCAGTTCGTAACCGCTTTTGTCGGCCTTCCATTTTACACTTCCCCCGCAATGGTCAAAATGCATGTGGGTGAGGATAACATCGGTAATATCCCCGGGCTTGTAGCCGGCTGCCACCAGCGATTTTTCCAGCGTGTCGTCACCGTTCAGGTAATAGTGTTTCAGCCAGTTTTCTTCCTGCTTGTCGCCAATGCCGTTGTCGATAAGGATTTTTCTTTCGCCATCAACTACCAATAAACAGCGCATCGACCAGTTGCACAGGTTGTTTTCATCGGCTGGGTACACTTTATTCCACAACACTTTGGGTACCACGCCAAACATGGCGCCACCATCCAATTTTAAATTTCCGGTTTCTATGGGGATGAGTTTCATTTCTTCTAAGTTTTAAGAGAGGCAAAAATAGGGAAAAGATGGGTTTGTGGGTTGGGAGTTTGGAGTTGGAAACCAGGAGACGGAAACCTACCATTCAGCCTTCAAACAATTTAACCATCCAACCATCTAACCATCCAGTCATCCAACCATCGAAAAAAAAGACTCTTCCAGGTCCTTAAAAGACTCTTCCAGGTCCTTGCGGACTCTGGAAGGTCTTAGGTCTGACAGTATTCCGTCAAATAATCCAAGAACTTTACTTCAATTCCTCCGGTACCGTTTGCCAATCAGCAGCTACTAACCATCCAACCATCTAACCATCCAACCATCTAACCATCCAACAATCTAACCATCCAACAACTTTACTTCAATTCTTCCGGTACCGTTTGCCAATCATCAGCTACTTCACCCGTCAGGGTTTTGAAGAAGGCCAACATGTCGTTTACTTGTTGGTCGGTCAGGTCTTTGTTCAATTCGGCTTTACCCATGATGCGGATGGTTGCGGCCAAATCGGCGATGCTGCCGTCGCTGAGGTAAGGGGCGGTTTTTTCCACATTACGCAACAGCGGGACAAAAAACATGAATTTGTCGGTTTCCACTTTGGTTTCCACAAACTTGCCGTAATCGGGATTTCCACCGGGAATATAATCTTCGTATTTACCGAAAAGCGGAAACTTTTGCAGCATGGTTCCACCCAGTAAACTGCCACTGTGACAAGCAATACATCCAACATCCATAAAGGCCTTCAGTCCTGTTTTTTCCCGGGTGCTCAGCGCGTCATAGTTACCGGCGAGGTAATTGTCAAAACGCGAAGGCGTAATGAGTGTCCGTTCAAATGCGGCTATGGCATGGCGAATATTTTTGTAGGTAAAAGGGTCTGTCTCACTGGGATAAGCAGTGGCAAACAAGTTTTGGTACATTTCCACTTTTTTGAGCCGGTCAATTAAAAACTGTTCATTTGGAATGGCCATTTCAGCAGGATTGAGGATGGGACCGCCGGCTTGTTCTTCCACATCTTTGTTGCGCCCGTCCCAGAACTGGGCAGTTTTAAAAGCTGCATTCAATACGGTTGGTGAGTTGCGCGTACCGGGGATGCCGTTGTCGCCGGGGGAAGTGGGCAGGTTGTCAACTCCGTAAGTGGACAGGTTGTGACAGGTATTGCAACTTTGGGTCTGGTCTTTCGACAGGCGGTTGTCGTAATACAGTATTTTACCCAGTTTTACTTTGGCATCGGTTACAGGGTTTTCGGCATTGACAGCTTCGGTCGGCAAGACTTTAAACAAGGCTGCTGCCTTGGTCAGCAGGTCTTTTTCGGCTTGTGGAATCACTTTTGACCCCGCCGGTTTTTCATCATTTTTTTGTTGGTTTCCTGCACAACTAAACAGGACAAGAGCAGGGGCAATCAGAACAATAAGGAACTTTTTCATTTGTTTGGGTATTAGGTTTAACATTTGCTTTACAACTGCAAAATTAATAGATTTTTACAATGCCCCCGCTTCAAGATAAATGGAGAACAGAACAAACCCCCGGCTTATATTTAGCCCGGGTTCATCAAAGACTTTTCTTAATTTTGCCCCGTGGTATGAAAAAAAAAACTTTCATCATTTTTGTTTCTGTTTTTCTCACGGCCGGGTTCTGTCAGCAATGTAAAAAAACGGTTGAGGAATGGGCTTTTTGTGAAGGTTGCGGACTTGAATCGTGGGCCGGCAAGTACAATGGAACCGGGTCGTACTATAAAGATGAAACCAACGAAATTGTTGATGGTGTGGAAGTACAACTGGAAATTGAAAACCCTTCAGCTAACCAGTTTCTTATTAAAGTGTTGGCTCCCGATTATTATTCACAGTCTTTTTTTTCAACGAAATCGGACAGCCTTTACTATTTCAGTATTGCCAATCAAACCAACTCCATTAACATGAACCTGTACAAAAAGGGGAGCGAATTCAAAATAACCGGTGTAGCCAAAAAGGGGCATCTGGAGTGGGTAGATTCCGTTTATGTGATTGTGCCCGACCACAGCCTGACGTTCGAGCTGTACAAAAAACAGTGAGGTATTCTTTTTTTTATTTTCCCACCTTATAAAATGGCCTTTTGTCAAATATTTGATGACTCATCAACTACTGTTGAAGTTCCTGACCACTCAGCTCTTTTCACTTCCCCAACGAAGTATGATCGTGCACAATCCGCCAGCCTTTGGGTGTTTTTTGAAACAGCAATGTAAACAGTCCCCAGGGGCGGTCGGCTTCCCTCTCCAATTCCCATTTTCCGAAAACAAGGGCAGATGTTTCGGAAAGCATGGTAATGTCAATTTCCGAAAAAGTAAGTTTTCCCATCGCGGCTTTGTCGGGATAGCCTTTCAGGTAGCGGCCCAGGGTTGTCTGCCAGCCGTAGCTGACCGTCCCGCCGGAAGCAAAACGCAGGGAGTCGCTTTGGCAGTAGCCCTGCATATAGGCTTCGATATTTCCTTCGTTCCAGGCTTTTTGTTGTGCCAGTAGCACTGCTGATATTTGTTGCTCAGCAGTTTCATTTTCTGCCTGCTGCTGTTGGCAGGAAAGGAATCCGGCTATCAGAACAATGAATATGTATTTCATGTGCTTTGGTTTTTGACCCCACCCCGGCCCTCAAGCATGGGGAGGGGATGGGGATGCTCCTGATTTTAAACTTAGTTTCAAATCCAATCCCTATACAATTCAGGCCTTCTGTCTTCCAGAAATAAGCGTTTTGCATGGGAAGTTTTGACCTGTTCCAGATCGATGTCACAAATTAAAATCTCATCTTTTTGCAGCCCCGCACGGGCAATGACTTTCCCATCCGGATTGCAGACAAACGACTCCCCCGAAAAGTTCAGTTTTTCTTCTTTACCCACCCGGTTGCAAAGGGCGGTAAAATAACCGTTCTGGAAGGCTGCCACCTGTATTTCGGCTTCGTACAAACCGTCTGTCCATTCGCCTTCGGCGCCGGCCTGGGGCACCACCACCAGTTCGGCACCGGCCACACCAAGGGCCCGCATATACTCGGGAAAATGCCGGTCGTAACAAATGGCCACACCGATTTTTCCCACAGCTGTTTCATAAACAGAAGCACCCTGCTTACCGGGTGTGTAGTAACACTGCTCGTGGAAGTTTTCGTAATCGGGAATATGCACCATTTGCGTTTTGCCCAGCAAACGACCGTCAGCATCGATTACCGGGGAAGTGTCGTAGGTGAACTCGCCTTCTTTTTCAAACAAGTTTAAAATGGTGACAATTCCATAATTTTCAGCTAATTTTTGGAAAGATTCCGTCATGGGGCCGGGGACGGATTCCGCTAAATGCGTCTGGCTGCCGGTGGCTTTTTTTTGTGGAAAGAAAGGCTCAAAAGCCAGTTCGGCAAAGCAGATAAGTTTTGCTCCTGAGGCTGCGGCTTGTTTGAAAGCGGCAATACCGCGCGCAATGTTTTCTTGCTTATCCTGTGTGGCGTGTTGTTGTATTAAGGCTATCTTCATCTGTTTATACTTTTCTTGCAAAGGCGCAAAGACGCAGAGAAAAGAGTTGTCATTTCCCTGTCTGGCTGCCGGCAGGCAGGTGTGTCAATAGCCTTTGTCATGTTGGTTTCATCTTATTTTTATCTGTCAAAGTTTAGGTGTTGGTCCCGGACCTGAAGGTACGGGGAACTGATTTGGTAAGCATCCATTCCGGCATTTTTGCCGGGGGCGGCTTCCGTCCGTAAAAATAATCATCCAGTTTCAACGCCACTTTACGGAAAAGGGACGAATTTTTATTTCCCGCCCTGACTAGGTTGTGCAGCAAATTGTCGGGATGCGAATAGGGACAAACGCTGATGCACCGTCCGCAATCGGTACCCAGACTGCACCAGAGCGTGAAGCATTTTTCCTGCTTGACCTGCCACCTTTTTACACCATTGATTTCTTGTTGAGGTTCCAACGAAATGGCCTGGCCGGGGCAGGCTTCTGCACATTTATTACAAATCGTACAAAAGTCAATCACAGAATAATCATTCAAGGGCCTATTAATGACCAACGGAAGATTGGTGGTCACCACCGAAATCCGTACCCGTGGCCCCAGCTTGGGGGTCATCAGCAGTCCCATCCGGCCGATTTCTCCAAGTCCCGCATCCCTGGCCACCAGCGGGCAAACCACCTGGTAGTTGCCGTCGATGTGGGCACGGGCTTCGTAGCCCAGGTTCCGGATGAAAGCAGCCACCTGCAGGGCAATGACTCCCGAATTAAGGTATTGCCGTCCCGACTCCATGACGATGGATGCCGAAGGGGCTGCCGCCACCATTTCCCTGTCCATTTCCACGGTGAAGGCAATGGCAAATTTGTGTGTGTTGGCAACGGGTTTGTCCCGGCGTTCTTTTCTTCCGCCCACCGAATACAAGTGATAATCCTCTAATTCCGCGATGCCGCAATCCACAGCACCGAGTTTCTTCGACCAGCTTTTGATGTAATTACTGATTTCTTCCGGAGAAGTTTTGACGATTGTTTTATTCACCGGACCATCCACCTTGTCTTTGAGTGCCCCAATGGTTTCGAAACTGGCATCGGCAGAAGCAAAATGAACGGGATGGTACTGGCTGGCCCCCGGCTGAAGCAGTCCGGCTTTGGCGCGGAAGTTGTCATCTGCCTCCCGCATTTCCGGTTTGCGGTTGTAGTATTTTTCAAAGCTTTCCGTTCCCGGAACCAGTTCGTTTCTGGAAAACATGGTATCCCTTTCATCAATTCTTCCCGAAGGAACCGGACTTGTGTAAGATTTGTTTTTCCCTGCGGGGATGAGCAGGATCATCAACGAACCATAAGTAAGGATAAGGATGATTATTCCGGACAGAAGTTGAAAATCAAATTCAAAAAATGCCAGAAAGACATAAGGCAGGGGTAAGATGAGGGAAAGGATAAAAAAGCGTTGGGAAGCCCTAAATTCTTTTTCGGCAACGGACACTATTCCCGCCCAACTGAATGCGGCAAACGCAATGATGGCAGTGAGTAGCAATAAGAAGAAAACAATATCAAGCATTTCCAATAAAATGAGCTAACAAAAGTAGCAATCTATTGTCATAAAAAAATGTAGCTAATACTTGACATTATGTTTATAATAGTTTACATTTGCGAAATTCTTATTGACTGAACTCATGGAGATAATATTAAAAAACAATTTAAAAGCGATGCGTTTTAACAAAGGCATGATGACCCAGGCCCAACTTGCAAATGCACTTGATGTGTCGCGGCAAACCATCATCGCCATCGAACAAGGCAAGTTTAACCCCTCCGTGAAACTAGCATTGCATATTGCGGCTTTTTTTGGCCACCGTGTTGAAGCAATATTTTACTTAACGAAGGAGGAATAAAAATGAAAAAGAGATTTGCTTACGAACTGATTGTCGGCAGCATTGGTTTGATTGCCGTATTTTTATTTGGAAGTGCTGGTTTGGCTGCACTGGCTTTGTTGGCAGCCCACCCGTTTATTGGCAAGAAGAAAGCTGACGAGCGCGAAAGCCAGTTGTTCAACCAGGTGGGGAATGCAACGGCAGCCATTACGCTTTTAGCATCTGTGGTTATTTATCTGGCCGGTGATGTTGTGGTCAATGGATTCAGGATCGGGGAGAATTGGCTTTTTCTGCTCGTCTATTCATTTTTAATTGCACATGGCGGAGCCGGGTTGTTTATTTTTAAGAAAGATTGAAATGGAACATCATTTTAATAAGGAGTCCAATCCTTTTACATGCCCATTATTCGCATTAAACGAACAGATTTCCGGTAATTGAATACTTTTGGGGCAATATTCCGTGTAAGAAAACAGCTAATGGAAAAACCTGCTTACAAGACTTTAATCACTGGGCTTATTTCCCTTTGTGTGTCCTTTTTATTCATACTCCCAATTGGCCTTTTTGCCCAACAGCATCAACCTGACAGTTTAAAAACCATTGCCGAAAACCCGAACGCATTACCTGCCGAAAAAGCTTCGGCCTTTTACCAACTGGCAAAAACCTATCGCGACACCGACAAAAACAAAAGCCTGGAATATGCTTTAAAGCAATACGCCATTACCACCGAAACCAACGACTTATCGAATTCCCTCAACGCCCTTGAACTCATCATCAATTTATACGATGACCTAAACGATTTTGAAAACAGCCTGAAGTATGGCAAGGAGGCCGTCCGTATTGCACAGGAATTAAACATTGAAAGCGATATCGCTTATTTTTCAGGACTTTGTGGCGGGCTCTGCATCAAAACGGGTGATTATTTCGAGGCCCTGCAAAACTATCAACAGGCCGTTTCCCTCTCGAAAAAAAACCATTGGGAAAGCCGGGAGGCCTCTTTCCTGAACAACATCGGTGGGGTGTATTATTTGCTGGGTGACGAACTGACGGCACTTGATTATTACATTCAGGCATTCAATTTAAAGGAAAAAAACGACGACACCAAAAAACTGGTTCCCGGCTTAATTAACATTGGCGGTATTTACAGCGTTATTGGCGAGCATGAAAAAGGCTTGAAGTTTTTGGACAAGGCCTTGCAATACGCCACCGAAAATGAAGACGCTTATTATCAAGCCAAAGCCTTAATCAGCCTGGGGGATGTAAACATCAAACTGGGCCGGTTCTCAACCGCCGAAAAGAATTACAAAGAAGCCTTGCGGGTGAGTGAGCAAGTGTCGGATTTAACGCTGCGCGCCAATATCTTGGCCAAACTCGGGAGTATTAACATTAAAACCGGGCATCAAACCGAGGCCATTGATTTCGCAAAAAAAGCCCTGGCGCAAAGCGAAGCCATCGGCTACCTGTATGGGGTTTCGGTTGCCAGTCAGCATTTGGGGACGATTTATTTATCGATGAAAAATTACCGGCTTGCCGAACGGTATTTTCTCAAGGCATTGGAAGTTTCCAGGAAAATAAATGCTGTCGAAAACCAGCTCGACAATTACAAATCGCTTACGGAACTCTACCGGCAGAAAGGGCAGCCGGCAAAGGCCCTGGCTAACTTTACCAGCTACGTGAACATCAAAGACAGCATTTTTAACGACGAAAGCCACCAGAAATACAATGCCGTGAAGGCGAAATACGAAGTCGAGAAAAAGCAGCAGGAGCTGGACCATTTGAAACTTGAGAACAACCTCAGGATACTCGAGGAACGGCAATCCCGTTTCCTGCTTTTGGGAGCCATCGGATTGCTTGTTTTAATTGTTCTTGTTGTTGTCCTGATTTTCAGGCAACACAAAGTAAGAAGTTTACAACGCACCATCCGCCTGGAACAAAAGCTGCTGCGGAGCCAACTCAACCCCCATTTTATTTTCAATGCACTGACTGCCGTTCAACGCTTTATTTTTGAGAAGTCCACCCTGTTGGCCAGCGATTACCTCGGGAAGTTTTCCCGACTGATTCGTTTCATTTTAAACAGTTCCACGGCGGATGCCATTTCACTGGCAGATGAACTGGAATTCCTGGAAAACTACCTGGATTTGCAAGCGGCACGCTTTGACAACCAATTCAAATACACCATCCACCTTGACGATGCCATTCGCAAGGAAGATTGTTTTATCCCCCCCCTGCTTATTCAGCCCCTTGTTGAAAATGCCGTCGAACACGGGCTTGGTTCGTTGAACAAAGAGGGGCTTATCCGGATTGATTTTCAACGGGAACAAAATCACCTGAAAGTTACCGTAACCGATAACGGAGTCGGGAGAGTGGAGGCCGGCCGGATCGCATCGCAAAAACGCAAAAATCACAAATCACTTTCGACGTCCATTACCAAAGAAAGACTGCTGTACCTGAACAAGGGGACGAATGGAAATATTGCTCTGGAAACCATCGATTTAACAGACGAGCAGGGAAATCCTTCCGGGACAAAGGTGGTACTCCGGCTTCCTTTTTCAACACCTTAGTATTTGTCCTTCTGAGCGAAGCGAAGAATCTTTATACAGGGAAAAGACGCTTTACACGCTCAGCGTAAGAAAGACTGTTTTGAAGCGGATTTGTATCTTTGCGACAAACACACTGCATTTATGATTACAACCCTTATTATTGACGATGAACGGAACGCACGGAAAATTATCCGCGGCATAGTGGAATCTGTAGCCTCAGAATTTGAGATTGTTGGTGAAGCCCATGATGTAAAAAGCGGACTGGAACAAATCAGGAAGCTGCGGCCCGAGCTGGTTTTGCTCGACATCGACATGCCCGACGGCAATGCGTTTAACCTGCTTCAGCAAATAGGAAAAATTGATTTCAGAATTATTTTCATCACCGCCCATTCCGATTATGCCATACAGGCCTTCCGCTTTAGCGCCGTTGACTACATTTTGAAACCCATCATTTCGACCGAACTTTTCAGGGCGCTCGATAAAGCCAAAAAAACCTTCGAGATGGAGGAGGTAAATGTAAAACTGGATGCCCTGCTTTCGAACCTGAAACCCAGCGAAACCAAAAAGAAAGTCGTACTCAAGACCACCGGTTCCATTCTGTGTGTTGACATCGATGACATTTATTTTTGCGAATCGGATGGCGGAAGTTACACCCGATTTCATTTTCAGGACAAAAGCAAATTCCTGGTATCGAAACCCCTGAAGGAATATGATGAAATGCTGTCGGGATCTAACTTTTTCCGTATCCACAAATCCTACCTTGTCAACCTCGACAAAATAGTGAGCTACGAAAAACAGGCCGGCGGTTCGGTCATCCTCGACAACCAGATTGAGTTGACGGTTTCGCACCGCAGGCGGGAGCAGTTT
Organism: Bacteroidales bacterium; assembly: GCA_021647205.1. Lineage (GTDB taxonomy): Bacteria > Bacteroidota > Bacteroidia > Bacteroidales > F082 > B6-G9. The sequence goes on along the minus strand of JAKIVD010000001.1, from coordinate 57,596 downwards.
TTGACCAGGTACATGTCAGCTTGATACCTGCCATCTTCTACGTTTAACAATCATTTCCCAACGTTAAACAGTTTTCTTTAAACGTTCAGTAAAGGGGCAATAATTTGTCATCTGATAAAAATACTTTTGGGGCAAATTCACGAAAACTGTCCCGATATGAAAACAATTGCAACTTTATTTACTGTGGTTCTTTTTGCCACAATTTCCACAACAGCTCAGGTAGCTATTAACAAAGACGGCAATGCACCTGATGTATCCTCAATATTAGATTTGCAGTCAAATGATTCAGGATTTTTGCCGCCACGTATGAAAACTTCTGAACGAAATGCAATAGTGGCGCCGGCCGATGGCCTGGTGATTTACAATATAACTACCGAATGTCTTGAATTCTATAAAGGTGGCGCATGGACGCAGATTTGCGGCTCAAGCGGCACACCCGAAAATGGTGCCGAATACACCATTGGTAGCGGTGGCGCATGTCAAAATACCGTTGTGAATGGAATATACAGAAAGGGAAAACCCATGAATGTAGACAACACAATTGTTATGGATGTTCTCGTTAGCGTTATTGGCAGTGCTTCAGTAAGTACCAATACCGTAAACGGATACAGTTTTTCCGGTAGTGGCGCCTTTAGTTCAACAGGTGTTCAGCAAATTACCCTAAGCGGGAGCGGTACACCCTCCGCAGTCCAAACGGATAGTTTTACCGCAACGGCAGACCACGGCGGTGGCACCTGTACTTTTAGTGTAACGGTTACCCCTCAAATACCACATGTACTCAATCCCACAACCGGCGAAACCTGGATGGACCGTAACCTGGGGGCTTCACAAGTGGCCACAAGCAGTACTGATACCGCTGCTTATGGTGACCTGTATCAATGGGGGCGTTTTACCGAAGGCCATGAAAGCCGAAGCAGTAGCGAAACCACCACACACGCCTCGACTGCAATACCCGATGATGGCAATCCATGGGATGGATTGTTTATTAGAGGAACACTCCCAGGCGGTGACTGGCTGTTAACACAGGACGATAACCTTTGGCAGGGTAATAACGGAACAAATAATCCTTGCCCGGCAGGTTACCGTTTGCCTACCGAGGCAGAATGGGAGGCAGAGCGTTTAAGTTGGGCAACAAATGATGCGGCCGGAGCCTTCGGATCACCACTAAAACTCACTGCTAATGGTCACCGCCTGGGAGGTGGTTCAATCACTGCCGAGGGCTCTGTTGGTATGTACTGGAGCAGTACCGTTGACGGGATTAATTCTAAGCGACTATATTTTGACGCTTTTACTGCACATACAAATGCGTTTGATGAACGTTCTTCCGGCCATGCAGTTCGCTGTATCAGGGATTAGGTGTACAATAAAGTTTAATCCGTGTATAATCAATCAGAAAATAAATGGCAATTATTTTTTACGACCAAATAGCTTAATATGAAAAATACTTTTCTATTCATCGTCATAAGCCTGCTCATCGGCAACACTTTCGCCCAGAACAATGTGGGCATCAACACCACGCCCGACCCCTCGGCAGCTTTGCATGTTTCAGCCAATGATAAAGGCCTGCTCATCCCGCGGATGACCACCGCCGAACGCAATGCCATTGCCTCGCCCGCATTGGGGTTGTTGGTTTATGATGGGCAAACCAAAAGTTTTTGGTACTACAAAGCAAGTGGCTGGACAGAGATCGGCAGCGCAGCTCCGCAAACAATTATCGCCGATGCCGATAGCAACACATACGTTACTGTTGAAGAAACCCCCAACGACAACATCATCCGCTTTTACCTTGATGGAACCGAGAAAGTAAGATTCAACGGTAATTTCATTGAACAGCCTTCCTCCGGGCAATCCGTTTTTTTCGGCGTAAGCGCCGGTTTGAACGATGATTTGTCAGCCAACCAAAATGTATTTGTCGGCCATCAGGCCGGCCAAAACAATACTTCCGGGGAAAGAAATACGTCCGTTGGCTTTCGTTCGCTGCTGAACAATACTTTGGGAGACCGCAATACGGCGACCGGTTACCTTTCACTTAATTTTAATACCAACGGGCAGATGAACGTGGCCGCCGGGCATCGTTCGCTGAACTACAACACCTCGGGCAGCAACAACACGGCACTTGGTTACAATGTGGCCAGGAACAACACCATCGGATCCAACAATGTGGCCATCGGCTCGGAGGCCTTATACAGCAATACCGACAGAGACGAATTGGTAGCCATCGGCAAATCGGCTTTGTACAACAACGGCCAGGGAGCCACGTTAAACACGGAGGCTGTTAACAATACGGCAGTAGGCACAATGGCTTTGTACGGCAACACCACCGGCTCCTATAACACAGCAGTGGGAAAAAGTGCGCTCTCATCCAATACTACTGCCCTGGAGAATACTGCAATCGGTTATGAGGCCTTGAGAAAGAACAGTACAGGTGATAAAAATACGGCTTTGGGAGCGGGCAGCTTAAAGGAGAACACCACCGGACATACCAATGTGGCGATAGGCAACAATGCCTTGCTCCTTAACACGACAGGCAGCGCCAATGTGGCAGTGGGGGGAAACGCTTTGTATTTCAATACGACAGGAATAGGAAATGTTGCCGTTGGCCGCTTAAGCCTGAACAATAATACTACAGCAGGGGCAAATACGGCCATCGGGGCCAATGCTTTGGAAAAAAATACAACCGGAGAGAGCAACTCGGCTCTGGGAAGTAGCGCCCTTAATGCCAACACCATTGGTTTGTACAATACAGCAGTCGGGAGCGGCAGTTTGAAGAGCAATACCGAAGGAAGCGGGAATACAGCTTTGGGCGAATCATCACTTACGGCTTCTGTTACTACATCCTACTTAACTGCCATTGGATGGCGTGCGCTACGCCTCAATAGCAGCGGGCAGAACAATGTAGCCGTGGGAGCCGAATGTATGACCAGCAACACATCCGGAGGTATGAACACCGCTGTGGGAAGACTGGCCATGTATCATAATACTACTGCCGGCGAAAACAGCGCTTTTGGTTATCAGGCGCTGAAAGCCAACAAGACGGGTGCCAACAATACTGCAACAGGTTCCAATTCGCTTCTGGTCAACATCAACGGTTCAAACAATACTGCATCCGGAACAAGCGCACTGCAAAACAGCACCGGCAACAACAATTCAGCCCTGGGCGCTTTCGCCCTTGACAGCAACATCGGAAACGACAATACAGCCGTGGGAAATGAAGCACTCCAGGCCAATTACGGAGCAAACGAAAACACGGCCATTGGCTCCAAAGCCCTGTTCTCGAACAGCTCGGGTTATGGAAATACGGCCGCAGGCTTTGAAGCCCTTTACACACAGGGGACCATCATATACAATTCGGCTTTTGGTTACCGGGCACTGTACAGCAACAGCAGCGGCACGGACAATGTTGCCATGGGGGCTGAAGCTTTGAGCACGAATATTTCGGGCGCCGGAAACACAGCTACAGGACGAAAAGCACTTATGGCAAATACCACGGCAAGTCATAACAGCGCTTTCGGAAACAGCGCATTGGAAAAAAATACAACAGGTGATTTTAACACGGCAACAGGTTCACTGGCTCTTTTTCTAAATTCAACAGGGCACGATAATACGGCCAACGGCTACAAATCGCTTTACACCAGTTATGGAAACCAAAATACTGCCATGGGCTCACTTTCGCTTTCGGGTAACAACGGGGGTAGCGGAAACACCGCTGTGGGCAGCAACAGCTTAAAAAGCAACGGTTCGGGAAACAATAATACCGCAGTGGGTTACTTGTCACTGCAAGCCAACACCATCGGTTTAAGGAACACCGCAACAGGAGCGCAGGCACTAAATTCAAATACACAGGGATCGGACAATACTGCAAACGGGAAAAGTGCACTCAACGCGAATACTTCAGGTGAATTCAATACGGCAATGGGTGTAAATGCACTGCAACTAAATACTCTGGGAGACTACAATACCGCTGTGGGATACAGCGCGGTGTCGAATGTGGCAAACCTGACCAATAGCGGAGGTTTTGGTTATGATGCCGAACCCACCATGAACAACGAGATAAAAATTGGAAACTTCAGTGTTTCGGCGATTGGAGGGTCGGCAAACTGGACGGTTTATTCCGACAGGCGCATTAAGTCAAACATCAGTGAAAATGTAAAGGGGCTGGATTTTATTTTGAAATTAAGACCGGTTACCTATACGTATGACATCGACAAAGAACAGCAATTGTTGTACGGAAAAGTCAATACTGATAATTGGGAAGGCAAATACGACATCGAAAAAATTCATTTTAGCGGTTTTCTGGCCCAGGAAGTGGAAGCCGCTACCCGGCAAATCGGTTACGACTTCAGCGGTGTTGTCAGCCCCAAGAACGGCAAAGGATTGTACGCCCTGCGCTACGCCGAATTCGTCGTCCCCCTGGTGAAGGCCGTACAGGAACAGCAGCAAACCATCGAGCAGCTAATAGCCGAGATCGAGGCGCTGAAAAAAATAATCAACAAGTAATATTTCCTGTACGAGCAAAAACAACGCTTTGTTTTTTTAGCTCCCTGAGCAAGTAAATCCAAACAAAATCTTTCCGCAAAAAAAACAATTTGAACTTCAGCAATGCTGTTTGTGCCGCCCATTGTTTGCCTGAAAAAAATTGTTAAACGATTGTTAATTCTCCGGCACAATACCTTGAGAAAGCCTTGTTTTTTTTATGTTTGCGCACAAGTCCGGTAGCAAACCGGAACCCATCAAACGCTCGTACTATGTAACATTTTTTCCCGTGAAAGCCCCTGTGGCTTGTGGGGAGAAGTGTCTTTTTGTACGATCCACCGTGATTATCAGTCAGATGTTTCGTGTTGCTTTGAGCTTGCATGAACAATTAAATTAAAGAACACCCGTGCAATAGCCCGTCGGTTCTTTTGGCATTAGAAAACACCAAGAATTCTTATAAACCAATAAACAATCATCAGCATGAAAAAAACACTCCTTACAATTTCCATCGTAATACTGTATTTCTTCGTTTCGGCCCAGGTAGCTATCAACACCGACGGCAGCGCACCCGACAACTCGGCCATGCTCCACGTGCAATCGGACACGGCCGGCATCCTCATCCCCAGGATGACTACCGTCCAGCGCAGCGCCATTGCTGCTCCCGCTACGGGATTGCTCGTGTTCCAGACCGACGGCAGCGCCGGGTTTTACTTTTTCGACGGGACGAACTGGACAAAACTGACAGACGGGAGCTCAACAGTCACGAAAATTAATGACCTGTCCGACGGCAAATCCGACGACGGAGGCTCCAACGACGGCTCTTCGGTCTTTATCGGTGTGGATGCCGGGCTGAACGATCCGGGTACCAACAACCAAAACGTGGGGCTGGGGTTTAATGCACTGAAAGCAAATTCCACGGGTGTCAGAAATACGGCCGGCGGGTATCAGGCACTTTTTTCCAACAGCTCAGGGGTTGACAACACCGGAGCCGGCTACGGTGCGCTCAAAGCCAACACCACCGGCACCGGAAACGTTGCTGCCGGAGCCGGCGCACTTTTTTCCAATACCCTTGGCAATGGCAACAATGCTTTCGGTTATTTAGCACTTTATTCCAATACGGAAGGTGGTTTAAATGCTGCCACCGGTTACCGCACACTTTATACCAACACAAAAGGAAATTACAACGCAGCCAACGGCTCATGGGCACTTTATTCCAATACTGCCGGGAATTCCAATGTAGCCATTGGGACATCTAGCTTGTACAGCAACACCAGCCGCGGCAACCTGGTGGCCGTGGGCGATTCGGCTTTGTATTTTAACGGCACCGGAGACAGTTCTTTGTTCTCTGCCCGCTTTAATACAGCGGTGGGTTCAAAAGCGCTGTATTCCAATACCAGTGGTCATCGCCAGACCGCCGTCGGCTATCAGGCGCTTTATTCCAACACAACATCTTATTACAACACAGCCGTCGGCGTTGAGGCGCTGTATTCAAATACCACCGGCAGCTACAACCATGCCTTCGGCTATCAGGCGCTTTTTGACAACTCAACAGGGTTTTACAACATTGCCATCGGATTCCGGGCAATGTCCAACAATTTAACGGGTGGCCATAATATCGCACTTGGTTTTCAAGCACTTCTGGGCGGCTCCAGCGGTCATCAAAACATTGCCATAGGAGATCAAGCCCTCCTGTCCAATAATAGCGGAAGCGCAAATATTGCTTTCGGGCGACAAGCATTGTATAAGAACAATACAGGGGAATACAACCTTGGCACTGGCTATTTTGCACTTTACAATAATCTTGACGGCAAGCAAAATATCGGTTTCGGACGGCAGGCATTGTATAGTAACACATCGGGGAATTTAAACATTGCCATCGGTGCAAGGGCTTTGTATAAAAATACCGACCGCGACAAACTGGTGGCCATCGGCGACTCGGCCCTGTACAACAATGGTACGGGCGCCAGTGCTACCTATCATGCCACCGCCAACACGGCTCTGGGGTCAAAGTCGCTATATTCCAACACCATCGGCTACGAAAACACAGCCGGAGGTTTTCAATCGCTCTACAGCAACACCACAGGCGATGGCAATACTGCCAACGGATACCAAAGCCATTATTTCAATACAACAGGCTATTACAACACGGCCATTGGTTATAAAGCACTTTATGGCAATACAACAGGCTACGAAAACGCATCCAACGGTTACCGTGCGTCATACAAAAACACGACCGGTTCCTGGAACGCGGCTTTTGGTGCCAATGCCCTTTACTGGAACGAAACGGGCCAGTACAGAACGGGTGTGGGTTACAGCGCCAATTCGCTCGGAACAAATTACGACAACTCCTCCGGGCTGGGCTACAATGCCGATGCTACAGGGGCAAACAAAATACTTATTGGCAATGCATCCGTATTGGAAATCGGCGGACAAGTAGGCTGGAGTACCTATTCCGACAGCCGCATCAAAAACAATGTGCAGGAAAATGTCAGCGGGCTGGATTTCATCCTGAAATTGAGGCCGGTGACCTACCGGTATGATATTGATAAACAACAGCGGTTGCTTTACGGCAAAACGGATGAAAACACCTGGAAAGGCAAATACGACATCGAAAACATCACATTCAGCGGTTTCCTCGCACAGGAAGTGGAACAAGCCGCCAGCGCATCGGGCTATAGCTTCAGTGGTGTAACGGCGCCTTCCGGAAAGAACGAAACCGGCGAAGACCTCTATACCCTCCGCTACGCCGAATTCGTGGTCCCCCTGGTGAAAGCCGTGCAGGAACAACAGCAACAGATAGAAGAACAACAGAATATGATGGAAAAACAACAACAAATGATGGATCAACAGCAACAGATGATTACTGAACTGAAAAAAGAAATCGAGCTGTTGAAAAAGCAATGAGTCTCGAATGATGAATGCCGTCCTGACAATCACTTCGTCCGGTCAGAATTCTGCGTTTGGCTCCAAAACGGATAGCGTTCATATTCTTTACCTGTAGAAACAAATCAGTTACCCCGTTCCTTCCCCCGTCCGGTCAGACGGGCTTTAGGGCGGGGCCAAAAAACTAAAAAACCATGAAAAAACAAATTCTCTTACTCCCGATCCTCCTGGCGGCAATGACCGCCTTCGGCCAGGTAGCCATCAACACCGACGGCAGCAACGCCGCCCCTTCCGCCATGCTCCACGTGCAATCGGACACGGCCGGCCTGTTGATCCCGCGCATGACCGCCACACAACGTAGCGCCATTGCAGTTCCCGCCACGGGCTTGCTCGTGTTCCAGACTGACGGCAGCGCCGGGTTTTACTTTTTTGACGGAACGAGCTGGACAAAACTGACAGACGGAACCTCGGCAGTCACCAAAATCAACGACCTGTCAGACGGAAAATCCGACGACGACGGAAGCGATGACGGCTCTTCGGTCTTCCTCGGTATGCTGTCGGGCGCCAATGACGACGGTTCTGACAATCGAAATACAGGAGTAGGCTATCAGACACTCGCTGCCAACACCACAGGATACTACAACACGGCCACCGGTTACAGAACCCTGTATTCCAACACAACAGGGCTTGGCAATACGGCAAACGGTTTTCAAACTTTATATGCCAACACAACGGGCCATTCCAATACCGCATCCGGTCGCGGGGCTTTATTTTATAACACTACGGGTCATTCCAACACCGCATCCGGTTTTCAGTCTTTGCTAAACAACACAACGGGCGTTTCCAATGTAGCTGTCGGCGTCAGAAGCCTGAATACCAACACCGACCGCAGCAATCTGGTAGCTGTGGGCGATTCGGCCTTGTTTAACAACGGCACGGGCGCCGGTTCTTCCTACGAGGCCACAGGCAATACGGCGCTGGGCTCCAAAGCACTTTATACCAACACAACAGGATATTCCAACACGGCCACCGGTTACCAGGCGCTGTATGCCAATACCAGTGGCACCAGCAACAATGCCAACGGTTATCAGGCATTGTATTCCAACACCACCGGTTTTTCAAATACGGCCACAGGGTTTTTGTCCCTTAAGGCCAATACATCAGGATATTACAACACTGCTGCCGGATATAAGGCCCTTTTTGCCAATACCACCGGCAATGGAAATAGCGGCCTGGGAAATGAAGCACTTGTTTCCAACTCTACGGGAAACTACAACGTGGCCGGCGGCTACTGGTCGCTTGCTACAAACACTACCGGAAACAACAATACCGGCTACGGTTATAGCGCTTTGATGAATAACGCTACCGGACATTCCAATGTAGCGGTAGGAAGCAACAGTTTATTCAACAACACCAACCGCAGCAACCTGGTGGCCGTGGGCGATTCGGCGCTCTACAACAACGGAACAGGTGCCGGCTCTTCCTTTGAGGCCACAGGCAATACGGCGTTGGGTTCCAAGGCGCTTTATGCCAACACAACAGGATATAAAAATACCGCCGGCGGCTACCAGGCGTTGTATTCCAACACCACCGGCCAGGCGAATGTGGCCACCGGTTACCAGGCGCTTTATTCCAACACCACCGGCGGCGGCAACCTCGCAAACGGCGAACTGGCGCTCTATTCCAACACGACAGGATTCTCCAACACGGCCATCGGTTACCGGGCGATGTATTCCAACACCACCGGCTACAGCAATTTTGCCGCCGGGCACTGGCCGCTTTATTCCAATACAAGCGGCCGTGAAAACACTGCCGCCGGAATAAAAGCGCTTTACGCCAACACCACCGGAAGTTTTAATACCGGCTACGGGCGTTATGCCTTGAAGGACAACACCACGGGAAATTCAAACGTGGCTGTCGGTACGGGCAGTCTGCAAAGCAACACCGACCGCAGCAACCTGGTGGCTGTGGGCGATTCGGCTTTGCTCAACAACGGGACGGGAGCCAGCGGTTCCTACGAAGCCAAAAACAATACGGCCCTGGGTTCAAAAACCCTTTACTCAAATACCACCGGTTATGGAAATACCGCCACCGGCTACCAGGCGCTCTATTCAAATACCCAGGGAAGCCAAAACACGGCCACCGGCTACCAGGCGCTCTACTCAAATACCACCAGTATCGGCAACATCGGTGTCGGCTTTCAGGCGCTTTATTCCAATACCAACGGCGGTCAAAATGTAGCCGCCGGTTATCAGGCGCTTTACACCAACACGGTCGGTCATTCGAACATTGCCTTCGGCTACCGGGCACTGTACAACAACACGGGAAACCATAATGTGGCCACAGGCAGAGAAGCGCTGAATGCCAACACCACCGGAACTTACAATGTGGCTTATGGAACGCAGGCGCTTTTTACCAACACCACCGGAAAGTACAGAACTGCCGTGGGGTACAGCGCCAACTCGCTGGGTGCGGTGTATGACAACTCAACCGGACTGGGATACAATGCCGATCCAACTGCCGCAAACAAAATACGCATCGGCAACTCCTCCGTAACGGAAATCGGCGGACAGGTGGGCTGGAGTACCTATTCCGACAGGCGCATCAAAAACAATGTGCAGGAAAATGTCAGCGGGTTGGATTTCATCCTGAAGTTGAGACCGGTCACCTACCGGTTCAATATTGACAAACAACAGATGCTGCTTTACGGCAAAGCGGATGAAAACACCTGGGAAGGGAAATACGACATCGAAAAGATCACCTTCAGCGGCTTTATAGCACAGGAAGTGGAACAGGCGGCTACCGCTTCCGGTTACAACTTCAGCGGCGTAACGGCGCCTTCCGGAAAAATCGAAACCGGCGAAGACCTCTATACCCTCCGCTACGCCGAATTCGTCGTACCCCTGGTGAAAGCCGTGCAGGAACTGGATGCGAAAAACAAGGAACTTACAGAACAATTGGCCGGACAGCAAAATCTGATTGAGGCCCTGGAAAGAAGGCTGGAAAAACTGGAAGGGAAATAAATGGGATAACTTTTCCAAAGTTCAGAACTTTGGAAAAGTTTAAAACCCTTAAAGTTCAATCCACTTTGGCTCCCGGCCCGTGTAATCCAACAATTTGGTTTTTAAAGCCCTTGCGATTTTTTCACCGGTTTCAAGTGCCAGTTGTTTGTCGTCAAACAAGCCGGCTTCAAATCGCTCGGTTTTACCGGCGATAAGGCTGATTTTGATTTTGGTAAAATCGTCTTCCGAACTGATGGAAAGCACGGCCTTCTCCTGGCTGTAGTGCTCCACAAATACGGTGACGTACGCAATGGCGGGCAGCTTTTTCCATTTCCCGAATTTATAACCGAAGACGGCTACATACTCGCGGTGAAGCCTTTGGTTGAAATTGATTTGAACACCGATTGCCGCCGTTGCCAGGGCTGCTCCGGCCACCAAAACAGGAAGCGAGAACAGGCTTAGTACCCACACGAGGTAGACACCCCAGGCCAGCAGCACCGCACCCAGCATCTGGAATTGGGGCAGCGCAAAACGCCCGTATTGGCGGGTGTGGATTCGGTTTTCCATAGGTGGGTAAAGTTAGTGTTTTTACCCGGTGAAATGAAAGTAAAACTGTTTATTTCACCACCGGGCAGGCTTTCATCTCTTTCTCCCCTCAGGTCTTATTGTCTCATGTCTAAAAGTCTTATATCTTTTTATCCTACTTTTGCCCCCTCAATTTTTCACTCCCGAATGAGTAACAAAAAAGAAATCAGCCGGCGGCGGACTTTTGCCATTATCAGCCATCCCGATGCGGGGAAAACCACGCTGACCGAGAAGCTGCTGCTTTACGGCGGTGCCATCCAGGTGGCGGGTGCCGTCAAGTCCAACAAAATCAAAAAAACAGCCACTTCCGACTGGATGGAAATCGAACGCCAGCGGGGCATCTCGGTGGCCACTTCGGTGATGGGGTTTGAGTACAAAGACACCATGATCAACATTTTGGACACTCCCGGCCACCAGGATTTCCAGGAAGATACTTTCCGTACGCTCACTGCCGCCGACAGCGTAATCGTAGTAATTGACGTGGCCAAAGGGGTAGAACCACAAACCGAGAAACTCGTCAAGGTGTGCCGTATGCGCAAGACACCGGTTATTGTGTTCATCAACAAGTTGGACCGTCCCGGAAAAGATGCGTTCGAACTGCTGGATGAATTGGAACAAAAGTTGGGATTGCATGTTACGCCGTTAAGCTGGCCGGTGGGGATGGGGGGTAATTTCAAAGGGGTTTACAATATCCACTCGAAAAGACTGAACCTGTTTCAGGCAGGCAGCCAGGTGGTGGAAGAGGTAATTGAGTTTGACGATTTAACTAATCCCGATTTGGAAAACTATCTTGGTGAGCAGGCCGGCGAATTGCGGGAAGATCAGGAACTGCTTGCCGGTGTTTATCCCGAATTTGAAAAGGCCGATTACCTCGACAGTAAAATCTCACCCGTATTTTTTGGCAGTGCGCTGAACAATTTCGGGGTGAAAGAACTGCTGGATAATTTCATCCAGATAGCACCCACGCCTTTGGGCAGGGAAAGTGACCTGCGTTTTGTAGAACCGGAGGAAGATTCACTTACAGGTTTTGTGTTTAAAATCCATGCCAATATGGATCCCAATCACCGCGACCGGATTGCTTTTTTGCGGGTGGTTTCGGGAACCTTTAAGCGCAACACCAATTATTTGCATGTGCGCCAGAACCGCAAACTGAAGTTTTCCAGCCCGACGGCTTTCATGGCGCAAAAAAAATCGGTGGTCGATGAAGTCTTCCCCGGTGATATTGTCGGACTGCACGATACCGGAAATTTTAAAATTGGCGACACCCTTACCGAAGGAGAGCAGCTGCATTTCAAAGGTATCCCGAGCTTTTCCCCCGAAATGTTCAAGTACATCGAAAATGCCGACCCCATGCGTTCCAAGCAATTGGCAAAAGGCATCGATCAACTGATGGACGAAGGCGTGGCGCAGCTATTCACCGGCAAACACACCAACCGTAAAATCATCGGGACGGTAGGTGCTTTGCAATTTGAAGTCATCCAGTACCGGCTGGAACATGAATACAATGCCAAATGCCGTTTCGAGCCCATCCGGCTTTACAAAACAGCCTGGTTTGTGAGCGATAACAAAGCACAACTGGAAGATTTTCGCAAGCGCAAGGCCAGCCAGATCGCCGTCGACAAAGAAGGCCGCGAGGTCTTCATGGCCGATTCACCCTACGCCCTGCAAACGGCACAGGACAAATACACGGACATCCGTTTTTATTTTACGTCGGAGTTCGAAGGGTAGGGTGCTCGGGCCTGTTGCCGGGTAAAGGTTGCAGGATAGCAGGTTGCAGGTTTGCGGGTTACAGGTTGCTTCACAAAATATTGTTAACCAGTTCACCTTTCACTTCCAGTTTAAAACCAATACCGTGAACATTGGTGATTTTAACATTGGGGTCGGCCTTCAGGTATTTCCTTAGTTTGGCGATAAACACATCCATACTTCTGCCAATAAAATAATCATTTTCGCCCCAGATGGTTTCAAGGGCTACTTCGCGGGGAAGCAAATTGTTCTTGTTCAAACACAGCAGTTTAAGCAAGCCGGCTTCCTTGCGTGTCAGCCGCCGGTGCTCTTCATCGCCAAGCAGCAAAACCAGGTTTTCGCTGTCGAATTCAAATTTACCGAGGGTGAACAGCTCGGTCGCATTGTTATCGTTGTTGGTACCGCCAATGGCACACCTTTTTAAAATGGCTTTAATCCTCAGGCTCAGTTCTTCGGTGCTGAAAGGTTTGGTGATGTAGTCGTCACAACCGTGCAAAAATCCTTTAATCCGGTCTTCTTTTAAACTTTTTGCCGTTAAAAAAATAATGGGGATTGCCTGATTGGCTTCACGAATATCAACGGCAAGCATAAAGCCGTCTTTTTTAGGCATCATAATATCGAGGATGATCAAATCGAATGCTTCGGTCAAAAATGCTTTAAGGCCTTCATCCCCGTCCTGAGCATGTTTTACCGAATAGCCAATCATCTCAAGGTAATCCTGAAGAATCATGCTTAAATTCGGGTCATCCTCAACAAACAATATCCTGATGTTTTCGTTCTCTTCTTTCATTTTCTTCAGATTGATTAGCTAAGCTTAACAGCTTTCGTAAAGTTTAATAACCTTTGGTTAGTCGTAAATATGACCCATTCCTTACACCTTTAATTTTCCATCATTAAAGGGAAGAAAGATATAAAATTTTGAGCCTTTGCCCAATTCGCTTTTTACTTCAGTACGCCCGTTGTGCTGGTCAATCACCGTTTTAACATAGTACAGCCCAAGACCAAACCCCCTTACATCGTGAATATTGCCCATGGGTACCCTGAACAGGTTTTTAAAAATATCTTTTTGGTGCTCATGGTGAATCCCGATGCCATTGTCTTTAAAACGAATGACAATATGCTTATTTGTATTCCAGGTTTTAATCTGTATTTTCGGGTTCACGGGCGAATATTTAATGGCGTTGTCGAGCATATTATGGAAAACATTTAAAATATGCACTTTGTCGGCAACCACGATTTGCCTGTCAGCCTCCAGTTCGATATTGAGTTTAATTTTGTTTTTCTTTATCCTGAGGTCAAAACTCTCAGTAGCAGCAAGCAGCAACTCGTGGATATTGGTTCTCCTGAATTTAAAGCGCTGGCCGCCCTTTTCAAGAATAGCCACCTGCAACACCTGTTCGACATGCCCTTGCAGCCGTTGGTTTTCGTCAAGAATAACACCTGCATACTTTTTTATTTTTTCTACATTGTAATTAATTTCGGGCCGCAACAACATTTCTGCTGCCAGTGATGAAGTGGCGATGGGTGTTTTAAATTCGTGTGTGAGGTTGTTGATAAAATCTGTTTTCATTTCCGAGAGTTTTTTTTGCCGGAGAATCGTATAAGCAACCCAGATAAAACTGATGATCAAGACCACGAGAAACAAAACGGAAAACAGTAACCAGACTTCCATTTGCTGCAGGACAAACCCGGTTTTCCCCGAAAAATAAGTACTCAGATAATAATCCCCCGGTTTGTATAAACTGGCAACAGAAAACTGAAAGGGTGAATCCAGCAGTTTGTGTTCTGCCCCGGCAAACCGCCCTGCCACAAAGCGCCCGTTACGTTTGTTGTACAAACCATAGTTAAAGTTTTCATTCAGCGCCATGCACTTCATTTCCAACAACAGCAGCGAGTCAAGGAGTTCCGGCTGAATAATGTCAGTGGCATCCAGTTTGGATTTTCTGCATGAAATAAGCAAAAGATTTTGCTGAAATACCGAATCATTTTTAATATCCATTAATTGATTCAGTACACTTTTCATGGCAATGCGCACACTGTTGTCGAATTGCTCGGTCTTCAAATCCAACGATTTCTTCACCCAATACAGTTGTGTAAATACAATTCCGACCAGCGACACCGAGGTAAGAACAATTAACAATACAATGGCTTTTCTCTTCATTCCCTTACTTTCAAGTCAAAATTAGTCTTTGGCAGACTGCGAAGTAATATTTTAACATTTTGTTAACAGTATTTAACAAGGGCTTAACAGAAACGACCCCTTTCCCGCTTTACTTTTGTTGACAGAATAATAATAACCATTTAAAATAATCTAATGAGAAAAAAACTAATTGCATTAAGTTTAAGTTTCCTGTTCTTAGGAAGTATGGCAACAACAAGTGTCGCGATGACTTTACAAGTTACCAATCAAACAACGATTGTTAACAAAGACGACGACAAAGATAAGAACAAGAAGAAAGCCAAAACAAGTGACAGTAAAAAAGCAAAAGAATGTAAAACCGAAAAATCATGCTGCGGCAAAACTGAGATGTATGAGAAATCATGCAAAAGTGACAGCAAAAAAGGCGGCGACAAGAAATAGCTTTTTCATTAATTAATTTGGTTTGAGCTCCCCGGTTTTTAATCGGGGGGCTTTTTTTTGTGCCTTGCCCGTTCACCGGTATTTTTGGCCAAGCTAATAACAGGGACAGTTTTTTCCCGGCCTGCAAGTAAATAAAAGTGTTCACCAGCCTTGGTTTAATACCAGCTAATTGTCAGAATGTACTTTTTTATTAAAATATTTTAGCGGAAAAATATCTTCCCGCCATGTACTTTTTATATATCTTGCGCGTTCTTTTTTAAGTTTTTGGCAAACAGGAATCGCATGTACAAAACCTACCTTTTATTATTCGTAACATTCTTCGTATTTGCAACTGCCCTCACGGCACAGGAAGCTTCTGTCAGGGGCTTTGTGTATGAGGAGGAAAGTGGGGAGCCGGCCATTTTTTGCAACGTTTTCCTTAAAGGTACCACACATGGTGCCTCAACCGATGTCAACGGGTATTTTCTCATCACAAAAGTGCCAGCGGGAAACTATACATTGATGGTTACCTACATTGGCTTCGATACCATTCAAAAGGCCATTACGCTTCAGCCGGATGGAATATTCAGCAACAAACTTTTTCTTGCCAAATCGTCGGTTGAACTGGAAACGGTTACCGTGAACGCCGCACGGACCACAGCCAGGACAGAAACAAGGACTTCGGTCATCCAGGTTTCAACCAAAGAAATCAGGCAAATCCCGTCTATTGGCGGGCAGGCCGATTTTGCACAGTACCTGCAAGTTGTTCCCGGTGTGGTTTTTACGGGCGACCAGGGCGGGCAGTTTTACGTGCGGGGCGGTACACCTATTCAAAATAAAGTCATACTCGACGGCATGACCATTTACAACCCCTTTCACTCCATCGGCCTGTTTTCAATTTTTGAAACCGACCTGATCAGAAATGCTGAAGTTTATACTGGTGGATTTAATGCCGAATATGGCGGAAGGATTTCCTCGGTTATGGACATCAGCTACAAAGACGGGAATAAAAAAAGGGTCTCAGGCTCGGTCGGTGCTTCCACTTTCGGTGCCAGGGCAGTGCTCGAAGTTCCCATTGTCAGGCAAAAATCACCCGACAAGGGGAGCTCCTCATTCATCCTGTCATTTAAAAACTCTTACCTTTCTGAAAGTTCAAAGATGTTTTACGAGTATGTTGACCAAGACGGCCTGCCGTTTAATTTCATGGATATTTATGGCAAGGTTTCCATCAACGCGGCAAACGGTAGTAAAGTCAGCTTCTTTGGTTTTAATTTTACCGATGATGTGACCAATTACAAAGCCATTTCGGATTTTGGGTGGAACTCCTTCGGGGGCGGTCTCAATTTTGTTGTTATCCCCGGACGGTCCCCGGTTTTGATTGAAGGTTTGTTTGCCTATTCAAAATACGAAACCGGTGTCAATTCGGTTTCTCTGAACAACCTTTCCAGTTCAATTGGGGGCTTTACCGGGAAGATTGATTTTTCCTATTTTTTTGGTAAGAATAAATTGCAATATGGAGTTGAAATTGAGGGTTTCAGGACGGAATATTCCCTCACCAATTACAGTAGCAGAAAGGTCAACTTAACCGAAAACACGACCCAGCTGGGGATTTATGCAAAATACAAACTGGTTGTGGGCAAGTTCATCTTCGAACCCGGGTTCAGGGCGCAATGGTACGCCTCGCTGGCTGAATTTTCACCCGAACCGAGGATTGCCATCAAGTACAATACCAGCGAGCATTTCAGGTTGAAGCTGGCTGCCGGGATGTATTCCCAGAATTTAATTGCCGCAACTTCGGGACGGGATGTGGTCAACCTTTTTTACGGTTTCCTTTCCGGCCCCGAGAACCTGCCGAAAACTTTTAACGGGGAACCCCTGACAACGCGTTTGCAAAAATCGAATCACATCATCCTCGGCGCTGAAATTGACCTGGGCCATTTTATCAACCTCAATGTTGAGGGCTACTACAAAAAATTCCCCCAACTTACTAGCCTGAACCACAACAACACATACTCCGGTGCGGAAACCAACAACGATTTTATTATTGAGCAGGGGAACGCTTACGGACTGGATGTTTCGATGAAGTACGACTACAAAAAAGTTTATCTATGGCTTGTTTACTCACTGGGTTTTGTGAACAGGGAGTACGAAAATACAGACGGTCAGTTGCTTAGCTATACCCCGCATTTCGACCGGCGGCACAATGTGAATGTGGTTTTTTCGTACATCACCGGGCCAAAAAAGCAGTGGGAGTTTAGTGCGCGGTGGAATTTTGGCAGCGGCTTTCCCTTCACACAGGTTCAGGGCTTTTACGAATACCTTACTTTTCCCGGTGGTGTGAATACTGATTACCTTAGCGAAAATGGCGACCTCGGCGTGATTTATGCCGAGTTGTTTGGCGGCCGCCTCCCGACCTACCACAGGCTTGATGTTGACGTGAAAAGAAACTTTTATTTTAGTGCACGTACAAAACTGGTTGTTGACCTGAGCGTTACGAACCTCTACAACCGTGACAATGTGTTTTACGTTGACCTGGTTACCAGCGAAATAGTTTACCAGTTACCACTGATGCCCAGCCTCGGGTTGAATTTATACTTTTAGCCCGGGCCGTCCCCTCTATTTCTTTTTTTGGCTGCTAAAATCTTTTATCCATGAAAAAAATACGACCTTTCACCAAAGCCATTCTGGCAGCAATAATTTTATCAGGCTTCACATCCTGCGAACAAAAAATGATTGATCAAATGAATCCCCCCATTGCAAAAAAAATACCCGCCGAATTCAAAGAGCACGGGAATACCCGCATCGACAATTATTATTGGTTGAATCAGAGAGAAGATGCAGAAGTGATTGACTATCTGAAAGCGGAGAATGCGTACACCAAAACCATCTTGAAAGAAACGGAAACGCTCCAGAAAAAAATCTACGACGAGATTGTCGGGCGCATCAAACAAACCGATATGTCGGTTCCCTACCGCGTAAAGGCTTTCGAATATTATACCCGCTTCGAAAAAAAGAAAGAATATCCCGTATACTGCCGCAAGTCATTGAAAACCAATGGGGGAGAAGAAGAAATTATGCTGGATGGCAATAAATTGGCCGAAGGGCACCCTTACTTTCAAATTGGCGGCTGGGAGGTGAGCCACAACAACCAGTTGCTGGCCTATAGTGTGGACACGGTGAGCCGCCGCAAATACACCATCCATTTCAAAAACCTGAAAACAGGGGAGGTTTATGATGAAAGCATCCGCAACACCTCGGGCGGGATGGTGTGGGCCAACGACAACAAGACCGTTTATTATACCGTGAAGGACGAAACACTCCGTCCGTTCAAAATATTCAGTCACATCCTGGGGACAGCCGTTGAAAACGACCGGCTTGTTTATCACGAAAGCGACCCCGTTTACAATACTTTCATCTACAAAACAAAATCGGAGAAATACCTGGTGATTGGTTCGGAAAGTACGCTTTCGTCAGAATACCGGATACTGGACGCCAACCATCCCGAAGGGACATTTTCCGTTTTTCAGCCGCGGCAGGAAAAACTGGAATACAGCATCTCCCACCAGGGAAACCGTTTTCTGATACTGACCAACGACAAAGCCAAAAATTTCAGGCTGATGGAGACCCCGGAAAACATAACCGGTATGGAAAACTGGAAAGAAGTAATTGCACATCGTGATGACGTACTGCTTGAAGAAGTCGATGTTTTTCAGGGTTTTTTCGTCCTGACAGAAAGAAAAAACGGTCTGCGGCAGTTTCGTGTTTTCGATCTGAAGAAAGGGAAGGAACATTATCTTTCCTTCGATGAAGCTGATTACTACGCCTACACCACCGCCAACCCCGACTATTTCAGCAAGCTGTTGCGCTACGGCTACACCTCGCTCAAAACACCCAATTCCATTTACGATTACGACATGGTGACACGTGGCAAGACGTTGTTGAAACAGCTAGAAGTGGTCGGCGGTTACAATGCTGACGCGTATCTTACCGAAAGGCTTTACGCCACGGCCCGCGACGGGGTGCTGGTTCCCATTTCCATCGTTTACAAAAAAGGGTTTCAGAAAAACGGGCAACAACCGCTCTTGCTTTATGGTTACGGAAGCTACGGTTACAGCATCGAGTCTGGTTTCCGCTCGTCGCGCCTGAGCTTGCTTGACAGGGGCTTTGCTTTGGCCTATGCACATATCCGCGGGGGCGAAGAAATGGGCCGCGAATGGTACGAAAATGGTAAGCTCCTGAAAAAGAAAAACACTTTTTTCGATTTTATCGACTGTGCCGAATACCTGCTGGCTGAAAATTATACGTCAACGGACAAATTGTTCGCCATGGGCGGAAGCGCCGGCGGATTACTGGTTGGGGCTGTTGTCAATTACCGCCCCGACCTTTTTAAAGGGGTAATTGCCGCCGTCCCTTTTGTGGATGTGGTAACTACCATGCTCGACGAAAGTATTCCGCTGACAACTGGTGAGTACGACGAATGGGGAAACCCGAACGAAAAAAAATACTACGACTATATGCTTTCCTACTCACCCTACGATCAGGTGGAGAAAAAAGACTATCCAGCCATGCTGGTTACCACCGGCTTGCACGACAGCCAGGTGCAGTACTGGGAACCGGCAAAATGGGTGGCCAAACTCCGCGATATGAAGACAGATGACAACATCCTGCTGCTGCACACCAATATGGATTTTGGGCACGGAGGTGCTTCCGGACGCTTTGAAACTTACAAAGAAACTGCAATGGAAGATGCGTTTATGCTGAAGCTGTTGGGGGAAAGTAAGTAGGGATGGGTGTCTTGCGACCGGGTGAGAGGGCGACTGGGCGATGGGGCGAGAGGGCGATGGGCTGCTTGCAACTTGCAACCTGTAACTTGCAACCTACTTATTACAATACCTTTTAATCACATTGTAAGCTTCGGTAATTCCCAGTTCGCCGGCTTTGCTGAGGTCTTGGCAGGCCAGCTTGTTTTCCTTCAAGAACAAAAGGGTGAGTGCCCGGTTATAATAGGCTTCTGCCATTTCAGGTTCCAGTCTGATGGCTTGTGAATAGTCGTCGATGGCCCTTTGAAAGTCCTGCAGGCTAATCCTCACATTGGCCCGGTTGTAATAAACAAAAGGCATGGCCGGGTTCATGCTGATGACTTTGTTGTAATCGCTGAGGGTGCTCCTGTGGTCGGGCGGCTTTAGTCTGGCTTGCTTTTGGCTGCCCAACTTGCTTCCGCTGATGGTGATGGAGCCGGTATATTGTTGCTCCGAATAAATAAAATCTTCCAGTTCAAAAGTTGTTGTTCCCCGGTTCAGGTAAGCATACGATATTTCGGGGTCAATCCCGATGGCCTTGTCGTAGGCATGGATGGCTTTGGTATAGTTCTGCAGCATACTGTTCACCATGCCTTTCATAAAACAGGCACCTGCCGTGTCGCGGCCAACCACAAGAACAGTACTGTCAATATAGCGCAATTTTTCCATGGCCTGTTGTTGGCTCACCGGCCATTCGCGTGTGGTGAAGGCAAAGCGGATGTCCAGTTTGTTGTTGGCATTGAACTGGGAGATGTTTTGGTCGAAGTACTCACTTTTCTTATATTCTTCGGCAATAGAATCAGCTAAAGGGAAAGTGTGGATCAACAGAAAATTCGGTTTGGGTGCGATGGAAACCCGCTGAAACTGGATGCGCCCTTTTTTCATGTTCCCGCTCACAAAATCAGCTTCAAACTCAATTACCTGGCTGAAATAAACCGAATCCTGGTAACGGTGGTAGAGCACTTCCGGGCTTTTACTGTCAGAATTCATCAGTGCAATTATTTCCCGGGCTTTATCGTGGTCTTTCCGGGCACCTCTCAGGTTGTGCATTCTTTCCCTGACTGCCGAGCGGTTAATCCAGGCGCCCACAAAATCAGGGAAGATTTCAATGGCAGAGCTAAAATCTTTTTCCGCTGCCTCCCAGTCTTCCATTTCAAAATAAAGGATTCCCCTGTTAAACCGCCCGTAGATGTTCATGGGGTTAATCCTCACCACAGCATTGTAATCGGCCAGGGCCCCATCGTAATCTTTTTGCAATGATTTCACCAGCGCCCTGTTGTAATAAGTAAGGGCATTGTCTGGCTCCATTTCAATGACCTTGTCATAATCGCTGAGCGCTTTCAGGGTATCCCCCATCTTCAGGTAAGTGAGCCCGCGTTGAAAATAAATAAAGGGGTTGTCGTGATTGAGGGTGAGGGCATGGTTAAAATCATCCAGGGCCGGTTGAAGGCTGTCCATTTCGTATTTGATCATCCCTCTTTTGGCCCAGGCTTCGGAATCAAAATAGTTGAGGAAAATGGCCTGGTCAACATCTTTGAGTGCTTTTGCGTGTTTACCCAAAAGATGGTAACAAATTCCCCGGTTCAGCCATGCCCGTTCCATGTCGGCATCGAGTTCGATGGCTGAGGAGTAGTCGGCCACAGCCCCGAAAAAATCGTGCAGTTGCATTTTGGTGTCTCCCCTGGCCAAAAAAACTTCGGGGTTGAAGGGGTCAATTTCAAGGGCTTTGTCAAAGTCTTTGATGGCATGCGGGTAATCGTACATCCTGTCGTTGGCAATACCGCGGTATTGGTAAGCCCTGACGTAAAGCGGGTGCATGCTCACTGTTTTGGTAAAATCATTTTTCGCCCCCTGGAAATCGCCAAGGCTGAATTTGGCAATACCGCGTAAAAAGTAAGCCTCAAACCCGTCTTGCTTGGAATAAATGGCCGTGTTGAAATTTTTTACGGCGCTCAGGTAGTCTTCCTTTTGCAGGTCGGTTCGTCCCGCCCGGATGAAATGCTCGTAATTGATCTGGCCTTTGAGTTGAAGGCTGAAAAACAGGCTTAGTACAATTACGACAGGCCGGGGCATATTTATTTTTGAGAAATGCTTATTCATTGCTGTGGCAAAAGTATGACAAAAACCTCGCATGCACATCCTATACTTTCTAACTACACAATCTCCCACAAAGAGGTTAGCCAATAAGAAATGACATTGAAAATAAGAATCACATAATCTGACTGTTACAAAAACACGTCATTTGCAGTGTCCCGATTTCCGGAACATGGAAGTGTCTGAATTGCAGAACTTGCTTTCGGCCCGCTAAGTGCAAGACCACTTAGCGGGTCTTGCCAAAACCCGCTGGGCAGCTTTATTCTCTATGGGTCGGACTTCCTCTCCTGCTGATTGCAGCGCAGCGTAAGGAATAATCTTTGTGAAGAAAGAAAGTACTTGTTTCAGCAAGAGTCCTTGCTGCGCTCAGTGTAACAGGTTCAATAAAACTACTGCAACTTCTTTAAATACTCGTAAATCTCCCTTTGCGAGCGGACGCGATGGGATGAACCGGTTTTGCGGTAGCTGTTGTTGGGCTCAACATTCACCAGACGGGCCTTCACATTGTCGCTTAATTGAATTTGCAGGATGTCCATTATTTCCTGCTGCAATTGTTTATCGTAGATGGGCCAGGCTGCTTCAAAACGGTGGTCAAAATTCCTGATCATCCAGTCGGCTGAGGACATGTAATAGCGTGGCAATCCGCCATTGGCGAAGACAAACAGCCGCGAATGTTCGAGGTATTTGTCAACAATACTGATGATACTGATGTTTTCGCTCAATCCTTTTATGCCCGGAACCAATACGCAAATCCCCCGGCAAATAATACTGATTTTAACCCCGGCATTGGAAGCAGCATAAAGTTTTCGGGTAATTCTTTCATCGACTATATTGTTCAGCTTAATAATGACCCAGGCCTCTTTTCCGGCCCTGGCATTGCGTATTTCGGTATTGAGCAGTTTCATGAAATTGTTGCGCAGATGGTACGGGGCCACCAAAAGGTGTTTGAAACGCGGTGGGTTGTAGGGCGACTCAAACAGGTGAAAGAGCATGTTCACCTCTTTGGCAATTTCCTGGTTGGCGGTGAGCAGGCTGTCGTCTGCATAAACTTTTGCTGTGGATTCGTTGTAATTCCCGGTACTGATGTTGGCGTAATAAATATTCCCGCCCTGTTCTTTGCGGCGGATGAGCAGCAGCTTGCTGTGAACTTTGTGCCCGGGCAGTGTTTTGATGATTTTTACCCCTTCTTCTTTTAATTTCCCCGTCCAGTAAATATTGGCTTCTTCGTCGAAGCGGGCCTGGATTTCGAGGAACACCGTCACATTCTTCCCGTTACGTGCTGCGTTAATCAACGAATTGATGACATTGGAATCGCGTGCTGCCCGGTAAAAAGTCATTTTGATGGCCCGCACCTTCGGGTCGATGGATGCTTCGCGAAGCAGGTCAACAATGTATTGAAAGGACTGGTATGGAAAATGAAGCAGGATGTCCTGTTTGCGGATGGCCGCAAGAATGCTGTTGTTCACCTTCAGCAATTTGTGCAGCAGGGCATGCGTTTTGGGGTTTTGCAGCCCGGGCGGCCCCACTTTGGGGAAGGACATAAAATCTTTGAAATTGTGGTATTTGCCACCGCCCCGCAGGTTGTCCGTCTGGGTAATGTTCAGTTTACGGATGAGCCGTTTAAGTAATGCATCTGGAATGTTGTTGTCATAAACAAAACGTACCGGTGCCCCTTTTTTTCGTTTCTTGATGCTGTCACTCATCAGTTCCAAAAAACTTTTTGAAATATCGTTGTCGATGTCCAGCTCGGCATCGCGGGTAAACTTAATCGTGTAGGCCTGTAGGGTATCGAAGCCAAAAGGACGGAATATTTCGCCCATGGCAAATCGCATCACATCGTCAAGGAACATGACGTATTTTTTCTCACCCTTTGAAGGCAACAGGACAAAACGCGAAATGTGTTTGGTGGGCACCATCACCAGGGCGTAATCGTTGTCCTTTGTTCCTCCGGAGTCTTTCAGCTCCACGGCGAGGTAAATGGCGTTGTCCCTTAAATAGTCGGGGCTGTGCAGGCTTTTCAGCATGATGGGAAATAGAAAAGGGCGCACTTCATTTTGAAAATATTGGCGTACAAAATCCCCCTGTTTTTCATCCAGCTGCCCTTCATCCAGGAAAATGATGTTTTCCTGACGGAGTTTTGTTTGGATTCTGGCAAATGTCTGGTTGAACCTGATTTCCTGTTCTGCAACAATATTGAGTATTTCTTTAAGGATCTTCTCTGGGTTCTGCGGTTCGTTTTTTTCAGTGGTTTTGTTCACCTGGATAATCCGTTTCAAGGTAGCCACCCTGACCCGGAAAAACTCATCGCGGTTGTTGGAAAAAATGCCCAGGAATTTCAGCCGCTCGATGATGGGGTTGTTCTCGTCCATGGCCTCCTGCAACACACGCTCGTTAAAGTGGAGCCAGGATATTTCGCGGTTGATCAGTTGATTTTTTTTTGCCATTTTTATCAATACTTAAATACGGGAATGGGCCAGTGGTTCTAATTTGTTTTGTTCATGAGTTGATTTTTTTTTTTGAAATAATCATTCTTGAATGTGAACTGACGGGTTTACCCGTTGGTCAATGGATGTTTTATTACTGCATTTTCAACATACTAGGAAACACCACAAAATTAATCCGAAATTTGGCATCGATGATTTTCTCCCATTTATCAGTCTTAAAACCGATGCTTACAACCCCTGTTGTGGGCAGGTTGTCGATTTCGGGCCGGAGGTAGTTGTTGACAAAGTAAGTCAGGGTAGGATTGTGCCCGAAAATCATCACCGAGTCAATGTCGTCGGGCAAGTCGAGCAGTATGGAATAAATGCTGTTTGTATCGGCATGGTAAAGTTGTTTTTCAATTTTTACTTTTTCAGCGGGAATACCCAGACCCTTCGCTATTTGAAAAGCGGTTGTTTTGGCGCGCAGGGCCGAACTGCTGATAAAAAGACCGGGCTTAATGCCCTTCTTCCGTAAGTGTTCCACAATGCGCCCTGTTTTGCGGATGCCTGTTTTCGACAACGGCCTGTCGTGATCGGAGAGCGAAAAATCGTCCCACGAAGACTTGGCATGGCGTACAATGTAAAGGGTCTTCATTTCAGTTTTTTTTGGCCGATAAAATTAATGGAATATTCAGTAAGTCCAAAAGAGGACTCGCTCTTCCAGATTTGCAATCTGGAAGCAATGGGCTTTGGATTTCCAATTCATTTTAGGAAAAGGAAGCAAAGGTTGCAAATCCAGACGTGCGACCTCATTAAACTATCCTCAACTTGGCAAACCTCAAGAGCAAATTCTTATTGCCGATACCGTTGAAAAAAACAGTGGCTTTTTTGTTGGGCCCTTGTCCTTCGAGGGCAATGATTTTTCCTTTGCCGAATTTGGAATGTTCCACTTCCATGCCGGTTTGCAGGGCGGCGGGGTCCGAAGCTTCGAATGTTGAATGGTTTGTCCCTCCCTTTCCGGCAGTGTGGGACTTTGTTTTCAGGCTTCGGTAATTGCTGCCGGGCGACTGGCTTTCAGCTCTTTTTCCACCTGCTTTTTGCGTGGCCGCCTTGCGGGGTTTGTCAATCAGTTGTTCGTCAATCTCATCCAGAAAGCGGCTGGGTTCGGTCAGGGTGAACTGCCCCCAACGGAACCGGCTTTCGGCATAGGAAAGGGTAAGCATCTTTTCGGCGCGGGTGAGCGCCACGTAAAACAAACGTCGTTCTTCTTCCAGGTCGGCACGGGTGTTGATGGCCTGGATGGACGGGAAAAGGTTTTCTTCGAGGCCCACGATAAAAACATAAGGGAACTCCAGTCCTTTGGCGGCATGAATGGTCATCAAAGTAACTTTGTCACGGTCTTCTTCTTTGTCGTTGTCGGTATCGGTCAGCAGCGAAACATTCTGCATAAACTCTTCGAGAGAGCCCTGTCCCTGAAGGTCACCGGCATTTTGTTCCGCCCCTTTTTCAGTAAATTCTTTGATGGCGTTCAACAATTCTTCCATGTTCTCTACCCTGTTGATGCCTTCGGGGGTGTCTTCTTCGCGGTACATCCGCAGCAGTCCCGAAGCGTTGGCGATGTGTTTGGCCGCTTCAAAGGCATCTTTCTTTTGCACTTCGGCGGCAAAACTTTTGATTAAGGTAGTGAAAGCCGAAATCTTGGTGCGTGTTCCCGTGTTCAGTTGAACCTGAAAAGACAGGGGATTGTTGAGGACTTCCCACAAAGTAGTGTTGTGCTCGTGGGCCGCAACGCTCAGCTTTTCCATGGTGGTTTTGCCAATGCCACGTGCGGGGGTGTTGATGGTCCGTTGGACGGCATCCTCGTCGTTGTGGTTAATTGTCAGGCGAAAGTAGGCCAATAGGTCTTTGATTTCTTTCCTGCTGTAAAAAGAAAGTCCGCCGTAAATCCGGTAAGGAATATTCAGTTTGCGCAAAGCCTCTTCCATGGAGCGCGACTGGGCATTGGTACGGTACAAGATGGCAAAAGCATAATTCGGAAGTTGGTTGTTCATCTTTTTTTCGAAAATGGCATTGGCCACCAAATCGCCTTCGTCGTTGTCGCTCCGCGCACGGATAAGCCCGATGGAGGCACCCCGGTCGTTGTCTGTCCAGACGGTTTTTTTAATCTGGTCTTTGTTGTAGGTAATGACCTGGTTGGCTGCCTCGACGATGATTTTTGTTGAGCGGTAGTTTTGTTCCAGCTTGAATAATTTGTAGTCGGGATAATCATTTTTAAAGTTCAGCATATTGCCGATATTGGCACCCCTGAAAGCGTAAATGCTCTGTGCATCGTCGCCCACCACGCAAATGTTTTCGCTGTTGGCTGCCAGCTTTTTAATAATAAGGTATTGAGCGTGGTTGGTGTCCTGGTATTCGTCAACAAGGATGTAACGGAATTTTTGCTGGTATTTGTAAAGGGTTTCTCCAAACTGGCTAAAAAGCAAAAAGGTGTTAAAAAGCAGGTCGTCAAAATCCATGGCGTCGGCCCGTTTCAGGCGCTCGTTATAGCTTTTATAAATGTCTTTGATAAGTGGTTTCCGGGCGCTTTCGTCAGCCGAAAGAATATCGGGGTCGTTGGCATATTCCACCGGTGAAACCAGGTTCGACTTGGCAGCGGAAATGCGGTGTGACACATAGTTTGGTGAATACAACTTGTTATCGAGGTCCATTTCCTTGATAATTAGCCGTACCAGGCGTTTGCTGTCGTCGCTGTCGTAAATGGAATAATTGGAAGGGTAACCGAGCAAGTGCCCATCGATACGCAGGATTTTGGCGAAGATGGAATGAAAAGTCCCCATCCACACATTGCGGCCTTCGGCATCGCCGATTAAATTAATTACCCGCTCTTTCATTTCGCGGGCTGCCTTGTTGGTAAAGGTCAGGGCAAGGATGTTGAAAGGGTCAACACCTTTGCTGAGCAGGTAAGCCACGCGGTATGTGAGCACCCGCGTTTTACCGGCACCGGCGCCGGCAATTACCATTACCGGGCCTTCGGACTGTACGGTGGCCGCGTGTTGTTCTTTGTTGAGGTGTTCGAGGAAGGACTCCAAATTTCTGCTTTTAGTGCCGCAAAAATACTGATTTCAAATGCGGTTTTCTGAAAAAGAAACAGCATGTTTTCAACAAAATGTTTTTCAGTACTTTTGGCTTTTTCAATCCTGGATGAAAGATAATTCAACATTCGACAAGCTAATCTTTTTGGGCATTGTATTCGTTGCCGTTGCGCTCAGGTTTTGGAAGTTTTGGGACATTCCCTTTACCTACGATGAGCTCAGCGCTTTGTCGCGTTTGCAGTTCGGTACTTTCTCCGACTTAATTCGCTTTGGCGTTACCCCCGACGGGCACCCGGCGGGGGTGCAGGTGTTTCTGTGGTATTGGACGCGGCTTTTTGGCGAACAGGAATTTGTTGTTAAATTACCTTTTCTTTTGTCCGGAGCAGCTGCTGTTTATTTGTCGTACCGGATTGGCCGCCTGTGGTTTAACAAGACCACCGGAATCCTGACTGCTGTGTACATCAGCAGCCTGCAAATGATGGTGATGTACAGCCAGATTGCGCGTCCTTATGTGAGCGGTTTGTTTCTTACTTTGCTTATGGTACTTTTCTGGAGCAGGTACTTTTTTAAGGGTAATCGAACTAAAGATCTCCTGCTGTTTGTTTTTTTTGCCTCACTCTCAACCTATAACCATCACTTTAGCTTGTTGTTTGCTGCCGTTGTCGGCTTTAGCGGGCTGTTGTTTGTAACTAAAAAAAACTTCTGGCAATATGTTTTCGCCGGCCTTGCCATCCTGGTTTTGTACCTTCCGCACCTGTCCATTTTTTTCAGCCAGTTGAACGAGGGTGGCATTGGCAGTTGGCTGAGCAAACCCGGCCCTTCCTTTTTATTTGAATTCCTGGATTGGTTGTTTCACTTTTCACCCCTTGTCTGGCTGGTGTTTCTGGCAGCCGGGTTATTTGCCGTTTTTGCAAAAGGGGAGCCGAGTCAAGTCACTGCTGCTGCAAGAAAGCGAATAGTTTTGTTCGTGTGGTTTTTTCTCCCGCTCCTGATCGGATTTGCCTATTCGGTGATGGTTGCCCCGGTGTTGCAGTTTTCCATGCTTATTTTCTCAACACCCTTCCTGTTTATTGTTTTCTTTTCGGGAGCGAAAAACATTTCTCCGAAAACACTTGTGCTGCCGCTTGCATTTATCCTGCTTGTAAACATTGGCAGCTTGGTTTGGGGACGCCAATACTATCAGGTGTTTTACAAACAGCCTTTTGAGGAAGTGGTAAAACAGGCGGTTCAGCTTGAGTCGGGGGAATTTAAAAATAATGTTTTCCTGATTGACGATTACATCCCGTTTTATACCGAATATTATTTTAACAAGTTCGGGAAGACGGTACCTTACTACACAACGCGAAA
Organism: Bacteroidales bacterium; assembly: GCA_021647205.1. Classification (GTDB taxonomy): domain Bacteria; phylum Bacteroidota; class Bacteroidia; order Bacteroidales; family F082; genus B6-G9. Next base: position 28,592 of record JAKIVD010000001.1, on the reverse strand, counting down.
CAAGGAATTGGATTTCTCGGGTTTCCGGAAAGTGGTGAACAGCATTGAGCAGGGTGTTGTTGTAACTTCCGGCCTGAAAGCTGATTATTTCCAGGTAGTGAAAGAACGCTTCCCCTTCTTAATTGCTTACGAAAAGGGGTTTACTTTCGAACAGTACGCTTTCTCGAAGTTACTGCCCCAGGGTGAAAAAGAACTGTTGCCGAAAGTAGTGGCTGAAACCAGCTTTGCGGATAGTTCCGGCAACTGGAAGATCAATAAAGAGTATGTGGAATATGATACCGTTTTTGGCTCGAATGTTTTTCATTTATACCCGAAAGTCAGGTTTGGGCCGGAAATAAAGCTGCCTTTGGAAGAGATAACAGACAGCCGGTTTTTATTTATTGATATGGCCGTGGAAATTCAGTCGTTGAGCCGGGAAAGCCGGGCTGCATTGGTAGCTGTAATAAAAAAAGGCGATGAAACACTCCGTTGGAAGGCTGTTAATTTTAGCAGTTTCGGACTGAAAAAAGGAAAGTGGGCAAATGTTTTTATGACAACAGACCTGCTATCAGCCATTGGGCAAAAAGGGGAAATTGAGGGATGTACCTTTCAAACATATATCTGGAACCCCGACAGCAGCGAATTCCTCATCCGGTCATACAGCATTACTTCCCGCCCGGGTAACCCTTTGCGGTACAGCTTGTTTTATGATATTGCCGATTAGTCCCCGCAGCTTGAAGGTTGTTGGGCAGTCATCAAATAACCACACCTAATTCGCTAACTCCCCCGGATAGTACAAGGTTGCGCCGGGGCCCAAAGGCCAGCCAAAATATACCCAGATTAGCAGCAGGATTGACCACACTATAAAAAAGACAAAGGTATAGGGCAGCATAGTGGAAATAATGGTACCAATGCTGGCGCTTTTATCGTAACGTTGAAAGAAGGCGATAATCAGTGCGAAAAAACTCATCATCGGCGAGATGAGGTTGGTTACGCTGTCGCCAATACGGTAAACCACCTGCGACAATTCCGGTGAGTACCCCAGCTCCATAAAGAGTGGAATAAAAACCGGTGCCATGATTGCCCACTTGGCCGAAGCACTGCCCATGGCCATGTTGATGGTCCCGGCCAAAATAATGAACATCAAGAGCAAAGGAATGGTGCCAATATCAATACTCTTCAGGAAAATGGCCCCGTTGATGGCCAGAATCTCACCCAGGTGGCTCCACTTGAAATAAGCCACAAACTGAGCAGCAAAAAACACCAACACAATGTAAACTGACAGGGTTTTGATGGCCGTTGCCATTCCCGCAACAACATCCCCGTCATTTTTGAATCTCCCCGACGCAAAACCATAGGCCATCCCGGCGGCGGCTGAAAAGATAAACAGCAGGGCAATTACCCCTTTTATAATAGGTGACCGGAGGATGCTCCCATCCGCTCCGCGGAGAAAACCATTTTCCGGAACAGTTCCCCATAAAATCAGGGCGGCCAGGACAAGGCTTACAATGCCGGCCCAACGCAGCCCCCTTTTTTCCCCTTTGTCGAGTTTTTTAATTTCTTCGGGTAATTCGCCACCTGTGTATTCACCCAAACGGGGTGCAATTATTTTTTCAGTTACCAGCGTTCCCGCAGCGGCAATCACGAAAGTTGAAACGACCATGAAATAATAATTTGCCGTTGCGTTTACTTCGTAAGCCGGATCCAAAATATGGGCGGCTTCTTCCGAAAGCCCCGCCAGCAAGGGGTCGATGGTGCCAAGAATGAGGTTGGCGCTAAAACCGCCCGAAACACCGGCAAAGGCTGCTGCCATCCCCAAAAGGGGATTTCTCCCCATCGAAAGAAAAATAGTCCCGGAAAGCGGGATGAGCAGAACGTAACCAATGTCGCTGGCCGTATTCGACAAAATGCCGGCCAGCACAATGACAAAAGTCATCCAGCGTTTGGGTGCCGAAATGACCAGTAACCTGATTCCGGCGCCAATCAACCCGCTGCTTTCGGCAATCCCGATGCCCAGCATGGCAACCAACACAATGCCCAGTGGGGCGAAACTGGTAAAGTTATGGACCATCTCCAGCATCACCCTGTGCAGGCCTTCTTTTGAAAGCAGGTTGACAGGTGCGATGGTTTCACCAGTTGTGGGGTGCACAGCATCCCATCCAAAATAGGCTGCTACTCCTGAAAGCAGGAGGATGGATGCGGCAAAAAGGGCAAACAGTGTGGCCGGGTGGGGCAGGGCATTTCCCACTTTTTCCGTTACGTTCAGGAAACGCCCAAACAACGATGTCTTTTTTTTCATAGATCTCAGGTGTGTAAAAAAATAAGTGCCAAAAATAAGGATTTGTGGTGATTGGGTTTTGGGGATGTTCAGCCTTCCCGAAAAAACGGTTGTCAGCCCGAACGCAACTCAAAAAGAGCCTGCCCTTTCGGGGAAAATGACCAGAGGGGGTGGCTGTAAGACCTGCCCGTCCGGCAGGTCTTACAGCCACCACACAAGCTAACCCATATTGGTAAGGGATAAACCGTATTGGCTTATTCATTCGGCACTACAAAAATTCTTAACAAGAAAGTTTCAGACTGCAACCGGATTGTCAGATTGGTGTTATCTCCATCAACTACATTAAGAAAAAATTAACACATTTTATTCCAGCGCATCAAAATGGGGATTAGCCCCCCCTTAGCTGGCCCAAAAAATATTTTCAGAATACTTCTTGCGAATTAAACAAATGTTTTTACCTTTGCAGCCCGTTTCAAGATAGTTTCGATAAAACTAACTGAAACAGATAGAGTTAAATAAAAAAGGGGCCTGACAAGGTAAAACGATATAGGTCTCCGGCGCAACGCGATTTCTAAAGCCAAGGTTGCGAAAGTTTTGAAAAAAACCATCCGGTTACTCCCCCCTCGTCAGTTTTCCCGAAAGAATTAAAAAGTTAAAACGATTTTTCGTTTAGAATATTTTATATTTTTGCGCCCTCAAAAAAAGGAGCACGGTTAAAAATTAAAAGAATATGCCGACAATACAACAGTTAGTGAGAAAAGGCCGTAAGAAACTGGTTGACAAAAGCAAGTCGCCGGCTTTGGATTCGTGTCCGCAACGTCGCGGTGTTTGTGTAAGGGTTTACACCACTACACCCAAGAAACCGAATTCGGCCATGCGTAAAGTGGCAAGGGTAAGACTTACAAACGGTAAAGAGGTCAATGCCTACATCCCCGGTGAAGGTCACAATCTGCAGGAACACTCCATCGTGATGATCCGTGGCGGTCGTGTAAAAGACCTTCCGGGCGTGCGTTACCACATTATCCGTGGCGCGTTGGATACTTCAGGGGTTGAAGGCCGCACACAGCGTCGCTCAAAATACGGAACTAAACGTCCTAAGAAATAACAATAATTTAAACAGCTTAAGCTTGTTGAAAAATGAGAAAAAGTAAACCGAAAAAACGCATCATTCTTCCCGACCCGAAATTCAACGATGTTTTGGTGACCAAGTTTGTGAACAACATCATGCTCGAAGGAAAGAAAAGTGTTGCGTACAGAATTTTTTACGAAGCGATGGAGGTGGTTGCAGAGAAATTGCAGGAAGACCCCTTGGAAGTATGGAAAAAGGCTTTGGCCAATGTTACTCCTGCCGTAGAAGTTAAAAGCCGCCGCATCGGCGGGGCAACTTTCCAGATACCTTCCGAAATTTATGCCGGACGTAAACAATCGATTGGCATGAAAAACCTGATTAGTTTTTCGCGCAAACGCCACGAAAAGAGCATGGGCAAAAAGCTGGCCGGTGAAATCATGGCCGCTTATAAAGAAGAAGGGGCCGCTTTTAAGAAAAAAGAAGATACCCACCGTATGGCTGCTGCCAACAAAGCATTCTCACATTTCAGATTCTAAACACAAACCGGAAACGTACTACAGCAAAACTAATGGCAGTTACTACTCACATAAACAGTAAGCTCAACTACACCCGTAATATTGGCATTATGGCCCATATTGACGCGGGCAAAACGACTACCACCGAGCGGATTTTGTTTTATACCGGACGTAATTACAAAATTGGTGAGGTACACGAAGGGGCTGCCACTATGGACTGGATGGTTCAGGAACAGGAGCGGGGCATCACCATTACTTCTGCCGCAACAACTGTTTTTTGGGAGCTGTTCAACAAAAGACATAAAATTAATATTATCGATACACCGGGGCACGTTGATTTCACTGTTGAAGTTGAACGTTCGCTGCGCATACTCGATGGCGCTGTTGCCTTGTTTTGTGCAGTAGGTGGTGTCGAACCGCAATCGGAAACAGTTTGGAGACAAGCTGATAAATACAAAGTCCCGCGCATTAGTTTCGTCAACAAGATGGACAGGTCCGGGGCTGATTTTTTCGGGGTGGTTGAGCAAATGAAAGAGCGCCTGGGGGCTAACCCGGTTCCCATTCAGATCCCTATCGGCGCCGAAGAAGATTTTGTGGGTGTTGTTGACCTTGTAAAAGACAAAGCCTTTATTTGGGACGAGTCGGACAAGGGGACTACCATCGTCGAGATACCCATCCCTGAAGACCTGCAGGAAGATGCCCGAAAATACCGCATGATGCTGATTGAAGGTGTTGCCGAAGAAAGGGACGATTTGCTGGAGAAGTTTATGGACGATCCCCATTCAATTACCGAAGCGGAAATGATTGACGTCATCAGGACTTCAACCCTGAACTTGAACGTTACACCGGTAATGTGTGGTTCTGCTTTTAAAAATAAAGGTGTTCAGATGTTGCTGAATGCCATTATCGAATTTTTGCCAAGTCCGCTTGATGTGGACTCAGTTGAAGGGATTAACCCGAAAAATGACCAGGTCGTTCTTCGCCATGCCGACCCGGAGGATCATTTCAGCGCACTGGCATTTAAAATAGCCACCGACCCCTTTGTCGGGCGTCTTTGCTTTTTCCGGGTTTACTCGGGAAGGCTGAAAGCCGGTTCCTACGTTTACAACTCAACTACCGGAAAAAAAGAAAGAATCAGCCGCATTATGCAGATGCATGCCAACAAACAAGAGCCACTCGATGTTATCGAGGCCGGTGATATTGGTGCTGCGGTAGGTTTTAAAAAGATTCACACCGGCGACACTTTGTGCGATGAAAAACACCAGGTGATCTTGGAATCCATGAGCTTCCCCGATCCCGTAATCAGCATCGCCATTGAACCCAAAACGCAAAAGGACATCGATAAAATGTCGCTGGCACTTGGCAAACTGGCTGAGGAAGACCCTACTTTCAAGGTAAGAACTGATGACGATTCGGGACAGACCATCATTTCTGGAATGGGCGAATTGCACCTCGATATTCTGGTTGACCGCCTCAAGCGTGAGTTTAATGTGGAATGCAACATCGGTCAGCCACAGGTCTCCTACAAAGAAGCAATCATTGGAAATACCGAGCACCGCGAAGTGTACAAGAAGCAGACCGGTGGCCGCGGAAAATTTGCCGATATACAATTTGAACTCGGACCGGTTGATGAAGGTGAAGAAGGCCTGCAGTTTGTTGACAATATTAAAGGTGGAACCATCCCCAGGGAATTTGTTCCGTCTGTACGAAAAGGATTTGAATCTGCCATGCAAAATGGTGTGTTGGCAGGGTTTCCTGTTGACAGCATGAAAATAAGGCTGTTCGATGGTTCGTTCCACCCGGTTGATTCTGATCAGCTTTCATTTGAGATGGCAGCGAAGATCGGGTTTAAAGCCGCAGCGAGGAAAGCCAAATCAGCATTGCTCGAACCGATTATGAAAGTTGAAGTGGTTACCCCAGATGATTATTTGGGGGAGATCACCGGCGACTTGAACAAAAGAAGGGCAATCCTGGAAGATGTTACTGCGAAAGTCGGTTTCCAGATCATCAAAGCAAAGGTGCCCTTGTCAGAAATGTTTGGTTACGTAACAACCTTGCGAACCCTCAGTTCCGGACGGGCAACCTCAACAATGGAGTTTGACAGCTTCAAACATGCTCCGGATTTTGTTACCGAAGAAGTAATTAAGAAAGTAAAAGGAATTATTAGCTAAAACGAAATATAAAGTGAGCCAGAGAATTAGAATCAAACTGAAATCTTACGATCACAACCTGGTTGATAAATCAGCAGAAAAGATTGTAAAGGCAATTAAAATGACGGGTGCAGTCGTTAGCGGCCCCATCCCATTGCCCACTCACAAAAAGGTGTTCACTGTAAACCGTTCAACTTTTGTCAATAAAAAGTCGCGGGAACAGTTTGAATTAGCCACCTTTAAAAGATTGATGGATGTGTACAATTCATCATCTAAAACAATTGATGCTTTGATGAAACTGGAATTGCCCAGCGGTGTTGAAGTAGAGATAAAAGTTTAACACGAACGGCATAAAGAATACTAAGCATGTCAGGATTATTAGGTAAAAAAATAGGTATGACCAGCGTTTATGACGAGAACGGGAAAAACATCCCCTGCACTGTCATTCAGGCCGGGCCATGCATAGTAACCCAGGTACGTACGAAAGAGACGGACGGTTACGAAGCCATACAACTGGCTTTTGAAGAGAAGAAAGAAAAGCACACCACCAAAGCCTTACAGGGGCACTTCAAAAAAGCAAAAACAACACCCAAGCGTTTTGTTGCCGAGTTTACCCGTTTTGAGGAAAAGAAAAATTACGGTGATGTGCTAACGGTGGATGTTTTTGTTGAAGGTGAGTACATCGACGTAGTGGGTACTTCAAAAGGAAAAGGCTTTCAGGGCGTTGTCAAGCGTTACAACTTCAAAGGGGTGAACGATGCAACACACGGTCAGCACAACAGAATGCGCGCACCGGGTTCAATCGGGGCCTCCTCTTACCCTTCGCGTGTTTTTAAAGGGATGCGCATGGCAGGCAGAATGGGAGGTAACCGTGTGAAACTGATCAACCTTCAGGTTGTGAAAATTATCCCCGAAAAAGATGTCATTATTGTAAAAGGAGCGGTTCCCGGTCCGAATAATTCATACGTAAAAATTGAGAGATGGAGCTAAAAGTTCATAAGATCAGTGGAGAGGAAACAGGCCGCAAGGTAAAGCTGGACAAGGCGATCTTTGGAATTGAACCCAACGACCACGCCATCTACCTGGATACCAAACAGTATTTGGCACACCGGCGCCAGGGCACCCACGACTCCAAAGAAAGAAGCGATATTATGGGCAGTACCCGTAAGATCAAACGTCAGAAAGGGACAGGTACTGCCAGGGCAGGAAGCATTAAAAACCCCTTGTTCCGCGGAGGCGGAAGGGTGTTTGGCCCCCACCCCCACGAATACCGTTTAAAACTGAACAAGAAGGTAAAACGTCTGGCACGTTTGTCAGCATTGGCTTACAAGGCAAAAGATAAAAACATCATGGTGCTGGAAGATTTCACCATGGAAGCGGCAAAAACCAAAGATTATCTTCAGATACTGGATAGTTTAAACGTAAAGAATGAGAGAACCTTACTGGTGGTCAATACTGCAGACGACAAGCTGTATCTTGCTGCACGCAACCTGCAAAAGGCTAAAGTAATACGGGCCGAAACGCTGAACACTTACGAAATACTTCATGCAAATAAAATTTTGTTTGTGGAAAGTTCGTTGAAAGCCTTGGCGGAAGTATTCTCAAAATAGAAAAAAGAAAAGAAGATGGGCGTAATATTTAAACCGGTAATCACAGAGAAAATGACTGAACAGGGCGAAAAGCTCAACCAGTTTGGGTTTATTGTTGACAAAAAAGCCAACAAACTCCAGATAAAGGCGGAGGTTGAAGACCTTTACGGTGTACAGGTGCTCTCTGTAAATACCATGAATTACTCAGGAAAAAGGAAATCGCGCAACACAAAATCAGGCGTTATTTCCGGTAAGACAAAAGCCTTTAAAAAAGCAATAGTTACGCTTGGCGAAGGTGAATCAATTGATTTTTTTAGCAACATTTAGAAATGGCACTGAAAAAATATAAACCAACAACTCCAGGTCAGCGCTTCAAGGTTATTAGCGCTTTTGACGACATCACTGCTTCTAAACCTGAAAAGAGTTTGGTCGCCGGCAAGAAAAGTACCGGCGGAAGAAACAGTGAAGGAAGGATGACCATCCGCAACGTTGGCGGAGGCCACAAAAAGAAATATCGGATCATCGATTTTAAAAGGGACAAAGAAGGCGTTCCCGGAAAGGTGAAGACCATTGAGTACGATCCCAACCGCACGGCGCGCATCGCTTTGGTGTTTTATGCCGATGGGGAAAAGAGGTACATCATTGCACCTCACGGCCTTAAAGTGGGGCAGGAGATAAACTCCGGAAAAGAAGCTTCCCCCGAGGTGGGTAATGCCATGTACATGAGCGATATCCCTTTCGGAACCGTCATTCACAACATTGAGTTGCGTCCGGGACAGGGAGCCAAAATGGCCCGCAGCGCCGGATCGTATGCCCAATTGATGAACAGGGAAGGTAAATTTGCCATCATTAAGTTGCCTTCGGGCGAAACCCGGATGGTGCTGCAAAGTTGCAAAGCCACCATTGGAATTGTTTCCAATGCCGACCACCAGCTCGAAACTTCCGGCAAAGCCGGACGCAGCCGCTGGTTGGGCCGTCGTCCCCGCGTTCGTGGTGTTGCCATGAACCCTGTGGACCACCCCATGGGCGGTGGTGAAGGAAAAGCCTCCGGCGGCCAACCGCGCTCACGCAAAGGTTTGCCGGCAAAAGGTTACCGAACCCGTTCAAAGAAAAAGGCTTCGAGCAAATATATAATTGAAAGAAGAAAGAAATAATACAGACTGTTAATTGAATTAATATGAGCCGTTCGCTAAAAAAAGGACCGTACATCGACATTAAACTGGAGAAAAAAGTAATGTCAAATATTGACTCCGGAAAGAAAACCGTTGTCAAAACCTGGTCCAGGGCATCAATGATTTCCCCCGAGTTTGTCGGTCAAACCATTGCTGTTCATAATGGTAACAAATTCATTCCGGTGTACATTACCGAGAATATGGTGGGCCACAAACTCGGTGAGTTTGCACCAACCCGCCTGTTCAGGGGACATGCAGGAAAAAAGAACAAAGGAAATAAATAACGCACAGAAAAATGGGATCGAGAAAACATATCAGTGCCGAAAAACGGAAAGAGGCCCGCAAAACGCAATACGTTGCCAGGCTGCGGAACGTACCTACATCGCCACGCAAAATGCGCCTGGTTGCCGACCTGGTGCGCGGAATGGACGTTGAACCTGCATTGAGCCTCTTGCAGCACACATCTAAAGAAGCTGCCGGCAGGGTTTATAAATTATTGCGCTCGGCCATCGCGAACTGGGAAGTGAAAAACGAAGGCAAGCGTATTGAGGATAACGAACTTTTTATCAAAGAAATTTCCGTTGACAGTGGCCGCATGCTCAAACGGATTCAGCCTGCACCCCAGGGACGTGCACACCGGATTAGAAAAAGGTCGAACCACGTTACCCTCGTGCTTGGAAACCGTACTGAAAATGAAGTTGAAGTTAACGAAACCGCTACTGGCGAAAATAAAGAATAGATAATGGGACAAAAGACTAATCCAATAGGCTTCAGGTTGGGAATCATCAAAGGATGGGATTCGTACTGGTATGGTGGAAAAGATTTTTCCACAAAACTGATCGAAGACGACAAAATCAGAAAATACCTGAATGCCCGTCTTGCAAAAGCCGGCGTCTCAAAGATAATGATTGAACGTACTTTGAAACTGGTTACAGTTACCATCAACACTGCCCGTCCCGGTATTATTATTGGAAAAGGCGGACAGGAAGTGGATAAACTGAAAGAAGAATTGAAGAAACTCACCGGCAGCGAGGTGCAAATCAACATTACCGAAATCAGAAGACCCGAACTGGATGCGAAGATTGTAGCCGGTAACATTGCCAAGCAAATCGAAGGAAGGATCTCGTTCCGCCGTGCCATCAAAACATCCATTGCATCAAGCATGCGACTGGGTGCAGAAGGTATCAAGGTTCAGATTTCCGGCAGGTTGGGCGGTGCCGAGATGGCCCGTAGCGAAATCTACAAAGAAGGCCGTATTCCTTTGCACACCATCAGGGCCGACATCGACTACTCGCTGGTTGAAGCACACACAACCTATGGCCGTATCGGAATTAAAGTGTGGATATTCAAAGGTGAGATTTATGGCCGTCCCGAACTTGTCCCCTCAACGGCAGGCGGCAAAACCAGCCAAAGGCATTCGGGCCCCAAAGGTGGTGGCAGCAGACAAAGAAGAAGAAGATAAACTCAGAGCTTGAATTGTAAATATTATAATAAGAAGAAGCATGTTACAACCCAAGAAAACTAAATTCAGAAAACAACAAAAAGGCCGGATGAAAGGCAATACCAGCCGCGGCCATCAGTTGGCTTTTGGATCGTTCGGCATAAAAACATTGCAGGAAGCATGGATTACAGGCCGCCAGATTGAGGCCGCACGGCAGGCCGTTACCCGTTATATGAAACGTGAAGGTCAACTTTGGATCCGTATCTTTCCTGACAAACCGGTAACCAAAAAACCTGCCGAGGTACGTATGGGTAAAGGTAAAGGTGCCCCCGAATATTTCGTGGCGCGTGTTACACCCGGCCGCATTATGTTCGAGGCCGAAGGTGTACCCCTGGCAGTTGCCAAAGAAGCCATGCGCCTTGCAGCACAAAAATTACCTGTGAAGACCAGGTTTATTGTTAGAAGAGATTATACAGAAGAAATTGTTTAAGCGATGAAACAGGAAGTTATAACAGAGTTGAGCACGGCGGACATTAAGGACAGGCTGGAAGAGGAAAGAAAGCACCTTGTCAAATTAAGGATGAACCACGCTGTTTCGCCACTCGAAAACCCACATCAGATTACTGAAAATAAAAAAACAATTGCACGGCTGGAAACCGAACTGAGGAAAAGGGCAATTGAAAACGAAAACAATAAGTAAACAGTACAATGGAAAATAGGAACCTTAGAAAAGAAAGAACAGGGCTGGTTGTCAGTAATAAAATGGATAAGTCCATTGTTGTTCAAATCGAACGCCGTGTGCGGCATGCTGTTTATGGAAAGTTTATCAAGAAAACCAATAAATTTATCGCACACGACGAAAAAAACGAGTGCAATATTGGTGACACCGTTCGCATCATGGAAACCAGACCATTGAGCAAGAACAAGAATTGGAGATTAGTAGAAATCATTGAAAGGGCTAAATAACGATGGTACAACAAGAATCTAGACTTGCAGTAGCCGATAACAGCGGTGCCAAAGAGGTGCTCTGCATCAGGGTGCTTGGCGGAACAAAAAGACGCTATGCTTCCATAGGCGACGAAATAGTAGTAACTGTAAAAAATGCAATGCCTGCCGGTAACATCAAAAAAGGCACAGTTACCAGAGCAGTAGTGGTGAGAACCCGAAAAGAAGTACGAAGAAACGATGGGTCTTACATCCGTTTCGACGACAATGCAGTCGTATTGTTGAATGCAAACGGCGAAATGATGGGAACACGTATTTTTGGCCCCGTCGCCCGTGAGTTGCGCGAAAAACAGTATATGAAAATTGTATCACTGGCACCAGAGGTGCTTTAATATTTAAAAAGATTTTTTATGTCGAAGCTGCATATAAAAAAAGGTGATAACGTGATGGTGATTGCCGGAAACAATAAAGGTCAGTCAGGCCGCGTGCTGATTGTTGACAAGGAGAAAAGCAGGGCCATCGTCGAAGGTGTGAACATGATCTCGAAACACACCAAGCCCAATGCCCAAAACCCAAACGGGGGCATTGTCAAACAGGAAGCCGCGGTTCATGTGTCTAACCTGATGCTGATTGACAAATCGGGTAAAGCCACCCGGACGGGCAGACAGAAAGATGAAAAAACCGGGAAATCGGTTCGTTATTCAAAAAAAACAGGGGAGGTGATTAAGTAATGGAAAATCAACCTAGATTACGGAAAAAATACTACGAGGAAATAGTTCCCGCACTGGTAAAAGAGTTGGATTACAAAACTGTAATGCAGGTCCCGAAATTGACCAAAATCTCAATAAACCAGGGCATAAGCGCCGCATTGACTGACAAAAAACTCATCGATATCGGAGTGGCGGAGATGTCAGCCATTACGGGACAAAAAGCAGTGCCAACCATTTCGAGGCACGATGTGTCGAACTTTAAATTAAGGAAAGGGAACGCAATTGGTGTACGGGTTACGCTGCGCGGAGAAAAAATGTACGAATTCCTTGACAGGCTGGTGTCGGTGGCACTGCCGCGGGTTCGTGACTTCAGGGGCATCAACGACAAAGGTTTCGACGGACGTGGAAATTACACTTTCGGCGTAACCGAACAATTGATCTTCCCCGAGATTGATATTGACAAAGTGAGTAATGTAAACGGTATGGACATCACCCTGGTTACTACTGCCAGAACCGACCGCGAAGGATTTGCCTTGCTCAAAGCATTCGGATTACCATTTAAAAACCAAAAAAAACAATAACTCATGGCAAAAGAGTCGATGAAAGCGCGTGAGCGGAAAAGACAAAAAATGGTGGAAAAATATGCTGCCAAACGTGCCGCTTTAAAAGAAGCCGGAGATTACGAAGGACTTCAAAAACTGCCTCGTAACGCTTCGCCCGTACGTTTGCACAACCGCTGTCAACTTTCGGGAAGGCCCAAAGGATATATGCGGCTTTTCGGTGTTTCGCGTATCAATTTCCGCGAAATGGCGTTGAGTGGATTAATCCCCGGAATTAAAAAGACCAGTTGGTAATCAATTAATAAGTAAAAAAAAGTAATTCAGATGAATACTGATCCAATTGCAGATTATTTGACCAGAGTCAGGAATGCGATAGCAGCAAAACACCGTATGGTGATCATCCCGTCCTCTAATCTGAAAAAGAATATGACTAAAATCCTTTACGAAAAAGGATACATTTTGAACTACAAGTTTGAAGATGATTCAGTACAGGGTACCATTAAAATTGCCCTGAAATATCATCCGGTAACCAAAATGCCGGCCCTGAACACCCTGGAGCGCGTGTCCCGTCCGGGATTGCGTAAATACGTAAACGCAAAAGATTTGCCCAGGGTGTTGAACGGTCTTGGAGTCGCCATCCTTTCCACCTCGGCAGGCCTGATTACCGATAAAGAGGCACGAAAGCTGAATGTTGGCGGAGAAGTAATTTGTTACGTAAGTTAAAAGGAGAGTAATCAATGTCACGAATAGGAAAATTACCGGTTACAATTCCGGATGGAGTAGAGATAACGGTTACCGACACCAATATGGTGAAGGTAAAAGGGAAGCTTGGCGAACTGCAGCAATTAGTCGATCCGGCCATCACAGTGAAGGTTGACAAAGGCGTACTTCAGGTCAGCCGTGCTACCGAAAGCAAAGACCATAAATCCAAGCACGGGCTTTACCGCGTACTTATTAACAACATGGTAAAAGGTGTGTCGGAAGGCTATACAACCGTGCAGGAATTGGTCGGGGTAGGCTACAAAGCCGATGCCAAAGGACAATTGCTTGACCTTTCGCTGGGCTATTCGCACCACATTTACATGGAATTGCCCGCAGAGGTGAAGGTGGAAACAATTACCGAAAGAGGTAAAAACCCGGTAATTAAACTCAGCTCAATTGACAAACAATTGATTGGTCAGGTGGCCGCAAAAATCCGTTCACTCCGAAAACCAGAGCCGTACAAAGGAAAAGGAATTAAATTCCAGGGCGAAGAATTGAGGAAGAAACCAGGTAAAGCTGCCGCCGAGAAATAATTGAAAAGTAAACAGGAAAAACCCGAAAGAAATGGGAATAAAAAATAAAAAAGCGTACCGCAGGAATCGGATCAAAATGAGGGTCAGAAAGACGGTTAACGGATCTTCTGAAAGGCCGCGAATGACTGTCTTTAGAAGCAACAAACAGATCTATGTTCAACTTATTGACGACTTGAACGGAAAAACCATCGTTTCGGCTTCGTCAAGGGACAAAGGACTGGAAGACAGTAAAATGAACAAGATCCAACAGGCCGAAAAGGTCGGAGGTCTTGTGGCCGAGAAAGCAAAAGCAGCCGGTGTTTCAACCGTTGTTTTTGACAGAAACGGCTATTTGTATCATGGTAGGGTGAAATCGCTTGCTGAAGCTGCCCGCAAAGGAGGATTAAAATTTTAAAGCATCATGTCAAACGCAAACGTAAAGAGAGTTAAATCCAGCGAAATCGAGTTTAAAGACAGGCTGGTCAGTATCCAAAGGGTAACCAAAGTTACCAAAGGTGGACGAACATTCAGCTTTTCAGCCATTGTTGTGGTTGGCAATGAAAATGGTGTGGTTGGTTACGGGCTGGGAAAAGCCAAAGAGGTAACTTCTGCCATTGCCAAGGGAATTGACGATGCCAAGAAACACCTGATCAGGGTGCCGGTGTTAAAAGGCACTTTGCCGCACCAGCAATACGGAAAGTACAGTGGTGCGAAGATTTATATCCAGCCGGCTGCCCCCGGTACGGGAGTTATTGCCGGCGGTGCCATGCGTGCTGTGCTGGAAAGTGTCGGGGTAAAAGACGTTTTGGCCAAGTCCAAAGGTTCTTCCAATCCGCACTCTGTGGTTAAAGCCACCATCGATGCCTTGTCGAAAATGCGCGACCCATTCACGATTGCACAAGTTCGCGGTGTTGAACTGGAGACTGTTTTTAACGGATAATATTGAAAAACGATGAAGAAAGTAAGAATAACACAGGTCAGGAGCGCAATCAACAGGCCAAACCGCCAAAAGCTGACACTTCTGGCATTGGGTTTGAAAAAGCTGCATAATCCCAGGGAACATGAAGCAACACCCCAGATTTTGGGAATGATTGAGAAAGTGAAACATTTGTTGAAGGTCGAACAAATTTAAATTAAGAAGAAATGGATTTGAGTAATCTTAAGCCTGCAGAAGGCGCTGTCAAAAATAAAAAGCGGATTGGACGTGGACAGGGTTCCGGTCGTGGTGGTACTGCAACAAAAGGCCACAAAGGTGCACAGTCGCGCTCCGGCTATAAGCGCAAGATTGGTTTCGAAGGCGGACAGATGCCCTTGTATCGCCGTGTTCCCAAGTTTGGTTTCAAAAACATTAACCGCAAAGAATATAAACCGGTTAACATCGGAACACTGCAACAGTTAGCTGACAACAAGAAGGTTTCTGAAATTAACATGGAAGTACTTATCGAGAATGGCCTGGTAACGAAAAGGGATCTCGTAAAAATATTGGGCGACGGCGAATTAAAAGCCAAACTTAATGTTACAGCACATGCTTTTACAAAATCAGCCATTGCTGCCATCGAAGCACAAGGAGGTAACGCTACAAAAATTTAGGATTGAATGAAGAAGTTAATTGAAACCATAAGGAACATCTATAAAATAGAGGAACTCAGAAACAGGATCCTCTATACCCTTGGCATTATCCTGATTTACCGTCTGGGATCGTACATCGTACTGCCGGGGGTTGATCCTGCCATGCTTTCCAACCTCAAACAACAAGGTGATTCAGGATTGATGGGCCTGCTGAATATGTTCTCGGGTGGCGCTTTCTCCAACGCCTCAATATTTGCACTGGGTATCATGCCCTATATTTCGGCATCTATTGTAATTCAGTTGTTGGGGATGGCCATTCCGTATTTCCAGCGCCTGCAACGCGAAGGTGAAAGCGGAAGAAGGAAAATCAACCAGATTACACGCTACCTTACCGTTGCCATCGTGGCCATGCAGGCCCCGGCTTACATCGCCAATCTGGTTTCTCAGGTACCGGCCCAGGCTATTTATCCCTTCAACCCGGCAGTTACAAGCCCGACGATATTCTTCTACATTTCATCCACCATCATCCTGATTTCGGGAACACTCTTTGTAATGTGGCTGGGTGAAAAAATTACGGACAAAGGAATCGGTAATGGTATCTCACTCATCATTATGATTGGTATTATTGCCCGCCTGCCCATCTCACTGGTTCAGGAATTTGTGTCAAAAATGGAAGCTTCAGGAGGAGGCCTGGTATATTTCATGGTTGAAATTGTCATCCTGATGTTTGTTATCTTGTTCACCATTTTGCTCGTGCAGGGAACCCGCAGGGTACCGGTACAGTACGCAAAGCGGATTGTTGGCAACAAACAGTACGGCGGCGTTCGCCAGTATTTGCCGCTCAAAGTGAATTCGGCCGGTGTAATGCCCATTATTTTTGCGCAGGCCATCATGTTTGTGCCCATCACATTGGCCGGTTTTGCCCAGTCGGAAAGCCTCTCGGGTTTTGCTTCGGCTTTTGCTGATTATACCGGATTTTGGTACAACTTCACTTTCTTTGTGATGATTATCCTGTTTACCTATTTTTATACAGCCATTACAATCAACCCAAATCAAATGGCTGACGACTTGAAGAAAAACGGAGGTTTTATCCCCGGGGTGAAGCCGGGCAAAAAAACAGCCGAATACCTTGATAATATTTTATCCAGAATTACTTTACCGGGCTCTTTCTTTTTAGGGTTTATTGCCATCATGCCTGCTTTTGCTATGATTGCCGGGGTGAACAGCGGCTTTGCCCAATTCTACGGGGGAACTTCCCTGCTGATTTTGGTCGGGGTGGTTTTGGATACATTGCAACAAATTGAAAGTTATTTATTGATGCGCCATTACGATGGTCTGACCAAATCGGGAAGAATCAAAGGAAGGTCGTCATTTAGTATGTAATTCTTTTCATCGGATGATTTATCTGAAAACAGACGAAGAAATAGAAATACAAAGACAGAGTTCTTTACTTGTTGGAAAAACTTTAGCCGAAGTAGCCCGAATGATCAGACCGGGCGTTACAACCATCGAACTGGATAAGGTGGCAGAAACCTTCATCCGCGATCATGGTGCTGTTCCGGGCTTTAAAGGGTATGGCGGGTTTCCGGCCACTTTGTGTGTTTCGGTGAACGATGTGGTTGTTCATGGAATACCCGGCGAAACAGTCTTGCAGGAAGGCGATATTGTTTCGGTTGACTGCGGGACCCTGATGAATGGGTTTTACGGCGATTCGGCTTATACTTTTGCCGTCGGAGAAATTGATGACCAACTAAGCTTGTTACTGGAACGCACTAAAGAATCGCTTTACCTGGCCATCGACCAGGCAGTTGCCGGAAAAAGAATTGGCGACATCGGCAATGCAGTTCAAAAGCATGTTGAAAGTTATGGCTATTCGGTGGTGAGGGATTTGGTAGGGCATGGCGTTGGACGAAACCTGCACGAAAAACCGGAAGTGCCCAATTTTGGGAGAAAAGGAACCGGCATTAAACTAAAACCGGGATTGTGCCTGGCCATCGAACCCATGGTCAACCTCGGGGTGAAAGAAGTTTTTCAGGATAAGGATGGCTGGACAATCCGTACCGCCGATGCAAAACCCTCCGCACATTTCGAACACGACATTGCGGTAAGGAACGGAAAGGCAGACATTTTATCAACATTTGACCACATTGAAGAAGTGCTTAATAAAAAATAACAAATAACAAAAACAAATGATGGCCCGTAAAGAGTACATCAAACATCAAAAATAAAACCTAATACATTAAAAAAGCATGGCCAAGCAGCAGTCAATAGAGCAAGATGGTACGGTAATCGAATCACTGGGAAACGCAATGTTTCGCGTTGAACTTGAAAACGGGCACGTCATTATTGCACACATCTCTGGAAAGATGCGCATGCACTACATTAAGATTTTGCCGGGCGACAGGGTAAAGCTCGAAATGTCGCCCTATGATTTGTCGAAAGGAAGAATAACATTCAGATACAAATAACAGTACAATGAAAATAAGAGCATCCATAAAGAAAAGAACCCCTGAGGACAAATTAGTGCGTCGTAAAGGAAGGTTATACATTATTAACAAAAAAAATCCTCGATTTAAACAACGTCAAGGATAATAACAGACAGTAAAAGAAGATAGTTATGGCTAGAATCGCTGGAGTTGACATTCCCAACAATAAAAGAGGTGAAATTGCTTTGACCTACATTTACGGTATTGGTCGCAGTAAAGCACAAACCATCCTGAACCAGGCTGAAATAGATTGGGACAAGAAAGCACAGGACTGGACAGATGATGAGCAAAACCGCATCCGTACAGTTATTTCCGAGACGATTAAAGTAGAAGGGGAACTTCGCTCGGAAACCCAAATGAACATTAAGCGTTTGAGGGACATTGGAAGTTACCGTGGCATCAGGCACCGTATCGGTTTGCCGGTGCGCGGGCAAAACACCAAAAACAACGCCCGTACGCGTAAAGGTCGTAAGAAAACTGTTGCCAATAAGAAAATGGCTGTTAAATAGTAAATGATTTAAACGATGGCAAAAAAAACCAGAGGATCGAAAAGGGTCGTTAAAGTTGACCCCGTTGGAAGAGCCTACGTAAAGGCTTCTTTCAATAATATTATTATTTCGCTGACAAACGAATCGGGACAGGTTATTTCCTGGTCGTCTTCAGGAAAAATGGGCTTCAGGGGTTCAAAAAAGAACACACCTTATGCTGCCCAAATGGCCGCCGAAGATTGTGCAAAAGTAGCTTACGACTTAGGCCTCCGCCGTGTAAAAGTCTATGTAAAAGGACCAGGGAACGGAAGGGAATCAGCCATACGCACCATTCACTCGGCTGGTATCCAGGTAAACGAAATTATTGATGTTACACCATTGCCGCACAACGGATGCAGGCCACCCAAAAGAAGAAGGGTGTAACCTAAACAAAGATTTAAATTGACAAATTAATTTATTATGGCAAGATATATTGGCCCCAAGTCGAAAATAGCCCGCAAGTTCAGTGACCCAATTTTTGGACCTGATAAATTCCTGGAAAAGAAAAACTTTCCTCCCGGTCAGCATGGAAACAGCCGGAGAAGAAAAAAACAATCCGAATACGGTATTCAGCTCCAGGAAAAACAAAAAGCAAAATATACCTACGGTATTCTTGAAAAGCAATTCCGTAATGTTTTTGCAAAAGCTTCCCGCAAAAAAGGGATCACCGGCGAAAACCTCCTCCAGCTTATCGAATCGCGTTTGGACAATGTCGTTTTCCGCATGGGGATTGCCCCCACAAGGTCGGGTGCACGCCAACTGGTTTCGCACAGGCACATTACGGTAAACGGCAACATTGTCAATATCCCTTCTTACGCTTTGCGCGAAGGTGATGTTGTTGGTGTGCGCGAGAAATCGAAAAGTATGTATGTAATTACCGAATCATTAAGTGCAGGACGGAAATCCTTTTCCTGGATTGAATGGGACGATGAAAAAATGACCGGAAAATTCCTGAATTACCCTCCCCGTGAGGAAATTCCTGAAAACATTAAAGAACAACTGATTGTTGAATTGTACTCGAAATAGTAATTGTTAACTGAGTAAGAAACTTAAACCAAAGGAATAATATGGCAATTTTAGCATTTCAAAAACCCGATAAGGTAATAATGAATGAAGCCGATGAATTCAATGGCTCTTTTGAATTTCGTCCGCTGGAACCTGGTTTTGGCATGACCATTGGCAATGCCCTGCGCAGAATACTGCTTTCTTCGCTTGAAGGATTTGCCATTACCAATATCAGAATTGATGGAATTGTGCACGAATTCTCAACAATCGACGGCATTGTAGAAGATGTGACCGAAATTGTGCTCAACCTCAAAAAAGTACGTTTTAAGCAACAAATCCAAAACGAACTCTCCGAAAAGGTGAACATCGTTATTGGCGACCAGGAAGTTTTTAAAGCAGGCGATATTAATAAATTCCTTTCCGTTTTCCAGGTGCTCAATGCTGACGAGCTTATTTGTAAACTCGACCCTTCGGTAAAACTGAGTATGGAACTCACAATTAGTAAAGGAAGGGGATATGTTCCCGCCGAAGAAAACAAGGACATCAATGCACCGGTAGGTACCATTGCCATCGACTCTATCCACACACCTATTCAGAATGTAAAATTCAAGGTGGAAGATTACAGGGTTGAACAAAAAACCGACTACGAAAAACTGGTGCTCGATATCGAAACCGATGGTTCAATCCATCCCAAAGAAGCATTAAAAGAAGCAGCTACCATTCTGATCCATCACTTCATGTTGTTTTCCGACGAGAAAATTACTTTGGACACAGAAGAAAAATCAGTAACCGAAGAATTTGACGAAAACACCTTGCATATCCGCCAACTGCTAAAAACAAAATTGGTGGACATGGACCTTTCGGTCAGGGCACTGAACTGCTTGAAAGCTGCCGATGTTGATGCTTTGGGAGATTTGGTGGCCTACAACAGAAACGACTTGTTGAAGTTCAGGAATTTTGGTAAGAAATCGCTGGCCGAATTAGACCAGTTGGTGGAGTCAAAAGGCCTTGAATTTGGCATGAATGTAGCAAAATATAAATTAGATAAGGATTAAGTGAGATGAGACACAGAAAGAGTTTTAACCATCTGGGAAGAACCAGGTCGCACCGTAAAGCCATGTTGTCCAATATGGCCGCTTCCCTGATTATGCATAAAAGAATAAACACCACGGTTGCAAAAGCCAAAGCGCTGCGCATGTATGTCGAGCCTTTGCTCACCAAAGCAAAAGAGGATACCACACACTCCCGCAGGGTTGTGTTCAGCTATTTGCAGGATAAATTCGCCGTAACAGAATTGTTCCGCGAAATTTCCGGTAAAATAGCCGACCGCCCGGGTGGTTACACCCGCGTCATCAAGCTGGGCAAACGCCTGGGCGACAATGCCGAAATGGCCATGATTGAACTGGTGGATTACAACGAGCACATGCTTTCAGAAAAAGCCGGCAAGAAGAAGAAAACGACACGTCGCCGTGGTGGCAAGAAAAAAGTGGCTGACACTGTCGTAGCAGAAACAACTGCCCCTAAAGTTGAAGAGCCTAAGGCAGAGGTGAAAGAAGAAGCAAAAGCTGAAGCGAAAGAAGCAAAACCTGAAGAAAAAAAGGAAGCCAAAGCTGAAACAAAAGCCGAAGCAAAAAAACCGGAAGTAAAAAATACCGACGATAAAAAAGAAGAGTAAAATTTTCTTTAATCTAACTGAAAAGGGTGATGGCTTGGCTTTCACCCTTTTTTTAATTCAGCTACACATTCAGATTTTATCTACCTTCGCCAATCATTTCTAAAAAAAATTACAATGAGCTTAATAACCAATATTCACGCACGACAAATCCTCGATTCAAGAGGTAACCCGACCATCGAAGTTGACGTTTACACCGAAAACGGTATTGTAGGCAGGGCAGCCGTTCCTTCCGGAGCTTCCACCGGAGTACATGAAGCTGTGGAGCTTCGTGACGGCGACAAAGGAACCTATCTTGGAAAAGGGGTGCTTAATGCCGTTCAAAATGTCAATGGCGTTCTCGCCGAAGAACTGCGCGGATTTTTCGTCACCGACCAGGTGGAGATCGACAAGCGGATGCTCGAAATTGATGGAACCCCCAATAAAGCCAAATTGGGTGCCAACGCCATTTTGGGTGTTTCACTTGCTGTTGCCCATGCCGGTGCGCAGGAAACCAACCAATATTTATTCAGGTACATTGGGGGTGTGAATGCAAAGACATTGCCCATTCCACAAATGAACATCCTCAACGGTGGCTCGCATGCCGACAACAGCATCGACTTCCAGGAATTCTTAATTATGCCGGTGGGTGCCGAAAATTTTAGTCATGCTATTCAGATGGGATCCGAAGTTTTCCATAATCTGAAAGCAGTTTTGAAAAAGGCAGGTCATTCTACCAATGTAGGTGACGAAGGTGGATTTGCCCCCAACCTGAAATCAAATGAAGAGGCCATCACTTTTATATTAACAGCCATCGAAAAAGCAGGTTACAAACCTGGCGAAGATATTTATATCGCTCTCGACCCGGCTTCCTCCGAGTTTTATTTGCCAAAAGAAAATGTGTACCATTTAAAATGGTCAACCGGTGATAAGCTGACCCCGGCCGAAATGGTTGATTATTGGGACAATTGGGCAAAGAAATATCCGATACTCTCTATCGAAGACGGCATGGCCGAAGACGACTGGGACGGCTGGAAAATGATGACCGATAAAATGGGCAGTAAAATTCAATTGGTCGGCGACGATTTATTTGTGACCAATACTGAGCGTTTGAAGAAAGGAATTGACATGGGCATTTGCAATTCAATCCTGATCAAAGTCAATCAGATTGGAACACTCACCGAAACCATGGATGCAGTGGACATGGCGACAAGGGCAGGATATACTTCAGTAATCAGTCACCGCTCGGGCGAAACCGAAGATGTGACCATCGCCGATTTGGCAGTGGCCTTAAACACCGGCCAGATCAAAACCGGCTCGGCCAGCCGTTCCGACCGTATCGCCAAATACAACCAGTTGATGCGTATCGAAGAGATATTGGGAGATTCGGCTACCTTTTTGGGTAAAGAATTCAAATACCTGAAATAAAAGCTTAATCTTTTTGATTTTTCAGAAGTAGTCCATTGGGCTACTTTTTTTATCTCCCCAACTGGTGCCATGTTAATGGTAGTTGGCGACAATACCGGCTTGCTTGGCCTTGCAAAACCCTCAGGTCGGTAGGCGAAGGCGAAGGCGAAGACAACCTGATACAATACCTCTACGATGCCACCGGCAAAACCTGTCAGCCCACTGGCTGAAACTCCGCTACCAACCCGAAAGAAACCATGCCATTGTACTTGTCCGGCCACTGACGGAAAAACAACCGATTATATTGGTAATTTTGTGTACGAAGATAACCAACTCAAATACATTTTGACAGCAGAAGGCTGCATAGTACCCAAAGCAGAAAGTGGTTACGATTACCAGTACTTTTTGAAAGACCACCTCGGCAGTAACCGCGTGCTGTTCAACAGAGCCGGCTCACTGGAGCTTGACAGCTACTACCCCTTTGGCGTATTGATGGAAGGCTTTGGCGGCAGGCAATCCCCTGATAACGAAAACAAATACCTCTACAATGGCAAAGAACTGCAGGATGACTTCAGGCTGGATTGGTACGATTACGGGGCGAGGTTTTATGATGCGCAGCTGGGGAGGTGGCATGTGGTTGATAGCAAGGCAGAAAAGTATTTTAATATTACCCATTCTCGGGCGCGTTTGTAACGCGTCTGCCATACATACCATAAATAATTACAATCCACACTGGCTCAAGTCATCCGGCCTGGCCTTGCGTGAAGGCAAAACTTGTGCAGTGACAGCTTGCCCATCATTAAAAAAAGAAACAATGGACTCATCAGGATAATTAAAAAGTGGCACTACGGGTTCTTTTTTATTCATGCAATTCAGGCTATTTGTTCAATGCAGTTTGAATTGGTTTTCTGTAACTGGCGGTTTTTTCGTGTCATGTAGTTTGTCAGCATGACGAAAAATCAATTCGAATAAATTATTTTCAAACTTTTCCCGTTTTTATCTATCAGACAATCAGCACCTAAAAAATTAATCCACTTTTATTTATCTTTTTTCTCAAAAAACGTTTGGCAGATAAAAAAAGAGTATTACTTTTGCCGTCCCTTTGCAGGGAAAAACATTAAAAAAAGCCCGTTTCAAGCGGGCACGTTCATAGACATAATGAAACCAAACCAAGTACAGGAAGCACAAAAAGCCCCTGTTTAATGGACTTCACTTTAGGGTGAACGAAGGTTAAACGGGAGTCAATTTTATTGAATTTTTTTGCCAGGATCTTGAAAGCATAAATTTTTTATCAAAACACTTTATACAACGAAGAGTTTGATCCTGGCTCAGGATGAACGCTAGCGGCAGGCCTAATACATGCAAGTCGAGGGGTAAGGTCCCGAGTAATCGGGATACACGACCGGCGCACGGGTGCGTAACGCGTATGCAACCTACCTTTAACAGGGGGATAGCCCGAAGAAATTCGGATTAATACCCCATAACAATGAGATATGGCATCATATTTTATTTAAAGCTCCGGCGGTTAAAGATGGGCATGCGTGACATTAGTTTGTTGGTGAGGTAACGGCTCACCAAGACTTCGATGTCTAGGGGTTCTGAGAGGATGATCCCCCACACTGGTACTGAGACACGGACCAGACTCCTACGGGAGGCAGCAGTAAGGAATATTGCGCAATGGAGGCAACTCTGACGCAGCCATGCCGCGTGAAGGAAGAAGGCCTTATGGGTCGTAAACTTCTTTTATTCAGGAATAAACCCACCCTCGTGAGGGTGGATGAAGGTACTGAACGAATAAGCACCGGCTAACTCCGTGCCAGCAGCCGCGGTAATACGGAGGGTGCAAGCGTTATCCGGATTTATTGGGTTTAAAGGGTGCGCAGGCGGACCTGTCAGTCAGTGGTGAAATCCCGGGGCTCAACCCCGGAACTGCCATTGATACTACAGGTCTTGAATACGGTTGAAGTAGGCGGAATGTAGCATGTAGCGGTGAAATGCATAGATATGCTACAGAACACCGATCGCGAAGGCAGCTTACTAAGCCGATATTGACGCTCAGGCACGAAAGCGTGGGTAGCGAACAGGATTAGATACCCTGGTAGTCCACGCCGTAAACGATGATCACTCGTTGTTGGCGATACACAGTCAGCGACCAAGCGAAAGCGATAAGTGATCCACCTGGGGAGTACGATCGCAAGGTTGAAACTCAAAGGAATTGACGGGGGCCCGCACAAGCGGTGGAGCATGTGGTTTAATTCGATGATACGCGAGGAACCTTACCTGGGCTCAAATGCAAGTTGACGTCCCGAGAAATCGGGATTTCTTCGGACAATTTGCAAGGTGCTGCATGGTTGTCGTCAGCTCGTGCCGTGAGGTGTCGGGTTAAGTCCCATAACGAGCGCAACCCCTATCATTAGTTGCCATCAGGTAAAGCTGGGGACTCTAATGAAACTGCCTACGCAAGTAGAGAGGAAGGTGGGGATGACGTCAAATCAGCACGGCCCTTACGTCCAGGGCTACACACGTGCTACAATGGCCGGTACAGAGGGCAGCCACCCCGTGAGGGGGAGCGAATCTCGAAAGCCGGTCTCAGTTCGGATCGAAGTCTGCAACCCGACTTCGTGAAGCTGGAATCGCTAGTAATCGCGCATCAGCCATGGCGCGGTGAATACGTTCCCGGGCCTTGTACACACCGCCCGTCAAGCCATGGAAGCTGGGGGTACCTGAAGTCGGTAACCGTAAGGAGCCGCCTAGGGTAAAACTGGTAACTGGGGCTAAGTCGTAACAAGGTAGCCGTACCGGAAGGTGCGGCTGGAATACCTCCTTTCTGGAGAGGTCCTTGTTGGCAAAAAAGGTTTTTTGTAACCACTGTATTTTGGTTTGGTATTCATTTTTATTTTAAAGGAGAAAAGCAATTCCTGAAGGGGAGCACAGTTTAAGTGCAATCAATCAACAGGAAAGCTGCCGGATGAATGGATGATGGATAATGAGTGCTGGGTGATGAAGTGTTAAAACATTCAACATTCAACATTCGAGGTTCAACATTCGATATTCAAAAACAGTCCCGTAGCTCAGTTGGTTAGAGCACTACACTGATAATGTAGGGGTCCGCAGTTCAAATCTGCGCGGGACTACAAAAGAAGTGCCTAAAGTTATGAGTGCCTAAAGTGAACTAAAGTTAATTTCAACTCTAAGTACTTTAGCTCACTCTAAGTACTTTAGCTCACTCTAAGTACTTTAAGTACTTTTTACCCGGGGGATTAGCTCAGTTGGCTAGAGCACTTGATTTGCATTCAAGAGGTCATCGGTTCGACTCCGATATTCTCCACAAGAAGAAGTTGAAAGTTAAAAGTTAAAAGTTAAAAGTTGAAAGTTAAAAGTTGAAAGTTTGGGGCAGCCCCAAACCTGCAACCTGCAACTTCACAACAAGTTCTTAAAGATATTGAAATTAGGGTTTAAAATTAGTCAGCCGACAAGCAAGTACTAATGAGTGGCCCAAAGTTTCTAAATAGTGATCACTGATTACTGTACACCCCACGATCAACCTCAATGGGGAGGCAGGAAAGGCGGTCCGATAAAGAGTTCATTGACATATTGAGAGAAAGCAATAACAATTTTTGCGAGTGCATCGAGCACTTAAACAAATAGGTTAAGAAAGTTACTAAGAGCGTACGGCGGATGCCTAGGCTCTCAGAGGCGAAGAAGGACGTGACAAGCTGCGATAAGCTTCGGTAAGCTGCAAATAAGCATTAACCCGGAGATTTCCGAATGGGGCAACCCGGCTGGTTGAAGGCCAGTCATCCGACTTAGTCGGAAGCTAACCCGGTGAACTGAAACATCTAAGTAACCGGAGGAAGAGAAAACAATAGTGATTCCGTAAGTAGTGGCGAGCGAACACGGAACAGCCCAAACCAGTCAGGTTACGGCCTGGCTGGGGTTGTAGGACCATAACGTAGGACTTTAAATTGATAGCAGAACACAGCTGGAAAGCTGGATCAAAGAAGGTGATAATCCTGTAAGCGAAATCGATTTAATACCTTAGTGGTATCCTGAGTAGGGCGGGGCCGGTGAAACCCTGTCTGAATCTGGCGGCACCATCCGCCAAGGCTAAATACTCCTGAGAGACCGATAGTGAACAAGTACCGTGAGGGAAAGGTGAAAAGTACTCCGAACAGGAGAGTGAAACAGAACCTGAAACCGTGCGCTTACAAGCGGTCGGAGCCCCGCGTTATGCGGGGTGACGGCGTGCCTTTTGCATAATGAGCCTACGAGTTACTCCTCTCTGGCGAGGTTAAGTATCAAAAGATACGCAGCCGTAGCGAAAGCGAGTCTGAACAGGGCGGCCATAGTCAGGGGGGGTAGACGCGAAACTTGGTGATCTACCCATGGCCAGGTTGAAGTTCCGGTAACACGGAATGGAGGACCGAACCAGTAGACGTTGAAAAGTCTTTGGATGAGCTGTGGGTAGGGGTGAAAGGCCAATCAAACCAAGAGATAGCTCGTACTCCCCGAAATGCTTTTAGGAGCAGCGTTGTTTAATAGTATCATAGAGGTAGAGCTACTGATTGGGCTAGGGGGCTTCACCGCCTACCAAACCCTGACAAACTCCGAATGCTATGATATGTTTTTCAGCAGTGAGGGCATGGGTGCTAAGGTCCATGTCCGAGAGGGAAAGAACCCAGATTACCAGCTAAGGTCCCCAAATATATGTTAAGTTGAACTAACGAGGTCTGATTGCAGAGACAGCTAGGATGTTGGCTTGGAAGCAGCCATTCATTTAAAGAGTGCGTAACAGCTCACTAGTCGAGCGATCGGGCATGGATGATAATCGGGCATAAAACATATTACCGAAGCTGTAATCCCGAGTTACTCGGGAGGTAGGGGAGCATTCCAGTCTGCGCTGAAGCAGTGCCGGCAAGGCATTGTGGAGCGTCTGGAAAAGCAAATGTAGGCATAAGTAACGATAATGCGGATGAGAAACCCGCACACCGGAAGACTAAGGTTTCCTGATCAACGCTAATCGGATCAGGGTTAGTCGGGTCCTAAGGCGAACCCGAAAGGGGCAGTCGATGGACAACTGGTCAATATTCCAGTACCAGCTTGTACTGCGATGGGATGACGGAGTAGTGAAAGGCCCGCGTGCTGACGGAATAGCACGTTGAACACTGTAGGTATAAGATGTGTAGGCAAATCCGCACGTCTTGCTAAAGGTGGATAGTACCACAAGCCTTCGGGCGCGTGGATAGTGGCCCTAATCAGACTTCCAAGAAAAACCCCTAAGCGTCAGGTACAAGCTGCCCGTACCGTAAACCGACACAGGTAGTCGAGGAGAGAATCCAAAGGTGCTCGAGTGATTCATAGCTAAGGAACTAGGCAAAATAACCCCGTAACTTCGGGAGAAGGGGTGCCCCGCGCGAGCGGGGCCGCAGTGAAACGACCCAGGCGACTGTTTATCAAAAACACATGGCTTTGCTAAATTTAAAGATGACGTATAAGGCCTGACACCTGCCCGGTGCCGGAAGGTTAAGAGGAGGGCTCATCAGGGAGGTTTTACCATCCTGAGAAGGTCTGAATTGAAGCCCCGGTAAACGGCGGCCGTAACTATAACGGTCCTAAGGTAGCGAAATTCCTTGTCGGGTAAGTTCCGACCTGCACGAATGGTGCAACGATCTGGGTACTGTCTCAGCTATGAGCTCGGTGAAATTGTAGTAACGGTGAAGATGCCGTTTACCCGCAACGGGACGGAAAGACCCCGTGAACCTTCACTACAGCTTAACATTGACATTGGATACGTGATGTGTAGGATAGGTGGGAGGCTGCGAAGCAGGGCCGCCAGGTTTTGTGGAGCCAACCTTGAAATACCACCCTTTACGTATTTGGTGCCTAATCCCGAGGAATCGGGAGACAGTGTTTGGTGGGTAGTTTGACTGGGGTGGTCGCCTCCAAAAGAGTAACGGAGGCTTCCAAAGGTACCCTCAGTACGGTTGGTAACCGTGCGCAGAGTGCAATGGCATAAGGGTGCTTGACTGTGAGACCTACAAGTCGAGCAGGTACGAAAGTAGGGCATAGTGATCCGGTGGTTCCGCATGGAAGGGCCATCGCTCAAAGGATAAAAGGTACTCCGGGGATAACAGGCTGATCACTCCCAAGAGCTCACATCGACGGAGTGGTTTGGCACCTCGATGTCGGCTCGTCACATCCTGGGGCTGGAGAAGGTCCCAAGGGTTGGGCTGTTCGCCCATTAAAGTGGCACGCGAGCTGGGTT